>WRAH01000004.1 GCA_009780315.1 Defluviitaleaceae bacterium
CACTAATTGCAGTGCTGATGCTTTTCCTGTGACATACGCTTCGGCTACTGCCATTTTTGTTTCAAGACTGAATTTGAATTTGCTCACCGAAAAACTCCCCTCTCTGCTCCAGTGGTTTTTTTCACTGTCTACTTTGAGGGGAGCTTATCATTTTCCTAAAGCCGCTTTTTTTATTACTCTACTGTAAATGTTATATTCCATTGTACAGGAAGGGTTTGATAACTGAAAGTGTGGGCAATGAGTACATATTCGTGGAGGGTATCAAAATCTATATCAAAAATATGCTCATCAAATCTAGAACTTCCTATGACTCGTGGGTCGTTTATCGTGTAAGCATGACCATCTTCACCGATACCCAATGGATTGTGGAAGAATGTCTCACCATTTGCATCAATGTAAAACCATACTGTCATATCTGCATTGCGGGTTCCATTCCAAAGTTCATATGCGTTGATTTCCCAAATCTCGTATCCTGCATCAAAATATGCTTGCCTTTCAGCGCGGAGGAGATTGAGTTCTTCAAGTGAACCATGAAATAATGAAAGGCGTGAAAACCCTTCCCATCCTGCTTCTTCAAGCACTCTGCGCTCGGGGTGGTATACTTGAATGTGAAGTCTTCCATCAATTACACCAATGCTGGAAATAGAAGCACGTGCATCGGCAAAGTCAAAGAAAGAGGCTAAAGAAATATCTGCGTTACCTGGTACAAGTACAGGGATACCTTCGGTGCGTATGCTTTCCTCATATGATGACCGTATGCTTTCTGCCATTTCCCAACTATCCACATTAAGGGTTTGTATTGCTGTACCCCATGGATTTGGGTTTTCATATTGATAAATGATATAGTCGCTATTGTTTAAAAAATTAGCCAAGTTGACTGCAACAGATGCGTGTTGTTCGTCTTGTACATCAAACATGATTTCCCAAAGATGAAATGTAAGTTCCATACCTTCTACGTTTACGCCAAACTCATGACTGGCGTGCATTGTCACAATGCCATTTTCATCGGTGTGAATCACCTCTGTTCCTCTGTATGAACCCGTCCATGCGTCCATTGGAAAATCATCATCTGTCGGTACTAAGGTGTTTTCAACGCGAAAGCCATTACTTAGGCGGTTGCCTGTCGTATCTTCTAGTGTGAAATATACGTCTACGGCATTACCCTCCACATTTACGGCAACAAGCTCCACCCGTATACCATCATAAATGATCTCTTGGTCTGCGTCATCAGTGGCTATTTCAATGGGTGTGAGGTTTTCTGCGTATGTTTCACCAACAATATCACGCAAACGGTCAAAACCACCAAGATACTGTGTAGCAAAGGCGGTTGTACCTAAAAGTAATACTGCTGCAATGGCAAGAATAACCCCTTTTTTTATAGGTCGTTTGGTTTTTTTCATTTTTTCTTCAATCTCTTTCATCATATTAAAATCTTGAGTTTGTACGCTTTTTAGGGCGTTTAGGATGAGCATTTCATCTTGGTCATATCTATTTTTTTCCATATTGCCCCTCCAATCCTTGCTCACGTAATGCTTCTGCCAATCGCTTCTTTGCCCGCTCATATCGCTTACGCAATGTTGCGGCAGATACATTATAAATTTTGCTTAACTCGTCATAATCCATATCATCTATAAGACGGCTTATGACCAAAGCGCGGTCTTTTGGATTAAGTGTTCCTAGCGCGGTACTGACTTCCTCACTCATGCCGTCTTCCATTTGATAAAATGTTTTGACAGTGTGTTTTTCGCGTTCCATAAAGCTGAAGAACCGCTTACGCTTGCGCAAAATATCTATACATTGATTATAGGCAATTTTGTACAAAAGCGGAGAAAGTTCGCCATTCATATAATCGGCAGATGCATTAGAATAAAACGCTTTTAAAAATGTGGTTTGCACGACATCTTGTGCCTCATGATAATCTCTAAGCAAAAGATGACAATATCTTAAAATGGCTTTTCCATGGGCATTTATCATTTGCTCCAAAGTGATGTCTACAGATGCCGCGGCTTTCGTATCCACTAAAATATCCATTCTCCTCTCGTGTGTAGTTTACAATCGATTGTACATGTATAACGACTCATGAGAAGTGTTTTGTGACATGTTTGGGAAAAAGTTTTTTTATGTAAATAATATATAAATAAAAGGACGGAAATTTTCCGTCCTTTTATTTTATGATTTTTTAAATGGGTGATTATTCACTAGCGTTCGCTAAAGGTACTAAAAGAATACGATTTTGCGCACGGTATACATCTCTGGCAATAAACGTGCGGCTTATTTCATTACCCTCTGTGTCGTAGATAACACGATATGTGCGTGTGACAAAACCATTTGCTCCTGCAAACTCCACTCTTGTTTCCCCATAAGGTACGCTGGCATCTGCGCGCCGAGTGGTTTCAAAAGGCGTTGCAGTAGAATATGATGCAATCCTTATTGTGTAATCACTGGTGCGTGTGCCAATGAAACGTGAGGTCATACTGCGTCCATCAAATTCAATTTCAATTCTTATAGGGTAGGGGGTGTTATTTCTAAATTGTAGGTCAAGCTGTCCCCAGTATATTGCTGCATCATGCCCAAGGGGAAGATACGCAATTGGGCGTGAATGGGCGCGTCGTGCAATGACTTCGAGATATGCATGAAGTACATTGTCATACAACGTGGACGATACTTGACAAATGCCCCCGCCTATCATATCAACCAGTTGCCCATCTCGAAATCCCCCTGCGTTTTGAAATCCCCGTTCTGCTGTGCGTCTGCCAACGACTTCATTAAAAGAAAATACATCGCCAGGGTTAAGCACAAGACCGTCTATATATGAAGCCGCAAGTGTGACATTATTCAATCTGGCATTTGTTCCTGCAACATGGGTGGTTCTGCTGGCAAGTTCGTCACGGAAAAGTCTATCTTGCAGATATTCAGTTGTAACTTCTGGTTCAGTAAATACGAGAGGAATGATAAATTCTTCTCCAATATTAGCGGCTGTTAATTGTGCCGTGGCTGCGTCTAAATCAAAACTTACACCTGTGGTGCTTTGCGTTGCGCTGAATGTTTCAGGGTCATAAACAGCATCAACAGCGTCTATGTGAAGCATATCATAAAGTCTACTTAAATCAATGTCTATTGACTCAGATAAAGCAGGCATGAAATCCACAGTCAAATGTGTACCCTCTTGCAAAGCTATAAAAAGGGTCTCTTCAACAAGATTAAATAATTCATTTTCATTAACAGGCTCAAAACCTGCCGTTACAATGGTAATCTTATAATCATCAATGATATATGATGCATTTTCATGAAGTGTCTCGTTAAAAGCTTGTGTATGTACGGCTACTTTCTCTCGTACAAAGTGTTCATTTAGCACAGGTTCACTGGTGCCATTCAAATCAGTTTCACCCAGTAATGAACCCACAAAAGCGAAAGTATTTCCAAAGAAAGAGCCGTTTCTGCCATGTGAAAATGCCGCCTGCACAGTCTCCTCTGCATTTAATGACAAACCAGCGTCATTGCCTAAGATGGTAAAGCTTATTCCATTAGGAAAATTCACCGTCACTGCAACAGAATCTGCGTTGGTCTCAAAGCCTAAGTTAATTAGTCGATTATTGGCTTCAGCAATCGTCATACCAGACAAATCCACCCCTTCAGCCGAAACATTTGGAAAAATGACATCACTGTCTGCCACAAAAAAACCTAATGCAACTGTTGCAGATGCAATGATTAACGTAATGGTGGCAATAAATGCAATGAAAGTCTTTTTAATGGAACTTTTGTTCATCATTATCACGTCCTTAATCTTAGAAACTGTCACTTGTCAATATACCCTACAAAGAGAAAAAAGTCAAAAAATTCTTAATCAAACATCATCTTTTTTAGTCCAGCCCTTGCCCGTGAAATACGTGACTTTACAGTACCCACTGTTATCTTTAAAGTTTCTGCTATTTCATCATAACTAAGCCCTTGCATATCTCTAAGTATTATTACCATTCTATGGTCGTCTGGCAATTTGTTGATAGCCATTAAAATTTCTTTTACACGTTCATTGCCTTCGGCAGAATTTTCAGCAGAGGGTAGGGGCGCAACTGGAGTGAGTTCAGTTAATTCGACAGTTTGAGGGCGGCGTTTGCGTAAAACATCTAGGCAAACCCGTGCAGTGATTGTACAAATCCATGCCTTTAAACTACCGTCTTCTTTAATTGTTACACGTGTTAATCCATTATAAATTTTTATTGCCGCTTCTTGGCTAGCGTCCATGGCATCTTCCGCATTTTGAAAATATCTGCGGGAGACATGATAAATAAGCCGTTCATACCGCCTTAAAATTTCTTCAAAGGCTTGAGAATTAGCGGCTTGTCCTAAGTTTAACTCCTCTTGAGCCTTTGCTAAAAGTGTAGCATCATTCAAAATATTCACCTAAAAAACAATAAAATAACCCAGAATACCGGTCCTATATTTTGACACCTAGCCTTGGGCTAGGGGGGTGTCCGCAACAAGGCTTCCGCCTTCCACTCAAAGATGGCACGACGTAGACCTTGCAATAAATAAGACTCCCATTTTACATCTGTAGGTTCAAAATAATAGGGTGTCGAGCATCCCAGGCTCTGTATTAAGTATTATAATAGGGGTATAAGAATATTTCAAGTAGCAAAATGAATATCTTGCAAAATTTGTTGTTTTAGCTCGTCTAAAGTATCAAAACGCTTTTCCGAACGAATAAATTTTAAAAATTCAACTTTGATAGGACGATGATAAGTCTCTTCTTTAAAATGCCCAACACTGTTTAAAATATGCGTCTCCACTGAACGATGAACCATAGCATGAGAAGCATTAACAGTCGGACGAAATCCAATATTTGTAATGCTTTGCATTGCTTCGCCATCCAGCGTCACACGTGTAGAATATACACCGTCTGCGGGCAAAAACTTATTTTCATCAGGATAAATATTTAATGTAGGAAAGCCTAATGTACGGCCAAGCTGACGGCCTTTTTCAGTAATTCCCATTGTAAAAAAAGGAAATCCAAGCATGGCATTTGCTTCTGGTAGCCGATTTTCAACAAGTAAGCTTCTTATGATGGATGTGCTAATAGGCAAGTTATCAATATTTTTTGCCATTTTCACGACACTAACTTTTGCTCCAAACTTGGAAGCTTCATATTGCAAAGTTTCAACTGTGCCTTCTCGCTTGAATCCAAAGCGATAATTTTCTCCAACAATAATTTCACGGGCTTTATATTCATTAAAAATTTTTTTGCAAAATGCAATAGGTGAAAGCTTGGAAAATGCTTTATCAAAGTGACAAGTTAAAATTTTATCTACTCCACATTTTGTTATTAAATAAGTACGTTCAGCTTCTGTGAAGAGGGGTTTGTAATGGGTATTGCCAAGCACTTTACTTGGGTGAGGCTCAAATACCATTGCAGCAGGCGTAAGTTTTTTTTCTTTTGCATGGCGGACAGTTTCCACCAGCAAAGCCTTGTGTCCTTGATGGATACTTTCAAATTTGCCAATGGCAAGCACTACACCTGCCATTATAACATGACCTCTACACGTAACTTTTTGCCTTCTTTGCGAAAAAGTCCTGTAATACGATATGGGTCTTTAAGCCAGCATTTTTCGCCATCCTCTAATGGCTTGTCTATTTCAACAGCACCAAGGAGTAATGGATTGCCATTTCTTGCGCGAACCAAATTATCTGGATTTATAATGCCCATAGGGTAGGGCAGTACTTGGTTTACTGGCAAAATCATATCGTCAAGACTATAATCATTAGCGGCAGCTTGAATTTGAGCAAGTGTATATGCATTTTCTATCGAAAAAACACCACTTTGGGTACGTTTTAAATGACCCATGGCTGCGCCGCAACCTAAATCGTTACCAATATCTTCACATAAAGTACGAATATACGTACCTTTTGAACAAGTCACTTCAATAGTAAATCTATCATCTGCAAAATTTATAACTTTTATATCATGGATAACAACAGGTCGTGCAGGTCGCTTCACTGTTTTACCTTGGCGGGCAAGTTCATATAGTTTTTGTCCGTTAATTTTTACTGCAGAATACATCGGTGGTATTTGCATATATTGCCCGCGGTTTTCAAATTTGAAAGATTCTACAGCGGCAATGATTTTTTCCTTATCATTGATTGCATCTTTTTGGGTTAATATTGCCCCTGTCATGTCACCTGTGTCAGTGGTTACACCTAAAATAACTTCTGCTACATATGTTTTGCTTTCAGCCGTTATATAGTTTGAAAGCTTTGTGGCTCGTCCTAAGCATACTGGTAAAACACCCTCTGCTTCAGGGTCTAATGTACCTGTATGACCAATTTGTTTGCCAAAAATCTTACGCAAAATAGCCACTACATCATGTGATGTATAGCCTTTTTCTTTGTACACATTGATGATACCTGGGTTGACCTCCATGGTATATGTCATGATTTCTTTCATGATAAGGGGAATTGTTTTTGACATAATCTCTGCAACATTACCCTTTGTCGTTGCACCTGCGGCTAAAGCATGACCGCCACCGCCAAGCACTTTTGCAACACGTCCTACATTTGGCCCTTTGGAACGTAAACTTACTTTGACTTCGTTTTCTCGATGCCGCTCGTAGATTAAAACTGCTGAAAGTGCCCCGCGGGTACTCATGAGATATTCAACAACACCATCTAAATCAGAAGGGTCTGCATTGATATCGGCCAGCATATCACGGGTTATATATGAGTATACAATTCTTCCGTCATGAGATTGCATTGCATTCATCAACACAACACCCATAGCTTTTCCAGCAGAAAAACGATGCCTATGCATCAATTCATTGTAAATTTCAGTGAAAGGAATCCCCATATCCATAAGTCTTGCAGCAATTTCCATTGTAGATTTGTGGGTAGCCCCATATCTAAATCCGCCTGTATCACTAACAATACCTGCATAAATAGCCGACGCAATATCTGCAGTCGGCTCTGTAAGTTGTTCTATAATGCGAAAAACCATTTCGCTTGTAGATGATGCAGTGGATTCAATATAACTGAATTGTGCAAAACCTTCGTTTGTTTCGTGATGGTCAATGCAAACTGTAAATTCAGCACGGTCAAAAAGAGGGCGATACACTCCAAGCCGCTCATAATCGGCACAATCAAGTGCCACAAAAACTTCAATTGGAAAATCCTCTTTCAAACGAGGATAAAGAAAGTGACGCCCAGGGATAACGTTATACTTTTGAGCATAGGGTTCTAGCATAACATGAACTTTTTTCCCCATCTTTTCTAATGCCAAAGCAAGCCCAAAGCATGAACCAATAGAATCACCATCAGGCCCGCTATGTCCAGCAATCACAAAACTTTCACGTTCACGAAACAATTTTAATATTTCTTGCATAAAACACATTCTTTCAATAGTTCTCTACCCTAACTAAGCATGTGCATCGTTAGTCGTTTTTTCATCATCGGCAACGGAGACGGATTCAATGAGCTTGCGCATTCTCATGCCATGCTCTATTGAATCGTCATATTCAAACTTAATTTCAGGCGTTTGACGTAGATTGATTGTTTCTGCAATACGCTTGCGTATAAACCCTGAAGCTTTATTTAAAGCAGCCATGGTAGATTCTTGTGTATTTCCTAAAATACTCACTGAAATTTTACAGTGCTTTAAATCTGTAGTTGTTTCCGCTTTAATCACACTAACAACCGTGCCAATGCGTGGGTCAGAAAGCTCTGACCGAATGATATTTGCTGTTACGCGGGCTATTTCATCGTTAATGCGAGTTATACGCGTTTTCATCGTGGAATCTCCTCCATGACGTAAGCTTCAACTTTGTCGCCTTCTTTGATATCATTATAGTTTTTAAATAACATACCGCATTCATAACCATGATTTACTTCACGCACATCATCTTTAAAACGCTTTAAGGTTTCAAGGTGTCCATCATAGATGACACGACCATCACGAACCAGTCTAACTTGTGCATTGCGAGTAATTTTTCCTTCTGTCACATAACATCCACCAATTGTTCCAATACCAGACGCTTTGAAAATTTCGCGGATTTCTGCCTGCCCTAGAATCTTCTCTTCAAATTCAGGGTCAAGCATACCTTTCATCGCAGCTTCAATATCATCAATTGCAGAATAAATGACACTGTACATACGCACATCAACATTTTCAGACTCTGCTACAGATTTTGCAACAGGTTCTGGACGCACATTAAAGCCAATGATAATTGCATTGGAAGCAGACGCAAGCATTACATCTGATTCTGTCACTGCACCTACACCTGTGTGAATAATGCGTACACGTACCTCATCGTTTGTGAGTTTTTCTAAGCTTCCACGCAAGGCTTCAACAGAACCTTGAACGTCAGCTTTTACAACAATATTTAAATCCTTAACCTGTCCTGCTTGAATTTGGCTGAATAAATCATCCAGCGAAACTTTGCCTTGGGTGGATTTTATCATGTTTTCTCTGCCTTTAGCCACAACGGTTTCAGATAGCTGACGGGCTTGTTTGTCGCTGACTGCGGCATAAAGAATATCACCTGTAACAGGGACTTCTGCTAAACCAATAATTTCAACAGGCATAGATGGCCCTGCTTCTTTTACATTGCGTCCACGACTGTCAACCATTGCGCGAACTTTACCAAAACACGCACCAGCTACAACTGGGTCACCAACTTTAAGCGTTCCCTCTTGTACCAAAACAGTTGCGACAGGCCCACGGCCTTTATCCAGTTTAGCTTCGATGATACTTCCTCGTGCAGGTTTATTAGGATTGGCTTTGAGTTCTTTCATTTCAGCCACTAAGAGAATCATCTCAAGAAGCTGCTCAATACCTATTTTTTCACGGGCTGAAACAGGCACAGTAATTGTCGAACCGCCCCAGTCTTCGGATTGAAGGTCATGGGTGGCAAGTTGTTGCTTTACTTTATCAGGGTTTGCATTTGGCTTATCCATCATAGTAATCGCAACAATAAGCTCGACACCTGCTGCTTTAGCATGGTTAATGGCTTCAATGGTTTGCGGCATAACACCATCATCTGCTGCCACAACTAATATAGCAATATCTGTGACTTGCGCCCCGCGCATACGCATGGCTGTAAAAGCCTCATGCCCAGGGGTGTCTAGAAATGTGATACGTTTATTATCATTATCGCGCAACTTTACACTATACGCACCAATATGCTGGGTAATACCTCCTGCTTCAGACTGCTGAACGCTGGCGTTACGAATAACGTCAAGCAAGGATGTTTTTCCATGGTCAACATGGCCCATTACAACAACAACAGGCGGACGCGAAAGCAGTGAGCTTTCGTCATCAGGTGTATTTTCAAATGCTTCTTCAAACACGTCAACTTCTACATACTCTTCCACAAGGACATCAAAGGTTTCAGCTACATAAGATGCGGTTTCAAAGTCAATAGCCTGATTTGCTGTGACCATTACACCTTTTTTCATTAAAACCTTAATGATATCAGCATTGGAACGCAGTAGCTTTTCTGCTAAATCCCGCACAGTAATTTCAGGTGCTACGGTGATTAAAGAAACTGTAGGTTGTGGGCGTACAGGCATAACGCGTTTTGGAGGTCTGCTTTTAGTGCTTCTGCGTTCAAAGCCTTGTTGATTTTCTTTGCGCCCTGTATCTTTTTTATCTTTCTTTGCAGAACTTTCAAATTGATTGCGTGTCCATATATTGCGAGTGTTGTCTCTTGCTGGTTCTGGCTTTTTGTCGTCTTTGCGACCTCCACCAAACCCTCCTGGACGACCGCCACTTGCACCACCAGGTCTTCCACCTTGAGGACGATTTCCAAAGCCACCTTGTCCTGCTGGGCGATTGCCTCCAAAGCCGCCTTGTGGACGACCTCCACCTGCGCCACCAGGGCGATTACCAAAGCCGCCTTGCCCTTGGGGTCTATTTCCATCACGTGGTGGACGTGAATCAGAACGTCCTTGACGATTACCAAAGCCGCCTTGTCCTTGGGGTCTGTTTCCATCACGTGGCGGCCGTCCTTCTCTTGAACCAATGTGTGGACGTTCTGTTGAAGCCGTTGAATGGGTTGCAGTTTTAGCGACTCCAGCAACGTCAGATGACTGTGTTGCTGGAGCAGAAGATGCAACACGTGGGCGTGGCGGTAATGGTTTGCCATCAGGACCAAGGGGTCTTGGACGTGGAGGTAGTGGTTTACCATCTTCACCAAGGGGTCTTGGACGCGGAGGTAACGGTTTGCCATCAGGGCCAAGAGGTCTTGGACGTGGAGGTAGTGGTTTACCGTCAGGGCCAAGGGGTCTTGGACGCGGAGGTAATGGCTTGCCATCAGGGCCAAGAGGCCTTGGACGCGGAGGTAACGGTTTGCCATCAGGGCCAAGGGGTCTTGGGCGTGGAGGTAATGGTTTACCGTCAGGGCCAAGGGGTCTTGGGCGTAAAGGCTTACCATCTTCGCCAACAGGGCGTGGACGTGGTGGCGGATTTTCAGTATTTCTCTCTAAAGCAGGCTTTTCTGCCTGCCGCTTCATTTCACTTTTTAGCCGAGACACGTCGGCATCTTCCAAAGAACTCATGTGGTTGGATACGGACTTGCCATACTCCTCCATTTTATTGATAATTTCCTTATTGCTCACATTAAGCTCTTTAGCTAATTCGTGTACACGAATTTTTGGCATCAAGCCACCTTACCTTTCCACTTCCGCCTTTAATTGCGTATATATTTCAGGGCAAGCACTACACTTTATAGAACGTTCAAGCCCTTTAGATTTTTGTGCTATTGCTATACATTCCCTGTTACGACACACGTATGCGCCGCGCCCAGGTGATTTTTGATTTAAGTCTATTTGCAGACCTTCATTTGAAAATGTATGTGAGATAATACGAAATAAACTTGTTTTACTTTTCATTTCGCGGCAACCTACACAACGCCTTTGTGGTGTTTTTTTTATACTATTTTGCTGATTCATCGGTGTTTTCGTCTGAACCTTCTTGCGCATAGTATTCCTCATCATAGTACTCGTCATCGTAGTATTCCTCATCATAGTACGCATCATCATAATACTCGTCATCATAGTATTCCTCATCATAATACTCGTCATCGTAGTATTCATTTTCTGCGGCTACTTCTGGGATTGGTACATCTGTAGTTTCCACAGCAGCAATTTCTTCTTCAGCATCTTTTTCTTCATAGAAATCAGCATAAGCAGCTTCTACTTCGGCTGGTTTGCTTTCTTCTTCTGATGAAGGCAATGGTTTTTCGGACTCGGGGAAGATTAAGAAATCAGTTCCACGGGCTAAAGATTCGCTCTTAATATCAATGCGCCATCCTGTCAAACGTGCGGCAAGACGTGCATTTTGCCCTTCTTTTCCGATTGCAAGTGAAAGCTGATTATCCGGAACAACGACGCGTGCTAACATTTCATGCTCATTTACCGCAACATCTACAACCTTACTGGGGCTCATTGCATGAGAAATATATTTGACTGGGTCTTCGTTCCAAAGAATAATATCCAACTTTTCACCGCGTAGCTCTGAAGAGATTAGATTGACGCGTTGACCATTCTGTCCCACACATGAACCAATCGGGTCAACATGGGGGTGTTTTGTATAAACAGCAATTTTACTACGATTGCCGGCTTCACGTGCAATCGATTTTATTTCAACGATACCATCTGCTATTTCTGGTACTTCCTGCATAAAAAGCTTACGTAACAGTTCAGGATGGGTACGTGAAACATTGACAAGGGGCCCTTTATTACTTTGCGTGACTTCCATAACATACACTTTTATACGGTCACCAAACTGATATGATTCGCGGAATATTTGCTCAGATGGTTGCATTGAGGCTTCTAATTTGCCGATGCTTACCATAACATTGCGTCGGTCACGTCTTTGTACGATTGCCGTCACAACGTCATGTTCTTTGCCAATGTATTCATTATATAAAATTTCCCGCTCTGCTTCGCGGAACTTTTGAACAACGACTTGTTTTGCTGTTTGGGCAGAAATCCGCCCAAAGTTTTTTGGTGTAACATCAATCTCTACAATGTCTTCAAGTGCATATGTGGATTTTATTGCCCGCGCGTCCTCAAGACTTATTTCAATTAAAGGATTTTCTACAACTTCTGAAACGACTTTGGCTGCTAGTACCGTGTATACGCCTGTTTCGCGGTTTATGGCTACCCGCACATTGGCTTCCTGTCCAAGCTGCTTTTTACATGCTGACACCAGAGAAGATTCAATGGCTTCAAAGATAACTTCTTTATCTATGCCTTTCTCCTCCGACACTTGTACCAGTGCGTCTATCAATTCACGGCCGTTATCCATGAGTTCCTCCTTGCATAATGTTCGGGTCAAGCTTGCAAGACGATACTTGGTTTTGTTCAAAAATCCATTCTACTTTGTCTGCGTCTGTAAGCTTGATTGTTCCGAGTTCGTATCCTGACAAAATTCCTGTAAATTTTTTACGCCCTGTTGTAATGGACTCTGCTTGGGTTTCATCTTTGGGCGCATGGGGGGCAAATAATCTTAACGATATTTTTTCGCCAATATATCGGGTAAAATGTTCCGGCTTTACAAGTTTTCTATCAATCCCTGGTGAACCTACTTGCAACCGATATGCGTTGGGAATTGGGTCATGTTCATCCAAAACCACTTCAACTGCGCGGCTTACCCGCTCACAATCATTTAAATCAACGCCGCCTTCCTTGTCGATAAAAAGCCGCAGAATACGGTCGCCGCCTTCTTTTACATATTCCAAATCGTATAGTTCTACTCCACATGCTTTGGCAACAGGTTCAACCAACGACTCTATGTTTACCATGAAAAACATCATCCTCATCTGATTACCAGACATAATATAAGAGTGGGTAAGCACCCACTCTTTTGAAGTTAAATATTCATTTACTTAAAAATAATACCACGTTTTGGTATGCTTTGCAACATTTTTTTATGAAATAATCTTATATTTTAGCTTGCGATAATAGTAAGATTAAGTATACACTGGGGTTATATTATTTATAGGAGGGGAAGTTATGGAAAACTATTACACAGTTTTGCAGCTCAAGGAAAATGTATATCGTATTTTTAGCCCAGAAAATACCTATTGTGAATTACTCATCGGTACTGAAAAAGCTTTGTTAATAGATACTGGGTATGGCTTTGGTGATTTAAAGCGTGTAGTAAAAGCGCACACAGGTAATAAACCACTTATCATCGTCAACACCCATGGTCATTATGACCATACTTGCGGCAATGGTCAGTTTGATGAAGATATTTACATTGGCAAAGATGATATTGTTCTATGCGGAAAACATACTTCTGAAAAAGCCCGTCGCAATGCGATAAAAAATGCAGAAGCACTTAACCGTTTACCAGAAAATTTTAATGAAGAGACATACCTTGTGCAAGGTTCTGGAAATTTAGTTCCGTTTCACGACGGGCATATTTTTAACTTAGGTGGAATCACTATGCGTGCTATATCTGCACCAGGACATTCTGCCGGTAGCATGTGCTTATTGTATGAAGAGGAAAATTGGTTGTATACAGGAGACGCAGCGAATGCCATGTGTTGGTTGTTTTTAAGAGAGTTTTGTGGGAAAGACGTGTACCTTAACACTTTGGATAAACTTGAGGAACTTAACCCAATAAAAATTTTCAGCGCGCACAGACCCAATCCATCTAATGCCAATGTATTGCAGCTTTATAAACGAGCCGCCATGGAAGCAGATTTTTCAAAAGGATTTCCATTTGAATCTCCTTTTGCCTCAGGTGACGAAGTGCGAGTTTGTCCAATTGATGGGTTAACACCTGATGATATAGATAATCCTGCATTTGCGGCTGTGATAATCTGTGAGACTTTTTCCTAGTGCATTTGCATTTTGACTATTTTTTGATTATACTTACTTTTGGTAAAAATTCGCAAAGCGTATACCTAATACGATATCTGAAGAAGAGGTGAGATATTGAACGACAATAAAAAAGATAAACTCCCTAGCAAATGGCCAAGTGGAATGACGATTGCCTTAGTGGCGGTTGCAGTTGTCTTTTTCTTAAATCTGTTTATGACTTCCATGACAGGAAACAGCATTGAACGAGTGACCTATGATGAATTTGTAGCGTTGCTTGCAGATGGTAGAGTTGAGGAAGTGGAAGTTCAATCAGACAGGATTATGATAACCCTCCTGCCGGAAGAAGTGCTTGAATATAAATATCAAGCGGCAGAAGATGTACCGCCTGTGCCAGTAAGCTTTTTTGATTTGATGACCCAGCGATTGCAGGGACAGCAAGAAGATGAACAAGCTGTACTTTATACAGGGCGTATGCCAGACCCTCAATTGCGCGAAATGCTTGACTATTATGGTGTCATTTATTCTGCTGCAATCGTTACAACCAACTGGCTTCAAGTGATATTTTTCCAAATTATACTGCCTATTTTATTTCTGGTGATTATGTTTACGTTTTTAAGACGTATGGTTGGCGGAATGATGGGTGGACGCGGTGGCTTTATGTCTATTGGGCAAAGCAATGCAAAAGTTTACATGGAAAAGAAAACAGGTGTAACCTTTGAAGATGTGGCAGGACAAGAAGAGGCAAAAGAAAGCTTGACGGAAATTGTAGATTTTTTGCATAATCCAGATAAATACGTGGAAATTGGTGCAGTTCAACCCAAGGGTGCCTTGCTTGTTGGCCCGCCGGGAACAGGAAAGACATTGCTTGCAAAAGCTGTAGCTGGTGAAGCCAATGTTGTATTCTTCTCATTGTCAGGTTCAGATTTTGTAGAAATGTTTGTGGGTGTTGGTGCGTCTCGTGTACGTGATTTGTTTAAACAGGCAAGTCAGCAATCTCCATGTATTATTTTTATAGATGAAATTGATGCCATAGGAAAAAGCCGTGACAATCAAATGAACTCTAATGATGAACGGGAACAAACACTCAATCAACTGCTTGCAGAAATGGATGGTTTTGATTCATCAAAAGGTGTAGTGATTCTAGGGGCAACCAATAGACCGGAAACATTAGATAAGGCATTGCTTCGTCCAGGTAGATTTGACCGAAGAATCAATGTGGAGCTTCCTGACTTAAAAGGACGTGTTGACATTTTACATGTTCATGCAAAAAAAGTGAAAATGAGTGATTCAGTAGATTTAAAACGTATCGCAGCAATAACACCTGGCGCGGCAGGTGCCGATTTGGCAAATATGATAAATGAAGCCGCCCTTAATGCTGTTAGAATGAAGCGTAAAGAAGTGCAACAAGAAGATTTAATGGAAGCTGTAGAAGTTGTCATTGCAGGTAAAGAAAAGAAAGACCGTATCATGAGTGAGAAAGAAAAGCGTATCGTTGCTTATCATGAAATAGGACATGCCCTAGCCCGTGTGGTGCAAAAAGATGATAAGCCTGTTGAAAAAATTACAATAATCCCGCGTACCAAAGGCACACTGGGGTATGTACTTGCGGCACCTGAAGAAGAGAAATTCATGCATTCCAAAGAAGAAATGCTAATGGAAATTATCGCAAGTTTGGCAGGGCGTGCCGCCGAAGAGGTACAATTTAACACCCAAACAACAGGCGCAGCCAATGATATTGAAAAAGCAACAAGGATGGCACGTTCAATGGTGAGTATGTATGGTATGAGTGAAAAATTTGGAATGATGGGTTTAGAAAGTATCCAAAATCGCTATTTAGACGGACGTGCAGTTTTACAAGTATCAGACCAAACAGGGTCAGCACTTGATGATGAAGTGAAAAAAATCTTACACGAATGTTATCAAAAAGCTATCAATTTACTCAAAGAAAATGAGCATAAGCTTAGAGAACTAGCCGAATATCTCTTTACAAAAGAAACGATTACAGGCGATGAATTTATGAAGTTATATAAAGGCGAATCTTCATGGTCAGTGACAGTCTAGCGTAGTTTAAAAGGAATAAAAAAACCGCTTTTATGTTTTAAATAACGTAAAAGCGGTTTTTTGTATGCTATAGTAAACGAATATAACAAGTCATAAAGAGTATGTGGCAGATGTTCGCTTGTGTGTGCGGTCGTCAATAATGCTTATACTGTGTGCCATCCATCAATCTACTTCAATTCACTCAAACAATTCGTCAATGTATGTATAGAGTTCCCATGTTGTGAATGTTCCCTCATCAATCATACGGTTAATTTCATCACGACTTGCCCACATTGCATTGTGGGTTTCATCAGGAGCAAGAATTACGGTTGATATGTCTACATTTTGCCGAAATAACCAAACATCAACCAAACCATGGCATCCGACGCTGCCACACGGTAATTGATGTTGAATCATTCGTCCGTTCTGCGGCTGAAGAATAATGCCTAATTCTTCTTTTGCTTCTTTCAATGCTGTGGCCAAGCTATCATCGCCTGCAACCGCATTTCCGCCTGTGCATTCCCACATATTGGGGAGCGTCTTGTTCGGAGACCTTTGCGATATCAGATATTCGCCGTTGTCATTCTCAATTAAAACATAAACTTCAAGATGATATTCGCTTTTGTTCATGGGTTTGCCACGTTCGTGAACACGCCCTGTTACATTGCCGTTTTTATCTAATATATCCCAAAGTTCAGCCAAGGTTATTCCTCCATTCGTGTGCATTCTACATATCAAATATAAATTTGCTACACCTGCGCCGCCAACGGTGGCGAAAGTGTCTTTTGTTCTTTACTCACCCATGGCGGTAATCGTAAGTGGTTGTCCTTGTTGGATATTATTGATATTTGTGATACCGTTGACAGAAGCAATATGTTGTGTTGCTTCTATAACATCTTCATTTGGAAAGAATCGTCTGGCGAGAATATTCAAGTTTTCACCCGAAGCAATGGTGTGTGTGAAAGGCATTGTAGGCCCTGCTGGGGCTTGTGTACCTCCAGTGCTGGCAGTGCCTTCTTCATTTACCGTTTGTCCATCTTCACTTGGAATATTTCCTTGAGCGTGTATGGCATCCAGTTGGTCACGAAGATTGCCTGATTCAGCTTCTAATGTCCTAATTCTGCTCTCTGCAATTGCAAGGTCTGAACTTGCAGTGGCTAACTGTGATTGATAGTCTTCAACTTGGTCACGATATGATGTTAAGCCAATCACTTGCACAATAAGGAAAATCATCACTGCAAGCACAGCAACACCCACAAATGCCGCTACCCAGCGAAGGGGACTGACTGTTTCCATATCTCTGCTTTCAACCCTCATACGGTCTTTTCGCACGTCACGGGCTTGCCCTGACCTTATGGGGCGATTGGGATTTCGTGGTGAAGATACAAGTTCACCAGGATTATATTTTCTGCGAAACCCGTCTAAATCCTCTTCTGTAGGCGCACTGTCATGTTCTTCACGGCGCGCACGGCGAGATTCTTGCCCTTGATGTGCTTCTTGCATAGGGCGTTCTGACGCAACATTGACACGCACAGCAGGCTTTGGGTCGGGGTTGGTTATTCTGCTTCGGCGGTCACGTTCGCGTTCTCTACTGCTACGCCCCTCACGCAAACCTAACTCAAAAGCGTCTTCACCGCCCATAATCAGACGCGCAGTTTCTGTGTCGCGCCGCCCACGAGGACGCTCTAAATGAGCCTCTCTTTCCCGTGGTGGTTCTTCACTCCAGGTCATAGGCTCTTCTGGTTCGCGTTCGCGTCTTGGTCTTGATTTAGGCACACGCTCATCTTTAACGAGACGGCCTTGGAATCCAGCTTCATTCACAGTCCAATCATGGACTTCTGGTTGTGGATTGGGTCGCTCTGCTTTACGCTCAATAGGCTTGGATGGCACTTGGTCATATCCAGTAACAAATGCACGTGCTACTGGTGGTTCTTCAAAGTCGTCACCATCATCAAATAATCTGCCTACAGCGGCACGGGACATTTCTTCATTGTAGGCGTTGTCATATCCCTCTTCTTCCAGCATTTCTTCATCAGTATCAATATCTGGTGGTAGTAATTTGCTCAAAGTTACACTCTCCCTCTAAATTAGAAGTTAGCTTAATTGTAGTAGTTTTCTTAGAAAGTGTCAACAAACAAGACGCTTCGCCATAAATTTCCATGAGTTTGTAGTAATATCTTTCTTTTTTCTCATCATTGGTGTACTATGATATGTAAGTAGAAAAAACTAAGGGAGATGAATTTATGAAAAAGGAAGTATTGAACGTAAGCGGCATGAGTTGCGGACATTGTGAGAAAGCCGTAATCATGGCATTAGAAGATATAGGCGTTGCAGAAGTAATTGCTTCATCAACAGAGCAAAAGGTAGAAATTACTTTCGACCCAGCTAAACTTACACTAGAGACAATCGAAAAAGAAATTGCCGAAGCGGGATATATAGTAATAAAATAATTTACTTGTTGCTTTGGGTTGAAACATGTAATATAATTGTAAATAAGGGGACTATTCTATTTAGTATACATTGAGGGAGATACAACGCATATGATGTGGGCAGAGGCTTATGAAACGGGCAATGCGCTTGTGGATAATGACCATAAAGAAATTTTCGGACTAGTGGCTAAAGTATTGAATGATGCTTTTGAAAGCAGAAA
This sequence comes from Defluviitaleaceae bacterium, assembly GCA_009780315.1. Lineage (GTDB taxonomy): Bacteria > Bacillota > Clostridia > Lachnospirales > WQUN01 > WRAH01. The sequence goes on from WRAH01000004.1 coordinate 18,509, forward strand.
GGAAAAAATTGACCAATCAATACAGTTTCTTGTCTCATATACATTGCAACATTTTGTTAATGAAGAAAAATTGATGGAAGAATCGGGTTATTTTGAAAGGAAAGCACATAAAGAAGAACATAGCGGTTTTGTAAAACGCGTAGGTGCGCTTCAAGAAAGCATTTTGGAGAAGGGCAATTCAATTGATGTAAGTATTGAAATTAACAAAACAATTGTTGATTGGCTGGTTGACCATGTTCTAGGTAGCGATAAGAAATTTGCAGACCATTATAAGGCTTGGAAGCGTAACAAATAAGTTTTTTAAGGTTTTGCGAGCCGCGCGGAATAAACTGCGCGGCTTTTTTGTAGACTAGGAAGCATAGGGGGTGGAAAAGAACTGATATGAAGCATAGTCGTAGTGTTCTTGTAAATGAATTAAAAGAAGATATGGAACTTGCCGATGCAATTTATGTAAATACAGGTAGCGGGCCGCCTATGTTAGTTGCACGAAAAGGCAGCTTTGTTAATGCTAGGTTGATAAATATTTTAACAAAGCATCAGTTTAAATCGGTCAAAATTGCGACTAGCTCCCCAGCGTCGCCACATCAAGAAACCTCTGTTCCAAAGTCACCGCTTAAACCCATGTTGATACCTAAGCCTGAGCTTAGTCCTCAACCAGTACAAAAAGCTGACATTCGTGAAATTCTTGATATTCCCGCGCCCCAACCAACTTTAAGCCCTAACTTGCGTGAAGAGACTATAAGCAGTATTAGTGAACTGTTTTCAGTGATGTCAAGTTCAGATGAAAATGTTAACATGACAACAGCTTATCAGGTTGTTAGAGGATTTGAAAATTCACTCAATCAAGTTTTGACGGCTGTAACTCAAGACTCTGCCGGGCTTATCCAAATCCATGATTTAAAAAGTTATGATGAATATACGTACCACCATTCCCTTAGTGTATCATTGCTTGCGATTGCAACAGGGCAGGTTTTGGGTCTTGATGATAAGACTTTAAAAAACCTTGGAAGATGTGCTATGTTGCATGACATTGGTAAACAAACCATTCCATTATCAATAACACAGAAGACTGGCAGGCTGACAGACGCAGAGGTTGCGATAATGAAGTTGCACCCTACAAACGGTGCAAAAGTATTGAAGCGGAAGTCTATGGGAAATAAAGAGCTATGGGGCGGGGTTATGTGTCATCATGAAAAGTATGACGGCACAGGGTATCCTATGGGATTGGCAGGGGATAAAATTCCCCTTTTTAGCCGAATCATTGCAGTTGCAGATGTTTATGATGCGGTAACATCATATCGCTCTTATCGTAGCCCTATGTCGCCTAGTGCGGCTTATTATTTGATTCGCAATGAGGTTGGTACGGCTTTTGATTATGATATTTTAAAAGCTTTTTCAAAAAGATTAGTATTATATCCAACAGGTACATTTGTTCAGCTTTCTGATTCAAGGATAGGGGTTGTTGTTGAAAATGAAAATGCAATGAGACCTGTTGTAAAGATTTTGAATACGAATGATTTGATTGATTTGTCAAATAAAAAAAATGTAGATTTATCTATATTGCGAGTGATTGAGTCTAAGCAATGAGGTAGCCACGTTAGCTTCCGTAATCTTCTAAGATACGGATTAGGGCTTCTTCAGTATAGATGTTAATGCCTTGCTCTAATCGAACTTGCTCGATTAGGGGCAGGGCATTTATTTTTGTTGTTGTGACTTCTTTTAATATGCCTTTGCCCTCTGGAGCTGAGTGGTATACTGCGATATATCCGTCATAAATAGATACTACAAATAAATGGGAAGGGATTGGTAGTGGTTCTGGGGTAGGGTTTATTGTGCTGTAGGCTTGCATTAGCTCTGGCTCAGAATCAATAGGTATATACTTTGGGAATACTTCATATTTAACTGCTGATGTTGATTCACTGGCAGAGATTGTTGCTGGCCCGAAGAAGAAGTAGCCCAGTCCTATTCCCGTCAGCGCGGATATTGTACAAATGGTAATGAGTACATATTTTTTTTTCATATAATAAAACTCCCTTCATAGTGTTTAGTCTATAAAGGGAGTTTTGCCATTATTATTGGTAATTTATACCTAGGGTGTTAATATTCTTGCATCGCCCCAAATACGCTCTAAATTATAGTACTCCCGCGATTCTTTGTCGAACAGATGTACTATAATTGTACCGAAGTCTAGCAATACCCAGTTTCCAGAGCGGATACCTTCAGTGTGGTTAAGTAAAAATCCGTGGGCTTTTAGGGTTTCTTCAGCGGCTTCCGTGAGTGCTGCAAGCTGAGGTGTGCTACCGCCTGTGGCAATTACGAAGTAGTCTGCAATGGGAGAAAGTTCGCTTAAATCCATGAGCAGGATGTCTTTAGCAAACTTTGTGTCCAATGCTTGATGTAATGCTAGTACTGCTGTTTTTTCGTCATTCATTAAATGTCCTCTTTCTGTTTAAGTTCCTTTAGCATTTCGCGGCTTTGAGGGTGGACTTTGTCGCCGCGGTCATTTATTTCTTGATTTGTGAATTTTGTTCCTATGATGATTGCTTTATTGATGTCAGTATATGCTAGGTTACGCATTTCGGCTAGAGGGGGGTATTCATCACGATGGGGCTCAATGTAGTCTGCCAGCATGATGATTTTATCAAGCATTGTCATACCTTTATTCCCCATGGAATGATAACGGATGGCTTGCAAAATGTCAGGGTCGGTGACTTGAAAATGACGGCGGGCGGATTCTGCACCAAGTAACCCATGGGTTAAGTCGATATGGCTTTCTAATATATCGTCTAGGGGAATGCCCCAATGTTTGCACAGAATTTTTTTCTTGTCTGTGGCAAATTCCTTTGCACAGTCATGAAGTAAAGCAGCCCACTTGGCTTTATTCACATCTACATGATAAATTTCTGCAAGGCGTATTGCTTCCTCTACTGTACCCATTGTGTGGTGATAACGGCGGGGGGACAGACGTTCTTGTAAGCGGGATTTTGCCCATTCATAATTATTGGGGGCGTTGTAGAGGTTATGGGTTCTTGCATATGTTTCTGCTGTGTGAGGCATTAGACTGCTTACAGGCTTGTCCGCTTTAAATCGCTCACGGATATCTGTGCTGGATATTTCCAATTGTAAGCCTTCCAGCATATGCACTGTCGCACCGTGGGTTTCGTGGGTTATTTTATAGCCGGGACGGGATACAACCACAAATTCACATAGGGTCAAAAGCTCTTCCACTTTATGCCACGAAAACATATCCTCGAACATATCTGCCCCGATTACAAAAAAAATTTTGCTTCCCAATGGGCAAATTTCCTTTAAACGCTTTAAGGTGTCAATCGTGTAGCTGTAGCCTGAACGGTCAATTTCCATGCGGGATACTTCAAAGCTTGGCGTTTCGCAAATGGCGGCTAGTGTCATTTTATACCGATGCTCGCCTTCTGTGATAGGTTGGTTTGGTTTATGCGGTGGGTTGCCGCTTGGTATAAACAGCACCCTACGTGGCTTAAACTGATGCATGACTGCTTCTGCAACTGCCATATGTCCCATGTGAATTGGGTCGAAAGTTCCACCCATGACAGCTAGGCGGTCGCAATGTTCTAGGAAATCATGTGGGCTGCCCATTTTTTAAATCCCCTTCGTATTTTACATTTTTCTTATCATACCACATTATTTAAAAATGTCACAATAGACCTTTCATTTTTAAATTAGCACATAAAAATGAGTTGTACATATATTATTAGCAGAATTGAATTGATTTGGGATTAAAAGTAGGAGGTTGTCAATGAGCGCGTTTGAAATGCAAGACACGATTGCCACAGAAGCGCAATCCATAGGATGCACAGACCACGACCGCAGAAGAGTAAAGGATGAATGCATTGTAGCATATAAAGTCTACGATAGCTGCCGCCGTCAAAATTGCTTAACAGTACGGGAACTTGGCCCAGCACTGTGTGTAGAAGCCCCACATGTAGACTACCCACCGATGAAACCCGGAAAGCCATGTATACCACCAGTTCCACCACCATGCCCATTAGAGTGCAGTGAACATTTGGTTATTCCGCCACCTTGCGCGGTGTCAGTGACAATGGACAAAGTGGAAATAAAGAAAATTCAAGTTGTTGATAAGCAACCAAGTCCCTTCCGTACAGGATACTGGGATGTAGTGGTAAAGTATGTATTTGAATATCGTCTCACATTTCGTGATGCTGGCGGCTGCATACTTGAATGTGTTTCAGCGATGAACGTGTTTAATATGAAGGCGACTTTGTTTGGTTCAGTTGGCGGTGATTTGGTTATTGGCACTGACTTATACAGTGAATCCGATGGTTCAACCTTTGACGCAGCACCTTTCATTTGGGTAGAAGCCAAAAGCTTAGGGCTTGATGCCAGAATAGACCGCTGCCATGGACACAATGAAGTTCACGTGACAATTGGCTTGTTTTGTATTCTAAAACTCATTCGCATGGTTCACTTGAATGTTCAGTCAAAAGGCTTCTGCATTCCTGATGAATGCGAAGACCAAGGCGATATAAACCCTTGTGAGTATTTTGCAGAATTAGAATTTCCAATGGATATCTTCGCCCCGCCTGAACGCGGATAATCAGAAAAAACCAGTCATCGTGCATTTCAAATGCCGATGGCTGGTTTTTTGTTAAACTACAGTATTTACAATATGGTCAGCATAATCTCGGACAATACCTTCACGCAAGTAGTCAATAAGATGATTGAGCAGTGTTGCAGCTTCTGCATTGGATATTGCACGGTTTGGATGGAGGTTTCCGTTTATATCAGGTGAAATAAGCCCTAGGGTGTTGGCTACGCTTATGTCGCGCATTGCCCAACTGGCAATATCGTTACTGTCAACGAAGGGTGTAACAACAGTAGGATTTAATCCGATATTTGTAAGCCCAAGTGCGCGTATTATTGTTGTAATGGCTTCTTGGCGAGAGATGAGATAATCAAAGTGGAATGAACCCCCTTCGCGTCCCTCTGCAACACCTGCATCAACAATGGCTTGAATATATCTAAACTCAGGCCTGTCAGAATTGACATCATTAAATAGAACGACAGGTTCAATGGCTGTGCGTCCACGAGGCTGTGTGACCTCTTGCACAGGCAATTTAATAGCTCTTGCAAGTGCAGTCATGAATTGCCCTCGGGTGATGCCTTGTTCGGGAATAAAGAATTGCGGCTCACCTGTTAAAATTTCCATTGCAAAAAGCCTGTGAATGTCATCCTCAGCAGGATGTCCGCGCATGAAAGATAAATCAGGTGCAAAAAGCTGCTCAAAGACATTAAATGTTTCTAGGCTGTGTGAGCCGAATAAGGGTTCATCCCACATAAATTGTGGACGAATAAAAATATCATAGCGAAGTCCTGCAAAGCTTTGGTGAAGCTCCATAAAGTTGCCTTCAAAACTAATGGCAAAGGGTTCATTGCTTTCAAACTGCAAAACTTTATTAACCGTTACACTTGGACGGATTTGATAAGTTAAAGCCCAGTTGTCATTCGTGATGGCAAAGTCCATACGATGAGTTTCTGTGGCAGACCATGCAGAAGTGAATCCATTGATTGTACCAACTTGCTCTACAATCGTCGTGCCATTCGCACTGCCGGTAAAGAACATTCGTGCAGAAACATTGCCGCGATAATAACTTACACCTGGTGTTTGGTCTTCTATAATGGCTGTAACAAAACTTGAGCGGGCATGGTCAAGGGTAAAAGTGTCTCCGGCAGCGGTTGAAATTGTTTCGCGCCAAGTTGCAGGGTTCACTTCATAGGTTTTAAGAATTTGCGAACCTACACGACGGTAAGACACTGTAAAAATCATTGTACGGTTTATGCTTGTTTCACTTGCATCTGCACCTGCATGTGGGCGGACGCGATGTTCTATTGTAAAAGTTCCTGCTTGAGAATTAGGGTCTGGCGCACCTGCGCGGATTTCCAAAATTCCTTCAAAAAGCTCTGGTCTACCGCTTAGAAATATAACCTCACGATATTCTAAAGTGATGGCATTGCGGTTATTGGGTCTTCTGGCACCTTGTTCCATGATGATAGTCTCTGTTGTGCCAGGAAGGCGGCGGCCTTCACTGATTCCTCCTGAAAAGCCCATATATCTTCCTGTGCGTGCATTTGATTGGGCATTTGCTTCCATGGGGGTGGCAAATATCGCCATCACCCCAAGAAGCAATGCAATCAATAGAAATTTTTTCATCTTATAAAATCCCCCTTTTAACTTTCTACCAACAGAATATACACATCTGCGGTAATGCCTGGTTCAAGCGTAACGCCAAGTCTATTGTCGGAACTTAGGGCTAAAATTTGCTGACCAACTTGTAAACCATTTGTGCCAACGACTTGATTGCGGTCTACAATAATTGTATTTGGTTGAACGGTTACTGTGCCTGTGGCATTTGTATTGCTTACAATATTCCATTGTGCAGTGCGTCCGTTAAATACATGCATGTCACGCAGGTGTACTGTTGAACCATTGATTGCATAAATGGTTCCCCGTACAGTTAAATGTCCTTGGGCTGGAGGCGGTAAATCTGGCGTTGGGTTTGTAAATGGTGCATCAATAACCCTTACAGCGCGACTGCCATCTACAACGACATTGAATACATCACCTATAACGCTGTTCTCACCCCAGCCAATGAAGTCGGTCATGTTTGTGACACCATTTTCTCCAATAAAGAGTGTGTCATGGTCGATTGCAAACTCTCTGCCTATTGGGGCAAAATTCCAACGCAATCCATCAAAAATACTCATGGCGGTGACTCTAAAGCTTTGATTTGGCTCTACCCTGTCAATGCGTCCGCGTATAATTTGCACGCCTGATGTTGCAGGTGCAGGCTCAATATTAACCACTGCGGCAGTGTTGTGTCCGTTTAACGCAACCCTTGCCCAATCTGGTGCAGAAATGTGATTTTGCTCTACAAGCCGTCCATTGCGTACTACAATTGTGCCTGCATCTGTTTGGATTGCACCGGGAATCTCTAACAAGTGAAATTCATTTGCAGATGCACCAAGTACTGTACCTGCACGAATAAGCTCATCACGTCCGCTTCGGATACTCACCACAACTGCACGTTCTCCTGCGTGGTGGTTTTCCATTGCCAAATATACTGTTGCCCCAGAACGTTGCAAATATCTTTGTACATGTGCCAAAGACACGGCGCGTCCATCATGGTAGTAGCGCACATTTGGTCCGCTTATATTAAATGAAGCCAGTGGACTATGATTGCTCCACCCTGCGGGGGTAAGTTCCTGTGCATGTTCAATTTGAATGAGATTTTGTGCATGATGGAATCCAGCAACACGTCCCATGACGATACTGCTGATATGATGTCCACCGCTATCCAGTGAAATTTCTCTAACGGTTTCCATCATGACACCAGGGGCGAGTACGGCTTGATTAACGATGATTCGCGCCCAGTCACCCATTTGAATTTGATTTGGGTTTACAGGCCGCCCTCTATCCATGACAAGGACTTGGTTAGGCACGGAAAACCATGCAGTTTGCCCATTTTCAAATTCCATAAGCATGTCAAAGAAGCCGCCTTGGTCACGAAATTCTAAAATTCTGCCATAGCGTTGGATGATGTTTTCTGCAGAGCTTATGGCAGTGATACGGGTTGGGTCTTCGCTATCTACACGGAATACAACAAGGTCACCGGGAATAATTGCATTTATACTGGTTTCACGAGGATTAAAATTTCCTGGGAACATTTCATGTATTCCACCTATGGTATCACGCATGTCAAAAAATTCACGGCGTTGCACCATTAGCGCACCGGGAATATAGTTAAAACTGCGTTCTTGGCGGTTTTCATCTAGGATGGTTAAACTGCCTAGCATAGCATTATTATCTATAACGATACCGCGAATTTCAGGGGTAACTACAGGGTCTCCCACAAAAGTAATATCCGTAATCAAGTTGCCTACAAGGGTTACGTCATAATATGTGCCCCTTGGTAAGGAGGACGCAGGACGTAGAATATTTGTAAAACGAATAAATGGCTGACCATCTGCGCCAATGCCATACATTCCTTCAATCATTGGAAAGGTAATGGCTGTGTTTGTATTGTCAGTGAAAGTCATTGTGCCGTTTTCAATATTGATGATTTGAAGCCTTCCACGGAAGTTCGCTGTGGAAGTCGTACCTGTTACCCGTACATACCATACTGTTCCTGTTTCAGGGTGAACGAGATATTCAATCTGGTCGCCTGTTTGCAAAGCGGTTAGACCAACCACTTCTCCATTGCGAAAGACAACGGCATCAAGGGGAACACCTTGAGGTGATGCTGTTCCTGGTAAGGTGAATTGCAAGTGGTCTACAGAACCATCTGCACGGCGTACATGAATATGCCGCCATGCATAGCTTGCACCTGTTTGGATAAATTGCTCATTGGAAGTATCAATGACTGCACCCATTGCACGTTCAAGACCCATCAGTTCAAAGTGAAATCCATCTAAATGACTGATGATTTGAGCCATTTCTTGGCGAGGTACCGTACTATTGGGCGCGAAATTGGTTGGGGTTTGTCCATTCATAATATTGTGGCGAAGTACAGTTTCTACTGCTGATGCATGTATGGGGCTGATTGTGCCCCAGTCTGTAAAGCTTTGCAGCGACACACCAGCAGTGGCTGGAACATCAAAAATATCATCTTCAACAGACTCAAATGCGCCAACAAGCCATGATGCTATTTCTTGACGTGTGGCTGAGACAGTACTATCGAAAACAGGAGCGATTGGCGGTACAGGTGCTTCTTCATCATCGTTGTCAATTGGCTGGGTTGTAGCTACTGTTTGCGCAGAGGTAAACTGGTCGGCAGTAATCATTCCAATTTGCTGTGCAAGTTGCATATATCCAAAATTCCATACGCGGTTGAGCGGCAACCCCTGTAAATCATCAGCCATGGCTTCACCAAGGGCGCGGGCTTCATCACTTCTTCCTGCGGCGCGCAGGGCAAAAGCAATGGCTTCTTCACGGCTTACAGGTGCATTGGGGCGAAATTGGGCGGCTTCAGGATGGATAACTTCAAGCGCACCACCGCGAATAATCGCTTCACGAAACCCCTCCCCAGCAGGTAAGTCTGTAAATTGTAATTGGGTAATAAGCTGTGCTGCCTGCGGCCGCCCGGTGTATGTATTCGACACCGGGTCTATATGGATAAGTTCATCTTGTGCCACTGCCACAGATGCTGGTAACAACATGATTGTCGCAAGGGCTAGAGAAACCGCTTGCGTTAAAAATTTTTTCTTCATCATATATAACCTCACTTTACGGATATTTTCTAAGACCTTTGCTATTATACATTATCGGGTAAACTGATGTCCATGATTAGCATATGTTTATTTTAGGGGTTTTATAATGTCTTATTTTGGTAGTCACTGTGGAAAAATCCTATTGAATTATTCTTAAGAGATTGTTAAAATATTATCAAAATTGTGAAGTAGTCATGCTTATTTATTTTGCGATTTCATATAAAAATTAAGGGGGCGTACCATGCCAAGTAAAGAAATGTTTAAAAAGTTTGTTGCACTAATGATGGTGTTTTTTATTGTTTTGAGCGTAATGCCAGTAACAGTATTTAATGCTGAAGCATTTTATGATTCACATGATGATATTTCAAGTGAAGCAGTAAGTGGTGTAGATGAGTTTTATTATAACCATGCGTCTGCAACGGCTACACCAGGTGCGCTTGAGATAATGCTTTTATCCTCAACGGATGTAGGGGATTTTGTTGAGCTTCAAAATGCTATCAATGATGTTTCTGTTGATATGATTCGGATTATTGATGATATTGCAATGACGGCAGTGCTTACAATTAACCGTGAAATGACAATCATAGCTGATGATGATTTTTCGATTACAACAAATCAGCTTAGACACTTTAATATAAATGCTTCTGGAGTGCTTAACCTGGGGCGCATGGGTGATACACATTTTGCTAATTTTTCTGGCGGAAGACATAGCAGCAGTACTCATGCAGGCGGCAGTATTTTAATAGAAAACGGCGGAACTCTGAATATGTGGGGTGGCGAAATTTTTAACAATACTTCATACTCTGGTGGGGCTGTAGCTGTTTTGGGTACATTTAATATGTATGACGGTGTAATAAGGGGTAATTCTGCAACAAGCGGCGGCGGTGTTTTTATTGAGAATGGAGGCGTATTTAGCTTATTGGGTGGCAGAATAGAAAATAATGACGCGCCTGGCTTTGGCGGCGGTGTTCATGTTTTTTATTTATCCCGTTTTGACATGTCAGGCACTGCGGTTATATCAGGGAACACATCTGGTACAGGCGGCGGTGTTTTTGTTCTAGATTCTGAATTTAACATGCAGGGTGGTCTTATAGATAATAATACTTCTGCTGGGCAAGGCGGTGGTGTAGTACTTGCAGACCTTTCTATTGTAAATAATACACTTTTTAATATGTCTAATGGTGTAATTAGTAATAATAATGCTGGCACTTTTGGCGGCGGTTTGGCGGCTCGTGATAGGTCTGAATTTAATTTAGCAGGGGGTACATTACTAGCCAATGAAGCCGCCTACGATGGTGGCGGTGTTTGGATGGGGGCATATGCACGGCTTAACATGAGTAGCGGAACAATAAGCGGAAATTTAGCACAGCGTAGTGGTGGCGGTATTCGAGCTGAATGGCAAACTGTCATTACAATAACAGGCGGTTTGATAGATGACAATGAAGCGAGTGGCGGTGACGGCGGAGGTATTTTTTCTGGTGCAGTAACTTCTGCACAACCTGGGCGGCTTTTAATCAGTGGTGGAACAATAAGCAATAACCGTGTGACGTTTGCAACAGGTCGGGGCGGAGGGATTTATAGTGCTGCTGGTGCGGCTTCATTTCCAGAGGTTGTTAATATTGGACATGTAAATGGGATAGATACATCGGCAAGTATTCACTTTACAGGAAACAGCACGGTTATCCCTCCGCGTTTTTATGATAGAGTAACAGGAAATGGTGTGTTTGGGGCGCATATAAGGTGGAATGGCTGGAATGTGTCAACACAAAGTACAAGTGTTGTAGGCAATGAAGTGCATTTGCTTAATGGGTATGATATTGATAGTGCGGCAACGATTCATACTGTTACATTTATTTTAAATGGAGGTACGTCATCAGCTATTCCTGCACAAGATGTACTTGAACACACGATGGTCACAAGACCGACAGACCCAACCCGTTCACATTATGTATTTCAAGGATGGTTTACTGCTCCAACAGGAGGGGCAGCATGGAATTTTAATAATGTAGTGACAAGTAGTTTTAATCTTTATGCCCAATGGCAACCGCGTAGTTATAATGTAACCTTTGATTTGGCAAGCGGCACTCACACTGGCGGTCAATCACTTGAACAAGCGGTTCTTTACAATACAAATGCAATTTTGCCAACAGGGGTATCTCGTGTAGGGCATGACTTTGCAAGTTGGACACCAGCCAATGGTCATATAGCAGTCAATAGTGATAGAACAATTACAGCAACATGGACACCAAGAAATTATACTGTAAGCTTTAATGTCAATGGTGGTAATTTACCTGCGCCTGTGAACCAAACCATACCCTTTGGTACATTGGTTACAATGCCGCCCACCCCAACGCGAACAGGCTATACTTTTTCTGGGTGGTTTATGTCTGGTGACGGTGTAGGCAATGTATCAGGTGTAGGCTGGAATTTTGCCAGTGATACGATGCCTGACATGAATATAACCCTTTATGCAGGATGGAATGTTAATTACTACACAGTTATATTCGACACAAATATTCCCGGAACAATAGCGGGTAATATTACGCAAGTCGTTGTATACAATTATCCAGCAAATGAGCCATCAACCCCAATTCGTGAAGGCTTTAACTTTACAGGCTGGTACACAGCAAGAACAGGCGGTACACTTTGGAATTTTGCAAATCCAGTGACAAGTGACAGAACATTGTATGCTCGTTGGGAGGCAAGAACATATACAGTTACGATTGACTTAGATGGTGGTAATGTAAGTGGTGACTCAAGTTTAATTGTAAGAACTGATGTACCCCATGGGTCAAATATTGTTTTACCAGATAACCCAAGAAAACAAGGCTATACTTTTGTTGGTTGGCTTCCAGTGAATGGCCACTTAAATATCACAAGTGATATTACAATTACAGCCCAGTGGATGTTAGTTACAGCATTTGATTTGCAAGTATATGGCGGAAAACGAGAACCTCAATTGGGCTATCTTCCTGCAAATACTGTTGCAACTGTGCTTATTGACGAACTTCCTATGGACAACAGGATTTTTACCCATTTCACATTTTACAACATGGATGATGGCTATAATGAAGTAACACATAGTATCAATTTTTTTGCAGGTAGTGATATGTATGCACCTTACTCTATGTTTTTTATGCCTCCTCACAATACTTTAGTTATAGCGCATTATATAAATCCCCATACAATATATTTTAATCTTAACGCTTCTTCTATAGCACCTGCAATACCATCCTATATATCCCCACAATATGTCCATAGTGGGGCGCAAGTCATAAGACCGACAGACCCAGTGCGTGAAATGTATAGACTAAGGGGGTGGCGTGTTCATAGTTCGACAGGTGTTTTATGGAATTTTAACGACTCGGTTAGCAGTTCTATGATTTTGTTTGCAAGTTGGATTGGGCTTATCGAAGTTGAAGAAAATGAAACAGGTGGCGGCAATGTATCAAGACCACCGGGTTGGATTGTAGATACAGACAATGAGACAGGGATAATTACCGTAACACCATCACCTAGTACGCCTGAAAATGATATTGACGTTATTGCAATTCCTCCAGGATGGACATGGGTATTTGGCAGAGATGATGATAATAATGTTATTGTTATCATCACACCACCTAGAACAGGTAGCGGTGGTTCGGGTGGTGGAGGCTCTGGCGGAGGTGGCGGAGGAACTCCAACATCTCCACCTTCAACAACAATACCAAATAATACAGATGATAATAATTTAATAGACTTAGCTGACCCAGGGATTACAATAATCACAGATGGATTAGTCATACCTGCAAACTTAGATGACGATGGTTTTACATTCTATTTTAATGCAGAAGAGTTAACTCCGTTTTTTAGGTACACGGGCGTACATGTCATAGAGATTTATGGTTTTAATCCAGTAGGGCTTAGGTTGCCAATAGATGCACTTAGGTATGAGGATTTAGAAATCGTGGTTGATTTTGGGGCGGTTTTAATTCCAAATGCTAGTTTGCAGAACATGCGAAACCTCATGGGAGATACTTTTCATTTGTTTATGCAAAGTACAGAATTTGGTATGATTGAGATGAGGTTAATCAATGAAAGCGGTATGGAATTGCCTTATCATTATATTGATTTTCCGTTATTTGTTCGTATTCCTATGTTAACCTTGGCAAGTGAAGATGCAGTAGGTTATGTTGCGATAAATATGAATAGTGCAGATACTATCATGCCATATAGCGTATTGTTTACAACACGTAGCACAAATGCTAGTGAAGTAGTGTTTGCCACACAAAGTACAGGTAGATTTAGGATTACTTATAATCCGAGATACTACAACGATACTTCTGCCCATTGGGCAACAGAATATATCAACTTTGTTTCCGCAAGAGAGCTTTTTCAAGGGGTTGGTGATAATAGCTTTGCTCCAAATATACCAATGACACGCGGCATGTTTGCACAAGTTCTTGCAAATATTTACCGTGCAGATTTGACTTTGGTTGCTAATATATCTGATTTTGATGATGTGGATATAGATAGTTGGTATGCACTAGCCATTACATGGGCGGCAAGTACTGGTAAGCTTCAAGGATATGGTGATGGCACATTTGGGCCAATGGACTATATTACACGCGAGCAAATGGCAGTCATGATGGCAAACTACATTCAGTTTAGGAATCATGATATGCCGTCAAATCCTACTATGCATTTTGAGGATGATAGTCAAATTTCTGCATGGGCATATGATTCTGTAAGATTTTTGCAAGAAACAGATATACTCCTAGGCAGACCAGGTTATGTTTTTGAACCGCAAAACATTGCAACCCGTGCAGAAGTTGCGGCTGTATTTACAAGGTTGATTGAAGTTTATGTACAGCATATGGTTCATCACGAATACTATCCTTTGCGCCGCAACCCATTAGCCCATGGCGAGTATTACTACGCCGCAGCGATGATTGACAGAAGAGAAGACTTTGAGCCTGTTGTGGACGAAGATAGCATAGATGATGATAATGAGGATAATAATAATGATACAATTTTAAGTTTAGAGGAACTTGACGAAATAATTTATGAAGACGGTGTTTGGCTGCAAGATTACAGGTAAATAGAATACCCTTTATGCAAAAGCATTAAGGGTATTTTTTTTATAAGTTGCTGAAATTTACAATGTTACAAAAATGTAAAAAAAAGCTTTAATATTTTGCGAAGAGATGTTATAATTCCATGAACAAGCTCTAAGATTATGTCATTCATTTAAATAAAGGATGTGCGTAGCACATGGATTATATCGTTATAAATGGTCAAAAACCTTTAAATGGAACAGTCAATATAAGTGGCGCAAAGAATGCCGCTGTTGCAATCTTGCCTGCGGCAATCGCTTCCAATGGGATTTGTGTGATAGATAATTTGCCCCAAATTGAAGATGTGACGACCCTAATCACTGCAATGGAATCTTTTGGTGCCCAATGTACCCTTACTGCGCCAGATACCCTTGTTGTAGATGCAAGGGGTGTAAATAGTTGGACTTTGGATGATAAATTAGCAAAGAATATGCGTGCTTCCTATTATTTTATGGGTGCGCTCTTGGGCAAATTTAAAGAAGCTGTCGTTCCGCTTCCTGGTGGGTGTGATTTTGGTTCTCGTCCAATTGATTATCATTTAAAAGGTTTTATTGCCCTTGGTGCAACATGCGTGCAAGAACATGGTGCAGTTAAGATTAAAGCGGATAAATTGCGTGGTGCAAATATTTATTTAGATTGCCCTAGTGTTGGTGCTACAATCAATATTATGATTGCCGCCGTTTTTGCTGAAGGCACGACGATTATTGAAAATGCTGCAAAAGAACCTCATGTTGTTGATACTGCCAACTTTTTAAATAAACTTGGTGCAAAAATAGGCGGTGCAGGTACAAATACTATTCGTATAACTGGTGTGTCTGCCCTTGGCGGTGGTGAATACACTGTCATTCCAGACCCCATTGAAACGGGTACATATATGATTGCCGCGGCGATTACCGGCGGCGATGTAACCGTTGAAAATATTATTCCAAAGCATATGGACTCTGTCACTGCAAAACTTAGGGAAATGGGATGTGCCATTACCGAGGGCGGCGATTGGATTCGTATTCAAAGTGATTCAACGCTTCGTCCTTGTGAAATAAAAACGGCGTACTATCCTGGTTTTCCCACAGACTTACAACCACAAATGGCTACACTTTTGTGCCGCGCAAATGGGACAAGTACGATTACAGAAAATATTTTCGAGCAACGTTTTCGTTATATTGGTGAACTTAAACGTTTAGGCGCGCAGCTTAAAGTTGAAGGGCGTATGGCAGTGACCGAAGGTGATTGCGAATTTACAGGTACTCGTGTTATTGCTTCAGATTTACGTGCAGGTGCGGCACTTGTCATTGCAGGGCTTTGTGCAAAGGGTGAAACCATCATTGGCGGTGTACACCATCTTGACCGAGGCTATGAAAAATTTGAAGAGAAATTTCGTACCCTAGGTGCAGATATAAAAAGAATTCAACGGGACGGGTAAAAACTATGCAGTTCAAAACAATTGCCAGCGGTTCAAGTGGTAATGCTTATTATTTGGGTCTTGCTGGGAAGCATTTTTTAATTGATGCAGGTGTCAGCGGCAAACGTATTCAAAATGCCTTGTATGATATCAATGTTCACAGTTTAGACGCTATTTTTATCACCCATGAACATCGTGACCATATTACAGGCGCAGGGGTACTGGCGCGTAAGTTTAAGACAGATATTTACGCCACGCCATATACGTGGCGTTATTTTTTGCGGCATGGTGTCATTGGTACTGTGAAGGAATCGCAAGTAAAGTTTATTGAACAAGGCTGTCCTGTTTCTGTTGGAAATGTGGAAATTTCAGCTTTTGATATTGCCCATGACGCATCACAACCTGTGGGATATACTTTTTGTTGTGGTTTTGAAAAGCTGGCATTTGCTACTGATTTAGGACATGTAACAGAATCAGTAAAAGAACACCTAAAGGGTGCAAGAATTTTACTTTTAGAAAGTAATTATGACCCTGAAATGTTGGCAAAGGGGCGTTACCACGCCATATTGAAAGAACGTGTAGCCAGTAATCGCGGACACTTATCGAATGCCCAAGCGGGTATGATTTTGGCAGAAGTTGTGGTGCCAAGTTTTACACATGTATTTTTGGCACATTTAAGTGAAGAAAATAATACACCTATGTTAGCCTTTGATACAGTAAAACGTGTGCTTGATGCAAATGATGTAACGGTTTTACATTTGGAAGTAGCAGAGCGGCATATCCCAGGGGAGCTGATTGTTTATGAGTAAGTTTACTCCTGCGCAAGAAACTGCTGTGATGTGCAATGCACAGGAAATTTTAGTGAGTGCCGCTGCGGGTTCGGGTAAAACATATGTATTGACAGAACGGATTTTGCGTCATATTAGTGATGGCATTGATATTGACCGTTTACTTGTTGTCACTTTTACAGAGGCTGCTTCGGCAGAAATGCGCGAACGTGTTACTAAAAAACTTCAAGCTAACCCAAAACTATCTCATCAAGCTGCGCTTTTACCTATCGCTGATATTTCTACAATTCATTCTTTTTGCCGTAAGCTGGTAAAAGAGCATTTTCAAGTGGTGGAACTTGACCCTGCTTTTAGGGTAGGGGATGATGCCGAATTAAGCCTAGTAAAATCTCAAGTCATAGATGAACTTTTTGAGTCGGAATATGCCCGGGAAAATAACGAGGATTTTTTAGACTTAGTTGATGTATACGGCGGAAAAACTATGGACGGGCGGCTGGATGCCCTGGTTCGTGGAATATATGACTTCATGGAAAGTGACCCTTTTCCAATAGTGGCAGCACAGCGTTATGCCGCTTTTTTTAATGAAGATATTTCTGACTTAGATGACACGCCATGGGCAAAAGCCGCACGTGAAGAATTAGGCATTGGTTTACAAGGTGTACTTGAAGGATTGCGTCAAGCAATAGAAATTTGCCAAATGCCAAGCGCACCACACAAATACATAGCCCGTCTAGAAGAAGAAAGGTCGCTGATACTCACCTTATTGGATGTTATTGATAAACCATTTATAACAATGTATGGGGCATTTCAAAGTATCACATGGGGACGTTTACCCTCTGTAACAGCCAAAGATATGGTAGACGATGAAATTAAAAAGCGCGTTCAACGTATACGGGATACAGCAGTAAAAAAGCGTATGAAAGTATTAACTCAGGGTATATTCTTTGCCCCGCCTGAAAAAATGCGGGATGATTTAATTGCTGTTACCCCAAGAGTCAAGGCACTCATGAGCTTATCAACCCGCTTTGCCGAAGCATATGCGGCTGAAAAACGAGCCAGAAATATTTTGGACTTTACTGACCTAGAGCATTTTGCCATAAAAATTTTATATCCAAATGGCCCGGAAGATATGACACCTGACCCAGCGCATAAGCTGTATCACGAAGTACTCATAGACGAATATCAAGACTCAAACGAAGTACAAGACCTTATCCTTTCTGCTGTGGCAGAACGCCGCTTTATGGTAGGCGATGTTAAGCAAAGTATCTATCGTTTTCGTCGCGCCAATCCAGGGTTATTTATAAAAAAGTATAAATCCTTCGCGGCTTATACTCAAAATAATGAAAACTGTGTTCGTATAGACCTTTCCCACAATTTCCGCAGTCGCCCAGAAGTACTCAATGCGGTTAATTTCTTCTTTTCAAAACTCATGTGTTCAGAGGTTGGGGAGGTTAAATATGACGAAAATGCCGCCCTATATGCAGGGCTTGCAGAATACCCTATCTTGCCAATAAATTCTCGCCCACAAATGCAGATAGAACTGCTTGACCAAGGTGAAGAAACTGAATTTGAAACAGATGACGAACCCATCAGTAATGTCATTGCTGAAACAAAAGTTATAGCAAAATGCATACAAGAAGCATTAGCCAGCCGCAAAGTATGGGATTCAACCCTAGCTGATTTTCGTCCATGCCAACAAGGCGATATTGCCATATTAACACGTGGGTTATCCACTATAGCCGCTGAGGTGATTGAAACATTAAAAAATCACGGAATTGATGCAATAGCTGACATGAACGCAGGCTTTTTCCAGCAACAAGAAATTAAAGTTGCCCTATCCCTTTTGCGTATTATAGACAATCCCCGTCAAGATATAGATTTAATTGCAGTTTTATCAAGTCCAATATATGCATTCACTCCTGATGAATTATATGAAATCAGTCAATCAACAAAGGAAGCTGCAAATTTTTATGACAGGTTATTGGCTGTAGAAAGTAAAAATGGAAAAGTTCAAAAATTCCTAAAAGACTTAGAAGGTTGGCGCACTGCGGCTGTTTATATGCCAATAAGCCGTCTCATTGGTTTCATTTATGACACTACCCGCTATCCAGCCCATGTTGTCCATATGACAGGCGGTACGATTCGTCAAGGGAATTTGAGACTGCTTTTAGAACGTGCAATAGAATTTGAAGAAACCAGCCTAAAAGGGCTGTTTCATTTCATTCATTATATAGAACGTTTAAGTACAAGTGGTAGTATTGCCAGCGCGTCAGAGCCAGCCATAGAAGGCAGTAATAAAGTGCGGTTAATGACTATCCATAAATCAAAAGGGTTGGAATTTCCAATCGTTATTTGTGCGTTTCTTTCTAAGCAATTTAATATAGAAGATGAGCGTCGCCCAGTCATTTTGCATTCGGAAATGGGTATTGGTCCATACTATGTAAATTCTACTTTGCGCACACGTTCAAACACTTTAGCACGTTTTAGCCTAGCCAGAATGACTCGCCGTGAAAATTTATCTGAAGAATTACGCTGTTTATATGTAGCAATGACCCGTGCGCAAGAGCTTTTAATTTTAACTGCCAGGTGCAAAAATTTAGAAAAATCCCGTGAAAAGTGGATAGATAATGTTGCTTTGCCCCTTTATTATCGTATAGGCGCAAGGAGTTATTTAGATTGGATAATGCCCTGTTTAACAGAGCAATATAACGAATCACTTTTCCGTATAACAGTACATCATCTCAGTGACATGCCAGAGTCTGAAAAAAACATAATCATGCCAAAGGCTCTTGCCGCAAATATAAAAACCAACTTGCTCCAGCCTTATGAAAACACCCAATCACTTCCATCAAAACTATCTATTTCAGAAATAAAACGTCTGTATGACATAACCCCTGACAGCACCTCTGCCATAAACCAGTCGCCAAACTTCGAGCCGCCTGAGTTTATTCAAGCAGAGCAAGGTATAACCCCCATGAAAATGGGTTCAGCAATTCACACAGTCGTAGAGCATTTAGACTACCACATGCACACAACGTCCGAATCTATCGAATTATTTTTGCAAGAGTTAGTCATAAAAAACCTCTTAGATTCAGATGATGGGGCGGCAATTTCTCGTGAAAAGATTTTAGAATATACTAAATCCCCAATCGCAGACCGTCTACGCAATGCAAAGATAATATATAGAGAAACCCCCTTTGTACTCACTTTACCTGCACAAACCCTCTATCCTGAAGAGAATAATCTGCAAGAAACCATTTTAGTCCATGGCATAATAGATTGCCATTTTGAAGAAAATGGTAAAATAATCCTGCTAGACTTTAAAAGTGATAATATCCCAAAAAACATCTCACTGGCAAAATGGGCAGAAAGCCACCGCTTTCAACTAGAAATCTACAAGCAAGCATTAACCCAATCTACACAAATGGAAGTGAGTGAAATGCTATTGTATTCCTTCTCAAGAGGGCAGACTGTGTCTCTGTAAATCTATATGAAAAGAGGAAATTAAATGGAAAAAATAAGACTTAACACAGACAAACTATATTATGGCTTTCCAATTTTTATTATTGGCTATAAAGATGTAGCCCATGGATACAATTTTACAACGATAAGTTCATCATATTCACTTGGAGACATGGTTGTAATTGGTATTTATAAATTGGGTAACGCTATAAAACAATTAAAAGATGCCAAATGCTTTACAATGAACATCCTGGATAAAAATTTGATGAATGAAATTGAAATTGGTGGTTTTTATTCAGGAAAAGATAAATTTAAGATTGCGTCGAAGCTTAAATACTCAATATCCAGTTAATTTCTATAGTTAAAGCGAGCGCGCTTATACAGTATCAACGAATGTGGTACATACGCAAAATTTATATTTTCGGGAGCGTAATAGCATGGAACAGTTTTCAATACCGGGTGTTGGCGGAATCATTGAAAAAGATATAAATGGTATAAAAAATATACTTATGCAAACACGCATCAAATCGAATATGCCCTGCGAAAATGGACTTATTGAGATACCTGCTGGAAAAATTCGGGCATTTGAATGCATATTCGATACGCTAAAAAGGGAAATCAAAGAGGAAACAGGTTTAGAAGTTGTTGAGATAAAGGGTGAAAATATATCTGCGATTTACGAAAGCAACTCATATAAAGTCATAAATTTTATGCCTTTTTCTTGTTCGCAAAATCTCACTGGTGACTACCCGATAATGGTTTTTGTGTTCATTTGTAAAGTTAAAGGCGAACTTCTGCCATTTTCTGACGAGTCGCAAGATTATAAGTGGATACCGCTTGCAGAAGTAAAGCGGATTGTTGAAAATTCACCACAACTTTTATATCCTATGCACGTAGATACCTTGAAGAAATACATCTATTCTTGCGAATAGTATAAGCATTAGCAACGTTAGCTTCACCCTACATAGCTTATATCATATAGCTATGTAGGAAACCTTATGCCAAATAGTATTACAGTAAAAGTTGGAGATAAGGTGAAGTAAGGGAAAGTCATTGGAAAGTGCGGTAACTCTGGCTATACAAATGAACCTCATCTGCATTTTCAGCTTCAATCAAGCAAAAGTTTTAATATGCCAGCAGGTTTGCCCATTGCTTTTACCAATATTAAAGCAACGGATTCCGTTGGGTACAAAGTGTGGCATCAAAATGCAGGCGTGGAACACCCCACCACCAAGGGCAATTTAGAGATAAATAGGAAATAAAGCCTATGTTGGGCGTGGGCTTGACGTTGACCTTACGTTAACGTGTATAATGGATTTACGAGGTGATTTTATGGAGTTGGTTAGGATAAATGAAGTGGTAGAAACATTTGGTGTTTCAAGTAGAACATTGAGGTATTATGAAGAAAAAGGATTGCTTTGGAGCCAACACCCTGAAAATAAGGCACAAAGATATTATGATACAACAGCTTTGGAAAGATTAAAGCAAATCATAGTTTTACGTAAATTGCAAATTCCCATAAAGGATATAGTTATAATATTTGAGAGTGAAAGCATGTCGGCGTTAATACAGTCTTTTGTAGATAAGTTGGATGCACTTGATGTTGAAATTACGGCTTTATCTGAATTGCGGAGACTTGTAGATGATTTTTTGCATAAAATGCTGATAAGTGGGATTAAGAAAATATCAGCTATAACTTTGCTTTACGAAGAGACAGAGAAACGTCTTACAACCACAGAAGCAAAGGAATCTATCACATTTGAAAGGCTTTCGGAGATAAGTCGTAAAGCGTTAAAGTTGCATGATATCAGAATTATTCGTTTGCCATCTATGCGTATGTTGACTTCTCGGTTGAAAACAGGGCAAATAGAAAACTTAGACTTAGATAAAATGCAGAATCTCTTTGCTGGTTATGGTTTTAAACCTAACCCTGGGTTCCATAACTGCTTTTATTATAAGATAAGTAATGACGAATGGGTCATGATGATAGCCGTTTCTTCAGACTATGAAAATCAAACCCAATATGTAGATGAGCCTTTTCAAGGTGGCTTATATGCTGTAACTAGTGCTTTTATGGAGGACATGGACGATACATTTATTCTATTAAGGGATTGGATTGATAGAAGCGATGATTTTATGCTTGAAGTTGGTGCGGAAATGATTGAGGAAATTTTGCCTTGGGATATTGCAGTAAATTTTAACCGATACCAACAAGATGTATGTATCCCAATAAAAATACGAGAGGATTAGAATAATTGAATAAGTAATAAAAGACCTGAACAAACCCTTGTGGTCAAAGATGTAATTGGCATAAAAATACCTATCGCTTGTTTTATTGTTGGAAAAACTCCATATAGTATATCTAATGTTTTTGACCGTTCCCATCTCTCATGATACAATGATAAGTAACATTTCAACAAAAAATAAAATCCATACTAATAAAAGGGGATAATACAATTGAATATAATTAGACCTCCCTGCTAATCCTCTAATGGATATAAAATTCGAGGGCCTCCAAATGAATCGTTACTGTCTTTTTTATTAAGATAAAATTTGGAGGAGATAAAATGAAAATATTTAATGATAAGATACTATATATCTACAAATTTATAGGGCAATGTTTGCCCATCTATGCTTTTTACACGATTTTATTTCTTGAGCGGGGTAAGACGGTTAGTGATATTGCCGTACTGATTGCGCTTTGGAGCGTATTTACCATAGTATTTGAGATTCCAGCTGGCATTCTGGCTGATAGATGGAATAGAAGAAATATACTTGCTATGGCAGCGGTCTTACAAGGTATATGTTTTGTTATATGGTTTTTTTCTCATACGTTTATTATGTTTGCTCTTGGATTCTTTTTTTGGGCTATTGCAGGAGCATTTACATCTGGAACAGAGGAAGGCTTGATATACGATAATCTCAAGAGCGATGGACGCGAAGATAGCTTTACTAAAATATATGGAAAAGCTCAATTCTATGCAACCATAGGGGCTCTTGTCGGGATTGTTTCAGCAGGTATAATCGCTGTCTTTATTAGTGTAGAAGCCATTGCACTCATATCCGCTGTGATATGTTTTACTAATGGGATATTTGCCTTACAAATAAGAGAGCGAAATTTCTATTCAGCCCAGCTAGGCAAAGAATCCATAGGATTTTTTGAAACATTCAAAAAAGCAATCTTTTTTATTAAAAGGAGCGGCTTTGCTTTAGTGGTCATTTTGTTCTTGGTGTTTTTTGCAAGTATTGGGTCTTATTTAGATGAGTTTGATGCCTTTATTGCCGATGATTGGAATATTAGTGAATTGTGGGTTAGTGGTATTCTAGTCATAAGATTTGCCTTTGTTGCTTTAGGTGATATGCTTGCGCCAATAGTAGAAAAGAAGATTTCATCTGTTCGCCAGATATTTCTTCTTAATGGGCTGGCGTGTATCACACTCATCACATTTGCGGCAATATGGAATTGGTATGCCATTTTGTTTTTTGGTATTTCATGTATGTTTATGGCTATAACACAAATTTTGTTGGTCAATGCTTTACAGAACGAAATAAAAGAAGAGGGCAGAGCAACAGTAATGTCATTTTATAGCGTAGGCCAAAATATAGTCATGATTTGCCTTAGCTTAATTTTTGCTTTATTAGCAGGGATATTTCATTTGCAACAAGTCTACATTATCATATCCATTTATGGCATTATAGGATGTTCGATTTTCTATGTGTTGTTTTTTAAAATCAGACTGAAAAAAATTTAATTGGGTTACGAACATCAAAAACCAAAACGTTTTATACGTTTTGGTTTTTTTATGCCACTCATAAATGAGTACTCGAAACCTTTATCTGTGAATTTCGTATTTGATATCAGGAATAAAGTTATAGATGAATTATGAGGTGTGTGGCATGAGGTTTTTATTCAAAAATAAATATGATGAAATTCGCTCAGGTTGGGCGTTATTTCTATCAGTCATAGTACTTTTTATAGTTATATTATTGGTTGGATTTTCAGTTGCACTTATCACAGGTAATGGGGCTGTTAGACTTTTCAATACGCCATTTGCTGATTATCTCTTGATGAGTATTGCCGTATTATTGCTGTTTTGGTTAATTTACAAACGACCATTAAAGCAGATGGGGCTTCACTCCAACAAATGGTTTAAGCAACTGATGCTAGGTATGGCATTCGGAACAATCTTGATAACCTTGATTATTGTTATCATGTTAGCGAGTGGATTGATACAGTTTGTTGATGTAAATTTTAATAATTTAACTAATCACTTGTTTTGGACTGGCCTATTAGTATTTGTGGGCGTAGGTTTTTTTGAGGAGCTATTTGCTCGCGGTTTTATCATGACTGTTCTAAAAACCACAAGAAATAAATGGGTAATTTTGCTATTGTCTTCATTTATATTTGGGATTTTGCACGTTGCAAACCCATCAGTCACCCCATTTGCGTTAATCAACATAACGCTCATTGGGATACTTATTGGGTATTTGTTCATTAAAACTGGACGATTATGGGCAGCTATAGGAATCCATTTTGCTTGGAATTTTGTACAGGGTAATATTTTTGGTAGCCTTGTTAGTGGCATAGATACCATTTCTATAGTTCATATAGAAGTTACTGGGGCAGAGTGGTTAACAGGTGGTGAATTCGGATTAGAAGGTGGGATTATATGTACATTTGTAGTATTGCTTGGTTTAGCTTATGTTCATTTTTGTATTAAGCAGAATAAAAATTTTTGGCGAATAGATAGCGATATGCCTTTAACGAGGGGCTTATAATAGTGTCACTCCACCTACTTTTGAACTTTGATTAAAGATGTTCTTAATTAAAATATACATTGCAACTCTATCTGAAACGATACAATCAATAGCTATATAACTTGCAATATAATCATTGTTTTAAGTTATGTTTTTATATAATTCAAGAGATGTTTTTATCATCTAATAAACGTAATGCACTTATTGCCAATAAAGCTTGTGAAGGTAAATAAAAAATCCAAATTAACGGAAATATAGCTTGTAAGCTTTCATCTACATTAAAATACTGTGGCAGATTAAAAATTAAAACATTAACATCACATAATGCAAATAAACAAAGACCAGTAAAAATCAAAGCACGATTAAGCTTTGGAATACTCGTCTTTTTATTTTGTAAAAATTTAAAATTTACATAAAGATTAACAAGAAACAATGCTGCGTAAATACCAGCCAGCATAATAACGGAACCATTCCAAACTGCAATAAAAACTAGCCCAGCTACCAGTGGTATTAAAAATAATTTACGTTTATCTGCCCTTATAATATAGCATACATGTGCAAAGCAAAATACAGCGATACCCACTAAATGATTATTGTGTAGAACCAAAAAATAATCTGCACCTAAAGTAAAGGCGAGACCAGAAACTAGCCACGCCCAATCTTTTTTAGAATTACAACGAAAAAATGAAATCAATGCAATGAAAAAACACATTGCAACAAAAGCAAATTTAAACGCTATTGTCATATTTGTTGAACATCCACAATAGACCAAATGCCGTCTTGACTTCGTGAAATGACCTGAAATATGGCATGGAAATACTCTATACTATCACCAAATCCAGATACCCATTGAATTTCGACAACTGAGAGATAATCGTAATTGCTAACCATGTCACCAGTAACAACCCTTGCACCAAACATTGGACGATACTGGGTATACACAGGCGAAAACATACCCATAAATTCTGAATCATGGCGTAATACATCAGAAATTCCAAAAATACCGTCAATAGCAATATCACTAGATTTATATGCCAGTAAACTTAAAAAAGTTTCAGTTGTTGCCGCTTCTGCCCTAAATCTTCGGGCATTTGGTAAATTATTGTAAATGGGTGACATTTGAAGCGGTATACTAATTTGAGGTAAAATATATTCAACCGAATGAATAATCAAATTATAGTTTGAAATATGCACATCTCTAATATGCTGTAAATGTGGGGCAAGATTAAAAAGAACGTCAGAACCACGTTCCGAAGAACGGGTATCTCCGGGTATATCAAAAATTCTGCCATTTGCATTGATACGCAAAGTCATGTTGGGGATAGTTTCCCGACGACGATTTCCTTCATCTAAACCATGTAAAGTAAGCACAACTAGTGTACCCTGTTGTTCCATTGCTTCAAGATTTAATGTGTATGGCCCAGTTTGAATAGAAAATGGATGAGACTGGTCATTTGCAAATAAATGCTGTGGTGTCACATTAAAATCAGGATAAGGATAGAAAAATGCCACATCATTAAAATTCACATGCATTGGTGCGTCAAGACTAAGGAGTGCGCCAAAATTCGCCGTGCCAAGGGTAATATCAAAGTCCTCATAATATACGGCAGACATCCCATTGGTTAAATTATTTATTGTAGAGAAGAAATCGCCAAGTGTCACAAGAGGTTCATTTTCTTCAAGTCTTGGATTCAATCTCAGCCCAGCAGCGTGTGGGTCAGCAGTAAAGCTATAATGAATTTGACTGCTGGTATTGTCAAAAGTGGCATGACGAATCATTAGCCCAGAAAAATCATCAAGTGCTATGGCATTAACACCACGTGAAAGATAAAGGGGTGCAGAATGAGTAGGCGGTGAAAGAAAACGATACTCAAACCGCATAAACTCATGACTGGTGCGGCACTGAATATGCAAAGTCAAAAACAACGTATTTCGCCCAAGGGAGCCAAATTGTAAAACAGTACCATTTCCTTCAGATGCCTGTGTAGCAAATGTAGTCAGGGGATACATATGATGCGCCTGATTGTATAATAAAATAATATAATCATCCACATTAAAGCTTTCATCAAAAAAGAAAAACGTACCAGTATATCCAGCAGAAATACGGCTTAATGTAAATCGCTCTCCTCTTAAATACATGGGCTGATTTAAAAAAACAAAGTTTGCATTATTAGCAACATCTGTAGGCAATATAATAGGCTCAAAGTGCGACACCGCAGCAATAGCCTCTTCTTGACTACGTATAGCCAATGTTACAAAAATGACTGAAGCAACGCCTACAAAAATAAATAAAATACCAATACCAGCAGTCGCAAGCATTTTCCATGGAGAAATATCCTCAAAAAATCCTCGTTTAGTCTGCTCACCTTCAGCTTTAAATGTGCCTTTTACATACTGAAATACACCCATATCCTCAACCTCAGGGTCATATACCGATTGGTTTTGGGGCGTTATACTGATGTCTCTAATTTCAAAATCTTCATCTGCACTTTGGTCTGCGCTTAAAAGTGCCTCAAGTTGTGCATCAAGATCTAATCCGCCATCACCCATTGTTGTAGGTTCAGCCGTTGTACCTTCGCTTTTATCCATAGACTCAAGCATTGAAAAAGGGTCATCATCATTATCATCATCCAGTATGCCAAGTGCGGCTAATTGGGATTCCAAATCATCCATACCATCATTGTCATCGCCGCCGCTTAATAAACTTTCTAAATCATCTGGCATATTGTTCACCACCTACATAAAGAATCCTGCAATTGGAGCAAATAAGAGTAAAAATGCAAGTAGTGCTGCAACTACGATTGCAAAAATACGTTTGTTTTTTCTAAACCATTTGTTCATGAGATAAATTCCTTTCTAATTTAAAAACCGCGAAGGTTTCGCAAGTTTGTCATATCTTGTTTTTAACGTGGACAGGTACAGTTCTTGTTTTGCGCGGGTAACACCTACATAAAATAAACGGCGTTCTTCCTCTATTTCTACCGTGGTTTTACTATGAAGGGATGGTAAAACATCCTCTACAACACCAGCAATAAATACACGTTCAAATTCCAACCCCTTTGCACTGTGCAAGGTTGTGAGTGTACAACATGGCCCAGTTTGACCTTGTTCTTTTGATGCAGAAGATGCTTGTACTGCATGGGCTATGAAATCCATTGGATTTGGAAATTGTTTCGCAGCTTCTTGTAACTCATCCGCAATTTCATTTAATCCTACAGGGTTTAGCTTTCTGTATTGGCAAGTCTCAACTATATGCTCATTATACCCTAAACGGCGGCGTATGTAACGTATCGCGTCTACAGTTTTTTCATGAGATAAAGTCAAAAGGTCATCATATACTTCTTCTATGCGGTTTTTCGTAGCAATATGCAGATTTGGCGCACGCTGATAGGCTGCAAATAAGTCAAGATTGTCTTTTTTTAATCCCTGCAAAAACGCCTTACTTATAAATCTGTAGGGTTTATTGATGATGCGTACAGCGTCGGGGTCATATCCTACTTTTTGTCTCAAGCCGATTCGTCGTGCAAGGCGCATGTACGCAAAAAGGTCTTCAGCTATCCAATGCTCATATATTGTGGGCATTTCATCGCGGCTTCGGAAGGGGATATTCATATTTAAAAATGCATCCATAAAGGCACGGGATTGCATGTTTAAGCGAAAAGCTACTGCAATTTCATCTAAATTAGCACCACGTTTCCACAACTCACGAATACGCTCTGCAATGAGTATGGCTTCATGGTTTTGGTCTTCTGCTTTTAATAAGATGGGGGGCGTACCATGGTGCCCTGTACCAATGATTTCTTTTTCATATCTTAGTTCATTTGCTTTAATAAGATTGTTTGCATAATTGATAATGGTATCTGTTGAGCGATAATTTGTTGACAGGGTGACACTACTGGTTTCAGGATAATCATTTGGAAAATTCAGCAAAAATTCAGGACGTGAACCACGAAAACGATAAATACTTTGGTCATCATCGCCTACAATGAAGAGATTGTTTGCAGGCGCGGCAAGTAATTTAACCGCTTCATACTGTACTCGGTTTATATCTTGAAACTCGTCTATCATAATATATTGAAAGCGATTGCGCCAGTATTCAAGCACCTGTGGATTGGTTTTAAGCTTATTGTATGCATGGCACAACATATCATCAAAATCTATTTTATTTCTTGATTCTTTATAGTTTTCATATTGTTCACATAAGTGACGAAAATCTGACCCACCTATGTTATTTGAATGGTAATGCTCCAGCTCATGTAGTTCGTTTCTAACCAACGACATTTCGCTTATGACGGAAGAAAGTAGTTCATCTTCTAAATCGTATTGCATTTCCATCAAAAATCCACGAATGGCAGTACGACGTTCGCCTTCATTTAAAATCTGCCCTAGGTCATAATTGCCGCTGTGCCGAAGGATTCGGAAAAATACCGAGTGAAATGTTCCAAAGGTCACAGGCACAGCTTGCGGCATGAGTGTTTTAAAGCGGCGTTCCATTTCTCCTGCGGCTGCTTTTGAGTAGGTGATGACTAAAATATTTTGTGGTGCAATTTCACCACTGGTTGACAAGTATGCGGCACGAGCTGTGATTACGGCAGTTTTACCACTGCCTGGCCCTGCAAGCACCATCATAGGCCCTATCTTATGCCGTGCGGCTATATTTTGGTTTTCATTCAAATCATTCATGTCCTTATTATACATGAAATCTTAGAAAATTTCACTATCCAATCATTCCAACACCCATTTAGATTCAACCTCTTTCTTTTATTTCATGTTCGATAAAGGATTGAATGTATGGATTATTGCCTTCTGTTACATGAAAATCAAAACAGCCGTATTTACACTTTTGCATAAATGCATTGTCTAGCATAAACTCGTATCCTGCACATCTTGAGTTGCATGTATTATGCACTAACCGTTTGCATATTCCCCAATCTTTGATGTGCTGTGTCATTTCTTCTGGTAGTGTGTCTAAGAAATGTGGGTATTTGCTTGCGTTTTCGCCATACACACGTACAAGCATACCTGTTTTTCTAAATAGAAAGTTGATGATGGATTTTTTATTATATTTATATGATGCCATGAAGCCACTTTTCTTTTCCTCAATGGTTAACTTGCAGGATTTTTCCATAAGAAAATCATGTAATGCTTGAATAAATATTTTGTTGTCTGCCTCTACGGCTTCCATAAATTGTGTAAAGCTAATGGTTTCTTTTGGCATAATGTGACCTCCGTGAAATTTTCTTATCATCATATCATAGTTTGATTGCCCGTGAAACATGAACGCCCGCTGCACTTGCTTGTGCCAGACCTCTTGTAATGCCCGCACCATCACCAATGCAGTAAAGTCCCTTGATAGCAGTCATAAAGTTTTCATCCAAATTAGGGCGGGCAGAGTAAAACTTTGCTTCAACGCCATAAAAAAGTGTGTGTTCTGACGCGAAACCCGGGGTGATTTTATCCAGTGCATGGGTCATTTCTACTAGACTAGCCATTGTGTTGTATGGCAACACCAGCCCTAAATCTCCTGGAAAAGCCTCTTTTAATGTTGGTTCAACAAAACCTTCTGCAATGCGCTTTTTGGTGGAACGCCGTCCACCCATGATATCCCCGAAGCGTTGAACAATGACTCCTCCGCCAGAAAGGTCATTGGCACGGCGGCAGATTTCCCGTGCGTAATCATTGGGCTTTTGAAAAGTATCATCAAATTTATGGGAAACAAGCAACGCAAAGTTTGTGTTTGCTGAACCCAGTTTAGGGTCAGAATAAGCATGTCCATTGGCTGCCATAATGCCGGAATGGTTTTCGAC
Source organism: Defluviitaleaceae bacterium (assembly GCA_009780315.1). Lineage (GTDB taxonomy): Bacteria > Bacillota > Clostridia > Lachnospirales > WQUN01 > WRAH01. The sequence continues at coordinate 49,083 of WRAH01000004.1, forward strand.
AACAACATGACCTGATGGATTCGCGCAAAATGTCCGCACTATCATGCCTTTTGATGAGTTGAAAACCAGTTTCGCTTCGTATAAATGCTTATTGAGCCGTGCCATAACGATATCTGAAACTTCTGCACGAACACCAATGTCAACTTGATTACATGTGACTGGAACGCCATGCTGTGAAAGCATGTTTGCAAGCCAAGCAGAACCATCTCGCCCTGGTGCAAGTACAATATGCTTACCACGATATTCCTTATGATTAGATATAACACCTATGGCAGTTTTGCCATCGATTAAAATATCTGTGACGGTTTGTTTAAATTCCATTTGTACATGATTTTTTAAATATTCATAGATGGATTGTAAAACCTTTAAGTTAATTTCTGTACCAAGATGACGTACTTGTGCGCGTAAAAGCTTCATACTTGCGCCATAAGCTTCCTGTTCAATTTTGCGGACGGCTTCTGTTGTTGGGTCTGTGATATCTTGGGGTGCGCCATGTTCTAAATTGATTTTGTCTACATAGTTGATAAGTTCCAAAAGTTTTGACCCAGACATATAATCTCCAAGCCATCCCCCAAACTCTGTAGTGATGTTAAATTTACCGTCAGAATATGCACCTGCACCGCCAAACCCGGAAGTGATTGAACATGAGGGCTCACAGCCTTGCTGGCCGTTTTTTCCTTTTGGACACTGCTTGATTTTTCCTTGTAAAATGGGACATGCGCGGTTATATATGTCATTTCCTTTATCCAGTATTAAAATTTTTGCACTGGGTGATTTCCTTACCGCTTCATATGCTGCAAAAATACCTGCGGGCCCTGCGCCTACAATGATTAAATCGTACATTAAGTCACATCCGTTTTTTCTTAGATTATATCATCTTGCCACAATTTCGCCACACTTTTTCGGAGATTTTTCCTAAGTTAGACGTATAAAATAGTCATCAGTAAGCAAAAGGAGTGGATACCATGAAAAACACAATGATTGCATTATGTATGATTTTAACCATTATTTTGTCTATGGTTGCAGGGTTTGCAGGGGCGACTTTAGCCATGCGCAATGATTTGCAATATGTGTATCCTGCTTTGGATAATATGGCAGAAGCAGAAACAGCATTTGAATTTGAGTATTTGCATACTTCTGCAACAGGGTTAAATATGATAGTTGATGATTCAAGTACCCAATCAATTGCATCTCTTGTAGAAACCATTGTAGATACTGTGGTAGAAATTGATACCCAAAGCGTGGTTACACACCGGGCAGGGCAAAGAATACAGCCGGGCGCAGGCAGTGGCATAATCATTTCCGAAGATGGATTGATTGTGACAAATAATCATGTCATTGCAAATGCTGACGGCAGTATTGCTGACAAAATTACTGTGCGTTTACGAAGCGGTGAATCTTATGAAGCAACAGTCGTAGGACGTGACGCAGAAACAGATTTGGCTGTACTTAGAATAGACGCGGACGGATTAACCCCTGCTTATTTTGGCGATTCATCTCAACTATCCGTGGGTGAACTTGCAATTGCCATAGGTAATCCTTTAGGAAATCTAGGCGGTACAGTGACCGAAGGGATAATATCTGCCTTGAATCGTGACATTGTCATTGATGGTGAAACAATGCACGTCTTGCAAACTTCTGCTGCAATCAATCAAGGTAACTCTGGCGGTGGATTATTTAATGCTTATGGTGAACTCATTGGCGTAGTAAATGCAAAACCAATTGGGATGGGCATTGAAGGGATTGGTTTTGCTATCCCCAGCAATGTGGCTCTGTCTATCACAAACCAGTTAATAGAACATGGCTTTGTTACTGGACGTGTAGACTTTGGTATAGAGTTAATAGACATCAATGACCCAATTACTGCAATGTTTAGCGGTTTACGCACCATGGGGTTGTATGTTGCACAAAACGATGACGCAAGTGGTTTACAAGCAGGCGACCGTATCATAAGCATTGCAGGTACAAATGTAAACAACCGTGCCGAAGCCCGCGCCGTTTATCTCAATTACAATGTGGGTGATGCGCTTGAAGTTACTATTGCCCGCAACGGACAATTTTACCGCACTCAAGTAATATTGCAACAAATGATATAAGTGTAACACTTTAAAGCTGTATGCCCTCTTATTTTGTCGCTGATGATATCAGCGATTTTTTTATGCCATTTACTTATAGTTGTGAGACAATCAATAGAAAATTGTCCCAAATACTACTTGAGAGAAAGACTTAATCATAGTATAATGGCAAAATACTAAATATCCACTGAATTATCTGCGAACTAGCCAGTAAGGGGGGATGATTTGTGAATAATAAACAAAAGACTATATTTTTGGTTGATGATGACATTACAAACCTCAAGATTGGAAAACGCACGCTTTCCAATGTATACAGAGTATTTGTATTAGACTCTGGCGAATCAATGTTTGAGTTGCTTGAAAATATACAACCTGATTTAATTTTGCTAGATGTAAATATGCCTAACATGAATGGGTATGAGGCGATTAAGATACTCAAGTCTAATGAGAAAACATCTGCCATACCCGTCATTTTTTTAACTGCTTTACGTGACGAAGAAATGGAGTTAAAAGGACTATCCTTGGGTGCAATAGATTATATTGCAAAACCATTTTCACCACCACTGCTTTTGAAGCGCATTGAAGTACACTTGCTTGTTGAGGCACAAAAGCATGAACTTATGCGCTTTAATAATAACCTTGCACAAATGGTAGATGAGAAAACGAAAACGGTTGTCACCCTTAAAAATGCTATTCTTTCAACAATGGCTGAACTGGTAGAATATAGGGATGAAATTACAGGTGGACATATTGCTAGAACTCAAAAATATATTGAAGTACTTATTGATGCTATAACAGTAGAAGGATTTTATGCTAAAGAAATGTCACTGTTCGACAAGGATTTAATTTTACAATCATCACAGCTTCACGATGTTGGAAAAATAGCCATCAGTGATACTATCCTCAATAAACCTGATAAACTCACACCAGAAGAGTTTGAAATCATAAAAACACACACTATCATTGGTGGGAATGTTATCATGCGTCTTAAAGAAAAAGCGATGGATAGTGACTTTTTAGAATATGCAAGCATTATTGCCACAACCCATCATGAGAAGTGGGATGGAAGTGGTTATCCTTATGGACTTGCAGGGCAAGATATTCCACTGTTGGGTCGGTTAATGGCAGTTGCAGATGTCTACGATGCATTGGTTGAATCTCGTCCATATAAAAAAGCCTTTTCTCACGAAAAGGCTACGGGTATTATTGTCGAAGGAAAAGGTAGTCATTTTGACCCTATTCTCATTGAAGTTTTTGAAAAAAACCATAGAAAGTTTGAAAAAATTACAATTGAGGTGATGTAATGAGGCACTTTGTTGTAGTAAATCCCCAATCTTTTCACAAAAAAGAAGAATATATGTCATCTGTTATCGGCAATATCAGTGCATATTTTGAAAATGTTGCTAAAGCTGAATATACAATATACATCTCTCGTTATCCTAGGGATGCAATAAATGCTGTCAATGAATACGTCACCGCCACGGAAGATACTGTACGTGTATATTCTGTTGGCGGTGATGGCATATTATCTGATTGTCTTAATGGCTTGGTTAAACTGCCTAATGCAGAACTTGCCATTATACCCTATGGTACTTCTAATGATTTTGTGCGCGCATTTGGGGAAGGAAAGAATGCAATTTTTAGAGACATTGCAAAGCAAGCCGTTGCCCCATCTATACCTACAGATATTATTAGTATAAGCGGAAAGTATGTGCTTAATTTTTGTAGTATCGGCTTTGGGGCTGCTGTTGTAATAAAGTATTATGAACTTTGCAAACGATATCCTTTACTTTTAAAAATACTTGGGAAATCTTTATATACCGCTGGCATACCCTTTGCTTTTTTTGATAAGAATATCACCCTCCAAAAATATGAAGTGCTTATTGACGGAGAGCGGTATGACGGTGTTTATATGGGGATTGACCTTGCGAATGGCTCACGTTATGGTGGCACCCAAACGCCTTTTCCTATGGCTCACCCAGCAGACGGACAAATGGAAATTATGCTTCATAGTTGTAGAGCAAATCCTTATTTTTTTATTGTAGCCAAGGACTTTATTAAAGGAAGGTACTACAAACACCCCAAGGTTTTGCATCATAAAAGCGCGAAAGAAGTGGTCATACGCTCTAATGCGCCTATCTATGTCAATGTTGATGGTGAGACTTTTTGCTCCGCTAAAATAGATGCTAAAATTATTCCTTCTGCTGTGAAAATTGTTGCGCCTGATAGACTTGAATATGTGAGGAGCATCAAAGATGATAACTAAAAAAGGTTTTGACCGGATACATGCCCGTTGGGCAAATGTACTTGCCTTGTTAATGGTTGTCTTTTATGCCGCAATACGAGGGATACATTTTAGTTCTTTTGAATATTCATATTTTACAACAATTTTTATTGTGTCTGTTGTTAGTGTACTTATTTTGATGATGGTCATACTAATTTTTATTAAAAAAGTTGCAATAATTGCTTTTTTAATACCGTCAATTATGACTTCAGGACTATTTTTTTCAATCTTTTTGGCAAATGGCATACAAATGCCTTATTTTTTCGTTGCTTTAGTCACATGTTGTGCTTTAAGCATAGCGTATCTTCAGTTAAGGTCTTTTGTTAAATTTGCTTTATTTCTTAATGTCCTTGTGTTTGTTTTTCTTGTGCTTTTAGAACATATTATTGAGGGATGGTCACCAACAGATAGGGTTGCTTATTTCAGTTGGGTTTTTGTTGTATTTTGTCAGTTTGCTCTTTTTATAGCACTTAGGCACGTTACAAACAGGCAGTCAGTATCCAATGTCTCTATGACAACTTTTTACACCATGCTTATGACAACGCCTAATTTGGTTGTGATGGTTGATGCATTAAACAGAGTCACTTTCCTAAGTGATAGACTAACAAAACTTGCAAATATAGATAATGCAGATTACGCCATTGGAAGACCCTTATTAGATTTGTTTCATAACCGTGATATGGCAAAGATGATTGCAAATGTTCTAAAAGTAGAAGGAAATCAAGTGAATACTGCCCGTGTCATAGTGGACGGAGAAACGAGACACTTTAAGGTTAATTCTATTTGCTTAAAGGGGAATATTAAAGGCAGATTCATTGATATTACTGATGTGACATCAAGTATGCGAGTTAGGGAAATAGAACGGGTTGCATTTGCGAAGGAACTCAATAATGTATTGGCCAAAATTGTTAAATCTCCGGAGTTTACAAACGGAAGTTTAGATGAGGCTGCAAAAGTTGTCAGTCGAGAAGGTTGCCTTGCGTTAAATGTTAGCCGTGTTGGGATTTGGCTTTTAAATGAAGAAAAGAATATGCTAAAGGCAATAAGTTATTACTGTTATACCCATGGGAATACATTTTCTCGTGATGATTTTGCTTTATCAGATGTTCCTGAATATACAGAATTACTCAAATATGAACGTCTTATTGTTATAAATGATACCAGTAAGCCTAATCCCCTTGACGGTATTTGGGATACTTTTGACCCTAATATATGCTCGATACTTGAAGCAACTATACGTGTCGGCAGTGAGTTTGTAGGCATGGTATGTATTGAGCAGCTTCGCAATAAACAATATCCTAATATGCGTGAATGGAGCATTGATGAGCAAAATTTTGCAACCAGTCTTGGGGATTTTATGGCAATGGCATTGTCAAGTGTCGAACAACGCGCATTGATAAGGCGGAATCAATATGTCTTAAATAATCTACCCGGTATGGCGTATCAATGCACTAATAATCCGCCAGACTTTACCCTTGTATTCGTGAGTATGGGCAGTGAAGAACTCACTGGCTATACATCAGAGGAATTGATGAGTGGTAGTTTTGACTTTCTTGACATAGTGCATTCTGATGATAGAGATGAACTGTTCCGTCTCAATGAAGAGACACTCCATATCGGTCTGCCTCTGGATACAGTTTTTAGAATAATCACAAAGAACGGTACAGAAAAATGGATATGGGAACGCAGTCATGTTGCGACAAGGACATCGGATGGTACGCCCTTGTTGCTTGAAGGTTTTTATTTTGATATTACAAAACAACACCGTGCCGAAATAGCAGAGCATGAGAATCGTGCGAAATCAGACTTTTTAGCGAGAATGAGCCATGAAATACGTACACCAATGAATGCTATTTTGGGAATGACCGAAATTATTTTACGAGATAAAATTACCAAAGAAACCCGTGAGCAAGCACTGGTCATAAAACATTCTGGTGACCATCTGCTTTCCATTATCAATGATATTTTGGATTTTTCTAAAATTGAAAGCGGTAAATTGGAAATTATGAATACGCCATATCTTTTCCATTCTGTTATCAATGATGTAATCAGCATCATAAAAATGCGCCTTAGCAATCCAGATGTACGATTTATGGTATACATCGGGCGTGATGTACCCAATGCGCTTTTCGGGGATGCGGTTAGGTTGCGGCAAGTGATATTAAACTTGCTGGCCAACGCCGCCAAGTATACAAAAAAAGGGCATTTTGCATTGGAGATTACCAGTAAGAAGGCTGACGATAACTTCGTTCGTCTTTGTATAAGGGTAAACGATACAGGGATAGGTATAAAACCTGAGGACATGGGCAGGCTCTTCGATGAATTTGCGCAGTTTGATTTAGATAAAAATATGAATGTTGAGGGTACAGGTTTAGGGCTTGCCATAACAAAAAACCTTGTTAAGCTCATGGGCGGAAGTATTGAAGCCTACTCAAAATATGATAAAGGCAGTGAATTTATCATTAACCTTGCCCAGAAAGTAGGCGTGTCTGGATATGAAAAACTTGGGCAGTGGAACAAGCGTGTGCTGGTGTACTGTAGAACACCAATAGAAATAGTTTATATTTTACGTTCTCTTCAAGCCCTTGATGTAGATTTTAGTATTGCTACAGACGAAGCCGACTTACAGTTTAAACTTTTAGAAGAGGATTTTGACTATATTTTTGCAGAAGCAGATTATGTCTATACTGCGCAAAATATAGTAAAGCATAATAAGCTGAAGGTTGAAGTTGTGATGTTAATAGATTCATATGAGGCGTTTTATAATGTAAATGAGGGCGATAGCTTCCCTATCATAAGAATGCCTGTTTATTTATTGCCAATCGTTAATTTATTTAGCGGTGAACAACGTATCAATTCTGCTGATTCGCGCCAACATAAATACTTTGTCATGCCAGAAGCAAAAATATTGGTGGTTGATGATATAAAAACCAATTTAAAAGTATGTGAAGGATTGATGAGACCTTATGAAGTAGGTATCACCACATGTTTAAGCGGAAAAGAAGCCATAGCCGCAGTTAAAGTGAATCATTACGACCTTGTGCTTATGGACCACATGATGCCAGAGATGGATGGACTTGAAACTGTTAAGATTATCAGAAGCCTTAATCATGGTGCATACGAAAATCTGCCGATTATTGCTCTTACTGCCAATGCGATTGTTGGTGCAAGGGAAATGTTCCTGCAAAATGGTTTTGATGATTTTCTTTCAAAGCCTATTGAAATAATTAAATTAAATGAAATATTAGCAAAGTGGATACCAAAGGAAAAGCAACAATATACCCAACCTGTGACTATACACACGAGAGAATCTGTTGATATTCATATAGAAGGTGTAGATACAACCAATGGATTATTACTATCAGGGGGCGATATAAAAAGGTATATAGACATCCTTACAACATTTCATAAAGATAGCCTAACAAAAATAATCGAGTTATCAAATTGCCTTAAAACAAATAATTTGCTCCTTTATGCCACTTATATTCATGCCTTAAAATCAGCCAGTGCCAACATTGGTGCGAAAGTGTTTTCTGAAAAAGCAAAAATTATGGAAGAAGCGAGCATAAGAAATGACATAGATTTCATAGTCAATTATCATGATGATTTTGCTATGGAACTTGAAGCATTGCTTGAAAATATCAACATGTTTTTAGACAACAATGCAAAAAACTATGATGAAAAGGTTTTTAATATTGATTTTATGAAAGATAATCTGCTTGCGTTAAAAAGGGCACTTGATGATTTTGATGTAGATGGGATTGAAGTGATTTCGGAAAGTTTACAGGATTTTACCCACCATCCTGATATGGGTGATACGATTCATGATATACTACAAAACGCATTTTTAAACAAATATAAACAAGCTGAAATACAAATAGAAGATATCATTAAGCGTTCATCCCAACCCATTGAATAAAATCGCCTTTGTACAAAAAACCGCCTAGAATGTTGATTCTAAGCGGTTTTTTGATTTAGCATTCAGAAAATTGCTTTAATCTGGTATTATCTCATCATCCATTGCGACTTGGTTCGTAATCTCAATTCCAGAGCGGTAGTTTTCAAACCCGTCACGGGGGTCTTCGTAGACAGCAACACTAGCATATTTTTCTTTGGTTTTATCACTACGTTTCTTTTTTTCCATATCAATCACTCCAAAATAATCTTAATGACCTAAGTATTCCCCAATATAAGGTTTATAATATAGGTGATTTGTGGAGAATGTTTTTCTTATGTATTTACCAGCATGTACAACTCCGTGTATAATAAAGCGTGAGATGTTCCTTAAATATAACATTGGAGATGGTAATATAAAATGACATATGTTTACTCTGATATGAGCGCAAACGAGACGCTTTATGCATGGGGCTGTGTTATTGTTCACAATCGTGTAGAGCATACATTTTCTGGACATAGCTTGATGGACAAAATGTTGAATCATGGAGAGTTTTTTGCAATAGTGCAAGCACTTGAAAAACTATCCTCATTTGATGATGTAAGTGATGTAATACTTTTTACCGACCATTCGCCCATTGTGGCTCACTTCAATAAACTGAAATTAGATTCAGACCAGAAACACAAGGGGCAACATGGTCATTTTATCATTCAGTTGACTCAGTATCAGCACAAATACAATTTAGATGTTCGTAAAATTCGTAGAACGCGAAATCCTGCACACAAAATTGCATATAAAGAATTATTGAAAGCAATACAAAAAAACATTACAGAGATTGAACCCCCTGAAATGTTTACTTTTATGGCTAATCCACAATTACTTACCAATAGGCTATTGCCCATAGTAGGAAAATTAACCTCTGTGTATTGTGATTCTAAAATCAACAAGGATAAAAATATTTTTGTATGGAGCTGTGTTATTCTTCATAACAATATTCAACATGTGTTTTCAGGACATTACACAATGCACAGTCTATTTAAGCAAGGGGATTTTTTTTCTGCGATACAAGCACTTGAAAAATTATCGTTATTTGATGTGCGTAATGTCATACTATATACCAATGATTCTTCTTTCGTTTTTCATTTTGAAGGACTAAAAAAGAATGTTAAACTACGTATGAAAGGTCAATACGCTCGTTACTTTCATTATCTATCAGAATATATGGATAAGTATAATTTATTTATTTATAAAATGCCTCCAAACTATAATCCTGCGAATAGTATTTTGGATGATGAGCTATTTGAATCTCAAGATAAACCCTTGGAGCTTGAGTATGTAACCATGCTTGAGTCATTGATTCCTACACAAAATGATGAAAATAAAAATGAAATAACACAGCGTGGGATTATAAAAGAAGCTTTACCAGCAAAGTTTTCCTCTGAACTTGATTTTAGTGTTCAAATCGTTCAAGTGCTGGATAAATGCGCCACACATGAACGTTTCCACGCGCTATTAAGTACCCAAGGCGTTAATTTATCTAGCTTTTACCAACTTTTAAAGAATAAATTTCAAAAAGCAGTTTCATATAAAAAAAATGGCGAAAAAAAATTACATCACTCCTTTGCAAAAGCTTTAAGTGATAGTAAATTTTGTATTTGTGAAACCAATGACTTGTTTTTTATTTTTTATAAAAATGCAGTCCCAGAGTTATACAAGATAATTTAGATTAAATATATTTTGCAGGGATTTATGGAAGAAACTAATATTGTGGTTAGCTTTCAATTTTATAGTGACTAGGTTCAGCCAAAACTAATCCATTGTCGGGGACATTTTTTATTACAAGGGCGTGCGCACCGATTTTTGCGTGATTACCGATGGTGATTGCCCCAAGAATTGTTGCGTTTGCGCCGATGATAACATGATTACCGATGATGGGGTGCCGCTGAATTTTCTCACTGCTTGTTGCACCAAGGGTAACACCATGATACATTTGTACATGATTGCCAATTTTACATGTTTCTCCAATGACTACACCCATGCCATGGTCGATAAATACTGCGTTGCCAATTTGCGCACCAGGATGTATTTCTATGCCTGTAAAAAAGCGCGTGCATTGGGAAATAAGCCGTGCGATAAAAAACAACTTACATCTGTATAAAAGATGTGCAGGTCTATGGAAAACAATTGCCCATAATCCAGGGTATAAAAGCGTCTCCAGCCATGAATGAATGGCTGGGTCGCGTTTTTTTATAGTTTTTATTAGTTGAAGCATGATAAATACCGCTCTCCCGTGTCAGGTAAGACAGTTACAATGGTTTTGGTTGCGTTTTCTGGACGTTTAGCGATTTGCAAAGCAGCATAGGCGGCTGCACCAGAAGAAATGCCGCATAGGAGGCCTTCAACTTGAGCAAGCTGACCCATTGTAGTCAATGCATTTTCATTACTTACTGTAATGATTTCATCATAAATTTTTGTATCTAAAATATCTGGAATAAAACCTGCACCGATACCTTGTATTTTGTGTGGGGCAGGTTTTCCTTGGGATAAAACAGGTGAAGCCGCAGGTTCTACGGCGATGATTTGTATGTTGGAGTTCTTTTGCTTTAAGAAATTGCCAACCCCTGTTATTGTACCTCCTGTGCCAACCCCTGCGACAAAGATATCTATTTCACCTTGCATGTCTTCCCATATTTCTGGTCCAGTGGATGTTTGGTGAATCATGGGGTTCGCTGAATTTGTAAATTGACTTGGCATGAAGGTATTTGGTATTTCTGCGATGAGTTGTTCAGCTTTTTCTATTGCGCCCTTCATTCCTTTTGCACCATCCGTCAGGATGAGTTCCGCACCATAAATATTAAGCAAATTTCTGCGCTCAATGCTCATGGTTTCCGGCATAGTTAAAATGAGACGATACCCTTTGGCTGCCGATAAAGCGGCGAGTGCAATGCCTGTATTGCCGCTGGTAGGTTCAATGATGACAGTATCAGGTGATATCATTCCGCATTTTTCTGCATGGATAAGCATTGCTGATGCAGCACGGTCTTTTACACTGCCAGTGAGATTGAAGCTTTCCAGCTTACCTACAATGGGAGTAGTTATATGATGAATGCTAGTAAGCCGTTTAAGCTCCAGCATAGGTGTGTTACCTATTAGTTCTAAAATATTTTTACATAACATGGTTATTTCACCTTTCTACAACTATAAAAAAACGTAATCCTTAATAACTTATGTTAGTTTTAGAATTACGTTAATCTTAGCTACTTTTATTTGATTACTTTTTAGGCAAGTCTAATGTATAAGTCGGTATATGCTGACCATAAATTGCGACTTGATTTGTGTCTGGTTCTATTGCAATGTCTACTTTAGGTTTTGAAGCAAAATCAATGTAAATAAGCGGCTCCGTATCAGACGCATTTGCAATATGATGGACACCTTTTTCTCCTGTTGGGAAGCACAACATATCACCGGCTTTTACATCTTTTTCACCATAAAAGGTACGAAGTTTTCCTTTACCGCTGATGATATAGAAAACTTCTTCACTTTGTACATGCCAATGGTTGACATATGAACATTGACCTACAGGTACCTCAATAAATGCCGCCGAGCAGCTATCTACATCGTCCCATGGAATCACTGGTTTTGCTAAAAAATGATTTTTACCCTCGTAATTTTTATAAGTCATAGGTTCGATGTCGCTGATATTTTTGATGATTAAATCTTTCATATTTTCATCCTTTCTATTGAGCCATTAAATCCCAGTGTATACCGAATTTATCAACAAGAGAACCGATACAGGCACTATATGTTGTTTTTCCTAGAGGAGTTTTAATGGTTGCGCCGTCAGCAAGAATATTGTAAGCGGCTTTAACTTCGTCAACTGTCTTAAATGTGATAACGGGATACACAGAATGTCCTCTGGGTAAGTCATTAAAAAGATTGTCGCATAGAAGAATACGCTGACTGCCAATCATGATTTGTGCATGATATACTAAATCTTTAGTATCTTCGACAGATTGCCAATCTTGCGGGTCTGCTTCAGAGAAACGCATGAAATGAATCAGTTTTGCACCAAAAGCTTTTTGGTATACTTCGATTGCTTCTTCACAATCCCCATCGAATTGAATCATAGGCTCGACTACAGGTTCTGCCTTTTTCTCTGTACCCTTTAAGCTTTCACTGACATAGCTACCGTCATCAAAAAATATACTATACCGTTCTGTTGTAAAACGTATCACTAGCATTCCTGGGTCTTCAGGCCCACTAAAATGTTCCTCCATACCTGAAACCGAAAGCCAATTGGCTTTTTTAGTTTCGATGTCGGTTAAAGCTTCAACTGTACCAACAAGGTTAATAGTATACTTACTGGAATTGATACATACACAAGCCTTGTTATTTTTGTGGATTCTATCGATATACGGTCTTTCAATTCCCGTGGCAAATGTTATCCAATTTATGCCGTCTGCTTTTACAATGGCAAATGTTGTAGCAGAAGGATATCCGTTTTCATCAATAAGAGAAAGTGCGGCATATCCCTCCATTCCACCGCCTACAAAATCTGTTTTTGAGTTAATAATATCCCCTGCTTTTTTAGTAATTTCTTTGCTCATTTTTTTCACCTCTCTAAAGTTTTTTAATATCCTAGCAGGATTAACAGGACAACAGTATGTCTTATTTCATAGAAGCATATAAAATTATTTTCACTTGCACTTGTTTCAACATCACCTCCTTGCTCGTCAACCTCGCCTATGTTTAGTGGAGTTGTTTTCATTTACGGAAGCCTACATTTCTTTCTTTTAGGCTTTGTGCTGATATATGTAATTTCATCATGGGAGTATAATAATTGTCAAGCACAAAATACTAAACGGAGGCAATCTTATAATCGCTTTTTAATTGCTCATTTACTTTGTGATACGCTTTATCAGTCATCATTTTAGGTTACGGTTGATGAATGAGGAAAGCGATGGGGCGCGTGCTTTGTGAAAAAATCTTTCAAAAAAATACAAAAACACCCGAAGAGGGTAAGTCTCTTCGGGTGTTTGAATAAAACATAGCATCGTAAAAACAAAACAGTAAAAGTGACTTGCAAATCTTAATGTTTTTGGTAATTTGTAAGGTTCTAAACTTGGATTACTTCATTCTTTATCTTTATCCCACCTTCATAGCTTCAACAAACCTAAACAAGCGTGACTCGGTGTTGTATTCATGAGTAATCATTGTATTTGTATCAGGCGTTGTAATTACTTGTGTAAAAACTTCGCCGACAGCATCTAGCATAATATGCATCAAAATATTATCTTCCGTGTTTTCAAATGAGACAGTGCCTATATCCCAAAAACGCCAGACATCATTTCCTAAGTATTCTCTTGGAACACCCTGAAAGTCCTCTGCCGCAGGCGGCATTTCCCATGTAGAGCGGGTGGACATCTTGAAGACATCACCTTCGATAATCATTAAAACCTCTGATGGCAACCCACCGCTATAAATCCACATGCCGTTCATGTCATGTAAAATGCCGTCATGTAGACTGGGTCTGTCAAAAATAATATATTGCCCAACATCTCTGCGTCCCCAACCATATGCCCCCATGTTAAAAGATGCAAAAGATGCAGGGATAAATACTCTGCCGTCAACCATAGTCGGAATATTGATAACATCAGGACGCATCTCGCCGATGACTTGCACACCTACCGTAACGACAATTACTTCATCACTTCGTGTCATCGTCACGCTTTGTGTTTGTCCATCCCATTCAACCTCAAAACCTAAAGCTTCTGCTACAATGCGCAGTGGAAGCATGTATTGGTTTACTTCAACGTCATCAAACATTGCCACAGGGCTTTCTTGCTCTTCACCTCTATAAAGATAGGTTGTGCTATTAAGATTGAACACAAGCAAGGGTGTCCTCTCAAGCAAATCAGTATTAAAGAGTGATGAATTAAATGGAAAGGCTGGGTCAAAGTTTGGCACATAAGGTGCATCAATTCCTGCCTTCATACTCCGTATCACGGTAAAAGCTTCATTTATTGTGATATTGCCAGTATTACTTAAAAACTCAAAAGAAAGCTCTTTTTCTAAATATTCAACAATAGCAAAAGCATCTCTAAAAACCAAAACAGGTGTCCAATCCTTTGGCGCACTCCCTAAGCTTGCGTCCCATTGATGCCCTTGCACAAAGTCAAATACTATGTCTCTGCCCAATATCTGTCTCACTATGCCTTCGGCAGATTCTTTATTTAGCATGGCATCATGTATACTTAAAATCCAGCCCGCTTCTATCATCATCCATGTTTCGGCAGAAATAAATGCTTCAAAATCGTCAACAGCAAAATCATATTCAGGTAAGACACTTTGTAATAATGTAACAAAATCACCTAATACAATTGCTACATTACCAAAATTGCTTTTAACCATAGCATCTACAGCATCTTTCTGTTCTTGTGTGAAAACATGGTTAAATTCGGGTAAATCACTTTCTTCAAAATGGTCTAAAAGTAGTTGAAGCGGATTTGTAATTTCTTGTGTGAACCTTATTTGCCAATCAAACCTGTCAATGTATCTATCCAGTAAAAAACCCGCCAAAGAGCCTATAATATACGCTTCACGAACAGCTCCTACAGATTGTGTCCACCAAGTTCCTTCTCTGTGGTATCTCGCTATAAAGCTAAAAGCGGCGTGCAGGTCTTCATCTGTTTTAATTTGCTCAGGATAAGCGGCAAAAAGCGTACCAGCTACATCAAACCATTGTGTTATACCTTCTGCTGTGTCGAAATGGCGTGTGACAAGATAATCTTCATTATGATACTTTTGATAATGTCTAAAAGATGATAAAACCTTTAGCACATAGCTAATATCATCAGGGCTTGCAAGGGCATCAAGCAGTTGTTCAATTATTAAAGCCCGCATTAACCTCGCTTCTGTGTCCAAGGGGCGGTCTGCTCTAGTTGGTATTGGCGATGTGTATTCAAATGTAGCACCTTCTATGTGGGCATGTCCTGCACCATGCAAAAGCATGGACATATGCTCTACGTTGCCACGTCCGATTTGTTCTCGTCTTCTGTTTATATCTGTTTCAGCAGAGCCTTCACTCATGTTGATAAAACTATAAAAGCCTGTGTTATCTTCAAAAAACGTGCCATACTCTTGAAACCAAAATGCAGAGCCATCGTCAAAATCGTGATAAGGTCTTTGGGTTGATATTTCTTGTCTTGTTAGCTCCCTAAATGTTCCATCGGGATAAATAAACCAAAATTGCTCTCTGTTATTGTAATTTCCAATAACAGCAGACATATTGACCATAATGTTGCCCACCCATAAATAAGGCGCAATTTGATTATATGTTGCAAGCTGACGAGCAAAAGCAGCTATATACTCCTCTTCTGTTTGCGGTAAGGCATTGTATTCCATACCAATGTTAAAGCTTCGGCCTAAATCTATTGCTATGCGGTTTTGCTGTTTGGTTGACTCCCTTCCATAAGCTCTCTGCTCTAAATATCCGCTGTTGGTGGCTGTATCATAAGCACAAGCAGAAAAAAGCAAAGCTCCAAAAACAGCAAAAGCACAAATTACCAGTCTTTTTCTCATGTTAAAATCCACCTTCGTGTTTGCGGAGTATATTTTATTCTGGCTAACGCTGCATTTTATTTACCTTTAAGTTTAAAGCCAGAGGTGATTGCACCAAACTTGCAGGCCTTTTTACAGTCACCACAGCGTATACATTCGGGATGGTTCGTTTGGGTATATGGGCTTATGTTCATTTCACAGGCCTTGTTACACACTTTGCAATCTACACATTTTTCCTTGGAAACACGGTACCTGAACAATGAAACCTTATTGAACATAGCGTATATCGCACCAAGGGGGCAAATGTATTTACAGAATGGACGAAAAATGACTATGGACAGCAAAACAATAAAAATCAAAATGCCTAGCTTCCAGAAAAACAGAACGCCAATAACACCTTGCATCCATGGATTCAGCGTTATAAGCGGCAAACCAGCCATTAATGTACCAGCGGGACAAATGTATTTGCAAAACCACGGGATACCTATTCCAGCTGCAGTTGTGGCAAATAATGGCAACGCAAGCACAAAAATCAATAGAATTGCATACTTTAAGTACCTCAGTTGCTTATCAAAGGGAAAGGTTTTTATTTTCTTCACAAAGGGAATTTTGTGAAGTAGGTCTTGTAATAGCCCAAATGGGCAAAGGAAGCCACAAACAAGGCGACCGAACAAGCCCCCAACCAGTAACAGAAAGCCAAATACATAGAACGAGAAGTTGTAGCGCGCACTACTCATTACAGCCTGTAAAGAGCCGATAGGACAAGAACCAAACGCACCAGGGCATGAATAGCAATTCAAGCCCGGAACGCAAATGGATTTTAACCGCCCTGTGTAAATCCTACCTTGAAGAAAACCGGGTAGATAGCCATTGGTAAGCAGTGTCCATCCAACCTGTACACTTCTCCTAAAACTTATTCTTTTAGCCAAGACCAATACACTCCAGACATATGTTAGTTGAACGCGTCAGTATAAGGGCTACCTCTTCCCTGAAAATCCCTAACAATAGAAAGATGACACCGAAAACCAACAACAAAATACGCACCCACAATGTTTTATCTCTAATAATATCCATGGCACTACTCATCGGCTAACAGGCCATTAAGTAGACCACTCCACTCATTGAAGTTTGAAGCACCCACTTTGTGGTACACGATTTCGCCATTTGAATTGAGTACATATGTCGTTGGTAAGAATGGAACATGGTCGTTAATATAGTTCAAGATTAGACTATCTGGCACAAAGGCGCGGAAGTCAGGTGCAACTTCAAGCAGTGAAAATGCGTGATTTATGGATTCATCATCGCGAGAACCGTCTTCAAAGTGTACTGCATCGAACATAAACCCAATAACCTCTACGCCTCGGTTTCCATATTCTTCAGTAACACGTTGCAAAACAGGCAATTCGCTTACACATGGCCCACACCACGTTGCCCAAAATTTAACAACAGTAAGATTATTGTCCATAAACTCAGCAGGGGTAATTGTTTCAGAACCGTTAAGAGATGCGGTTACGAAATCACCAAATGAATTAGGTGTACCTACTTCATAGAGACTTTGTGAATCTCCACAACCAGACACCAACATCACGGCAAATAATGCCGCAACAAACAACATAACTTTTTTCTTCATGATACATTCCTCCATTTAATTTTTCTTGTTTTAATAATATCATAAAAAATTGGTTGCCACTAAGCGCATCAAGGGGGTATATTTTCTTGATGTAGCGTTTTTTTATTTTTTCGATATTCCTTTGATATATAACCTCATTATTGAAAATATTGGAAAACAATAAAAAAGTGTCACCTTTTTTCAAAGTAGACACTTTTTTATTACGTCAGCAAACCTATTGCTTTTGTCTTTGATACCGCATCTATTGCGTTTGACACTTCAAGCTTACTATAAATCAGTACAATACGAGAGCGTAGAGCTTCTGATTTTATCCCCAGAGTATTTGTTATCTCCTTGTAGCTTTTACCTTCACAAAGCAAAGCTATTACCTCTTTTTGTTTATCTGTGAATTTTAAGGAAGCTTGTTTTTCTGATTCATTTATCAGTTTGTCACTTATGCTATCTCTAGTTTCAAGGTATAACATCTTGATAAAGCTGATAAGCTGTTCATCTTCTCCCCCACGTAGCTCAATACGTTTTTTTAGCTTATATAGCATACTGGCAAGGACAGAGCCTTCATTTGTAAATATTTGTACATATCCATAAGGATGAGCCGCACGAGCCGCATTTTCCAAACACTCAAATGCTTCATTTTGAAACCTTCGCTTCTTTATCCAGTAGGCAGTTGCCATTAAAACCTGTGCTTCAATAATATCCAACACCCTATTATAAGCATTGGCAATTTTTAGAATTTTTCTTAGTAAAACAAGGGCAGAATCGTATTTTCCAGTCGTTATAAATGCTCTGCATGTAGTAAAGTCAGCATACATGCTCCACAAGGTTGGGCTATCTATGCTTTGTTTTTTAATCCAGTTCTCCGCAATTACTTTGCAACCCTTAGTAAATTTGCGGCGTATAATAAGTGCGTTAAAGTTATTGCTCAGATGATACGCTCTATCTTCTTCAATCATCTTTGATATAGACTCTATCACTGCGGTTGCTTCTTCTGACTCTTCAATCGAATCTAACACATAAACAAAAATAGACATTGCACAGAATTTTGCTTCTGACGTAAAATGATTTCTCATTTCTGTAATTGATTCTAAGGCATACTTATGCGCCCTTTCTAGTTGTCCCTGTTCGTAATACAGACCCGCAAGTATTGAGTTCACTTGCATTTGAGTTTCATCGCGAAATAACCAACTACCTACTTTTGTCATTAAAACATTAAAATTTTCAGATGCATCGGAAATGACCATATCTGAAAAATCAGTTTGGCCACGGTGAACCAACGGCATATGAAAAGATAGGCTCCATTTTGGAGTGGTATATTCAGGCTTAGTAAGCTGTTCGCTTATCCCATTTATAATTTGGATTAAAGATTTGCGAAAATCAAATAAATTCATAAAGAAAACGCTATAAACACGTTCAGGGCATCTGGCATAAAACGAATCCATATACAAAACAGCATTTTCTACATCGCCTTCGGCAAAAGTAAACCAAGCTATCAGATAGATTAGCCTCGGATATTTTTCGGCAGTAGCAACCACTTCAGGGTGCTTTATTATGGGTAAGAGTCTTTCGATAGAAAAATAATTATGGTCTGAAACTTTTAGCAGTTCAAAACACTTTTTTATGCCATCATGATTTTTACATCTTATAAAGCAATCAATGGCACTATAGAAATTATTTTTAGATAAATGCCAATACCCTTCTTTTTCTATAAGAGATTGTAAAAATTCCTCTCCATGTTTTTGAGCCATTTCCGTAAGAAATTGTTGAAATAGATGGTGATAGCGATAAGACTCCTTTTGCAGTCGAGTAATAAAAGCTCCCTTTTGCACAAGCTCTTCGAGAAATTTATCGCTGTCATCCAATCCTGTTAGTGCATTGCACAAAGAAGGTATAAGCTCACGCAAGTTTGCTGTACAAATCATAAAGTTGTGTGTTTTTTCGTCCCACTTTTCCCATATGTTTATTTGAATGAAGTCGCCCAAATAATTATATATTTGTTCAGACAATTCTCCATCGGACAATAAATAAGCCTTAATCCCAATCGCCCAACCATGAGTCTGCCTGTTAATCTCCTCGGCTTGCTTGTTTGTGATTTGACCGCCCCGCTTTCTATACAGAGCCATTATATCCTTATTGTTAAAAAGTAGCTGCTCTGCATTGACACGACCAACCTGACCTTTTAACCATAATTCTGAAAGACCATGTGGCAAATCGTGACGGCTAATCAAAATAACTTGAAAATTCTTTGGCAAACGCTTAATGAAAATAAGCATAAGTTTTAAGACTGCATCACTATGAATAAGGTGTACATCATCTATAGCAAGCACTGCTTGCTCTTTCTTGGAAAGGGCAGATATGGCACGTGCGGAAAATTTATCTGGGGCGTGTTGGAAAGACTCATGAGAAACAATATCAACAAGGATTTGGTTTTGAGGTTGACAGTCACAGAGTGCCTTGCAAAATCGTTCGCAAAAGTACGAGGGATTATTGTCAATTTCATCTATATAATAAATGGCGTTTGCGTAGTCGCCTTTCCCCAGCCATTGGGTTACGGCTACCGTTTTGCCATAGCCAGCAGGTGCGCATACTGCAACAACTTGATAGTTTTTAAGCTCATTAAAAATATGGTTAAGACTGTGTCTTTTTACAATAAGATTGCTAGTATTGTCCATACAAATACCTCGTTTAGTTTTGTTTCTTTCGGAGTGTATGTCATGTTGTTGAAAAATTATAATTTTGTTAATTTTAAAAAATGTGCCATAAATTTTTTCCGCCCTGCGGTTAAAAACTGAATGGTTACTTCATAATCTGCCCCTGCAGGCTCTATTGCCATAATTTGTCCTTGCCCATATTTGGCGTTATTTATTTTGTCGCCTACTTTGTAATTTGGCAGATTAGTTTTTGTGGGTATTGGACGGGTTGGTGAGGCTTTGGGCATTTGGAAGGCTGGCTTTGGCTTTTGATGAGATACTGGGCTTGACATCATTGGTCTTTGGGCATTTTCTCTTGGTTTACCATAGGCATTGACAGGGATTATACATTCCTTTGGGACTTCTGCCAAAAATCTACTAGGGGCATTTCTTGCAATATGGTCGAAGCGGCGGCGGCTTATTGCGTGGGAAATATATAGTACTTTACGGGCGCGAGTAAAACCTACATAACATAAACGGCGTTCTTCTTCCATTTCGTGGTCTTGCCCACTGTCTATACTGCGGGATGATGGGAATAGATTGTCTTCAAAACCCACCATAAAAACAGAATTAAACTCAAGTCCTTTTGCACTATGCAATGTCATGAGTGCCACAGCATTGGCATCTTCTTGATAATTGTCAATGTCTGCAACAAGTGCTACATCTTCTAAAAATTTTGCAAGAGACGTATCTTCAGATTCATTTTCAAATGCACGAGCTTTTGCCAATAATTCTTTTATGTTGGCTTCCCGTTCTTCACCTTCAGGTGTGCCATCTACTATGGCTGACAAATAGTCTGTGTCGTCTAAAATTTTTCGGATAAGGTCTGCCACAGAATGTTCTGCGGTATAGTCTGCACATTCTGCCATATAATCAGCAAATTTTTTTACATCTACTGCTTTTTTACCAAGCCCCGAGACTTGGTCAGCATGGGTTATTGCATGGTAAAAAGTCGTACCCGTTTCTATGGCGTGGACTTGGATTTTATTGATTGTTGCCGCACCAATGCCACGGCGGGGGACATTGATAATACGCAGGAAAGCCATATCATCTGCGGGGTTGTTTATGGCTTTGAGGTATGACAAGATATCCTTAATTTCCATATGTTCATAGAAGCGTGTACCGCCAAAAATACGATACGGAATGCCAGCCATGACAAGCTGGTCTTCCACACCGCGAGATTGGGCATTGGTACGGTAGAGAATGGCAAAATCGTTAAGACTTGCACCTTGACGGACTTCTTCGGAAATAGTGCGGGCTACAAATGCGCCCTCGTCACGTTCATCTACAGAAGTATATAAACGAATTTGCTGGCCCTTACCATTTTCCGTCCACAGACGTTTGGATGCACGGGATTCATTGATGGAAATGACAGCATTTGCCGCATCCAGAATGGTTTGAGATGAACGGTAATTTTGCTCTAGTTTAACCACCGCTGCACCGGGGTAGTCTGTCTCAAAACGCAAAATATTTTTAATATCTGCCCCTCGCCAGCCATATATACTTTGGTCATCATCACCAACCACGCATAAATTTTGTGCATATCCAGAAATTAGCCGCACAAGTTCATATTGGGCATGGTTTGTGTCTTGGTATTCGTCAACCATGACATAGCGAAAGCGGTTTTGATATTTCTGTCGGATGTCCTCATGGTTTTTAAGCAGTTCTACTGTTTGAAAAATGATATCGTCAAAATCCAGCGCATTGCTTGCCTTTAATCGGTCTTGATACATGGCATAAACATCTGCAATATTACTTTCTCTAAAGTTTCCAGCCACAAGACGCTCATAATCTCTAGGGGATATAAGCTCATTTTTTTGCCCACTTATAACCTGTTGTACATACTTCACAGGATAATGTGTATCGCTTAAATTTTTATCTTTTATACATTCTTTTAAAAGCCGTGTTGTATCTGCGGTGTCGTAGATTGAAAAGGCACGGTCGTAGCCCAAGGCTTCAATTTCTCGGCGTAAAATTCTTGTGCAAGCCGCGTGGAAAGTACTAACCCATACTTGTTCACCAAGGGGCGTAATGGCTGTGATACGCTCACGCATTTCCTTTGCCGCCTTGTTGGTGAATGTAATGGCTATCATATGATAGGGGTCGATACCCTCATTGATAAGATGGGCTACGCGGTATGTAAGTACTCGCGTTTTTCCTGACCCTGCACCTGCAAAAATAAGCAGAGGGCCATCTTTGTGTAAAGCGGCTTTTTGTTGAGATGGATTGAGTTGCCCTATGATATTTCTCATGATGAGCGTCTCCTTGCTATTGCAGCTTGGAAACGTTCTGCACATGTATTTAACACAAGGGATTCTGGCATGTCCACAGCTTCTATGACTGCTTTTGCATGGTCAAAACTACCCACTAAAGTGTGAAAGTGTGCATCAGATGAAGCCAGCACAGGCACTTTGTATCGTTTACATAAATTAAGCAGGTCTATAAAAATTCCATCACCTTGATAGCGGAGGAAACCCGGCTTTAAAGAATTATTATTTATTTCAATAATAATATTTGTTTTTGCCGCAGAAGAAACAACGGCTTCAATATCAATTTCAAAACAGACATCACAAGGATGCCCTAAAATATGCATACTAGGGTTGTTTTCCATTGCAGAGATGATGGCTTGTGTGTGCGTCATGTTATCTGACGGTGACATAACGCCACCATGTAAAGAAGCAATGACGAAATCCATTTTTTCTAAGAGACTGCCTGGAATATCAAGTTTTCCATTTGCATTTAAAATATTGCATTCCGCACCTTTTAATATGCGTACCCCATGAATATAATCGGGTAGAATCCACAAATTACGAAAGTGGTTTAAATCTGCGCCACCTGACATGGCTGGCCCATGGTCTGATATGCCAATGTGTGTCAGTCCAATTTCAGCTGCATGTGCCGCGTTTTCACTGATTGTGCTATATGCATGTCCACTATTGATTGTGTGACAATGTACGTCTAAGATAAATTGCATATTTAGATTGCTCCTTGCTGGAAAATGTCCTTGGATTCATGTATTATATCCTGTACAAGCCCAGCGGTCTAGGGCGTGTTTGTGAAGGGGATATAGATATGCATAATAATTTTGACTCTCATGGTTTTTTTGAAGCAGTCATTCAGCAAGATACAGACAAATTGCGAACATTTTTTGAGCCAACAGCGGTTATCCAGTGGGAAGATACCAATGAAGTTCTTACTGTTGACGAATATCTCCGTGCTAACTGCGAATATCCAGGGGATTGGCGAGGGGAACTCAAAAGAATGACTATCCTTAAAAATGATGATACAGATATCGTCACAGTATCAAAAATAGAAAGCTCGGAGGGCTTGGCTTTTCATGTGACATCGTTTTTTACCCTTAGCTCTAACCATTTAATCAATCAGCTTGTAGAATATTTCAGTGACATTGGTGAACCGCCCCAGTGGCGAAAAAACATGGTAAAAGGTTCCCGCGTCTTGGAAATACTGAATAGATTATACCCATATGATGGCGTATGTTTTTTAAATTATGAAACACCATGGCAATTATTATTCGCCACGATTTTAAGTGCCCAGTGTACAGACGACCGTGTGAATCAAGTAACAGAAAAGTTATTTGCAGATTTTCCAACCCTTGAAGCCTTTGCAACGGCAGATATTTCAAAACTGGAAAAAGGTGTACATCAAACAGGATTTTATCGTGCAAAAGCACGCCACTTACAAACCAGTGCGCAAAAACTTTTGGCTGAACACGGCGGAGCATTACCCTCTGATATCCCATCCCTTACGGCACTATCTGGTGTAGGGCGTAAAACGGCAAATGTTGTGCGTGGGCATATCTTTAAAATTCCAAGTATTGTAGTGGACACCCATGTCATGCGTGTGACACAAAAATTAGGATTAACCACAAATACCGACCCTGAAAAAATTGAATATGACCTGATGAAAATTTTACCATCTACCCACTGGATTCAATACAACCAGCAAATTATTACACACGGTCGCCAAGTGTGCATTGCACGAAACCCTAAATGCAACATATGCGAACTACGGAAGGAATGCGAACATGGACATAAATAATACGCCCCGTACTTTTATAAAAGAAATTTGCGCTGAAGAAGGCTATCATTTTGAAGGTTTGTCTCAAGGATATGTATTGTGCATTACAAAAGATGGTATTTCTCGTCACATTTTTGGGCCATATTGGGATTTAAACAGTGCCGCCGCAGACCGTATCGCTTGCGACAAAACCGCTTGTTCTACCTTGCTTCAAAACAATAATATTCCTGCAATTGAACATGCGCTTTTGTATAATCCGTTATTTTTAGGTGAATGGGCGGATGAAGAAGGAGTGCTTTCACGGGCCTTACGTTACTTTGAAAAACACAACCGCAAATTAGTCATAAAACCTAACAAAGGCACAAAAGGCGAAGATGTGTACTACTGTGACACAATTCACGGGCTGGAGTGTGCCATTCAATCTATTTTTAAAATTCATCCAGACGCGGCATTAAGTCCTTATGTAGAAATAAAAACAGAATATCGCGTGTTTTACTTAAACGGTAAATCTCACTTTGCTTATGGCAAAAAAAAAGGTAAGAGCTGGCAACACAATCTCTCTCAAGGTGCAACAGCATTTGAGATTCCTCCAAATTCTGAACAAAATAAAAAGCGGCTTGCCGATTTAGAAAATTTAGCAGACCGTGCTGCAAAATGCATTGGTATAAACTTTGCAACCATTGATATTGCAGAGTCAACCAGTGGTGAACGCGCCATTATGGAAATAAACTCTGGCATTCAAGCCCGTCTGCTGGTTGACCAGCATCCCCATTTGCGGCATACAGTGAAAAAAATCTACAGTGCGGCTATTAAGGCAATGTTTACAGTAAAATATAATGAAATGATTTAATTATAATAAAAAAAGTGCTAGGCTTCTGGTTGCCTAGCACTTTTTTCATAGAAATTTTTAATGCATTCAAAAGTTGTTTCGCTTATATTATGTTCTATTTTGCAAGCATCGGCATAGGCTGTGTCTTCGTCAACGCCAATATGCATAAGTACCGCAGATAAAACAGTATGCCGCTCATGAATACGAATGGCAATTTCCGCACCTTTTTCCGTCAGGTGAATACATCGGTCATTATCCATCGTCACATATCCATTGTCACGAAATTGTTTCATGATTATGCTAATTGTAGGTTTAGCAAAATTAAAATGATTGGCAATGTCTACAGACCTAACTCTGCTATTCTTTTTTTGAAGCACCAAAATTGCCTCTAAGTAATCTTCGGCAGATGCTTTAATTTTCATGCTACACCTACTTTCTCATAAAAAATGTAAGGATACGTCTCCAAATGGGTACATGTTTTTGTGGGGCTGCTTGTATGCTGGGATATTGTGTTTGCAATGTCTCAGCCATATGAAGTGTATACCGATTATTTTCATGTTTATATAATAACTGATTTCGCATAAGAATCCAATAAAAAGCTTCTTTAACGCGAAAAGGCTGAAGCGGGCCGTCAATATATCCTTTTTCAATGGTTTCATTGGTGATAGGGTCACTGATTTGCTCCACAGTGGGTTTTTTACCAAGACTTGATACAGCAAAACAGCTTACTACTTTAAAGCAACCTAATGCATTGTTTAAAATACCATCCTCACCAAGATAAGAAACCAGCTCACGCACCTCTTGATTAAGCCCTTTGACACTGGGCATATTCAGCGCACCTTTATGGTTTTCACCATCCAAGATATTTTGTATACGATTTTCAGGTTTATTGTCAAAAAAATCAAAGCGGGCATAACTAAATAAGTCTGACTTTGAAAGGACAAGTGCCATAGGAATGAGACTTTTTTCACGGTCAAAACCAAGAAAGTAATTATAAAGTGTATTGAAAATGCTTTGATTAGAATTTTCTTCTGGGATAGCATCAATCAGTGCAGCATCAGAGAAGCGGAATAAATCAGATAATCGGGCAAAATTGGTAGGGTCAACAAGAAAAATCAGTCCTGATGAATCTTTAATATTAAAACCATTTTGGCGAATCCCAGAATCGTCCCGCAAATCCTCTCCTGCGATATCATAAAAAATCAAATCAATCGTATTTTCTTTTATTATACCTTCTTCATTCTTATATTGATACCAAAAGTTAAATGCATAAGGCGGAATCTTCTTACGCTTGGTTGAATTGATTAACTGATGGTCTTTTAAAAGGGGCTTTTGATATGTTTCGTAAAAATTATCACGGACATTTTTATCTCCAATAAAAGTTAATTTTGAAACAAAATCAGAATTATTCTCAAGCTCTGCAATAAGCATAGTCAAAAACACCGACTTGCCAGAACGGGCATCACCTAAAATGGAAATAAGCAGTGTATCTCTCATACCAAAGCCAATAGGTAAATCATTATGACAATGAGGACACAGCCGCTTTGCTGATGTTATTTTTTTGCCAGACGGGGGGTGATAGGTGATTTCATGGGCAAAGCCATATTTCCCTATGGCTTCCTGAGAAAAAGAAACTGCGTCATTGTCTGCCACCTCAACAGCTAAAAACTGCATAGATTTTTCTTTGGCTTCCTTTTTGTCTAATTGTAAAACTTCTACATAGTAATCAAATAGTTTTTCATCAAATTTCTTATCTTTTGACAGTCTAAAATCCGCTTCATGGGGATGAAAACGGTGGCAGCAAAACGGACAAATGACATAGTTTTGTTTTTTTTCAAACATGTATGTGTACCTCAATGTTTTAATGACTGCAAATATCTAAAAGATGGGTATATCCATCGTCAAGTATAAATTTTACAACATGATTTTTCTTAATATAAAAGTGTGCTGCCCCTGCCATAACATGTGTGTCAAGGGGATACTTGCCTAATACACGTCCATTTTCATAAATTACATATTTTAAAACATGACTAATCAACGAAACTTGTGATACATCTGACGAATTTACGCGTACAGTCACTTTTTGAAACTGACTAAATAATAGAGGCTTATAAATCACTTGAGCCGTTACTTTTGTTTTTTTATAAAACCAATCTGTAACATACACAGGGCGATATGCTTCAATAAATTTATCCTCAGTAAAGTATGCAGGGCAAAGCAAAAATCTCCGCTTCTCATCTGAAATATTTGCTGTAAACTGAGATGCTAAATCCCGTGTGATAACTTCATGGGGCTGATGTGTTAATATTTCCTGAGTCAGTGTTGGATTGTCTTGGATTTCAAATACTAACATAAGCTTTACCTTTTTATTAGACGGCCATTCCCACGTTATAATAGCCGTGTTATTGTCTTGTTTCCAATCAATTTGTCTCAGTGCCATATGGGGGTCATTATTTTCAATTAGCCTATACTTTTTCATAATGTATAATAAAAATCCTCCACATTAAAAGAACCAGCGTGATATAAAATGGCTACACAGTTGGCATTTGCTTTGGCAAAGAGATTCATGCGCCCAAATCCTCGTCCTTCATAATATTTTTTTACATCTTCCCCGTAAGCTTTTGGCATAAATAGATTGGCTTCAGTGTATAAACCAGTATATCCGACTTTTAAACGGACACTATAAAATTTGTTTTTTAATGCCCATTCGCCAAGTGTAACGGCTTTATTTCCACTCCCATCAAGAGCCATAAAGTCATTTAAAATGTCTTCGATAGACTGATTAAAGTGAGGCATAATGTGTTCATCTACATATTTTTCAAGATAGATAATATAGTCACTTAATTTATTTTTGCTTAAATAAGTGGTCATTTTCTTGGAAATCTTTGCAAGTTCACTTTGGTGATTCAATGCATAGTCGTTAAATTTCTGTCTAAAATAATGTTCTGCATTTTTTGTAAACATAGAAAAAACATCTGTAAGTTGACATATATCTTTTTCATATGACTTTGCAATATCATTTATCTTGTCAAGATAGTTTTGTAATTTGTGATGTAAGTTTTTTATGATTTCTTGATATTGTGTTGTGCCGCTTGCTTTTTCACGCAAATATTCAAGTTCTATACGTTTATTGATATAGACCGATGCAAGCTCATAATGCCATAAATCTTGTTTAACCAGCAAGGATAATCGTCTTTTGGCTGAATTTTTTGTGAAGTTGGGTACTTCATTCATCCAATGCTGATGCTGTGCTTCTGCATTGCTAAGTCCATTAACTTCCATAGACTGGTTTATATTTTTAGCAAAAAATCCATCTTCACTTGTATAACGTAACAAGTCGAATAAATTATGTCCTTCAATTGATATTTTTGCTTTATTTTCAATGGGCTGTTTTATATTTTTTTGCTCATCTAATATGCTTTCCAGTCTAAGCCCAAAAAGTCTTGATATCCATTGTTGGCGTGTTAATGTATCATTACGGCTTACTTTGGGAATGGCTAAACCGTATAGATATGCTAGGCTTGGTACAGGTGCTTTTGGCATTTCGGATAGTGTTGGAATGATTCCTATTGACGACTCTGACGGCTCATGTTCAACAGGTTTATTTTTTCCATAATAGAGTAGTTCCGTGATTATCAAGGCTTTTAATGCATTTTGAGGCAATGTTAATATTGTACTTGAAGCAGTTAAAAAACATCCTTTTCCTGCTGTACAATTTTCTAAAAAAAAGAACTCATTGTATCGAGATGCATCTGGGTCTGCTGTATAAAAATCTGATTCGCAGTCTTTGAAGAGTGTCAAAAGGGCAATAGTTTGGGCAATATCACTACTTGAAATGAGGGTGTTCATGCTTGTCAAATTTGACAACATGTAGCTTCGTTGGATTTCTTCTGCCTTTATCAATTCAACAACTTCTCTGCGAATTTTACTATCTTCAAGAAAATTTGTATCATTTAAAAGACAATAAATATCCGTTAAAACGCCGGCAGGATAGAGGGCGTAAAGGTATTTTTCCATGGTCTTTTTAATCAGGGGCAGTTTTATTCCATGTTCATCTGTACGCAAAATATAATTGCATCGCACAATGTCGGAATTTCCTATATTTTCGCTCATCAATTCCCGCCAAATACGTTCTATTTCTGCCTTTAGCACAACCTCATTTACTTTATTTGCTATGAGAATATGCTTTGTACCTTCAACATAATGATGAAGGGTCATTGAAAGTACTGGTAAAAAATCTTCACAACCAATGAGTATAAAAATAACAGGTATGTTGACCCGACTGCTCATGATAGGATTTTTTTCTCTTGAATAAATACTTCAAGCATGGTGCGGTAGAAAACTTTTTTAAGCATTCCATCGCGCTCACTGTTAAAGCTTGTGTTTAGCTGTTCAAGTTTTTCTTTGTAGATTGTAATATAATCATCTATGATTTCAATGATTACTTTAAATTGCTCGTCAGTGAGACGATTTTCTTCTTCTTGTGCGCGTTTTTGCAAGAAGGAAGACATATCATCATCTAAATCCACATAGGCTTGAAAAACATCGTACTCTACATATTGCTCAGTGATATTTTGTAGTGTATATAAAATTTCATGTTTATCATCTAATCTATAATGATAAGACTTTCGGCTTTTTGTAATGACCCCCATGTACATCATTTGCGCAAAATGACTGTACTTTACCTCATTGCTATCTATTTTTGCTAAGGCTTTTATAAAGTGATTGATGTCTTCCCGAAGCCTTACCTCATGGGTAACACATTCACATAAACGGGGCATGTAAATAAATACACCTTTGGCGTACTCTATATCAGGAATATTTGTTTCCGGCAAAAACTCTGTATCAAAAAGTGGGTGGGCATAGGCGGCTCGTGCTGGATTTGTTATAAATGCTTTCAATTCGTTCATTGCGGCTCGTGCTTGGGTAGCGTTGAAGGTTTTTTCGTTAATGCCTTCTTCGATATGGGCAAAATGTTCTGATAAATTTACAGGGTCGCCAACATAACCAATAAAAGAACGTGTGCGTTCATCTAATCGAATAATACCATAATCTAACCCTTGGTCAAAAAGCTCCCTGAGACGGGTGTTTTTTGTACGTTCGCGGGTATTTTCATAGTCATTTGTCCATAATTTATCATAGTTGGGGGAGGGGAGATTACGCCAATTGCGTGTAGGGCTTTCATACAAATGTAAGCCTGCAATTTTATTGAGCGATGCTTCATATACCGTTTCATATTCTACAAGTTCTTTATAGCAGTAAAGTGCCACAGCAATTTTTAAATTTAGTGTGTAAAGTCTATTATTCATACGGCTGTATTTAATATTTGCAGTCCGTCCAGATGATGCCATTTGCTTTGCTACACGGTGAACTTGCGGTGCGTTTGAAGGTACTGATAAATAGGCATAGGGCGGGAAGATAATGTGCAGCCCATTTGGGATATTATTGATAGGGAACATGACTTTTGCATTTTCCTGTAAGTTGCTAAGTTTTTTGTTCATGTATTCTTCAAAACTAATTTCTTTGCTTTTTGCTATCATTAAACTGTAGTAATCAAAAGATTTGTAAACTACACTTTGGAATTGATGTGCTATAAATGCATTAAAGTTATCAACAATCTTATGCTCATGGATTGACCAACTGGGATTTTCTATCATGTCTTTTAATAACCGTTTAAGTGATAATTTGAAATCAAGTGCCTTTGCAGCTTCATTATCTCTCATAAAAATCTCACAAAACTCCCGCGCTTCTACGAGGTCACGAGTAAATGTGTTTTCTTTATTTTGTACATTGTCCGCATTTTTAAATTTGTCAAAGAGTTCTTTAAAAGTACTAAGCAATTCACAGTGGGTGTCAATCGTTTGTTCAAAAAAGTGATTTAACATATTTAAAATAGATTCATAAATACGGTCAATTGCGTCATACATAAGATTTTTTCCACAGGCATGAAAATATGCTTCACTTTTTTGAACAATGTGAGATGCAATAGATTTTTTACCTATGCTTAAAATAGTTTTATGCAATAGTTTTGTCATGGACTCTTGGCGATTGATTTCCATTGCGGCAATATTATCCCGATGCTCCCGCTTTTGCTGAATATCACGTTTTCTAATGGTGTGAATTATGCTGGGAAGTGATGATTCGTATAAGTCGGACAGTAGACGCATGGTATAAAATGGGCCACTGTCTAAATCGGAAAAATTTTGGCATAGTAAATTGTTTGTGTCTAGTAGCATATTTGTAAAGTCACTGATAATTTTTTCTGCTGTGGTATTGTAATGGTCACGTAGGCGGCTTAATTCACGCTTTACTGCATCTTCAATAATTTCTGGGCGTTGTTGAAGTACGATGTGGTCATATTGCTTAAAATGTCTAGGCTTGGGTTTATCAACTGAAATAAGTTCTTCTAAAGAGGGCAAATCAATCTTAAAAGCTTCTAAAATTTGTTGTGAATCTTCAAATGTAGGAGATTTTTCCCTGAGAGACTCTAACTCACTAAACATCTTAGATGTCAAAAAGTTAAGTAAATAATCAACAGGCAAAGACGCACTGGATGCACCCACTGCATTATATATATAATTTACTGGTTGTTTTTGCTGGTGGGTCATTAAAAAAGCTGCACGATTATTTTCAATGTTAGAGAGGTATGAGCTTATGGTATAACTCTGTCCATCAATCACTTCTTCACTGGCAATAAAATTTATAATGATTTCAGCAGCTACGCTCATGCAATAGTTTTTTGCCGCTGGCATCAATTTACCGCTTTCATCTTTTGCACTAATAAGGTGGCAAAGGTCATATGGGGGCTCATTAGACTTAATTTCTAAATCAGCATATGTCTGCTCAAATAAGTCTCCATTACGCTCAATATTCATAAGGTAATCAAGTTCTTTTAATGCCGCAAAACCATTGGCTTTGATATTCAATGCCGCAGAGCCATCTATCATGCTGTCAGCAAGGGTGACATCAGGTAGAAATACCATGCCAATATTTTCAGCTTCAAAACCTTTTTGTTCAGCGATTTTTCTTATGATATAGGGAACATCAATGAAAATACCACTGCCTGTTCCACCGGCACATCCTGCAAGAATAAATACATATAAAAGGTCATTTGATTTACGCCCTATGGTTAGGCGGTTTATTTTTTCTGTCAACATGCTAATAACACGATGGCTATTGATTGTAAGCAGTAACCGTCCTGCTTGCCGAATGCCGCCTGCACCATGTTTTACTTGCTGGAGCCGCAAGTTTCCAGCAATCCAGTTTTGGGTTGGTTCTTTGAAAACTGTGTCACGGTTTCTATAAATGGATGTTAAGTTTGAATTATCTAAAAGCAGAAACTCATCATCGGTAAAAGATGTATTTCTATAACTTAAATTAGTCATACTGTCATCGGAGTCAATAGCCATGTATTCCACTTGGTTTGGCTTGTCTAGTTTGCGCCCACTTTCAGAAATACCTAGTTTAAACTGGCGATGGATTGCACGTTTTACACGGATTAAAGCCTCTGCACCAGTACCTCCTAGACCTATCATTAAAATAGGTTTATCAATGGTAGATGTTCGTATTTCTGGGCTGGATATACCTCCGCCGTATTCACTGTCCAGCGCGTGTAGTTCCGTCTTTATTTCTGCCGATAACTTCATTGATTCACAGCCCCTAATCTTCATATGCTCTATAAGTTGTTTCAATTTTAGCGTATTCTCCTGGAACTAAAAATACAAGTGAACACTCGCTTGCCCATAAGAACTTCTTTTTAGATTTGATATTTCCAGCATCATCTGATATTTGACACCTTGTCCCTTTGTTTATCACTTGGATGACTGGCTGTTGTCCTTGCATACTTGGTTGAAAATAAATATCCCCAAGAGGAATGCCTGATGAAATAAATTTTTTTGACTTTTGCCCTAGACTATTATTTAAAAATTCTGTAAAAGATATTTGTCCTACAAAAGTACTTAAATCAGGGGTTTCAAGGGATGTATACTTTCCATCAGAAAGCAATGCACGAATTTCTAAATGACCTGTAAAAATACGTTGACGCGTTTGTCTTAATGTAAATACACGAAGAAGTAACACTGCAATAACCAAAGCCATAGCAACGCCAATGAGTATAAAAACTATGGAATTTATACCTGAGTCAATTGGATAGACCAATGGCACAGGTGTTATTTCTGGTGTGGGTGCTTCCATCGGCTCGGGTGTTAGGTCAATTGCTTCTTCTGATTCAGCTGTCAAAGCTTCAAGCATGGCTGGGTCATAATTGATTGTCAAAAAGGTTGTTGTTTGCTCGAATCCAGAGTGGGTTACACGAATACTTATGCGTACATCTTGCATTGGAGTGGGAATAAAATCTAGTGAAAATATTGCGCCGTCATGATACATCTGGAGTGTTTCAATAAGGTTCATGTCCATGTCATAAACAAATAATTCTGCCACTGCCTCGTCAAAAATTGCACCCATTTGTTGAGGGGGCAAATCTGCTTGAAACATAGCTTGTACAATAATAGGATTTGAAGGATTAAACAGTGGGCTGGTGTTTCCTGGTTGTTCGATATTTGCCCATACACTCACGTTATAGTTGTAAATTAGGTTTACTGTAATGCGGTCTTCAGGCAAGCCTTGGACGCTTAATAGCCACTCGCCTATCATAGGCTCTAGTACTTTAATCATAGAGTATCGGTTGGCATAAGTAAGGGTATATGCTTCTCCATCAAAAAAGACTTCTTGTCCTGATGGGTCAAAAAGGCGTACATTTGTGATGGGGCGTGACGAAAGCATGATAATATTCGCTTCAGAAACAAAAGCACTGGGTATGGGAATGAGTACATCTGTATAAGTTTCACCATCAGCTACAATGGTGGCTATTTCAGTAATTGACGAACGAATATGACTTGCAAAAATTTCATTGAAAATTTGAGGCAATGATGCGGCTTCATCTGCAATATAATATCTTGCACCTGTACGATTCGCTATATTTTGTAAAAATTCAATATGCAATGTGCCATCATGATTAAGCCCAATGGTATAAATAGGGGCTATATTGCCAACAGCGTTTATTGCCCATTCTGCGTCTTCATAGGAAATTTCTATATTACGCCCATGCCAGCCATGGGGAATATCAATTCTGCCGTCGGTAAACAAGATAATCATAGGACTGTTTCCAGAGATAGGGTCATTTAAAATCATTTCAGCCGCAGTATGCAAAGCAAGACCAATATCTGTCCAGCCATGGTATACAAAGCGGTTAATGGTTTGGCGAATATCGTCTCTTATCGCAGGGTCATTGATGGGTGTTAATGGCATGACCGTGTGTAAAGTGCCTGAAAACCCAACAATGCCAATACGCGAATTGCGCGTTTCCATCATATTCATAAACAAAGTGGCTGCTTCAAGTGCAATACGTTCTGGGTCTGCTGTACGCATTGACCCACTGGTGTCAATGACTAAAATAACATCTATGCCTTCATTGGGTTCAATGGTCAAAGGGTCTGCATAGATTTGATTTGCAGAAATAGTTGTGAAAATGAAAACGGAAATCAATAGCAACCATTGTAAAACCCATTGCTTTTTAATCATCAACCATCGTCTCCTTTAAGGTTTATCATAAATATATGCAAATATTCCAAATTTACCTAAATCATTTTAATATGTTTCTAAGGCTTTGTCTAGGTGTTTTCTTTGATTTTTTCTTGACAATCCGTCTTAAAATGTATAAAGTATCGAGAAATACGCGAGAGTGGAATAAAAAAGCTTATCGGCTGTGAAAGGAACATTTAAAATGTATACTAAACTAAAAGACCTGTATCGCTCCACAGACAAATTTTTGAACAAAGATGTAACCGTTGGCGGATGGATTCGCACTTCGCGCAATAATAAAAATTTAGGCTTCATTGAATTAAATGACGGTAGCTTTTTCCGTTCTGTTCAAATTGTTTTTGAAGATGATTTAAATATTGAATCAAATGGTGCATTAATATTTGAAGATGCTACAAAGCTTGGCGTAGGTGCGTGTATAACAATAAAAGGGCGTGTGGTGGAAAGCCCTGGCGCAAAGCAGCCTTTTGAAATAAAGGCTGACGCAATTTTGCTTGAAGGTGCTTGTGCTACAGACTATCCATTGCAAAAGAAGCGTCATGGCTTTGAATTTTTGCGTACAATCGCTCATTTGCGTCCCCGTACAAATACTTTTGCGGCAGTATTTCGTGTGCGGTCAATAGCGTCTCATGCATTGCATGAGTTTTTTCAGAAGCGTAATTTCGTTTATGTACACACCCCCATTTTTACAGGAAGTGATTGCGAAGGTGGCGGCGAAATGTTCCGCGTTACAACATTACCTATGGACAATGTTCCTAAAACCCAAGAAGGGCATATTGATTATAATGAAGACTTCTTTGGAAAAGAAGCACATTTAACAGTAAGCGGTCAGCTTTCTGTAGAGCCGTTTTGCCTATCTATGCGTGACGTATATACTTTTGGTCCAACCTTTAGGGCTGAACCATCAAATACAACCACCCATGCCGCAGAGTTTTGGATGTTGGAACCTGAAATGGCATTTGCAGATTTAGATAATTACCTTGAAACTGCTGAAGCCATGCTGAAATACGTCATAAAATATGTCATGGAACATGCCCCTGAAGAAATGGCTTTTTTTGATGAATGGATTGAAAAAGGGCTTTTAACCAGACTTCAAGCTTTAGTTGATTCAGATTTCGCCCGTTGTTCTTATACAGAGGCTGTTGAAATTTTGCAAAAGTCAAATAAGCAATTTGAGTATCCTGTAAAATGGGGTATTGATTTGCAAACAGAACACGAGCGTTATCTTTGTGATGAAGTGTACAAAGGCCCTGTATATTTAACTGACTATCCACGGGACATCAAAGCATTTTATATGCGTGTAAATGATGATGGAAAAACTGTAGCCGCCGCAGATTTACTTGTACCTGGGGTAGGTGAGCTTATTGGCGGAAGCCAGCGGGAAGAGCGTCTTGATATACTAGAAGAAAGCATTAAAAAATTCGGGCTAAAGCCCGAAGATTATGATTGGTATACTGATTTGCGTCGCTTTGGCGGCGTAAAACATGCAGGATTTGGACTTGGCTTTGAGAGATTGCTTATGTATATCACAGGTATGAAAAATATCCGTGATGTTATTCCATATCCAAGAACCATTGGGCAGATGACATTTTAAGATTCACGTCATTTCGTATTTAATACGAAATGGCGTTTCTTTTATTGTTCCTCCTTTTTTCATATTGTTTAATGCGTTTATCATGTTTGCAAAAAAATACGAATTGAAGCGAATGTATGTTTCCATGCATAAAGTTAGTGTTTTTATGATACTATGTACAATAGACATATGAGAGGCGTGGTATGTGGGACATATAAAATGCCGCGAAACAGGCGAAAATATCTGCTTAACATTTAACTGGCAAAGTGGAATTGAGCAGGTCTACATCTTTGTTGTACAAGGCAATTGTAATAATTTTGATGTGAATAAAACCAGTTTATCTGACGGTAGATTATTTACACTTCAAGAATATAAAAAACGGGGGGGCTGTGTAATTCCCAAAAAGCCAGGGGTTTTTACATATTATATTTGCCCGTTCCTGCGAGAAAATGTTGATGATATTTTTGCTGATGAACAAATGCAAATAACACATACAAGCCGTATAAATATTGATTTTGTCATTCAGGAGAAAATCAGACGGCATAAAATTTATGAAATTAGCATCGTTGCAGACTATCCTGTGGCGCGGGGTGTCTTAAAATATATAAAAGAACCAATAGGTGTGGAGTATACTTTTAGCGAGATTTCTGAAAAAAATCAACCGATTACATGGATTGTGCGGACTGAAATGAATGAAAATTTAAAATTATTTATAGATGAAGCATTTGTTGATTTATACAATTTAAGGGGTTAAATAAATATGGGATTATTTTGGCGTAAAAAAGCCGCAGTAGAGCAGGAAAAAATGGATAAGACCCACGAAATAGTATGTTTACACTGCTTTAGAAACTTCACATCTGACAGGGTAATGTTTAGAGCATTAGAAAGCCTTGATGTAGAAGGATATCGAGCGCAATATGATCAAATTTTAGATGACTACCGCACCCGTTTTCATATGGACACCGCAGGGGAATTGCCCGTTGCCCTAGACCCAGATGAATTTGGTGAAGCAAACAAGGGGTATCATCGTGGTATTTTATCATCTTTGAAAGATGATTATGGTAATCTCACTACGCGGCGGATTTGTCCATTTTGCCACAATGAATTGCCTCAAAGTGCAGGATTTGCGCCAAGTACGATTATTTCTGTAGTAGGGGCATCTCAGTCTGGCAAGTCTGTATATCTTACCAGTCTCATTCACACATTAAAAACAGTGACACCACGTAATTTCCCTATTTTTTGTACGCCAATTAACAATGAAATGGGGCGGAAGTTTAAGTATGAATATGAAGACCCTCTCATTGAAAACGGAATGCTTCTTGACCCTACACAAAAGGAAAAGCAACAAGAGCCTTTTATTTTCACATTTTCATTTTCTGATGAAACTAAGCCTGAGATAAATATTGCGTTTTTTGATGTTGCCGGTGAAGGTATGATTGACACAGGTTATATGGATATTTATGCATCCCATATTCGTAATTCTTCAGGTATTTTATTTTTGGTTGACCCCTTACAATTTCGTTCTATTGGACGGAAAATTTTGCTTAAAAATAATCTAAACTATGAACTCAGATTTGCTGATGAACCTACAGAAGTGCTTAGTGGCTTAGTGGAAGATTATATTTATAAGCAGGGTGGGGGCGTTTCTAATATTCCTACTGGGATTGTGCTTACTAAAACAGATTTACTGGAAGCCTTATGTGATAGTGGTGAATATATAAAGGCAGAGAGTCACTTTTTTCAGAATTACACACATAGTGGATTTTTTAATATGTCTGAGTTTTATCATATTGATGGTGAAGTAGACGGATTTATTGCAGATATAGACCCGAATTTTCGTAATGCACTGAAACGTCGTTTTTCTAATCTTGGATTTTTTGCTGTGTCTGCCCTTGGGACACAACCTGAAGGACAGAGGGTAGCGTCATTTACGCCAATACGTGTAGATGAGCCGTTTCTGTGGCTTCTCCATCAGCTTGGGTATATTGATGGCGGAACATCTCCGAAATATTCATGATAGAGCAACAGTTTTATACACGGGAAAGACGGGGGCTTTTTCGTCATTCAGAAGGGTATGACAGTATTGCTAAGTCAGAAGGGCTAACAGATAGTTTTGTGAAAGAAAAAATACATCCATATTGTACTTATACGCCGCCTGTATCAAAATCATTGACCCTTGTAAATTATTCATGTGGACGGATGTTATTTGGACAATCTGCTTATGTTCCTTCTGATTTTACTGGGCAAAGGTCTACTTTTTTTTCTCATAATTATGTGATTCCCCCAGAAAGTATTTCAGCATTGTTAGGTGATATACATTGTTTATTGTCAACACGATTTGAAGTTGATTATGATATCATACAAGGCAAAGTATTGAAAAATTTGGATGCTTTGCCTCGTGGAGATTCGTTTATGAAGCTAATCGTAAATGAAAGCACAATGACGAAGACAATAGAATGTATTTGCTTATCTATCAATCGTGCCAAAAAGACTTATGTTGTTGTTCCTGTGAATACGGACAAAATGCATGATTATGTATGTAATTTCCTTGTTACACTGTATCAGCGATTACCCGAGGCAATTAAACACCAATTAGGCTTTTGTACCTTTGCCCGTGAACTTGATAAAAGGAAGGGAGTTCATCTAGTATTTCTAGAATCAAAAACCGCTCGCATAGGGGATTTACGCTTTGATGGGGATTTTTTAGTACATATTAACAGTGATTTTGAAAATAATAATTTTGAAGATACTTGTCATGGTGATATATCTGCGTATTTATATCAGCGAATTTTAGATACAAAGATTGAGCAATTTTTCACTGAAGTCGGTTTTTGGCGTGTACGTTTGCCATTTTGCTGTGATATAATCAATACAGCAGCACATGATTGGTTAAATAAAAATTTAGATAAGCTTACTATTGCTCAAATTATGGCGATTCCTATACAATTTATTAAACATGGTTTAAGTGGCGAAATACCTTCAATTTATATCATACTTTCTATTTTAAAGTATATTGTTACAGCACCAAGTCAGCATATTGACATGAAGTATCTTTTAGGAAGCTACTTTTTAAGTTCTGCAAATTATGATAGAATTGTGAAAAATTTGTATCGTCTTGGCATAGGTAGCATGAAAGGAATTGATTAAATGGGTATAGTACAATCAACTTTTGACTGGGTAGGAGAACTTTATACAAGATTATTTGCCGATTGGCTTCATATTCATTTTTTAATTCGTACAGTTTTATTGCTTTTAATTTTATGGCTTATTATTTTTTTAGCAGCCCAGGTTTTTAGATACGTACTTCTGCCGCTGGGTATGATGTTCTATTATCATGTTATTTTTCGCCTATGGAATTACTTATTTATTGAAACACCGCAGGAGTGGTTGTATTTGCGGTATCACTCAAAGGACAAGCCATACAATGTAGATTTATACGCTGGGCTTTGCGATAAAGTCAAAAAAAATCGTACAATTTTGTTACATGCTAAATTTAATGGAATGGTTGTTCGCACAAGACGTTTTGCAAATCAGTTAATGATGATTTGCCTT
Organism: Defluviitaleaceae bacterium; assembly: GCA_009780315.1. GTDB lineage: Bacteria > Bacillota > Clostridia > Lachnospirales > WQUN01 > WRAH01. Next base: position 88,800 of record WRAH01000004.1, read on the forward strand.
ATAGCAATTACACTTTGGGTTTCGGCATTTGGTTTACATCAAGAATATGCTGCACCAACATTATTAATCATTGATGATAGTATGCAATCTCAAGAAGATTTATATGAGGAAGAAGCTGACTATGAATACGGCATATGGGGTATCCATTATGATGAAGTGTCTGATGTGGAATCTAATGCTGATGAATATGCTATGTATACTGCTGGTATCATTAACCCTGCTGAATGGGTAACTGGCTCAAATATAATCTTAACATTAACCGAGTACGGAATCCAAGGTGCAAGAATACGTAATGGCGCAGGTATTGCAGGGAATACAGTCATAGAAATGCTTTGGGAAGATGCCGAATTAGTTTATTTACATGTGTTTGATCCTGATGAATATGTAAGCAATTTATATTGGTTATGGGTTCGCACCCCAAGTGGTACAGAAGGGTATATTAGTAGTCAATTGGTTGAAGTTTTAGGATAAAAAAACCGTGTGAAAGATTTTTCACACGGTTTTTTTTATTGTTTTTCTGCCAATTCAAGTTGAATCTTACAGCGGCGAAAATCGTCACGATAGCTACTTTTTTCTAAAATATTATCAGTTTCACTTACTTTACGTTCTAATGTCTCTAAGGTTTTTGTAACTTCATCAACTTTTATATCCTCTGGCCACTGGGCAGAATCAGATAAAACAGTTACAACATCATTATTGACATGCGCTATTCCACCCATGACAGCCATATGAACTTCCTTATCTTCATCAAAGACACGGAGAATGCCTAAGTCTAATACCATAGAGCAGGGGACACGCCCAGGCAAAACACCAAGTTCACCTGTAGTACACCGTAAAATAACCATGTCCACATTTTTTCTATATTTATAAGGGCTCTTAGTCGTGGCCTGAGTTGGCGCGATTACACGCAGTTCAATCTTTTTATCAGCCATGTGTCACCCCTATTGTAGTGAATTTTTGTATTCTTCAACCACTTCATCAATGGTTCCCTTATTTAGAAACATACCTTCAGGGATTTCATCATGTTCACCTGCAATAATTTGCCTAAATCCTTCAATAGTATCTTTAAGGTTTACATATTTGCCAGGCATTGATGTGAATTTTTCCGCAACAGTAAAGGGCTGTGAAAGGAAACGTTGGATACGACGCGCGCGTTCTACAGTTTCCTTGTCTTGTTCAGAAAGTTCATCCATACCAAGGATGGCAATGATATCTTGAAGGTCTTTATACCGTTGAAGAATACGTTGAACATCTCGGGCTACATTATAATGGTCTTCACCTACAACACTTTTTTCAAGCATACGTGAAGTTGACGACAACGGGTCTATAGCGGGATAGATACCCATTTCTACAATGGCACGAGAAAGCTCTGTTGTTGCATCAAGGTGAGCAAATGTTGTAGCTACTGATGGGTCGGTATAATCATCCGCAGGTACATAAATGGCTTGGATAGATGTGATTGAACCAGCTTTTGTTGAGGTGATACGTTCTTGAAGTGAACCTACCTCTGTAGCCAAAGTTGGTTGATAACCTACAGCAGAGGGTACACGACCAAGCAATGCGGATACTTCCGAGCCAGCCTGCACAAAGCGGAAAATATTATCAATGAATAATAATACATCTTGATGGGATACATCACGGAAATATTCTGCAATAGTTAGCCCTGTAAAACCTACACGCATTCTCGCACCAGGCGGTTCATTCATTTGACCGAAAACAAGTGCGGCTTTGTCAAGTACTGGAGTACCATCTGCTAGTGTAGAGTTTTTCATGTCATTGTACAAATCTATACCTTCACGTGTACGTTCACCAACGCCTGTGAAAACGGATAAACCTTCGTGTGCAGTTGCAATGTTATTGATAAGTTCCATAATAATAACAGTCTTACCAACACCAGCACCGCCAAATAATCCGATTTTACCGCCTTTTGCATAGGGGCAAAGCAAGTCAACCGCTTTAATTCCTGTTTCAAGAATTTCTGCGGTAGCTGTTTGGTCTGCAAATCCAGGGGCTTTACGGTGTATTGACCATTTTTCCTTTACTGGAACCTCTCCGGCATTATCTATTGGACGACCAAGTACGTTCATCATACGGCCAAGTGTTTCAGGCCCCACTGGCACGGAAATTGGCGCACCTGTATCAATGGCAGCCATACCACGTACAAGCCCATCTGTGGAACCCATGGATATACAACGCACTACATTGTCACCAAGGTGTTGAGCAACTTCCAACACAACCGATTCTTCACCATTTGTCCGCTCGATTTCTATAGCGTTGTAAAGTGCAGGAAGTGCATTTTCAAAGCGAATATCCAAAACTGCACCAGTGATTTGAAGAATCTTGCCTTTATTAGTATCTGCCAAGCGGAACATCTCCTTGATAGAGCAAATTTATTTTAGCGCGTTTGCGCCACTTACAATTTCGGTAATTTCTTGTGTGATAATACTTTGACGTTGCCTATTGAACATTAGAGTTAAATTTTCAATAATATCGCCGGCGTTTTTCGTCGCAGAATCCATGCTAGTCATTCTCGCAGCTTGTTCGCACAGAGCCGATGATGCCAATGCTGCATGGATAAACATACATAAATACCATGGAACAACGGCACGCAAAACTTCATCAATGCCCGGTTCATATTCAATATTTAAGTTTAACTCACTTGAAGGTTTTGCAGTTGGGCGAGAAAAAAAGCCTAAGTCTTCCCAAGTTTCATCCTCATGTAAGTCTGTACCAACAACTCTGCGTAAATATGCAGGGTCTATAGGCAAAACTTTTCTAATAATCGGTTCAAGGTTTAAAACTGTATGAAATTGAGTGTACACTAAATACACTTCGTCAATCATCCACGCTTTATTATCATTTCGTGTTTCATACATTTTTACAAGTTGGTCAGCAACATTTTTTGCATCAGCAAAAGTCGGGTCATCTTCAAATGCTGAAAATTCACGAAGATTAGCACCGCGTCGTTTAAAATAATCGCGCCCTTTACTGCCCAAAGGAATAATAATGGGGTTAATATGATTTGCTTTTGCGTGTTTCATCAGCTCTTTGCATACAGCAGTATTATATCCGCCACATAACCCGCGATTACTGGTAATCAATACATAAGCCGCATTTCGCGCTGGTGGTTCTGCTATCTTATTTTCCTCAGAAAATGCTATAAAAGGACGCTCAAAACTTTCCATAGCGTATGGGTCAATATCATTTACCGTGTTGTATACCACATCAAAAGTAGCTTGTACAGGTTTACCCACTGCGGCTAAAGCAGCACGCGCTCTTTGCAATTTAGAGGTAGCAACAAGATTCATTGCCTTGGTGATTTGCGATATATTTTTTACAGTCATGCGTCTGCGTTTTATCGCCTTCATTGAGGGCATAAGCTACCTCCTTACTATAAAGTTGCTTTAAAATCAATAATTGCTTGTTCAATGGCTTTACCAAGTTCTTTGCTGATTGCTTTTTCTGTACGAATCTTAGAAAGAATATCATCATGATTGTTTTCAAAAAACTTCAGGAAGTCAGATTCAACTGCTTGAACTTTTTCTACAGGTATATCAGAAAAATGCCTTTTTGTTACAGCATAGAATATGATAACTTGTTGCTCAACTGATAATGGGTTATTTTGCGGTTGCTTTAAAATTTCAACAATGCGTCGCCCTTGGTCAAGACGCTCTAAAGTATCTTTGGTTAAGTCAGAACCAAATTGAGCAAAAGACTCTAATTCACGAAATTGAGCAAGTTCTAAGCGAAGTGGTCCAGCAATCACCTTCATGGCTTTAATTTGTGCTGCACCACCTACACGGGATACAGAAAGACCAGGGTTAATCGCCGGACGAATACCTTTATTAAATGAATCAGATTCAAGGAAAATCTGTCCATCAGTAATTGAAATAACGTTTGTTGGAATATATGCTGATATATCACCAGCTTGTGTTTCAATAATGGGCAAAGCAGTAAGTGTTCCACCGCCACGCTCTTTTGATAAACAAGCAGCACGTTCTAATAAACGTGAGTGCAAATAGAATACATCACCCGGATAAGCTTCACGCCCAGGTGGACGCCGAAGCAAAAGGCTTAATGCACGGTACGCAACAGCATGTTTAGACAGGTCGTCATAGACAACAAGAACATCTTTGCCTTCTTCCATCCACTCTTCGCCAATTGCACAACCAGCATATGGTGCAATATATTGCATAGGTGCAGTATCGCTGGCGTTTGCACTGACGATACATGTATATTCCATTGCACCTGCATCTTCAAGGGTGCGAGCAACGCGAGCCACTGTAGATGCTTTTTGTCCAATAGCAACATAAACACAATAAACCCTTGTATCTTTTTCACCAGCTTTAGGTTCGCCTAGCTTTTTATTAAGCTTTGCCTGATTGATAATGGTGTCAATTGCAATAGCTGTTTTCCCTGTTTGACGATCACCAATAATAAGTTCACGCTGACCGCGTCCAATTGGAATCATGGCATCAATAGCCTTAATTCCAGTTTGTAATGGAATATTTACCTCATAACGCTCAATTACACCCGGAGCAATACGCTCTACAACTCTTGTTTTTGTTGAGTTTATCGGGCCCTTGTTGTCCACAGGATGTCCTGTCGGGTCTACGACCCTTCCAAGAAGTGCGTCACCAACGGGAACCTCTGCAATGCGACCGGTGCGTTTTACAGGGTCACCTTCACTAATATGGTTATCTGCACCAAGCAGCACTGCACCAATACTGTCCTCATCAAGATTTAGAGCAATGCCGAACAATTCGCCAGGAAACTCTAAAAGCTCGCCGCTCATGGCATTATTTAAACCGAAAACACGGGCAATACCATCACCAACGTGAATAACGCTTCCTGCTTCAGCCACATCCATTTTAGAGGAATATGATTTAATCTGTTGCTTGATAATGGAGCTTACTTCATCTGGCCTAAGAATCATTCGTTTGCTCCCTCTTTTCAATGAAATTTAAAATCAAACAGTTTCTACTTTAGAATGTTTGATACTGTCTTTCATGTCTTTCAACATGCTTCTTACCGTTCGGTCAAGAAAATAACCATCAACATGAATGCTTATGCCTGCAATAACCGTAGGGTCTATTACAACCGTAATGTCTACAACTTTTCCTAGTTTTCTAGTTAAAATTGCAGTAAGTTGTGCTGCCTGACCATCACTTAAAGGCACGGCAGAAACAACACGTGCAGTGGTTTGATTGCGGTGGACTTTTATCATTTCCACAAGTTTTGTAAGGGCAGGCAAAAGATAAGCTTCACGATTCTTGGCTATAACCAATTTCATAAAACCCAGGAGGTCTTGATGTACGAACTCCCCAAAAGCTTTGAGTAAAAAAGTTTGTTTTTCATCAGCAGTAATTCGCGGATGAGTAAGGATGCGAATTGCATCTTCATCTTTTAAGGTGTCGCATAAAAATTGCGATTGCTCCAGATATTCGTTTAGCAAGCCGCTTTCTTTGGATATTTCAAATAAAGCAGTAGCATAACGGATGCCTAAATCAGCCACGCTCATGACCTCCTAAAAACCTATATTGCCACTGCATCTGCTTTAAAAGCTGTTGTTGCTTCAAGCTCTTCCATGGCTTCGGTAAATAATTTGTCGTGCGCACTTTTGTCAATACTTGTTGAAATCAAACGCGCTGCCATGTCTGTTGAAATATCAACAATGGCATTCACCACAGCACTCTTCATTTGCGCTGTTTCCATTGCAATATCTTTTGAAGCGCGTGCTTTAATATCTTGAGCATCAGCTTTCGCTTCATCTAAGATTTGATGGCGTTTTTCGTTTGCCTGCTTGCGAGCGTCATCTAAAATAGAAACACGCTCTTTTTCAATTTCACTTACCTTTTGCTCATACTCAGCTTTGAGTTCTTGCGCAGATAAATTGTTGGCAGCAGCACTGGCAAGGTCGTTTTCAATACGTTCTGCACGGGCAGCAAGCACTTTTTTAACTGGCTTGTATAGCAACCAAGTAAGGAATGCGGCAACAAGGATAAAGTTAAACATATTCATTCCAGCGTCAATAAATGTTTGAGCATCCAAGCTAAACAAAGACCGCCCTGTTTCAAAAATATCCGTTGTTGTTGCTAAAAAAAACAATTGAGGATTCAAGTAAATCGTCCTCTCCTAATTAACCAATAAATGAAAGAAGTGGGTTAGCGAAAAGAATAATAATTGCGATAACCAAACCATAAACACCAGATGTTTCTGCGAAAGCACAACCAATAATCATGGTAGTCGTAATAGAACCTTTTGCTTCTGGTTGGCGCGCGATTCCCTCAACCGCGGCAGATGCAACTTTTCCTTGACCAAGTGTGGTAAGGATACCGTTTAATAGTGCGATAGCCGCCGCAATGTGTGCGATAGCTACAGCGAAACCCATAGGATCATGCATATTATGATTCCTCCTAGAAAATTTTTTATCTATATTAGCTTATTGCGTGTACTTTATTCCTCAGCCGCTAAACCAACAAAAGTTATGCTAAGCATTATGAAAATAAAGGCTTGTAACGCACCAGCCGCAAGATCGAAATACATGTGCAAAAATGCAGGGAAAACAAATTGTAAAGCAAGTGGAGCCATTCCGTACAATAAGGATAATAAAATCATACCGCCTAAAACATTACCAAAAAGACGAAAACTAAGCGCAATAGGTTTTGCAATCTCACCCATGATATTGATTGGGGCAAAGAGGAAAACAGGTTCAAGAAAAATACTTTTTAAATATGCCTTTGGGCGATTTTTAAGCCCAGCAAATTGGAATAATACAAAAGAAGAAACTGCTAATGGTAAAGTCATTCCCCAATCAGCAGTGGGTGGTCTAATACCCACGATTCCAATTAAATTTGACAAAATAAGAAAAGCAAACAAGGAGAAAAACCAAGGCATAAGGAAAGCCATTTTTTCACCGGCATTACCCTTATATAGTTTTTCAAAGGCATCAACAGCCATTTCCAAGACATTTTGTAGCCCGGAAGGTTTTTTTGAAGCATCCCAATTCCGTGACTTTATGCGGACAATGATGGCAAACACAAGAAGTATCGCCATGACAATCCACGTTGAACGTGTTGTGTCGGTAATTAAAAGGTAGATATTGTCTGTGATGTTTAATCTTGCAAAAACGCGTATGGCAAATTCCACACTATTCCCACCTTTTTATTTTTTTTCTATATCTTTTTTGGCTAAAGCATTTATTTCATCAATTGCATCTTGTGTTGAACTTGATTTCGTCGTCAGAGAACTTGTTAAAGCTTCAGTATGCTCATCTTTTGGCACAAAATACTGCATGGAATAAGACGCAATAGGCATTGATATAATCAAAGCGATAGCTAGTCCTATTAAATTCACATGACCTGCTTGATGTAAAAAGCCACCTGCAACAAGTACAAAAAGCGTTAACATCAAACGTAAAAAATATTGAGACTTCATATGCGCTGTGGCGGCATAAGCTTCTAATGTGATTGCTCTGGTTACACTTTTTTTGAGCCAAATAACCTTGATTATATTAACTCCACTGCCCATTGTTACGCCAATGATAAAAGGAATAATCCCTGAAACATTATCATTAAATAAATAAAATCCAATACCACTAATGGCAATTAAAACGGAAACTGCAACAATGACCATCATCATTTTATTGGCGATATTATTAGCGGAAAAATCCATATATTGCCCCTAAAATTTCTTGGCTACGTCAATAATGCCTTTAAATGACGCTAAACAACCAAGCAATAAGAATATAATCAACAACCAAGGTGATGTGTCAAGCCAATTGTCCAAAAATCTCCCCAGAAAAACACCTGCAAATATACAGCCAATGACTGTAAATGCAATTTGTGTCATCATAGCCATTGCACGACCAATGGTGCGTTTTTCTTTTCTAGTAAAACTGCCAAGGGAATGCTTTTCCTTGGAAACTTCATTTGATTTGGTTGTGTCGTCCACGAGTCACCCCAAATTTCAAATATGCTTTGTCTCACACATCTTATTTAATGTTAACACGATGTCTAAGTTTATGTCAAATATTTTTTTATTCTTCGGTTAATGCAGATTTTAATGATTGCAATACCTTTTTTTCAATGCGTGATACTTGGACTTGCGACACACCAATTGCTTTTGCAACTTCCATTTGGGTTTTATCTTGGAAATACCGCAAAATAATGACCTGTCTTTCTTTGGGTTTTAACCGCTCTATCAATTGTTTTAATGCGAGTATGTTTATTGTTTGCTCGCTGTCATCGCTTGTGCGCGCCACTTTATCAATGAGAAATATGGGACTTCCATCACCCTGATAAATTGTGGTATGAAGAGACTCCACATCAAGTCCTGCCTCCATTGCAATCAATAATTCATCTGTTTCTGCGCCAACCTCTTCTGCAAGCTCACTGATTGTAGGCTGCCGTCCTAATTTTGCTGTAAGCATTTCTGTAGCATATCTTGCTTTGGTTGCCATTTCTTTCATTGGACGTGAAACTTTTATCATTCCATCATCTCTCAGAAATCGTTTAATTTCGCCAATTATCATAGGAATAGCATAAGTGGAAAACTTCACTTCAAAGGATGCATCAAATTTTCGAATGCATTTTAGTAAGCCAATGGCACCAATTTGATATAGGTCGTCTGGCTCATATCCTCGTTTGGCAAATTTTTTCACTACTGACCAAATTAAGCCGCTATTTTCTTTTATAAGCTGTTCGGCTGCGTTATTATCCCCCTCTTGGGCGCGGGCGATTAAAGCAAGGGTTTCATTCATTCTGGATTTACCTCTGCCGGACTAAGCTTTCTTGTCATAGTCACAGTTGTACCAACCCCCAAGTTTGATTTGATTTCTACTGTATCCATAAAAGATTCCATTACAGTAAAGCCCAGCCCAGAACGCTCCATATCAGGCTTTGTTGTAAATAGCGGTTCTTTAGCAGTTTCGATATCTTCTATGCCGACACCATGGTCTGAAATTTTTATCGTTAAATGACGTTCTTTGATAGAAATTTCCATGGTTACAACGCCGTAAGTGCCTGCATAACCATGAATTATTGCGTTCGTTACTGCTTCTGAAACAGCAGTTTTTATATCTGTTATATCCCCAATGGTTACATCATAAGGTGTTAGAAAGCCTGCTGTAACTACCCTTGCCAGCGATGCATTTTCAGACTTTGCATCCATATCAAGTTTTATTTGATTATCATTCATCTTAGTTTCCTCCTAACCTTGCTAATGCATTTTGTGTGGTGTCTTCTCGTAAAACTATTTTTGCAAGTCCTGATAGTTCAAATAGTCGTGTAATAGAAGCATTCATTTCGGCAAGTACTAGCTTTCCACCACGTTTTTCCGCATTTTTATAGCGTCCAATAATCATGCCAATGCCTGATGAATCCATGAAACTCACTTCTGCCATGTTTAATAAAATATGGCGGCAAGAGGATTTGTCAAAAGCCGCATCTATTTGCGTGCGTATGCGTTCGGCTTGATGATAGTCAAGCTCACCGCTTAAATTGGCTACGAGTATACGACCTTGTATGTCGATGTGTTGTGTCATAAAAATACCCCTTCCATCATTTCCTAAAAATGTAATATGTGATATCATAATGAAAAATTCTTAGACATGCAATAGTTTTAGCAATTTTTGTGTTATACTAGTGTGCATATTTGAAAGAGGTGTTTGAAATGTTCTTCAAAAAGTCCAATGCCACCACCCATGACTTAGACACACCAAATACAGTGATTGGTAAGGGAATGTATTTGGAATCGGCGCGGCTTTCTGGTCATGAATCCGTTAGAATTGATGGCATTTACAAAGGTCAAATAGACATAGAGGGTTCTCTTGTACTTGGTGATGAAGGTTCTGTCACAGGTGATATTCGTGCAAATTATTTTCTTGTTGCAGGAGAAGTGGTTGGAAACATCTACTGCACTTCACAATTACATTTCGCTTCAACAGCCAAAGTTTTTGGTGATGTACAATCACCTTCTTTGATTGTGGATGAAGGTGCCCAAGTGTCAGGAAAATATACCATCACCAAACCCAATGAAATTTCAGAATCCACGTCAACCCTTGCAAATATGCAAGAAGAACGACCAAGACTTATTGATAATAAAGAGAGCAATGTGACCGATGAGCAAACCATGTGGACAGATTAAAAATTTTATAATATGGCTAACCGTACTGGCTTTAGCTGTGATTTTTTCTGCTGTAGTTTTTGCACAAGCGTATCCAGAAGATGATGTTTTAACAGTGTTGTTGCCCCCCATTGATGTCGTTTTGCTTATTGATGTAAGCGGTTCTATGCGTTTTACTGACCCTAATCGTGCCGCGCTTTCTGGTGCGGGGGATTTTATTGAAATGTTAACGATTGGGCAATCACGGGTTGGTGTTGTTGGGTTTTCTGGGCAAATACAATATTACTTACCCTTCCGTTTACTGGAAGATGAGTATGCTGTGGCAGAATTGCGCGAAGAAATCACACAATTTCAGTATGTGGGCTTTACTGATATTGGTGCTGCCCTTTTAGCTGCCGCAGAAACAATGTATACTGCGGAAAATTTGCAAAATCCGATGATTCTTCTCATGTCAGATGGATGGATTCAAATAAGCCCTCATGTGGCACGAAGGGCTGAAGATTCTTTTGCAGATGTGGAAATTGCTTTGGATATTTTAGAAAGAAACATTCCCGTATACACTGTTGGGCTACAAAACCCTCATGGTGGTGTAGATGAAGCACTTTTAGAAATGATTGCAGTACGAAGCAATGCCCACGCTCAATTTACACAGGATGCAGATGAGCTTCCTTCGATTTTTATTTCTATTTTGGAAGCCCATGCCGCAACAATTCCTGAGCCAGAACCAGAAATTGATGAACCAGAAGCCATTGAAATTGAAGAAGTGCCAGAATATGAAGAAGCATATGCGTATGTGTTGTATGAGGCATATGAATACGAGATGCTTGATGAATATGAACCACTAGAAGATTATGAGCCGATTCAAGAGCGTAGTAATGTTTTGTATGTAGTAGCAATTTTCACAGGCTTGTTGGCAGCAATAAGCACAACAAGATTGATTAGAGCGGTGATTATGAAATAATAACACCCATTACCGTGAAAGGAAATAAATTCAAAATGAGCAAACAAGAAGACCAAATATATTATGGCGGACAAGCCGTAATGGAAGGCATTTTAATGCGCGGTACAAAAGCTTATGCAATGGCAGTGCGCCGTCCAAATGGTGAAATTGCAATGATAGAGAAGCCAATTTCAACCATAACCCAGCGGTATCCATTTTTGAAATGGCCGCTTATTCGTGGTGTTGTTGCGCTTTGTAGCTCAATGGCACTAGGTTTTAGTGCGCTTTCTCAATCTGCGGATATTGCAATGGAAGATGAAACACCGCCAACCTCATCCTTTGAAAAATTTTTGGCAGACAAACTTGGTGACAAAGTGAACGATATTTTAAAAATATTTGCAATGATTATTGCAGTTGTTATTGCGATTGGTTTGTTTATGTTGCTTCCTGCCTTTTTAGGCTCACTCCTTCCCATACATGCGGCATGGACTGGCATTATTGAAGGGCTTATTCGCATTACAATTTTTGTAAGCTATATATTCATCGTTTCACGTTCAAAGGATATTCAACGTGTTTTTCAATATCATGGCGCGGAACATAAAGCAATAAATTGTCATGAAGCAAATTTATCTTTGACGGCTGAAAATGTAGCAAGCTGTAATCGTTTGCACAAGCGTTGCGGTACAAGTTTTATGCTGGTTGTAATGGTTGTCACGATGCTTTTATTTATGATTATTCAAGTGGATGGAATTTGGCTAAGATTTGCTTCACGGATTCTTCTTTTGCCTGTCATTGCTGGAATTTCTTATGAGGTCAGCGTAAAATGGGCAGGACGGCACGATAATTTTTTTGTTAATATAATCACTGCCCCAGGAATGCTCATGCAACGTCTCACCACAGGTGAACCAGATGAAGGGCAAATTGAAATTGCCATAACCGCGTTAAATAAATGTCTTGAGCAAGAAAACCCAATAAAACTGCCTGAAGTTGAATTTGAAGCAGTTGGTAATTTAAAAGTTGAGGGGAAAAAAGAGTGACCCTGTCCGAAGCATTAAAAAGCGGTACAGAAAAGGTAGGACGGCGTGACGCAATGTTATTGCTTTCGTATATAACAGGCAATGATGAGTCTTGGATAATGATTCATGGTGATGAAGCGATTAAACCATCTCATTACACAATGTATTTGGCTGACTTAGAGCGGTACTATAATGGTGAACCCATGCAATATATACTTGGCAAATGGGCTTTCATGGGGATAGAGTTTAATGTGGATAAACGTGCTTTAATTCCACGGTCAGAAACAGAACTGTTGGTTGAAGAAGCTTTAAAGTTTATTCAATATTCACAAAAACCCCTTATCAATGTATTGGATATTTGTACAGGAACAGGGTGCATAGCCTTATCAATTGCATGTTTAACCGAGGCTAAAACAACAAAGATAACGGCTGTTGATATATCTTCAGATGCGTTATCTCTTGCGAAAGAAAATGCCGAAAAATTGAATATTCCACCAAGTCATGTGAAGTTTATCAAGTCTGACTTAGCTGATGTAATAATCAATCAAAAATTTGATGTCATCATTTCTAACCCACCATATATCTTGCATGAAGATATAGCCACACTTTCCCAAACAGTACGTGATTTTGAGCCGCACCTAGCCTTAGATGGAGGAAAAGATGGGATGGATATATACCGAAGGTTAATTCCGCAAAGTTTTGAATTGCTCAATAATGGTGGTATGTTATTGCTGGAAATAGGGCCTGTAGCGGTTGTGAATTTAATGGCAGATTTTAAAGAGATAAAAATTATCCAGGATTATGCAGGTTTAGAGCGCATAGTCACAGGTGTAAAGATTTAAAAATGATTAGTATACAATTATCGAAGGAGCATGTGAAAAATGTTTGACAGATTAGATGAGCTAGAAACAAAATTTTCAGAACTATCTGAAACCATTAGTGACCCAGAAGTCATTGCTGACACAAACCGTTGGCGTGGTTTGATGAAGGAGCATAGTGACCTCACGCCTGTGATAGATGCTTATCGTGAATATAAGCGTTTACGTGACCAAGTAGACGATGCAAAAATGTTGTTGAATGAAGAATCAGACGAAGACCTGCGCCAGCTTGCAAAAGAAGAAGTAAAAGAAGGTACAGATGCCCTTGAAAAAATTAGCGAAGCGTTAAAAATTCTTTTGCTCCCCAAAGACCCTAATGATGAAAAGAATGTAATCGTGGAAATTCGCGGCGGTGCGGGAGGGGATGAAGCCGCTTTATTTGCATCCAACCTATACCGTATGTATGGTTTATATGCCGAACGTCGCCGCTGGAAAACAGAAATCATGAGTTTTAATGAAAATGGAATTGGTGGTTTTAAAGAAGTTTCTTTCATGATTCAAGGGCGCGGAGCATATTCTCGTTTAAAGTATGAAAGCGGTGTTCACCGTGTTCAACGTGTACCTGCAACGGAATCCAGCGGACGTATTCATACATCTACCGTCACTGTGGCAGTGCTTCCCGAAGCGGAAGATTTAGATGTAAACCTAAATATGGCAGATGTGCGTGTGGATATATACCGCTCGTCTGGAAATGGTGGGCAAAGTGTAAATACTACAGACTCTGCTGTTCGTGTAACGCACATGCCGTCAGGCATTGTGGTTGCTTGCCAAGATGAAAAATCACAATTAAAAAATAAGGATAAGGCGTTAAAAATTCTTCGTGCGCGTTTATATGATATGGAACAAGAGCGTTTGCATTCAGAGTTAAGCGCAGAACGCCGTAGCCAAATTGGTACAGGTGACCGTAGTGAGCGTATTCGCACATATAATTATCCTCAAAGCCGTGTGACAGACCATCGTATTGGATTGACTTTGCATAAACTCGATGCGGTGCTTAATGGCGACTTGGACGAAATATTAGATACATGTATCACCCATGACCAAGCTAAAAAATTACAAGGAGAAGGGTAAAATAACAACCCTTTACCATTATAGAAGGAGATTTTTTATTATGACAGAGGCAAAGTTGAAAAAGTATGCAGAGCTTTTAGTTCGTGCAGGCGGAAATGTACAAAAAGGGCAACTGGTGGTCATTAACGTAGACGTAAATGATGCCCGATTTGGACGGATGGTGCGTGATTGTGCCTATGACGCAGGTGCATCCGAAGTATTTATCATTTGGGAAGATGATAGCTCTGTTCGTGAACGGTATCTTCGTGCAGATTCATCTGTTTTTGATACTTTTCCAGAATGGACAGTAGAGCGATTCCGTCATTTTGATGAAAGCGGTGCGGTGTATCTTCGTATCACTTCATCTGACCCTGGCTTGCTTGCAGGCACAGACCCTGACCGTAGAATGCGCGCAGCAAAAGCAGCGTCTATTGCAACAAAACCACATGCAAAACTGATGATGGACGGCACACTGCGTTGGTCTGTTTGTGCAGTGCCGTCTCCAGCATGGGCAAAGACAGTTTTCCCTGATTTAACAGAAGAACAAGGGATGGAACGTCTGTGGGAAAGTATCTTAAAAGGCGCAAGAGCTGACGGTGAAGACCCTATTGCAGACTGGAAAGCACATAAGCAGAGTTTTGTAAAAAAAGTGGAATATCTCAATAAAAAACAATTCACATCACTTCGTTTGACAACAGGGCTTGGTACAGATTTGACCATTGGCTTGGTAAAAAATCATCGCTGGGTTGGTGGTGGTGGAAAAACCAAGGATGGTGTAGAAACCTTCCCAAACTTACCTACAGAAGAAGTATTCACAATGCCTGACCGTAATAAAGCAAATGGAAAAGTTGTGGCATCTATGCCACTAGCGTATAACGGAAACCTTATTGAAGATATTATAATCGAATTTAAAGACGGACGCGTCACCAATTATTCTGCCAGTAAGAATGAAGAATCTCTTAAAAATATGATTGAAATGGATGAAGGCGCACATCGCCTTGGTGAAGTTGCCCTTGTTGCAAACTCATCCCCAATCAGCCAAATGGGAATCCTTTTCTATAACACTCTCTTTGACGAAAATGCATCCGCTCACTTGGCATTGGGTCGCGCTTACCCTAAAAATATTGAAGGCGGCGGAGAAATGACAACAGAAGCATTAACAGCCGCAGGTGGCAATGATTCTTTAATCCACGTTGACTTTATGTTTGGCACAGCAGATTTGCGCGTAATCGGCATTGACGAAAATGGTAATGAAACAGTCTTTTTTGACAAAGGTGAGTTTGTATTTTAAATAAAACAAGACCCATAAAGTCAAGGTGCAATAAAGCTTTGATTTTATGGGTCTTAATGATTTACATACTACGTTTTTCAAGTGCTAATAAAAACTCCTTATTTGGCAATCCGCCGCCATATCCTGTTAATTTCCCACTTGCACCAATGACACGATGACAAGGGACAATAATGTTAATAGGATTATGATGATTCGCCCCACCAACTGCGCGGCTTGCTTTTGGGTTGCCTATTTTTATTGCAAGCTCCTTGTAGTTAATCGTTTCGCCATATGGAATAGTTATCAATGCTTTCCACACATGTATTCGGAAATCTGTGCCAATTAACTTCATTGGCACAGTAAATTCCCGTAAGTTTCCTTGGAAATAACTTTCTAATTCGCTGATACATTGCTTCATTACAGCAGTATTGTCAATATCATCTTCAATTGGTGCGATAAGTGCTTTGGGCGCATCATCCATTGTAAAATTTATGCCAATAATCTTTCCGTTGTGTGCTGTAATAAGAAGTTTACCAATAGGTGATTCATATTCTAACGTAGCCATTGACTATAACCCCGCAACGCGCAAGCCGCTTGTCAAAATTGAGGGCATTCCGATTTTTTTTACAAATCTCAAGTCGCTGCCGACTTCATCAATGTTTTTTAACATTTCATAGAAATTTCCTGCAATAGTAATCTGCTCTACTGGTTTAATAATTTTACCGCCCTCAACTAAAAATCCATCAGCTGAAAAGGAAAAATCACCACTCACATCATTTGTACCAGAATGTAATCCAGCAAGTTCTGTAATAATTAGTCCTTTTTCAAGCCCTGTAACAAGTTCATCATATGACTTTTTGCCGGGCACAAGATAAAAGTTTGTGCAAGATGTTTCAATAGCACCGCCATAACCTACTTTAGAAGCATTGCCTGTAGATTGAACACCATCTTTTTCTGCAGATTTTGTGTTGTAAAGCAACTGCTTTAACACACCGTTTTCAATAATGGCTTTGTTTTGCGTTGCTACACCTTCTGCATCAAAAGGGGAACTAAATAAATTAAGGTCAGTCACCCCATCGTCACGAATGGTGATGTTAGATGCAGCAATCACTTCACCCAATTTCTCTTTAGTTAACATGGAGAATCCTTTTTGCCCTTTTTCTGCCATGAAAATACTAGAAAACACGCCAAAAACATCTCGTGCTGTTTCATCGTTAAAAATAATCGGATATTCGCCTGTGGGAATAGCCTCTGCATTAAGGTAGCTAATGGCTTTATCTACAGCCTTTTGACCTACAGCTTTATAGTCAAAATCTTTAAAATCCCGTCCAATCCATATTTCCGTTCCGCTCTTTGTTTCTCCATTTTCTTCTGCACGGACAATAACATATGCTGTTGCAAAATTCATTTTTTTAGAAAGATGAAGTCCATGAGAATTTGCAATTGCCACCCGTGACTCTGTCGTGGCAACAGTGCAATAGTCTGCCATTTTTATACGTGGGTCAAGGTCTGTTACATACTTATCCATTGCCAAAGCCCATTGGATTTTTTGTGCTGCATCAATATCGTTAAGGGCAGGGTTATAATTATTAACTTCTGGATATTTGTCATCACCAGTATACAATTTTTCCATATCTTCATCTTCGATAATTGTCGCATTGCCAATGGCGTTTTCAAGCAATGGTGTAATACAGTGGATATTCATGTTCTCGCTGTAGGCATATCCCATTTTACCCTCATAGGTTCCTCTAAAACCTACGCCTTCAGTACTGGAATTTTTATATTCGGAAATTTCCCCTTTAAATACTCTAACAGAAAATCCATCCTCGGCAGAATAAAATAACTCATAATCGCTAAAGCCTTTGGCTTTGGCTTGAGCAAAAACTTCCTCTTTAAAGGCTTCAAATGTCATTTACTTTCTACCTCCCACTGTTAACTCTTTAATACGAATCATTGGTTGACCAACATCTGTTGGTATTGCCCCGCTAATGCTTCCGCACATGCCTTGACCTGGTGCAAAATTATCTGCCACACGGTCGATATCCATAAGCACATCATTGCCTTTGCCTATCAATGTTGCGCCGCGCACAGGTTCGGCAATCTTGCCGTTGCGTATCATATAACCTTCAAGCACAGCAAAGTTAAATTGACCTGACGCAGGGTCTACAGAGCCGCCGCCCATTTTTGCAGCATACAAACCATATTCTGTATCTCCAATGATTTCTTCGGTCTTATCTTTTCCGGCAAGGATATACGTGTTGGTCATACGGGAAGTAGGGGCAAAACGATAGTTTTGACGGCGGCCGCTTCCTGTGGAGGGTACGCCCATTTTTAGCCCGTTTAAATAATCAACAAGGTATGATTTTAATATACCGTTTTCAATTAAAACATTGCGGCGTGATGGTGTTCCTTCATCGTCAATGTTTATACTGCCCCATACCCCAGGAAGGGTTCCGTCATCAATAGCGTTTACGCATGGTGCGGCAATAAGTTCACCTATTTTTCCGCAGAAAGTTGATGCGCCTTTGGCAACAGCAGTGGCTTCCAAACTATGGGCGCAAGCTTCATGGAAAAGCACGCCGCCGAAGCCATTGTCAATGATGACTGGCATACGTCCGCCGGGGGCAAAGTCAGCCTTTATCATAGTCGTGGCAATTTTTGCTGAATTTCTACCAAGTTCGGACATGTCTAAACTTTCAATAAACTCAAATCCACCCTTTGCGCCAGGTGCAAAATATCCTGTTTGCTTCTCATTACCTTCTGACGCAACCGTTTCTATGAAAATACGTGTGCGCACACGTGAATCTTCAGCCCAAACCCCATTGGAATTGGCAACAAACATATTTTGTGCAACATGAGAATATGTGTTGGATGTTTGTGTCACAAGAGGGTCAAATGCATATGCCGCATCTGATGCTATTCTAAGCTGCTCGACAATTGCTTTTTTGCCGACTTTTTCAGGGGGTGTAATTACCTTGTCTGCAAATTTTAAACGCTCACTTCGGTCAAGTGTGATTACACTTTTTAGTGAGCCTTGTTCTTTTGCTCCAGCTTTTACTGCTTGTGCAGATTCTTTTGCCAGTTTTAATAGGCTTTCACGAGATGTATTATTAGTAAAAGCATAAACCGCGCCTGTGCCTTGAATAATGCGCAGTCCAAGTCCATAATCAATACCCCAAGTTGCCTTGTCCACTTGTCCATTGGTCATCTCAATCATGTCTTTAGTGGTATTTTCTACAAAAATCTCAGCCAAGTCGCCGCCAGTAGACAGCGCGGCTGTTAAAACATCGTACACTAATTGCTTGTCTAACAACGCTAAAACCTCCTTTTTTATGAATCAGTCTAATATTACCAAAACATTACGAAAGAATGCAAACTTTTTAAGCAAAATTTTTATATTTAACATCTTTACATATGGCTCAATTTTGTTTATAGTTTTCTTAACTGACATTTTCTTAGTGTCACGAAGGGAGAAATATATATGAACGCAAATTATGTAATCGTAGTAGATTCAACAACTGACTTGCCTCCCGCCAAAGCGGAAGCATTGGGGATTGAAGTTATCCCATATATTTTCACAATGGATGGCAAAGAATATTACAATCACTTAGATTATCGTGATTTATCTGTGAAAGATTTTTACAATGCATTACGTGCAGGTAAAACAGCATCTACAACACAAGTCACAATTCACCGCTATATGGAATCATGGGAACCATTTTTGAAAGAAGGCAAAGATGTTCTATATATGTGCCTTTCTTCTGCACTAAGCAAAAGCTATGACCAAAGTGTACTTGCTGCCCGTGAAGCTGCCGAAGCTTACCCAGATCGTAAAGTCATTACAATAGACACCAAGTCTGCATCACTGGGGCAGGGGCTTTTGGCACAATATGCTTCAAAAGCACGCGCCGAAGGCAAGTCTCTTGAAGAAAATGCTGCGTATATGAATGAAATTATCCCACGTGTTCAGCATTGGGTCATGGCTGATGACTTACATCATTTACGTCGGGGCGGGCGTGTTTCTGGTGCGTCTGCCTTTATTGGAACAATGCTAAGTGTCAAACCCATTCTTACTATACTTTCTGACGGGAAACTTGCGCCTATCCATAAGGTACGTGGACGTAATAAAGCATTGGCGTACTTTTTAGATAATATGACTGAAATAGGTTTGAATCCCAAAGACCAACCCATTTTCATAGCACATAGTGATGTACCTGAATTTGCAGAGCAACTTAAAACCATGGTTGCAGAAAAATTTGGTATAAAAGATTTTGTAATCAATGAAATTGGTCCAGTCATTGGTGCGCATACAGGCCCAGGCACAATTGCGCTAGTGTATATAGGTGGCAAAGAACGTCCGAAAGGAAACTAATATATTACAGGCTGTAAAAGGCTGAAAGGAAATACAGTAAAATGTCCTTAAAAATAAAAAATGCAATTCTTCATATTCTTCGCAATGATGGTCGTCCATCGGTTTTTTCTGAGGTGGAACTGGATATTGATAGCGAAATATGCGAAGCATTTATACAAAAACATGTAAAAAAACTTATCAACAATCCTGCCGTACGTACAGCTCACTTTAATCCAGAGGTTGAGCTGTACGGTCATCTTGGCGCATATCAAGCAGGTAATAAATATTTTAAAGAAACTACATTGGCGTTTGCTCAAAAGATGGACACGCTGATGAACCGTTTTACCCAAATTCCGCCATGCGATATGTTGATTGCAAGGGTAAGCCACAAAAGCGGTGAATATATTGCCGTGCTTTTGTTAAACTATCAGGAAGTATATGCACACAAAACAAAAGATTCAGATAATCAACTGACCACCTGCAATGCACTTCCATTTAGTTCAGGAAAAGTAGAATATGCCGCTCTGATTGGTTTAGAAGGGGCGCAAATGCCCATAAGCTTAATAGAAAAGCCTGCGACAATTGACGGCAATAGTGTACTTTACTTTTCCGAACATTTCCTTGAGTGTGAAACCTCACCTTCAAAAAAGGAACAAGCGGTTTTAATCAATGAAATAACAACAGAGTTTGTGGATGAATACTTTGCCCGTGACCCGGTTGTTTCTGCAAAAATAAAAACTGCGATGCTGGTTGAAGCTGATGCCGAAGAAGGTTTTATTTCTATGGATAATGTAGCTGCCCAAGCATTTGAAGGACAAGAAGCCCATAAAAGCCAGTACATAAGCACCTTACGAGATGCTGGCGTACAGGCAGACCTTCCCCTTGGACAACGTGTGGTTAAACAACAATTTTCTACCCATCGTATAAAAGGCGAAAATGGTGTAGAAATTCGTTTTCCTGCTGAACTGGCTGTAGAAGATGATTCAATAGAATTTACAACCCATTCAGACGGTACAGTGTCTGTGCTTATTAAAAATTTACGAATGGTGTAATATCCCAGGGAGATTGTATGTATCCAATAGCTGAACAATTTAAAAATGGCACACTAACAAAACCAATCTATAAAAAAACTGAGTTTTTTCAAGGTGGATTTTTTGCCATACAGGAAAGATTTAAAAAAAGCATGTCCTCATTTCCAAGTGCATATCAAGAGTTTCAAAATCGCACCAGTGCAATGGAAGATAATACCAGGATATTACAGACTATGTGGGATTATATTAAGATTGTTTGAAAACACTGCAATGGGCATTTTGCCCTTGCGGTGTTGGGTAGTTTTACATAGATATTAAAGGTGAAATATATGAATGCACTAACCATGATAATGATAATTGTCTTAACTATGCTTGGGGCAAGTGTGGGTAGTTTTTTAAATGTAGTTGCTTTGCGGCGTTCTAAAGAGGAGGGGTTTTTAACAGGTAGGTCTTGCTGTATGGCTTGTGGGTGTACGCTTATTTGGCATGACCTTATTCCTGTGATTAGCTGGTTTATACTATTTGGCAAGTGTAGGGCATGTAAGGTTAGAATCTCACTGCGTTATGTACTTATAGAGATTATTACTGGCTTTGTTTTTGCGTTGGTATTTATTGTCTTTGGATTTGCAATGATGACGCTTTTAACTCTTGCTGTAGTTATGATTTTATTGGCTATTTCACTGATTGATTTAAGCACTATGGAAATTCCTAATGGGCTTAACATGATGCTTGTCCCATTGGCAATAGCTGCTATTTGGATTTGGTCTGACATTGGGCTTGCTTCTCGTGGATTAGGATTTTTTGTGGTTAGTTTTCCTATGCTCATTGTTACGATGATTATAGACAGGGCATTTGGTGGTGGCGATATTAAACTTATGGCAGTTTGTGGATTTTTACTTGGCTGGCAAAATGCATTGCTGGCATTTTTTATAGCAATATTACTTGGTGGCGGCTGGGCAATTTATCTTATCGTGACCCACAAACGTAAAAAGGGAGAACATATGGTTTTTGGGCCGGCATTATGTATTGGTGTTCTTTTAGCTATACTATATGGAGAACATATATTGGCTTGGTATTTAGGTTTATTATTTTTTTAGGATTCATTTAAAAATACACCAAACATTTTATGATGATTGGCCTCTAAACTGCTTAAAAAATTTGGACATTAGCCCAGAACATTCTTCTTCACATACACCTTGAATAACTTTGACACGATGGTTAAATTTTGGTTCATTGAGTATATCTAAAATTGAACCGGCACAACCAGCTTTTGTACTTTTTGCGCCATAAACAACGATAGGTATTCGGGCTTGCACAATTGCACCTGCACACATGGGACATGGTTCTAATGTAACATAAAGGTGGCAGTTTTCTAATCGCCAATCACCTATGGCTTCGCAAGCTTGATTTATGGCTATCATTTCTGCGTGATATAAAACATTTTTACGCGCCACCCTTTCATTGGCAGCGCGTCCTATAATTTGCCCATCATGTACAATGATACATCCAATGGGTACTTCATTATTGTCAAAGGCTTTACGGGCTTCTTCTAAAGCCTTTGACATATAGTAAGCATTATCATACATATTATTACGTCCTCTGTGTATCCTTTAGTTGAACATCATGTGCGCCGCCCTCTATGAGGCTAGACTGTGATACGCGGGTTAAACGGGCTTTGTTTTGAAATTCAGGAATTGAAAGCGCACCACAATTACACATGCTGGCTTTGATTTTGTTTAAAGTGATGGCTAAATTATCACGTAAGCTTCCTGCATAGGGGACATATGCGTCTACGCCTTCCTCAAAAGGCAATCCTCCTGTACCCTCATAACGCTGCCAATTGCGGGCGCGTTCTGTGCCTTCACCCCAATATTCTTTCATGTAATTGCCGCCAATCATAACACGGTTTGTGGGGCTTTCATCAAAACGGGCAAAGTATCTGCCTTGCATACAGAAATCTGCACCCATAGCAAGGGCAAGGGTTATATGATAGTCTTGCACAATGCCGCCATCAGAGCAAAGGGGGATGTATATGCCCGTTTCTTGGAAATATGCATTGCGGGCTTTGGCTACTTCTTGTACGGCAGTGGCTTGTCCACGTCCAATACCTTTGGCTTCGCGGGTGATACAGATAGCTCCGCCACCAATGCCTATTTTAATAAAATCCGCACCATTTTCTGCAAGGAAACGGAAGCCTTCAGCACACACCACATTGCCTGCGCCAATTTTAACTGTATCACCATAGTTTTTACGCACAAAGTCCAGTACACGTTTCTGCCATTCGGTAAAACCTTCTGACGAATCAATACATAGTATATCTGCGCCTGCTTCCACTAATGCAGGGATGCGTTCTTCATAATCATGCGTATTGATACCTGCGCCTACGAGATAGCGTTTTGCATCATCAAAAAGGGCAAGCTTGTTTTCTTTTCTGGAAGAATAGTCTTTGCGGAAAACAAAAGCAGCTAATCGCCCGTCTTTGCTTACTACAGGCAAAGCATTTAATTTATTATCCCAGAGGATATCATTACATTGGCTAAGTGTTGCGCCTTCTTGTGCGCAAACAAGTTTTTCTAAAGGCACCATAAATGATGACACCAGTGTAGTCGTTTCCATTCGGGTTACACGATAGTCTTTACCTGTGACTATGCCAAGAAACTTTCCATTTTCTGTCCCATCTGCTGTGACTGCCACAGTAGAATGACCTGTCTTTGCTTTCAGGGCAAGAATATCTGCTAAGGTTTGGTCAGGGTGAACATTTGATGTACTTACTACAAATCCCGCTTTATGATTTTTAACCTTACGCACCATTGTCCCTTGGCTTTCGATAGATTGAGATGCATAAATAAAAGAAATTCCGCCTTCTTTCGCAAGGGCAATAGACATCTTATCATCAGATACTGATTGCATAATTGCTGAAACCAACGGAATTTTCAAATGAAGTACAGGCTTATTGCCACGTGTAAATTTGACTAGAGGTGTTTCAAGTGAAACATTTGCTGAAACGCATTCGGCAGAAGAATATCCTGGGACGAGTAAATATTCGCTAAACGTACGTGATTCTTGCTCGTAAAAAATAGCCATACAATAAATACCTCCTTATAACAAACCTCCAAAAATCGCTTGGATTCTTGGAGGTTATGCACTAATTATTCGCTGACACGCAATGGATTTACTTTTACACCTGGGCCCATGGTGCTGGCTAGGGTAACACTTTTTAGGTAAGTTCCTTTTGCGGCAGAAGGTTTTGCTTTTATTACAGCTGTCATAAGCGTTTGGAAGTTTTCGGTTAGTTTTTCTGTACCGAAGGAGACTTTCCCAATTGGCAAGTGCATGATATTACCTTTGTCTAGGCGGTATTCAATTTTACCTGCTTTGATATCAGTAATGGCTTTGGTTACATCAGCAGTTACAGTACCCGCTTTAGGGTTTGGCATAAGACCTTTTGGCCCTAGCACTTTACCAATGCGCCCAACAACCGCCATCATGTCTGGTGTTGCAACAACTACGTCAAATTCAAACCAGTTTTCGCCTTGGATTTTCGCTACGAGTTCTTCGGCACCAACAAAATCTGCACCAGCTTTTTCAGCTTCGGTTGCCTTGTCGCCTTTGGCAAAGACAAGTACACGTACTGCGCGCCCTGTACCATGAGGAAGTACTACCGCACCCCGAACCTGTTGGTCTGCATGACGAGAATCTACACCTAAGCGAATGTGTGCCTCAACCATAGAATCAAACTTTGTAATACTTGTTTTTTGTACAAGCTCAATGGCTTCATTTACATCATATAAATTTTGAGCCTCTATTAGTTTAGCGGCTTCTATATATTTTTTTCCACGTTTCATATTTTAGCCCTCCTACTCTTGCACGACAATGCCCATGCTTCTAGCTGTTCCAGCTATCATGCGCATTGCCGCGTCAACGTCGGCGGCGTTGAGGTCGGTCATTTTAAGTTCTGCAATTTTTTGTACTTCTGCTTTAGAAATAGTTGCTACTTTTACACCTGGCCCTGGTGCGCCTGCGGCTTTATCCAACTTGCAAGCTTTTTTTAGAAGCACAGCAGCTGGCGGCGTTTTTGTGATAAAAGAAAAACTTTTATCTTGATAAACAGTAACCACTACAGGAATAATCATACCTGCTTCATTTTTTGTACGCTCATTGAATTCTTTACAGAATCCCATCATATTCAGCCCGTGCTGACCAAGTGCTGGCCCAACCGGTGGGGCTGGAGTCGCTTTTCCGGCCTCAATCTGCAATTTTACATAGGCCGTGATTTTCTTTGCCATTTACTTTCCTCCTAGGTGGTGTTTACGGATTATAAAATCCTCCCACATGATTCAATGCCGCTTTTGGCGGCGTTTTTAAAGGGTTAGTGCTTACATACGTTGAAGCACATGATAGTCCACTTCCACTTGAGTTTCACGTCCGAAAACACTCAAAGCGATGGAGACAGTTTTCTTTTGATGGTTAATGTCTTTTACATTTCCAACAGAACCTTCAAATGGACCATTGGTGATTCTTACAAGTTCGCCAATGTCAATATCAAGTTCAAAGTCTGGCACTTCAATACCCATGCCCACAATTTCTTCGTCGGTAAGGGGTACAGGTTTGGACGCTGGCCCTACAAAGCTTGTTACACCGCGGGTATTACGCACAATAAACCAAGTATCATCTGTTAAAATCATTTTAATTAGAACATAACCTGGGTAAACTTTGCGCTGAACAGATTTTTTCTGCCCATTTTTAACTTCAATGACATCTTGAATAGGAACAACCACCTGCTCAAAAACATCATGCATTCCACGGTTTTCAATGATTTTTTCGATGTTGGCTTTAACCTTGTTCTCATAACCTGAATAGGTATGAACAACATACCATCTGGATTCCTCTGGCATAATGCCTCCTAGTAAACTAGGCTGACAAACCAGCCAAAAAGTACACCAAACGCGCCATCAGTTAGTGCGATATACGCCCCAAAAATCAGCGAAATAGCTACTACCGTAACAGTGTGTTTGATAAGTGTCTCCCGCGAAGGCCACACGATTTTCTTAAACTCTGCACGATAGGTTTGGAACAGCCTTTTTAGGGCATTGCT
Source organism: Defluviitaleaceae bacterium (assembly GCA_009780315.1). Lineage (GTDB taxonomy): Bacteria > Bacillota > Clostridia > Lachnospirales > WQUN01 > WRAH01. The sequence continues at coordinate 114,556 of WRAH01000004.1, forward strand.
GTTGCCCTCATCGGCTTTTTTTGTTTTTTTCTCATCCATAATTTAGAAATCTCCTTACTTCGTTTCCCGGTGCGCAGTGTGCTTGTTGCAGAAACGGCAGTATTTCTTCGTTTCCATACGGTCTGGATGGTTTTTCTTTTCTTTTGTGGTGTTGTAGTTGCGTTGCTTGCAATCTGTGCAAGCTAGGGTAATTTTTGCACGCATCTTTATTCCCTCTCTTCAATGCAAAACGCGCAAAGTGCGTTTGTGCTACATCTTAAAACGCCAAGAAATCATAAGTCAATTTCCTTGACATTAAAAAGACACCACCTTGGATGTCCAAGAGAATATTATCATCTTTCTAAGAAAATGTCAAATTTATGTTGCTTGTTTTCTTTGATAGTGGTTAAATATATGCAACTATATCTTAAAGGAGCTGTTTTTGCTATGAAGAAAATCGTAACATTTGGCGAAATCATGTTGCGTCTAGCCCCTCCGGGGTATGAAAGATTTACACAATGCAATACCCTTGGCGCAACGTATGGCGGCGGTGAGGCTAATGTGGCTGTATCCTTATCAAACTATGGTTTTGATGCGGCATTTGTAACAAAATTGCCAAAACATGAAATGGGTCAAAGTGCAGTCAATTCTCTACGCCGCTATGGTGTTGATACAAACAAAATTGTGCGTGGCGGCGACCGCGTAGGCATTTATTTTTTAGAAAAAGGCTCTAATCAACGTCCCTCAAAAGTGGTGTATGACCGTGCAAACTCTGCAATTGCCATGGCTAAACCAGAAGATTTTGACTGGAATGCGATTCTTGATGGCGTAGATTGGTTTCACTTTACAGGTATCACCCCTGCACTTGGGCAGACAGTCGCAGACATTTGCTTAGATGCACTAAAAGCCTGTAAAGATAAAGGTATCACTACAAGTTGCGACCTTAACTATCGCAAAAACTTATGGACAAAGGCAGAAGCTAAGGAAACCATGTCAAAACTTATGCCATATGTAAACCTATGCATTGCCAATGAAGAAGACGCTTCCGATGTTTTCGGCATTACTTCTGATGGAACAGACGTGACTAGCGGACATCTTAATCATGACGGATATAAGTCTGTAGCACGTCAATTAGTAGAAAAATTCGGCTTTAAGCATGTGGCGATTACATTAAGAGAATCTCACTCAGCCAATCACAATGACTGGTCTGCTATGCTTTATGACGGAAAAGATGCAATTTTCTCCCGTAAATATGAAATTAAAAACATTGTTGACCGTGTTGGCGGTGGTGACAGTTTTGGCGGTGGGTTAATTTATGGATTTCTTTCTGGAAAAGACTTACAAGGTGCTTTAGAATTTGCAGTGGCTGCATCATGTCTAAAACATACCATCGAAGGTGATTTTAACTTAGTTAGCGTAGCAGAAGTGACAAACCTACTAGGCGGAGATGGTAGCGGGCGCGTTCAACGATAAAATGTGCTGTGCAAAGGAAAATATATTAAACCACATTGAGATGGAGGTGCAACATGAAGGATTTGATTCAGTCCGCTATGGATTATGCAAAATCTCTTGATGTTGATTATGCTGATATTCGGTATAAGGATATTTTAAAAGAAGATATTAGCGTTGAAAATTCACAACTTACAGAGACATCAAACAGTCGCAGTCAAGGTTACGGTGTGCGTGTATATGTAGATGGTGCAATGGGTTTTGCCGCGTCAAGTGATATGACGCAAATGAATGAAACAGTAAAAAAAGCCTATGAAATAGCCCGTACAAGTTTAACGCTTTTAAAAGAAAAGGTGCAATTAGACAAAAAAGAAGCGGTGCAAGCCACACATGAAACACCTGTGGTGAAAGACCCTTTTGCTATTCCTTTTGCAGAAAAACTTGCACTACTTATGGAGTGCGACAAAAATATGCGTGGGACAGAAGGTGTGACACGCACCCTGTCAAGTCTTATGTTTCGCAAAGATGATGTGATTTTTGCAGATACAGACGGTTCATATATTGACCAAAAATTCTGTCAATCAGGCGCGGTGTTGGAAGCCACAGCCATTTCCGACACAGACACTCAAGAGCGTAGTTTTACTGATTTAAAGCGTGCAGGATATGAAACCATTTTAAATATGAATCTTATAAAGCTTGCCGCAACATTGGGTAAAGAAGCAGTAGCGCTTCTTCATGCAGAAGATTGCCCAAGTGGTGAATTTGATGTGATTCTTATGCCGCGTCAAATGTTCTTGCAAATTCATGAAAGTGTGGGACACCCAACAGAACTCGACCGTATTCTTGGAAGCGAAGCTGCATTTGCAGGGCGTTCTTTTGTAGAAACAGAAAACCTTACAACGAAGCCCTTAACCTATGGTTCAGAACATGTGACGATTGTTGCAGATGCAACATGTCCATTGGGTCTGGGAACCTTTGCCTATGATGATGAAGGTGTAGCAGGGCAAAATGTTACACTCATTGATAAGGGAAAATTCGTGGGGCTTCAAACATCACGTGACAACGCATCAAAAATCGGACAAAATTCAAGCGGCGGCGGGCTTTCTGATGGCTGGCGAAATCTGCCTATTGTCCGTATGACAAATATCAATTTATTGCCTGGAGATTTTACACTGGATACGCTTATTGCTGGTATCGAATATGGTTTTGTTTTCGACCAAAATAAGAGTTGGAGTATTGATGATTTGCGTGTCAACTTCCAATTTGCCTGTGAAATTGCACGAGAAGTAAAGGACGGAAAACTGACAGGACGTGTATTTAAAAACCCAATTTATGCGGGAAAAACTACAGATTTTTGGGCCAGTTGTGATGGTACTGCAAACAAGGATTTTTGGGAGATTATTGGCACACCAAACTGCGGCAAAGGGCAACCTATGCAAATTATGCGCGTAAGCCATGGTTCATCGCCCACAAGATTTAGAAAAGTGAAAGTAGGTGTTGACCATGTTGAATAAAGAAGCGGCACGCAACATTATTGAAAAAACAATGGCGCATGTGAATTATTATGCCATGGCGTGGCTTTCTGATAGTGAACAAAACACCACACGCTTTGCAAATTCTGAAATAAGCCAAAACGTCTCTATTTCTGGCACTTCTTTGTCACTTAGAGTATATGACGGCAAGAAATCTGCTTCATGCTCTACAAATGTGCTGACAGACGAGGGCTTGAAAAAGTTAGTACAAGATGCAGAAAATCTTTTGCAATTCGTCCCTGACGGTGAATTTGAAGCGTTCCCATTTCCAGATGAGCCAGTGCAAGAAAGTCAAAATGGGGATATTTTATTCAACGCCTTTGGTACGGAGTCGCGTGCAAAATTTATCAAAGACGGCATGGCAGTGATAGAGTCTGGATTCACTGCGGCTGGTGCATTAAATTTTAATCGTCAAGTGATTGCCATTGGTAATAGCAAGGGATGTTTCCGCTACACCGCTTATGATTGTGTGACTTTTAACATCGTAGTCACTCATGAAGATGGTTCAGCCGGTGCAGGTGAGTGTATTTCTTATACTTCTGTACCAGATATTCTAGGTTGCTTTAAAAAGGCACAATCCACGTCAAAAGCTGCACGAAATGCTGTCAGTCCAGAACTTGGTGCGCATACAGTCGTGCTTTCACCGGTCGCTTTTGCAGACCTTATTAACTTTGTATGCTGGATGATGAGTGCCAAAGCCGTTGATGATGGCGCAAGCTTTGCAAAAGGTAAGCTTGGGCAAAAAGTTTTTGGTGAAAATTTAACTATTCGAGACGAAGTCGGTCATCCAGAACTACGTCCATGGTTTTTTGACATTGACGCAAACCCACGTAAACCAGTTACGCTTATTGACAAGGGTGTTGTTTCATCTTATCTGTACGATAATGTAACGGCAGCAAGGCATAAAGTGCCTTCAACTGGTCATTCTGTAGGCAGTGGCGAAGGTGGATATGCTGAAAATCTTGTGATTGAAGCGGGCAATAAGTCTATGGATGAAATCATATCTTCCACTAAAAAGGGCATATATATCAATGAGTTTCATTACACAAATTTTGTAAACCCGCGCAATTTGCAACTGACTGGCTTGACACGAAATGGTACATTTCTCATTGAAGACGGTAAAATAACAAAGCCAATGGCAACTGTACGTTTTACAGAAAGTATGTTGGATGCCTTTTGTAATATTACAGCCATATCCAGCGAACGTGAACTTGTAGGCGGTGCGCTTGTACCTGGTGTAAAAATTGAAACTTTCCACTTTACAAGCAAACCATAAGGCGGTATTTCGTTGAAGAAATTATTATTAACACTGGTATTTATCATTATCATAGGGGTAGTTCCTGTTTTGGGGGACTACTCTTATTATGATGAAGATAATGGCGATGAGATTTGGTACATTGCCGCATCAGCACTTGTTATGGATGCAATAACTGGAGAAATCCTATATGAACGTGATGGTTTTACACCACGTTATCCTGCGAGTATTACAAAAGTGATGACATCGTTGCTTGTACTTGAACATATTGAAGATTTATCTGCACCATTAACATTTTCGGCTCATGCCATTGACATTCCCTATTATGCATCACGGATGTGGGTGGTTGAAGGTGAAACCATTACTGTGCTTGAAGGTTTATATGGAAATATGTTGCCGTCGGGCAATGAAGTGTCACGTGCTTTGGCAGAACTTGTTTCTGGTAGTGTGCCAGATTTTGTTGCGCTTATGAATCGCCGTGCAGTTGAACTTGGCGCATATCACACAAATTTTGTAAACCCCTGCGGGCTTCCTGGTCATGGGCAATTTACAACGGCGTATGATATTTCGCTGATTATGCGCGAAGCCATTAGACATCCTATATTTGTAGACATTATATCCACAGCATATTTTAATATTGCACCAACAGCATTTAGTCCAGATGGACGGACGATTCGCAATACAAACCGTATGATTCGTCCAGCAGAGGACGAGTTTAATGAATATGTAATCGGCGGCAAAACTGGCTTCACTAATGCTGCCCAGCACACCCTTGTTACTTATGCCCAGCGCGGCGATTATACTTTTATTATAGCCACATTATTCGCACCTCACTGGCGATATACTTTTGCAGATACTGCCGCACTAATTGACCATGCCTATGAAATAATGCAGGAAAGAGCAATAGCAGAAGCAGAGGCATATCAGCCAGAAGCAGAAGAGGAAATATATGAGCCTGTTTACATTGAAGCATATGATGATGAAATTGAAACATATATCGAAGCATATGATGAAGTAATAGAAATTTTTTTACAACAAAACCCCAATGACCTGTCTGATACAGAAGCTTTTACTGTCGCAGTAATGTCTTTGGGGCTAGTGGCTATTGCATTATTATTTATTTGGTGGTTTTGGAAAAAAGTTTCTATCAGATAATTATTTTGTTATGGATTTTAAAAGCGTACTTTTATCATCATCATGGGAATATTCCCAAAACATTATACCTCCAAGCCCATTGTCCTTTACATATTTCATTTTTGCAGTGAGAGAACGTGGGTTGTCAAATGAAATAAATTCTCGTGTTGTTGGGTCATATGCATAGGCGGCTTCGGCTTTGTTGTCATATTTTAAGCCGCTTATTTCTATGCGTTTTAGTGTATTAGGGTATCCGCCATCTATAAAGTCAGGTGCGCTGTTTACTTTAGAGCCTATTCCATCTACATTTTTGTATACTCTGGCGTAAAAAGCCGCACCCAATATAATCTGGGAACGCGCAACGCCAGCATTTTCATAAAGTTTAGCAACACTATGCCCAGTCATTTTACACGCTTCAGTAGGAAATAGAGCAGTATGATGACTCACTTTATCCCAAGGGCATAAGTCATAGGTCATTAGATTGATAAAATCCATAAACTTCATCAATTTATCAATTTCAAGGTTATCTATACATTTTTGTGTTCCACCAGCTGCCATAGATAGAATTTTATCCTTGCCGAGTTTTTGCCGAATAAGCTCAATAAGCATTGTATAGTTCGCTCTATCACTTGGGGATGCTTCTATCCCTGCAATATCGTCTCCTGGGTATTCCCAGTCCATATCAATGCCATCAAATCCATAGTTCAGCGCAATATCTACAAGGGATTGAGCCAGCAGCTCACGTCCTTCTACAGTTGCAACTGCGGGAGAAAATCCCCCAGCTCCCCAGCCTCCAACACTAAGTACTACTTTTAGATGTCCTTTGTTGCGTATGAAGTTGTAAATCATTTCCTTGTTTCTCCAATGGTCTATACTGCCTTTTCCGTCCTTTACTAATGCAAAGGCGAAATTAACGTGAGTAAGCCGTTCTGCATCGCCGTCTCTAAGTCCAGTAAAAATGGACTCGTTTATATATGCGGAAATAATCATGGATTACACCAACCTTTTCATTATGCGTGTTGCGTTCACTCATCTTAAATAACTTTCTCAAATATTGCAACCAATCAAATAAAAAAGCCGTCTGTATATTTGAGATGGAAAGGAGTTGAAAGTGTTAATAATAAAAAACGGTGTTGAGAATAGGAGCATAGAAAAAGATATAATAGATTTTAAGCACGTTTAGAGCGTTTGACAGACATCATTATGGAAAAAAGACAAAGAGGATGGCATATGAAAAAGAAAAAAGGAATCATTAAAAAAATAGTCATTGGTGTACTTATTATTATTTTTGCCGTAGCTTTAGCTGGATGGCTTTTCTTAAACCATTTTATACACCGTGGTCTACCTCAAATTACAGGTGAATTACAATTAGCTGGTCTTATAGAAGCTGTTACAGTAACCCGTGATGAATTTGGCGTGGCTCATATTGCTGCGGTAAATGAGCAAGACCTATTTATGGCACAGGGTTTTATTCATGCACAAGATAGATTATTTCAAATGGATTTAGGACGTAGGCAGGCCAGCGGAAGGCTCTCTGAAGTATTCGGAGCGATGGCTGTCAGTCAGGATATGTATTTTCACACATTATTATTGAAACATTATGCTGAAGCATCTTTTGCAGTGCAGTCCGATGAAACAATTGAAATTCTAACCTGGTACGCTGCAGGGGTGAATGCATTTATTGAACAAGCCATTGCAAATAATAATCTCCCCGTCGAATTTCATATACTGGGTTATCAGCCAGAGCCATGGACAGTTTATGATAGTTTAACCTTTGCGAAATTCAAGGCTTACGACCTTGCAGGACATTGGGAAGGGCAGGCTTTTCGTGGGTATTTGTTGCAAAATTTTGAGGAAGCCCAAGCGTTTGAGCTTTTCCCAAGTTATCCTGATGGTGCGCCTTATGTGATAAATCCGACAGATTTAAACTTATCAAGTTTGTTTAGATATATTATGTTACCTGATGAACATAATGGTAGCAACAATTGGGTGCTAGATGGCAGCATGACTGCGTCTGGTATGCCAATGCTTTCAGATGACCCTCACTTAGCACTGGGTACGCCATCAATTTGGTATCACAACCACTTACGAGGTGGCAGATTTCATGTTAATGGTGTTTCTATTGCTGGAGTTCCTGGTATTGTTCTTGGGCATAACCCGTATATTGCATGGGGTGTTACGAACACAGGGCCTGATGTACAAGATTTATTTATCGAGCGGCGAAACCCAGAGAATCCCCATCAGTTCTTATTCGATGGAGAATGGCTGGATGCTACAGTATTGCAGAAACGGATTTATGTTGATGGTGCAGACCCTATTGATTTCGAAGTAGTTATTACTAGAAATGGGCCTATTATCAGTGAACTTGCGAATTTTAACGAGGCGGGTTATGCACTTTCACTTCGTTGGACAGCACATGCCCCAACGGCAGAGTTGGATGCCATTTTAGGTTTTAACCGTGCAAGGAACTGGGAAGAATTTAGTGTCGCAGGGGCGGCTTTAATCGCACCCGCTCAAAATTTCGTGTTTGCAGCAATGGATGGTACTATCGCCTTTAAGGTGATAGGGCAAATTCCAATTCGTGCAAACGGGCGGATTCCATATACACCTGTTCCGGGCTGGATAGATGATTATGGCTGGGTAGGTTTTATACCTTATGAGCAGATGCCCACAGTCGTTAATCCTGTAGATGGTTTTATAGCAAGCGCCAATAATAAGGTAGTTGGTGACGATTATCCATTTTTCATCACTAATCAATGGGCACAGCCTTATCGTCAAATGCGAATTATTGAGCTTTTGTATGGACGTGAAAATTTAACAGTAGAAGATATGATTGCAATTCAAATAGACAATAAAAATTTAGAAGCCGTAGAGTTTTTACAAGCAATGCTTTCTGTGTTGGAGAGACGAGTGCTTTCTGCCCGTGCTGAAGAGGCAATCAACCATTTAAGTACTTGGGATTACTTTGATGAAGTAGATAGAACTGGTGCGACGATTTTCAATACTTGGATGCGTGAAATTCAATCTTATTTATTCCAAGAGGCAATTTCAGAAGATATGTGGCCTTTGTTTCGCAGACGCGCCAGTTTTGTTAACGAACTGTTTAGACGCAACCTAAATGGTGAACATGTTATTTGGATAGAAGAAAACGGCGGTATGGAACATGTACTAGAAGCGACTCTTGAAAACACTCTTGTAGAGTTAGAATCCATGCTTGGGCGTAATATGAACCATTGGGAATGGGGAAATTTTCATCAGGTGGCATTTCGTCATCCTTTAAGTAACGTATCACCCCTTCATATTCTATTTAACCCACGGGACAGAATAGCTACACCGGGCAGCGGTGTAACTGTAAATCAAGCAGCTTTTGCCCGAGACGGGCTAACAACCAATGGCGCAGGCTGGCGATTTGTCATTGATTTAGGTGATACAAATACATCTCACATGATTGTAGCCCCAGGCAATAGCGGTCATCCGAGAAGCCCTTTTTATCATAATAATATTGACCTGTGGATAGAAGGCGGTCTTTATGAAACAAGCCTAAATATACCAAATGGGTATGTACTAGTGCTTAGACCCGAGCAGTAACAGCGTCGTTTGATTGATTTTCATAGTAAAAATATAGTGAGATATTTCGTGTGGTAATTACAGCGCAAAAATCTAATTACCACACGAATAAACCACTGTTTTTATGACTCAATTGTTATTTATTGGACAGTATTGGAAAAGAGCTTCTATCAAATAAATCAGATAAATAAGCCAATCTTTCCGCATAATCGGGTAAAAGCATGTCTTGTGTATAGCGGAATTTCCACCAGCCACTGGCAATGCCGGGGGAGTTCATGCGGTCATTTTCTCCAAGTCCCATAATGTCTTGAATAGGCACAATGGCGAAAACGGCAGTGGTAGAAAATGCAAGACGAATTAAATCCCAATGCACATCATCACCACTGACATTGAGATAACGACGAAGATGGTCGCGTTCTGTATCGCTTGCGCTGTCATACCAGCCCCGTGTGGTATTATTGTCATGAGTACCAGAATATACAACAGTTAAGCTATCTTCATAGCAGTGAGGGATATGAGGTGAGTGTTCGTTTGCATCAAATGCAAATTGAAGCACCCGCATACCAGGAAGGTTTTGGCTTAAACGAAGCGCAGTAACTTTTTCTGTGATAATACCCAAGTCTTCTGCAATGATTGGCAAGCTGCCAAGTTGCTTTTTAAGGGCAGTAAAGAATGCTTTTCCAGGACCTTTTTTCCATTTGCCATTCACTGCGGTTTCTTCACCAGAAGGCACTGCCCAATAATCTTCAAATCCACGGAAGTGGTCTATTCGCACAATATCCACCATGGATAATACAGCCGATATTCGCTTGCACCACCATGCGAAGTCGGTTTTTTTGTGGGCGTTCCAATCATAGAGTGGATTCCCCCAAAGCTGTCCCGTTTCGCTAAAATAATCTGGCGGAACACCAGCAACAGCTGTGGGATTATTATTCTTGTCTAGTTGGTAGAGTTCAGGTGATGCCCAAACATCAGCAGAATCACCTGCAACAAATATAGGAATATCTCCAATAATTTGAATTTTTGCTTTATTGGCATAGGCTTTAAGCGTGTCCCATTGGCGGAAAAATTCGCACTGTAGAAATTTGCAAAAGTCTATTTCATCAGAAAGTCTTGCCGCTATTTCTGCCAAGGCTTTAGGTTCGCGTTTTGCCAAAGCTTCGGGCCAGCTATTCCATACCGCTCCATAATAATAATCTTTGTTTTCAAGAGGACATTCCATATCATTTTTACGTGCTTCAATAAAATGTCCTTTGATTGCCACAAAGAGCGCGTAATCATCCAGCCAATCTTTATTGGCTTTGCAAAATTTCGTAAAATGTGTTTTTTGTGCTGTTGTGGCTTTCAATTTAAAATGCGCATACGCTTTTTTTAACAAACTCATTTTATAAGTGATAACTGGCCCAAAATCTACAACACGAGGGTCAAATTGTGGTATGTCAAGTAAATCATCATTGGTAAGCCAACCTTGTTCTTTTAAGATATCAGGACTTATGAGATAGTGATTACCTGCAAATGACGAAAAACTTTGATATGGTGAATCACCATAACCAGTTGGTCCAAGGGGTAATACTTGCCATAGACTCTGTTTGGCAGCTTTCAAAAAATTTATAAATGCATACGCCCCTGCACCTAAATCACCCATTCCATAACGGGATGGAAAAGATGTCGGATGCACCAGCACCCCACTTGCTCTCTCAAACATATTTAGCATTCCCCTTTCAATATTTGTATTGCGGTCATATTAAAAATCACCCTTTGCATGGATTTATTCCGAGAAATTTTACCATGACAATGAGCTTAGGGCAAGTTATCACATAAATTCTTGTCCAGCATACTATGTAATCAAGCACTATCCACTACAAGGAGGATTTGAAAATGCATTGCGAATCAAGATGTGACCGCCCATGCGGAGAGCCTCACGTACCAATAGCCCATCGTCAGTTCGATTGCGGCAAGACCCAACAAGTTTTACCACACTGTCATGTGGTAAGACATCAGCACGACATTATCAATGACTATGATGTCATTCACGAGCATGACTATAACTACTATGATGTAGTGCGTCAGCGCGAAGTCGTGCGTCACAATGATTTTACAAACCATCAGCCAGACTATTGCTGTGGACATGGTTCTCATCATGGTTACGCCCCATATGATGGCTACGGTGAAATGGTAATGCCTATGCCCGTACGCCCCATGATGCCCTCAACATCTCCAATGTGTATGCGGGGCAACCGTAATTATAGCTTCTTTGGTAGACGCTAAGATGAGTATAATCCCTTTGGGATTCTGCTTAACAAATTAGGAATGCAATTTTCTAACATGAAAAAAATCCACCTGTGTACAATGTCTGCACAGGTGGATTTTTATATTTATACGAAGGTGCAAAAAGAAATTCACTTTTTGCACCGGCTGGCGGTTGCGCGGAAGCAGAAACTTCAGATGATTTTTGGTAGAAGTTTCTGCTTCCGCGTATAAGTTATATCTAGCGGGTTCCGAAAAGCCTGTCCCCTGCGTCACCAAGACCAGGTACAATATATCCATGGTCATTTAATTTTTCATCATATGCGGCAGTGTAGATGTCAATGTCAGGGTGATTTTTTAACACTTCCTCCACACCTTCGCGAACGGCGACTAAGCATAGGAACTTAATATTTTTTGCACCTGCTTTTTTTAAAAAACAAATGCTGGATTCAGCCGTACGACCTGTCGCAAGTATGGGGTCTAACAGCAGAATTTCACGCTCTTCAATTTCTGTAGGAAGTTTACAAAAATATTCTACGGGTTGAAGGGTATCAGGGTTGCGATACATTCCAATATGCCCAATTTTAGCCGTTGGGAGTAAATTAGAAATACCTTCAACCATACCAAGCCCTGCGCGTAAAATTGGCACAAGACCAAATTTTTGCTCGCAAACCCAACCCTTGGCTGTGATTATAGGTGTCTCAACTGTCGTTTCAATGACAGGGACATTTTGTGTGGCTTCGTATGAAATGAAAGCTGCAATTTCTCCTACAAGTTCACGAAACTGTTTATGACCTGTTTCCTTGTTACGCAACATGGTCATTTTACTACGCACCAATGGGTGCATGTTGACATGAAGCCTTTGCTTAATAAGCTGGTCTAAATCTGACATTAAAAATCCTCCCTTAATTTATCCATGCAATTTATTAAAAGCGACTTAATTTGTGCGGCACAGGCTTTATAAATTTCCTCATTGCCGCCGAATGGGTCAGAAACATCCTGTCCATTCCCTGCATATTCAGCCAAAGTGAATGCATTTGCCGTAGGACATCTTGACAACACATGAGATAAATGTCCTTGGGTCATTGTAAGTATAAGTGTCGCGCTTTTTAATAATTCAGGTGTGGTCAACTGTGTACGATGCATTTCAAGTGCTAATCCTTCGGCTTCCATTGCTAAAATAGCATTTCTACTTGCAGACTGATTAACGCCTGCCGCTACGCCTGCGGAAACAACAGCGATTTCAAGATTTTCACTTGCAAGCATTTTCTTTGCCAAAACTTCTGCCATGGGTGAACGGCATGTGTTTCCAGTACATACGAAGACAATTTTTTTTGCCACTTTAGACATTTACAACACGCCCTTCCGCTGCTTTTGTCATCCTATCCATAATTGCTGTGCCAAGCTCCACATCAGGAACAGCTTGAGCAAAAATCATGTCCACACCGAGGGTATCAAACTTTCGTAATGATGAAAACAATGTATTTGCAATGGTTGGATAGTCTTTGATAGTCTTGCCAAACTGAATGACATTCACCCGTGCGTCATCAGGCTTAAAGTAACAACTGAGTTCCTCTGTACCAAGTACACCTATATAGGATAAGTTTTCGCTGTGGCGTTTCATTACATATGTCCAAATATTTTCTGGTGAACCTGATAAAAGTGTCAACGGTGCCCGTGGCGCATAGTGGCGGTACTTCATGCCTGGTGCCCGTGGCGCGTTGACTGTGTTTGTATCTACGCCCTCAGTATTCAGCTTTGTAACACTATAAATCATTTGGGGTGTGATTGCGCCTGGGCGTAAAATCCTTGGCAAACCTCCAGTGATATCAACTACCGTAGATTCTAGCCCAACATCCACACTATCCCCTTCAAGAATCATCATGTTTTCTTTTTCGGGGTCTGGGAAATCTTCACGCACATGGGCAGCCGTTGTGGGGCTGGGTTTACCTGCCTTATTTGCACTGGGTGCGGCTATAAAGCAATTTGATACTTCAATTAACGCCCGTGCTATAGAATGTATCGGCATTCTTATGCCCACTGTATCAGCTTCTCCGTCTGGATGTCCGCCTAACCAACGGGGCAAATGAGGCTTTTTTTGTACAACAAGCGTAAGCGGTCCTGGCCAAAAAGCTTTGATAAGGGCGTATGCATATTCAGGTGGATTGTGGGCTAATTCGTTAAAACGACCTTCATTTGCTATATGCAAAATAAGAGGGTTATCTCCTGGGCGGCCTTTTGCGGCATAAATTTTTGCCACGGCTTCTGGATTAAAACCATCACCACCAAGCCCATAAACTGTTTCTGTTGGAAATGCAACCAATTTCCCCATACGGATAAATTCGGCGGCTTTTTCAATATCCATACTTTATGCTACTCCGCAGCATTTCTTGTATTTTTTACCGCTTCCGCAAGTGCAAGGGTCATTCCGTCCTATTTTTGCTTCATTCCGTACGATTGTATGAGAACGTTTTTGCTCGGTATAGAGTTCTTTTTGTTTTTCTGCGGGGAATATGCCATCCCATGCTTTTAAACTGTACAGGTGGTCGGCTTTATACTCAACCATTTGCTTGTACAGACGGTCAAATTCGATATGAATATCAATTTTAGTATCATCTTCAATTTCACCAATTTCAGGCAAACCATCTACACACTCATGGATTCCATCAAAAAATGCACACATCTGGATATTACTCAAGTGGAATTTTTCTGCAAGCTCTACAATTATGCCTTCAACTTTAGTGATTTTATTTTCCAGAATATTCTCATACACAGCTTTTTCTTTTAACAAGTACTCATCCCATACATGCTTTACAGGCTGATTTTGTGGGTCAAATGCTACGCGTTTCCATGCGTCAAATAATGCCATAAAACTTTCTCTCCTTAGAATTCGTCATTATTTCAGAATTGTAACCTATTTAGGGGTGGTTTGTCCAATATATAGGATATCCGACTTCAATAAGTACTAATCCTTGGGGTGGCATGGTCTTTCCTGCTTGCGTTCTATCTACAGACATAATAATAGATTTGATGTCTTGGGGCAGGATTTTTCCCATGCCTACATAAGCAATTGTTCCGGCAATAATGCGAACCATATTATACAAAAATCCATTTCCAGTGACAGTGATGGTAACAAGCCCATTGATTTGTTTTTCCACTGTACATGAAAAAATTTTGCGTACAGTCGTTTTTGCACTTCCTCCCGTTGCACAAAAAGCTGCAAAATCATACTGTCCAACAAAGGCCTGTGCGGCTTCCTTCATTGCTTCAATATTTAAACATTGGGGAATAAATGCACTGTAACGGTTCAGTAGTGGGTTGGGGGAGGGGGCGTTATATATATTATAAGCATAGGTTTTGTATTCTGTGCAAAAACGCGGGTTAAAATCATCAGGTACAACTTTCGCAGCTATAACAGAAATATCTGATGGCAAAAGCCCAACAAGTACCATGGGTAGCTTATCAAGTGGTACGCGGAGGTCTTCTGCAAAAAAAGAGGCCCGTTGTCCAAGTGCGTGAACCCCAGCATCTGTTCTACTGGATGCCTGTACAACCACAACACGATTCAGCAATTGAGATAGCGCGTCTTCCACTTTTTCTTGCACCGTAATCGCATTATCTTGCTTTTGCCAGCCAGAATAATTTGTCCCATCATACGCAATGGTTAATAAAATTTGCATTTTTGAAAACCCTTTCATAGGAACTTGTCAAATTTTATCTCAATGCAAGCATCTATTCAAGTCAATTTGAAACCTTATAATGCTGTAAAAAAACTCGTTAAATTTGTTTATTTAACGAGTTGTGTGATTTATCCTAATTTTTCTTGAGGCAACCATTGTTTTAGTACACGTTCTAATTCACTATAATTTATTGGCTTAGACAAATAATCATTCATGCCATGTTCTAAAAACATACTGTGTACATCCCCCACCACGTTGGCTGTAAGGGCTACGATTGGAACATTTTGATGGCTTTCAAAAGGGTAAGCTCGTATGATACTGGTTGTGTCTAACCCGTCTAAATCAGGCATCATGTGGTCCATAAAGATGAGGTCATAAACATTGTTTGCCATAAGTTCTAATGCCTGTATACCAGAAAGTGCTGTGTCAACATCTGCGCCGTGAATATGAAGCAACTCTTCTACAATGAGCAAATTGATGTCAATATCATCAACTACTAAAATTTTTGTGTTTTTTAGTCTAAGGTTTTGATTTTGAATAATATTATGATTGGTTGGCATGAGTGCATGTGAGTCATAACCAAGCATCCTTAATATGGAGATGTTTGTAAGCGGTATAGATACTTTATTGTTTTTTAAGTCGTGGAAAATAGGGAGTGGTATAGGCATTTGAGGGTCGTCATTTTGAATAATTTTATTTTGCCAGTCATCAAAAAATATATGAGAGTATTTGCGAAGGTCAGTTTGATGTGTTTCAATAATGTCACAGGCTGCACCCATTTTTATTAACTTATTTGCCAGAACGTTTGATTTTTTTGAATCAGAAAATAAAATGGCAATGTTTGGAGTTGTTTTGCCGTTAATCGCAGTTTGTAATCTAAGTGGTGCAGGATTGCTTATTTTTTGTATGATATATAAAGAGAAGCAACTGCCTTTTCCATAGGTACTTTCTACAAATATTTCGCCGTTCATAAGTTCTACTAAATTTTTGGTAATGGAAAGGCCAAGTCCTGTGCCTTCTATACTTCTATTTTTTCGTGTATCAAGTTGTGTAAAATTACTATAAAGTGATGGAATATCTGCTTTACGAATACCAATACCTGTATCTTCTACAGCAATGTTGAGTACACATTCATTTTCATCTTCATATGTTTTTTTAGATGATACTGAAAGTGTGATATACCCTTCTTTAGTAAATTTGACCGCATTGGTGAGTAAATTGATAATGATTTGTTTTATCCTAACAACATCTCCAATCATTTCATAGGGTAAGTCGGGGTCATCATCTATTATAAACTCTATAGGTTTGTTGCCAATGTATACATAAATCATGGAAACAACATCACTTATCATTGCGTGAACATTGTATTTTTCTGGTATAATTTCAAATTCACCAGCTTCTATTTTAGAAAAATCTAAAATGTCATTGATAATAGATAAAAGTTGTGCGCCAGCGCGTTTAACATTGTTAAGATATTCAATAGCTTCTGGAGTGTCAATAATACGCAAAGTCAAGTCAGTCAAACCTAAAATAGCATTTAAAGGGGTGCGTATTTCATGACTTATGTTTGCCAAAAAGTCTGGCTTGGGTTGACTTGCAAGTTTAGCCGTATCTAGCTTCTCTTGTTCAGGTATGTCAGTATAAAAACCTTCAAGACGGTTCGTTAAAGCGTGTTTTTCAGCATTTATCAATGCAAGAGACATAAAATCAGCCAAAGATGACGCAAAGTTTTGCTCTGCGTATGTCCATTCCCGTTTGTTTTGATACTGGTCGCAGATGTCTTGCTCTATACATACTACCCCTACAAGTTTACCTTCCACGCGTATAGGCGCATTCAATATGGCACAAATTTTAGAATCATGTTCATCCATACTATCCCAAAAAGGGTTTTGGATGCGAATATCATTGATAACAATGAGACGTTCAGATTTAAGTAAGTTTATATATTCTTGGCAAGTGTATGGACAGAAATTTTCTTGAATAGAATGCTCATGCGTTTCAATATCATAATATTCTAAGTTTTTTAAATGAGATTCATCGCTGGATATTTCCCAAATGCTTATGCGAGTGGTATGCAGTGCGTGGCAACCTTCTTCAGCTATTATCTTGATAGCTTCATACAATATTCCAGCCGAAAATTTAGGCATTTTTGAAATTTTTATTAAAACTTCATTAAACACTTCATTATTCTGTTTTCTGTAAACCATAAATGACCTCCTATTATGTATGTAACACAATATCAATTGAGTTACATACAC
>WRAH01000005.1 GCA_009780315.1 Defluviitaleaceae bacterium
CTTACAATAAGCAATGTTTTCCTCATTGGAACGGTCAAGGAGGTTGTACTGAATCAAAACTGTTTCAAAGCGTCCGCTATCCACGATATAGCGCAGGTTTTCTGCTTTGTCGTGATAAGAAAAGGATATGTGTTTGATTAGTCCTTCGGCTTTTGCCCTTTCAGCAGCTTGGAGTGGGCCATCTTGCAATACTTCCCACGCTTTGAATCCAGCTTGATTGATTCCCCAAAAGTGATAAAAGTCGATATAGTCTGTATCTAATTTTTTCAAAGAAGTTTCAAGACGCTTGCGCCAATCGTCCGCAGATATGTTTTCAATTGGGTTTTTTGTAGAAAGATAAACTTTGTCACGCCAACCTTTTAAGGCTTTACCAACGGCAACTTCGCTATCTTTATTGCAATAATAAGGTGCAGTGTCAATGTAGTTTACGCCAAGTTCAAAGGCACGATGCATTAAGGGCGTGGCTAAGTCATAGTTAACTTTTGCGTTATCACCTTCACCAGCCATTGGTAGGCGCATTGCACCAAAACCAAGTGCCGACATTTTAATGCCTGTTTTTCCAAATTCACGATAAAGCATAAATTTCTCCTCTCATCAATTACATGTCGCGTCACAACATAACCTGAAGGAAGCGGAAGTGGGCTTTTACCCACTGTAGTGGCAGAGTTGTAGGGACAGCGTCCCTACTTCAATAGAGCGCACAGCGCGACCTGAAGGAAGCGGAAGCGGGCTTTGCCCACTGTAGCGGCAGGGTTGTAGGGACAGCGTCCCTACTTCAATAGAAAAAAACCCTAACCGTGATGTTAGGGCGTTCCTTCTAAAATATAATGGTTTATTACACCACGGCTTTGTTGACCATTTTAGTTAGTCTTGATTTCTTTCTTGCGGCAGTATTTTTGTGAATTACACCTTTAGAAGCCGCTTTATCAATTGCCGCAATGGCTTGTACAAGCATAGCTTGTGTATTTGCTACATCACCTGCACCTACTGCCACATTCAGCTTTTTAACAGCTGTTTTGGTTGTAGATTTAATATGTTTGTTCCGTATTTGACGCTTCGCTGCAACACGAATGCGCTTTTGGGCTGACTTGATGTTTGCCAAGATTTGTCACCTCCTTGTATTGTCATATTATTGTAACCAGAAAAGACCATGGATGTCAAGCATAATCAGCTATTTTCCCCATAATATCGCAATAATGCATTTACAATCCCCCATACATAATCTACTTGGCGGCGTTCGTTAATCATCCACGAAAAATCTTGGATATTATTCATAAAGCTTGCCTCCAGTAAAATTGACGGCGACCATGTAGGGCGTACCACAAAGAAGTTTGCTTGATTTGGTGCGCGGTTGCGGTTTGTACCGGGGTTTACATTATACATACTGCGCATAAACGCGTCTGCGGCAGGATGGCTGTTAGGGTTTCTGTACCACACTGTAAACCCACGAATATTTGTGGCGTCCGTTGTTTCAGCAGTTGCGTTGTTGTGTAGCGAAAGAAACATGTCTGGTTTAATTTCGCGGGTGAAGTTTACACGCTCTTGCAGTTCATAAAAAACATCGGTGTCACGCACAAGATGAACCTCTGCGCCAAGCATTTCCAGACGTTCAGCTAAAAGCAGTGATTGTGTAAGCACAAGATGGGCTTCGGTCATTGCATATGCGCCCATTGCCCCAAGCGCGCCAGAGTCCCGTCCCCCATGCCCTGGGTCTATAACAAAGGTAAACCCTTCAAATGGATAATTCCCTGGGGTAAGCTGGCGGCGGCGACGTAAGACCAAGTGAACTTGCTCACCTTCACGCTCGACATAGAAACCTTCAAGATTTTCCCCTTCACGAAGGGTCATAAAATACGCAGGTGCGCCACGATGTATTCCAATATCTATATTGGAAAACAAGGTATCTTCAAGATTATAAAAAATTGGCGGTGCAGAATTTTGCATTCCCAAGGTGACAATCAACTGGCTTCCGTCAAACTCTGCAAAAATGGCAGGGAATATTTCAGATTCCCAACGAATAATATCTTGAACTTCACCTGGGATATATAATCCTTCAGACAAAAAACCTAAGTCAAACCCTATATTGGGTACATATTTGGGTGCGATTTCAGTATCGCGGAAAGTACGCATATGGGCTGAATCAAACCACATGCCTGATGTCAAACGCGTCCAATTTCCAGAAATTTGTGCCACTCGGTCAACTTGCCCTTGTTGCATCATCCAATGTGAACCACCTGTGGTCGTTGCATTAGGAAATGCCCAAGCCGTATTAGAAGTGATTTCTGCAAAAAATGGAGCTTCATAACCCAGTTGCCTAATGTGTCCCTCTGCTGTAGCAGATGTGGTTTGTCCGTTCCAAGTCATGCTATACATTGGCCGCCCAATATCGATAATTGCATCTGGTGGTGCGTCTGCATTCAAAGTAAAGTTTCCTGTAAATTGAGCGGCAACGATATGGGTTTCTGTGGCAACTAAATTTGCATTTGTTTGTGTAAGCTGAATGGTTTGCCCGCCAATTTGAGCCGTAACAGTTGCTCCGGCAGGTGCGGTTGCACGTAATGTTAACGTTGTGCCAACCCTTGCCCATTCATCTGTGGCAGGGAAGGGGGATTGAATGCTAGCTTGTGCCATTGTCGCAGGTGGTGCGGCAGGGGTAGGGGCGTTGTTGGTTATCACTCGGGTAATATCAGATTGACCTGCTTGAGAAAATGTGAAGCTATTGGTACCTTGCATAAGGGGTAGGAAAATGCTGAAAAAACCTTCGGCAGTGCGGTTCGTTATTTCCTGCCCATTAACGAACACAGGAACATTTGGGACAGCTGAACCAAAGAACCAAAAATTTTCTGCATTAACAATAGACCTATTGGCGGAAGGTTGCGCCACAATAAGTCTATCCATAGTAATTGTAGGTGCGTCTTGTGGTGGGGTAGGGACTTGCGCTGGAATATGCAAGCCATAAAATTCAGCAATTTGATTACCTACATGGCTGTTCATATGCTCCGCACGAAAGAAAATACTTCCCCGCACAACATCGGACGTGGCGTTACGCTCAAGCTGGCGCAGAATTTCTCCTTCCCAGTGAGGGCGGGCTAAAACTTCACGATAAATAGCTAAACCAATATACAAATCAACATTTGTGCCGCGCACCACATCTTCCCACCAAGAAAGTACCACTTCATAACACGCAGCAGGATTCCCTTCTGGCCAGTAAATTTGCGGCACAATGTAGTCAACCCAGCCTTCTTGTACCCAGCGGCGGGTATCGGCATATTGCTGATGATAAGATTCCATACCAGCAGTTGCACTGCCCCGTGAGTCGGTGGTGTCATTCATCCAAATGGCAAAGGGGCTTACCCCAAATCGTGCCCGTGGATTGGTTTCTCTTACGGCAGTTTGCATATCACGAATCAATGTATTTACATTCTCACGCCGCCATTCATGAATGTCGGTCATGCCATTGTTATACTGTGCAAAAGTAGCTTGGTCTGGGAAATATCTGCTGGGGTAAAAATAATCATCCAAGTGGATTCCGTCTAAATTGTACAAACGTAAAAGTTCACGAACGCCATCATTGATTAAATCTCGTACAGCAGGATTGCCTGGGTCAAAAAATAAGGAATTTCTATATGCAATCACTAAATTATGATTAAGCCGTGCAGGGTGGTTTTCAGAAAGTGCCATAGGGTCTGTAATTTCCTGATTGGGAAAAGTGACACGGTAAGGGTTAAGCCATGCGTGTACTTCAATGCCTAATGCATGACCTCGTTCAATCCAGTATGCCAATGGGCTAAAATTGTCCGTAGGTGCTTGCCCTTGAACATCTGTCAGCAAGTGGGACCATGGGAAAATTTCCGAACGATGCAAAGCATCCGCTGCTGGACGTACTTGAACAAATACTGCATTGATACCCTGTGCCGCAGAGCGTTCTAAAATGACATCTATTTCACGACGAAGTTCATCAGGAGAAAGCCCCCGTTGGGAAGGCCAATCTAAATTATATGCGGAAGTCACCCATAACCCACGCATTTCTGTTGAAGCTTCAACATGCAAAAGGGGTGCTGCATTTGTTAAAACAACAGGCGGCAGCACTCCAAGCATAAGCAAAGCCCCAAGCACAAAAGCTACGGCAGAATGTATAGTGCGTTGAAATCGTTTTCTATGATATATCATTTTATTACCCCACTTTTAAGTCTTAAAAAATTGACAAAATCTTATACCAGCGGGATTATAACACGCTATACAGTAATTAACAACGGTATACAACTATTCTTCAACTGTAAAATTTGGAAATCCAAATGCTGTTAATATATCTTGCAAAGATTCCAAATGTTCACCATCAATAGTAAACCCACTCATGAAGCCAAAAGTCCCTGTAGGCAATCTATCAAGGTCTACGATAAAGCTTACATTAACACTTTCAGGGCGAAAATGTGGGTCAGGCTTCATGGTAAAAAAAGCAGGTTGCCTTTGTTCAACAAATATATCTGCAAAAAAATGCATAAGCACTTCTAATTGGGTTGGGTCGTTCACATAAGTGATTGACCCAACTCGACCTCGCCAAATATCATCATCCCAATATCCTTCAGGCATATGATAAAAACTAATTTCTGTCACTAATTCTGGATGAGAAAAAATTAGTTGACCAGCCACAATCATTTCTCGGTTATAAACAATATCATTAAACCCAGTACGTTCTGCAAATGTGTCAGATATAAGATACATGCGTGTAACTATCCTTCCGCATTCTAATAAGTATGCGATGTGACGATGTCTGCGTTGACTAACATTTGATTGCCGTAAAGGTGTAATGTTTAAATAGTTTCTTTCATCTAAAATCTTTTCATGGGCTTGGACAGTAAGGTCAATAATATCTGGGTTGCTTACAAAAAGATGTTGATGATATGTTGTATCAAAGGTCGTATGCCAAGGCATCCAATTATCAATACTTACACCTACAATGTCACTGCGTGGTGGTATATAATTGATATACGCGCCCATTCCAACTTGTGTAACAAATAGTGTGATTCCATATAAAGCAACTGCTAAACCAGCAAAATAAGGAAATGATTTAAGCTTTCTTATCATATGAAAGGATTTTTCTGCAATCATTTGTGAAATAACAAACCCTAGCCCAAAGCCTAATATAAGCCCTATGTGAAACACCAATGGAGGTTGGTCATACATATGAAGGAATCCCCCAAAAAGAATCATGAAACATAAGGAAACTAGAAAAATCAGTGCATGTTTTACAGGGGTAAATATAATAGAATCTCCTGTGCGTTCGAGTTTACGTAAACGGCTTATCGTAAATGCAACAATAAACATGACCATAGTTAGTCCACTAAATAATAAATATGGGTTCATGATGGTTTCAAATCTATTGTGGTTTTCCATCATATATCGCCATAAAACAGGATTGGAATGGATAAATACTATCATTGAACGGTCTAATACATTAAACGCATGAAACCCAAAGACATAAATTTCCCCAATAATAACCGCTAAAAAAACTAATGCTGCGGGTAAAAGGTTAAAAAACAACCCTGTCAGAAGCCCAATGACAAAATTACCAGAAAGTGAGAATGCTAACCAGCTTAATGCAAAATAAAATAGTACTATAATTGTCATTCTTGCAAAAAAGCGTGCCACTACAGGTATTGTGTTAATAACATCACCATGAGCAATGGCATTTGGAAAAATAGCTTCATTTTCAAGCAGCCTCATCCATCCCCATCCGCTAACGTAAGGCTCAAGATTATATTCTATAGGTATGAGCAATAATAGCGATGCAATAACAATAGGAATCATGCAAAGAATTATGCCAGCTAATGCATTGGTAATTCCAATCTGGCTTTTAGTAAGCGGAAGCGCGTAAATTGTGATAGATGCCTTACGGTTGAAAAATACCCCAAAAGTGAAAGATGCTACTGTTAAAGGAAGGGCAAGAGAGATAATGAGTATTAAATTATCCTCCATAGATAAAATTTCCACCACTCCCTGCATTGGCGCAAAATCGTAGCCTCGCCCCAAAACAATCACAATCCCAGCAATAATAAACGTCAGAGAAAACAAAAAAGATATCATCCAGAAGCGTTTTAATTGCTCGATAAGTAATCCTTTACTAATCATTTTTTACACCACTTTCATATACATATACAAAAATTTCATCAAGGGTTGGCGGTAAATGTTCGGATATCGCCTTGGTTTGCATGTCTGCTTTTAATTCATCTAAATCTTGTTCTATTAGCATTGAACCATTTTTTATGATGCCGACTGTATCACATATACCATCCATTTCCTTTAAATTATGGCTAGAGATAAGCACTGTCATTTGTCTGTCTGCTACATCTTCTATCATCCATGTGAAAATCCGTTTGCGCACAATCGGGTCAAGCCCGTCTATTGGTTCGTCTAATAAAAGAATATCTGGGCAAATAGACAACGCAAGAATCAAAGCCGCTTGCTTTTGCATTCCTTTGGAAAATCGACTGACACGATTTTTGGGGTTTAACTCCGTGAGCTTCATAAGCTCTGCAAAACGTTTATCGTTCCATGTAGCATATATGCGTTTATAAAACTGACCTAGCATTTTTAAATTGTAGGATGGAAAAAAATATAAATCATCAGGCACATAACCAATCCTTGCTTTTGCTTTGGCATTATCATAAACTTCTGCGCCATCCAGGTGTATCGTTCCACTATCTGCGCGGTATACTCCTGCCAAATGTTTAATAACAGTTGTTTTGCCAGAACCATTTACCCCCACTAAACCATAAATTGACCCTTTATTTACACTCAAGTTCAGTCCTTTTATGACTTCATGCCTATCAAAAGATTTTCTTAAATTACTTATCTGAATCATTATTGACCACCTCAAATTTCTCTGAAATAAATTTTTGAACTTCTGTAATAGTAACACCGCGGAATAGTAACTCATGTATCTGTTCTGCCAATGCCTTATACAATTCAGCAATTTCCTGCTGTGTCAAAGATTCTGGCGGCGCGGAAATAAAACTTCCTTGCCCAAGCACGGTATAAAAATATCCATTCGTTTCTAATTCACGATAGGCTTTTTGTACTGTATTTGGATTTACACCAAGGGTTTTTGCCAAATCTCGTATAGATGGTACACGTGAGTCTTGGTTAAGCCCGCCAGATATTATCATTTTTTTAAAATTTTCAACGACTTGCTCGTAAATTGGCTTACGGTTTTTTAAATCTATCTGGAACAATTAGACACCTCCTTCACATTTTGTGATTTAAGTGTATTATATGCATTAGTACACATTTGTCAAGTTTTTTTGCAAAAAGATGCTATAGGGTGATATAATCTTTGACGTAGTATTTGTAAATTAACGGAGGGATAATGAAAATGGATATCTTATTCACAAATGCAACGATAGTTACCATGAATCCAGAAACACCTATACTAAACAATGTAAATATAGGTATATCAGGAGGTAAAATTACTTTTGCAGTGCCGGAAAAACCACCAGTACGGACAATTGACTGTACAAATAAAGTCATCATGCCTGGAATGTACAACTGTCATGCACATGTTGCAATGACTATGTTTCGCGGGTATGCAAATGACTTAAATCTTGAAGATTGGCTCTTTAAATATATCTTCCCTGCAGAGCGCAAATGGACACCTGCACTGATTCGTACAGGTACAACCCTTGCTGCGGCAGAAATGATATCATCTGGCACTATCTCATTTTCTGATATGTATTTTTTTATGGACACAGTAGCACAAGTGGCAGACGAAGTAGGCATGATGGCAAATGTCAGTAATGCTGTCATAGGTTTCGATAAAGATACCTATGACTTTCACAAGGATAATGTATATGAACAATCATTAAATGCCATAGCCCAGTATCATAAAAAAGGTGATGGACGTATTAAAGTTGATGCATCTATTCATGGGGTATATACCTCACATCCTCCTGCGTGGAAACAAGTGATGGACTTCACCCACAAGTATGGACTAGCCATGCACATTCACCTTTCTGAAACCAAAACAGAACATGATGGTTGCATAAAAAATTATGGAAAAACACCTGCCCGTGTTTTTTATGAACATGGTGTGTTAGACGTACCCTGTGTAGCTGCCCATGGCGTGTGGATTACAGAAGAGGATATGGAAATGTTAACAGAAAAAAATGTGACGGTAGCCCATAATCCCCTTTCAAATCTTAAACTTGCAAGCGGGCTTGCGCCCATAGTAAAAATGTTAGAAAAAGGGGTAAATGTGGCGATTGGCACAGACAGTGTTGCCTCAAATAATTCTCATGATTTATTTGAAGAAATAAAAATGGCATCCTTGTTGCAAAAATATGCAACAGAAGACCCCACTGCATTGCCTGCACTTGAAGCACTAAAAATGGCAACAGTGAACGGTGCAAAAGCCCAAGGCCGTGCCAAAGAAAGTGGAATGATTGCTGAAGGTTTTGATGCAGATATGCTTGTGATGGATTTTAATAATCCCCGTCAAACTGTTTGTTATGACCCAACCCTTAATTTGGCATATTCCACAAGCGGACGGGATGTTGAGATGACAATATGCCGTGGACAAGTATTGTACGAAAAAGGGGAGTTTAAAACCATAGACATAGAGAAAACCTTATATGATGCCCGTAAAGCACAGGAGGTATTTTTATCATGAGCGACCGAACGAAGCAATTGACAGCCATGGCAATGCTAACAGCCATGGCATTCATATTAGGTGCAGTGCTTCGCCTACGCGGAATTTTTCCCATGGCACCATTTTTAACATTTGAGCTAAAAGATGTGGGTATTCTCATTGGCGGCTTTATGTTTGGGCCACTGGCTGCCCTTTTAATGTCTATTGTTTTGGCACTGCTTGAAATGATTACAATTAGCGAATCTGGTATATTGGGTGCAATCATGAACGCACTGGGAAGCGCGGCTTTTACATGTACAGCAGCTTTTATCTACAATAAAAAGCGCGGCATGAAAGGGGCGATTGTTGGGCTGGTTGCTGGTTCGCTAGTGATGACGACGGTTATGATTTTGTTTAATTATGTAATAACCCCCCTTTATGTGCCAGGGGTCACACGAGAAGCCGTGACTTTAATGATTTTGCCTGCGCTTTTGCCATTTAATCTAATAAAAGCTGGTGTAAATTCTATTGTTGTATTATTGATTTATAAGCGCGTATCTGTGGCGTTAAAAGCTGCGGGTTTCTATAAATCTTTAGATTAGTTTTCTATTTCCGTAGGGTGAGAGGTTGTTGATTTAAAAAATTCTGTTTCAGCAACCTCGGTATCTTCTTTATTTAGTGTGTACATTTCTTCCACAGTAATGACTCTATTTCTTCCAAGTGATTTTGCTTTATATAATGCTTTATCAACTTCACCAATAAACTCAGTTGTTGTATTTGGACAATTTGACGGTGTTGGAATAATTGAAGATGCGCCAAGGCTTACAGTGATGTTTATAGAGTCATTGCCGCATATAACAGGTGTTGATTGAACATTAGCACGGATTTTTTCACCTACAAGGCGCGTACCTTCAATGGGGGTATCTGGAAGGATTATCGCAAACTCTTCTCCTCCCCAGCGAAATACATAGTCTGAACCACGTTGAACAGATGATGTGAGTACTTGTGACATAGTTTTTAGGGCAATATCTCCATTAAGGTGTCCGTAAGTGTCATTGAATTTTTTAAAATGGTCAATATCTATCATTAGCAAACTAAGCCAAGTACCATTGCGAGAGGCTCTTACCCATTCTTTTTGCATTTGTTGCTCGAAATAACGACGATTATTAACACCTGTTAGCCCATCGGTTAAACTAAAACGTTCAATGGTACGCATTTGCTCAAGAAGTTTTAAATGAATGCCTACGCGCAAAGTGACAATGTCTGCCACAAAAGGCTTCTTGATGTAATCTACTGCACCGCTGGTTAATGCTCTCACTTCATCCCCTCGTGCTTCACTGCTTGTAATAAAAATAACAGGTATATCTTTTGTTTTATCATTCGATTTTAATGTTGCTAGTACGTCATAACCAGACATACCTTTCATAACAAGGTCAAGGATTATCAGCTCTATATCATACTTTTCTGCAATAAGTAGACCAGTTTCACCACTGCGGGCAGATTTTACTGTGTATTTTGATGATAAAATTAAATTTAACGCGCTCAACATCATTGGGTCATCATCAATTATGAGGATGCAATTTTTTTCATTCATGCTAGTCCCCCTTTCCCGTTGCCGTCATTGTACTACATTTTTCCTAAAAGTGAAAGAAAAAATCTAAGCCGCGCTGAAAATATTTAGCGCGGCTTTCTTTAACCCTGATTGAATATATTTTAATGCTCACGTGCCTGTAGTAAGTCATATGGATTGACTGGTTCATCATCTCGTGTAACACGTAAGTGAACATGGGTTCCATCAAGGCTTCCAAAAATAGAGGGTTGTCCTACACCACCAATGATTTGCCCCGACCGAACGATATCACCTTCGGACACCGTTGCGTTTTCCATCAGTTGACCATAGGTGATTACCCAACCATCACCATGGTCAATTTTTACATAGTTTCCGCGCCTTATATCATTACCTACGGCTACGACTCTTCCATCTGCCCCTGCACGCACAGGTTCACCTTCTGGTGCGGCAATTCTCAAGTTATCATTTGTCCTAAACTGGTCAAGGGTTGGGTCGAATACCAGTGTTGTCATACTAAATGGCATTACGATTTCACCATATACAGGCCAAACGAGATTATCACATTCTGTGAATGGCTCAAAAGTTTCTGCTGTGGGTGTTACTGCTGGCGGTGGTTCTGGTGTTGACGGTTCTGGTGCAGGTGTTTCTGCTGGTGGGTCGCCATTTTGAATGGGGGGTGTTGGCTCATCTTGGGTGGGTAGTGGCGTTGATTGCGGTCGCTCTTGTGGTGTTTGAGGTTGGTCTGGGGTTGGTTCTGGTGTATTTCGTGGTCTAAACCATGCTTCTTGGTCTACTTGTGCAAGATAGCTTTCGACTTGGTCTGCCGCTACGTATACTGTATCTTCGGGTTCATATGCCCCTTGGGTTCCGCGCCCATTCCGCGCAGTAAATGTTACTACAAACGCTAAAACTGCTACTGCTCCTAAACATGAATACAGTGCGATGAAAAATCCTTTTTTACGGAAGATACTGTCTTCCGGGCCTGTTGTATTTTTCATTCGCTCACCTCCTGAATAATTTTTATAAATGGATTATTGCCGCTGGTATAAAAACTTAAACCTCATGTTGCTCTCTTTTTATTTTCGCACCTAGTTTATTTAACTGCTCGTCTAAACGGTCGTAACCACGGTCGATATGGTGTATGCCCGTTATTTCTGTTGAACCTTCTGCACGTAGGGCCGCTAAAACCAGTGCTGCGCCTGCACGTAAATCACTGGCGGCGACTTGAGTTCCTGTGAGTATATCTACACCTTCAACGATGGCACTGCGGCTTTCGATTTTTATTTCCGCGCCCATGCGCTTTAGCTCACCAACTTGCATGAAACGATTTTCAAATACGGTTTCTGTGATAATGCTTGTCCCAGAAGCGGTCGCCATCAATGCCATAAACTGTGCTTGCATATCTGTTGGAAAACCGGGGTAGGGTAAAGTTTTAAGGTCAGCCGCAATAATTTCATTAGCAGAATCATGCCGCACGCGGATACCTGTTTCTAATTCATCAACGATGATATGGGCTTCTTTTAGTTTTGCCGTTACAGGTTTTACATGGTCTGCCATAATATTAGTTAGCATGACATCTCCGCGGGTGAGTGCTGCTGCAATCATAAATGTTCCTGCTTCAATCCTATCAGGAATAATGCTGTGTTGGGTTGCCTTCATTGCCCGCACACCATCAATTTTTATCGTATCTGTTCCTGCACCACGAATTTTTCCGCCAGCTGCATTTAAGAAATTTGCAAGGTCAACAATTTCAGGCTCTACAGCACAATTTTCTAAAATAGTTTGTCCTTCGGCAAGTGATGCTGCCATCATAATATTTTCTGTTGCACCTACACTGGGAAAGTCAAGATAGATTTTTGCACCTTTTAATTTTTTTGCACTGACTGTGACACACCCATGGGAATTATCCACTTCTGCACCTAATGCTGCAAACCCTTTAAGGTGTAAATCCACAGGGCGGGAACCTATAGCGCACCCGCCGGGAAGCGGTACTTTTGCCCTGCCAAACCGTGCCAAAAGCGGCCCCATGACCAAAAATGATGCCCTTAATTTCGCCACAAGCTCATAAGCGGCTTCATGAGAATGGATATCTGAGGTGCAAATTTCCAAGATGCCTGATTGCTTATCCCATTTTGTTTTTGCACCTAAAGTTTCCATTAACCCACTCATAGATTCAACATCACTCAAGGTGGGAACATTTTGCAAAGCACAAACATCTCCTGTTAGCATGGTTGCTGCCAACACAGGAAGTACAGCGTTTTTTGCTCCGCCAATTTCTAATGAGCCGCTCAAAGGGCCGCTTGGCTCGATAATAAACTTTTCTGCCATTCAATCACCTGCTTATATGTCATTTATAATATAGTTTTGCCAGAGAAGTAATGGACATATTCATATATATATGAAAAACTAATTTCTTGACAATGTCATAGCAGGCACGTATATTTACCACAAACCCATAATAGAAAAAATAGCAAAGGATTGGTGAAAGTGCATGAAATACAAAGGCATAATTTTCGATTTAGACGGGGTAATCTGTCACACAGATGAGTTTCACTATCAAGCATGGAAAACCATTGCAGATAAGCAAGGTATCTATTTTGATGAAATCATCAACAACCGCTTGCGTGGCGTAAGCCGAATGGAAAGTTTAGAAATAATATTAGAACGCTATACAGGTACTCCATTGACTCATGAAGAAAAATTACAAATGGCAGATGAAAAAAATGAAGTTTATAAATCTTTACTTATGCAAATGAACGAAACCCATGTGACAAAAATGGTACTGGATACTTTAAAGGATTTACGTAAAGAGGGTATACAACTTGCCATTGGTTCTTCAAGTAAAAATGCAGAGCTTATTTTAAAACAGATAGGTTTGAATAATTTTTTTGATGCAATCAGTGACGGTAATAATATTGAATTTTCTAAACCCCATCCTCAAGTTTTCTTACTTGCGGCTGAATATATTGCATTGCCGCCAGAAAATTGTCTTGTCATAGAAGATGCACAGGCAGGAATTGAAGCCGCCATTGCAGGAGGTTTTGACAGTGTAGGGCTTGGCGATTGGGCAAAAGATTGTGGTGAAACGTATCATATTCAAAATTTTGACGAAATTTTGTCAATCATCAGAAGGAAGTATTAACAAAAATTGAAGTGAACATTGACGCTAAAAGATTGATATAGGAGGGTTCGGGGTATGGCAATAGCACAAGTTCATTTTTTCTCAAGAAGTTTAAGCCGTCAAGTAACGGTCAATGCAATTGTTCCTGTCGGTAAGTTCCATATGCCTGATATGCCGGAAAGAGAGAAAAAACCATTTAAAACACTGTATTTGCTCCATGGTATCTTTGGAAATTATACTGACTGGATGGTTGGTACACGCATTGCCTCATGGGCAGAAGAACGCAATTTAGCGGTAATCATGCCATCCGGTGACAATAGCTTTTATGTAGACCATGAAAAGAGCGGTGCGATGTATGGTGATTATTTCGGGCGTGAGCTTGTTGAAGTTACTCGTGAAATGTTCCCGTTGTCGGATAAACGTGAAGATACTTTTATTGGCGGTTTATCCATGGGTGGGTTTGGAGCCCTTAGAAATGGCTTGAAATACCATGAAACATTTGGCGCAATCGCGGCACTTTCCAGCGCACTTGTACTGGACAATGCGGTTCATTCTACCAATGATACACCAACCATTATTGGACGGCGTGGTTATTATGAATCGGTTTTTGGTGATTTGGATAAGCTTTTAGGCAGCGACAAAGACCCTAAAGCATTGCTGACTGCTTTAAAAGAAAGCGGCGCAAGCATTCCAAAGCTGTATATCGCTTGCGGCACAGAAGATTCCCTTATTGAAGCGAATCGCGGATATCATAAGTTTCTTGAGGATAATCATGTAGAACATACCTATGTAGAGGGAACAGGGGCACACACTTGGGAGTTTTGGGATGAATATATCTTAAAAGTACTCCATTGGCTGTCTTTAGCGTAAGTCAAAAATTTTTATTTTAAATAAAAGGAGCATGTATGATGAAATTTGCAGATTATCTTGACCTTGTTGAGAACACGGAAGATGAACAATTGTTGCTAAAGAACGCTGCTGAAATAAGAGACGATATTGCCAAAGTGACATGGATACCTATTGTAGGCAAAATTTTAACAGCGTTAATTGTTTTAGGGGAATGTGAAAATATTGCAGAATTTAGACAATCAGAACAGTATGATGTGATTAAAGACTGGAATATCGAGGTAAGCGACATCAAAAAAGGGCATTTTTCACTTTATCCAAGTGATGCCCATTTACAGATAATCAAAACTGTGATAATCGTTGTTGGTGCTGTGTTGACATTACTATGGTTACGTAGAAAATTACGCCGTAAACGTTAAAAAAGGTGGCGCAACATTTTAGCTTTATCAATTTTGTCTTGAATCTCAAGAGAGCGGTCACCAGCAAGACCTTCTAAGTGGTGAACAAGCTCGTGATAAAATACATCTTTAAGCTTTTCACGGAACTTTTCGGGACATAAGCGTCCGTAAGCTTGTGTCATAGAGCCATAATGCACCACCACATAACGCCCCAATCCCCGTGGCTGGTAATGGTACTGCCCTAGTATGATTAAGCCATTTTCATCAAATACCGTTTCCTCTGTGAGGGCGTATCCGCCGTTTAAACCTTTAAAAATTTCTTGCGGGAGGTCTTGGGCAATTTCGTCTAAGGCCTCTTGTGACGCTTCAAAAGTAAGCAAGTTACATCATCCCTCTCCCCAGTGAATTGGCGTTAGTCCATGTTTTTCTAAAAATACGTTGGTTTTAGAAAAATGTTTACACCCAAAGAACTTCCCTCCCGCAAGAGGGCTTGGGTGGGCTGCTTGCAAAATCAAATGATTTGGGTTTGCTATCATACGCCCTTTTGATTGCGCGTCTCGCCCCCATAGTAAGAAAACCATAGGCATTTCTCTACGGTCAAGGATGTCCATGACTGCATCCGTAAATTGTTCCCATCCACGGCCTGCATGTGAGCGGCTTTGTCTTGCTTGAACCGTTAGCACATTATTGAGAAGCAGTACGCCTTGTCTTGCCCAATGTTCCAAATTGCCATTTTGCGGAATGGCGCATCCAACATCGTTTGCAATTTCTTTATAAATATTTTGAAGGGAAGGGGGAATTTTTGCCGTTGGCTTTACAGAAAAGGAAAGCCCATGGGCTTCTCCTGCATTGATATATGGGTCTTGTCCCACAATAACTACTTTGACCTGCCCATAAGATGTAAATTTTAGCGCATTAAAAATATCATGCATGTTTGGATAGACTGTGGTTGTTTTATAAGCATTTTTTAGAAATTCCCGCAATGCTAAGTAATAATCTTTGCGGAATTCATCTGCCAAAAGTTCATCCCAGTCATTATCAAATTTCACCATTTATATCACCCAGACAATATCATAACATAATATTTGACGAAAATGTCTATGATATGTATAATATACCATTGAATTATAACAAACGGATTTTGAAACGGAGGATTTACCCATGCACGACATGATAAAAGAACTTGAAGCATCTCAATTAAAGGCAGACGTGCCTAGCTTCAACATTGGTGACACGGTGCGCGTACATGCAAAAATTGTAGAAGGCGCGAAAGAAAGAATACAGGTGTTTGAAGGTGTAGTACTTAAACGCCAAAATGGGGGAGTACGCGAAACTTTTACAGTTCGCCGTCTTTCCAGTGGAATTGGTGTAGAAAAAACCTGGCCTTTACATTCACCAAGAGTTGACAGAGTAGAAGTAGTACGTCGTGGTGTTGTTCGCCGTGCCAAGCTTTTCTATTTGCGTGACAGAATTGGTAAAGCTGCAAAGGTAAAAGAAGCTATTTTTGCTAAACCTAAGAAGAACGCTTAATGAAGGATGCTTAAAAATCGCATCGAAAACCCAATGCTAAGAGGCATAGTAGAGTGGTTGATTGCCATTGCATTTGCCGCTCTATTATTCTTTGTGGTGCGTTCATTTTTGTTTCGTGTTGCCCATGTGAATGGAAATTCAATGGAGCCAACTTTAAGTCATGGTGATATGGTGGTATTAAATAGACTGTCATATTTATTTTCTGTACCTCGTGTAGATGATATCGTGGCTTTTCCTTTTGCAGAAAACCCGTCTGAATTTTACATCAAACGGGTTATTGCTGTGCCTGGGGATATGGTTGATTTGCAAAATGGCGTATTTTTAATTAACGGGATACCCCTTGTTGATGACTTTTCATTAGAACCCATTGTTTCATTTGGTGATATTCGTTTTCCAACTACGATAGAAGCAGGGCATTTCTTTGTCCTTGGTGATAATAGAAATGCAAGTATGGATAGTCGGTTTGCTTCTGTAGGCAATGTTCCTGCACGTGATATGGTAGGCAGAGTTGCTGTGCGTATTTTTCCTTTCAATAGGCTAGGGGGGGTGGACTAATGCAGGACATCCAGTGGTATCCGGGGCATATGACCAAAACCAAACGGATGCTTTTGACACAAATGGGACTTATAGATGTAGTCATTGAGCTTTTAGATGCTAGAGTTCCGCTGTCTAGTAAAAATCCTGATATTGACACCCTTGCCAAAGATAAAAAACGTGTACTTTTACTCAATAAATCTGATTTGGCTGATGATGTAATGACTGCGCGTTGGGAAGCACATTTCCGCCAGCAGGGTTTTTTTACATTACCTATCAATGCAAAGGATAATGATAAAAAAAAGAGCGGTACAGCAAAATTATCTACCCTTTTAAAAGAAATCATGCGTCCAAAAGTTGAACAGCAAAAAAAACGCGGGCGCATTGGTGCGCCCATTCGTGCAATGATTGTTGGTATTCCGAATGTGGGTAAATCTACTTTTATTAACCAGCTATCAGGACGCGCAAGTACAATTGCTGCCGATAAACCTGGTGTCACTCGGGGACGGCAATGGATTAAAGTAGGCAGTGATTTTGACCTCTTAGACACGCCTGGCGTACTTTGGCCTAAGTTTGATGACCAACAAGTGGGCATTCGTCTTGCTTGTACCGGTGCGATTTCAGACGGTGTACTTGACAAAATAACCCTTGCGGCACATTTACTAAACTTATTAACCAACATAGACCCTGCTATCATAGAGAAGCGTTATAAGGTAACGGCTGCACATAATGTAGAGGGTGAAGCTGCCCTAACGCTTTTAACGGAAATAGGTAGTGCAAGAGGTTTTAAAATGAAGGGTGGCATAATAGATTTAGAACGTGCCGCCATCATTCTTTTAGATGAATTTCGTGGCGGCAAACTAGGGCGAATTTCCCTAGAATGGCCAAATAAATAAAGGGCATAATAAAAGACGCATACAAAAATGCGTCTTTTTTATTTTTAGATTTATCTTTGGAGGGATATTGTAAATGGATATTAACTGCACGCATAAATGCTTCTACCAACATGACGGCAAATGCACCTTAAAAGAACTTTCATCTTACAGTAATACAGCACAAGCGTCACCAGATGTAGATTGCCCGTATTACTTGGTAAGTTAAGCACAACTCATCGATTTGGAGGATGTGTGGCAAAAGATTCAACGATTCCGCTATAAATAGCATGTGCGATTTGCCACTGAAATTGTGTTTCGCGCATTCTTGCAGCTTCTTCTATATTGGTAATGAAGCCTAATTCTAAAAGCGCGGCAGGCATATTGGTATCACGTAAAACTACAATTTCATTTCCTGCAAATAAACCACGGGAATGGGCATTTGTAGCGTCTATTTTTTGGCGTTGCATGATTGTTGCAAGCTGGCGGCTGTCTATATTATGGTTGCCAGCTTGTTCACGTGCGCTAATGCTATACCAAGTTTCAATACCATGTACATGGGTGAGATGTGCGTCAACAGCATTTACATGAATTGAGATAAATAAATCAGCTTCAAGATTATTTGCAAACTCTGCACGTCTTGGGTTAGCCACTGTTGAATCATCATGACGTGTCATATATGCCCGAATAAATGGGTCAGCATTCAAAAGTTGCATGACTTTTTGGGAAATTCCAAGTACATAATGGGACTCTACAATACCGTTGTGACTTGTACCAGGGTCACTTCCCCCATGCCCAGGGTCAATGACCACAATAAAAGGGAAAATTTCTCTTGGCAAATGGGCGCGTATAATAAAATAATCGGCATTTTCATGGACAGTAAATGTTAAAACTCGGGATGTATTAAATGTTAGTAATACATCTCCGTTTGCCGCACGTGAAACATTTACAGCGTTAATATAACCATCAAGAATACTAAGTTCACCACGTCCAATGACATCTGCGGAAGGTGGTAAAACAACCGTATAGCGATATCTCAAGTATTCATCAATATGTTGTACATTATCAATCTGCATTGCAAAATCCCGTGAAATAAGCAATTCTCGGCGTGTGGAGTCATATCTAACCCCTGTAATTCCATGATGCATGACAAAGACGACAGCATTCGTACTGTGGGCAACGCTGAATGAAGGCCAGTTGTTGCCTACAAATACATTGATATAGGACGTACCATTGGCGCGTTGTCCTACTGTGAAATGGGATGCAAAAACGCCATTAGGCACAATACCACCAATGGTTTCTATTGACGCATTTTCAATGTTAATGGTTATGAATTGGGGAAAACCCTCTGTTGAAATGCTAATTGAAGGAAGTACATCACCTTGAATCAATAATGAATCTGAAGTAGTATCTGAATGGGCAATAATTTCTGTAATTCTATTGGGTGAAAATGAAATCGTAAGGACTTGCCTATCAGCAGAAAGTCCTACACTAAATTCTGCTGACCCAACAACATCAAAAACTACACGTGTCACCCTTGGTGCTGTATTTGTAAATTGTGATGCACGAACGCCGCTAATTGGCACAGTCGTATCAACATAATGGGTACCACAAATCAGTGATATTGCATTGTTAATATCCACGACTAATCGATTGTCAGGTAAGACAAAATAATTTGCACCAGTAATAGGTGATGACGCTACAACTACATAAGCCGCCGCCCCTGTTTCCTGCGGGGTACGAATGGCGGTTATCATTGTCTCAGGATGGGAGACGGTTGTAATTGGCGTTGTTGATACACTGCGTGCGAGATTTAGGTCGTTACCTTCTGGCGCAACTAAAATTGCATTGGGTGGCGGCAACTCGTTTGGTGCGCCTTCCCATGGAAGTTCATCTTTATCTGATTCATAAATATTATTGGGTGGTTCATTAGGTACAGTAGAAGGGGGAAGGGGTATAATTTCTGTTCCATTTTCATCTCCGTTGCCATTATACTCACCATCTGAATTTATAATTGCAGAACGTGTGGTTTCGCACCAGTCAACATCCAACCCAAATGCTTCTGCTGGAAATCTTAACGGAATAAGTGTGCGGTCATCAATAACAATAGGTGCGACTTGCATCATAATAGACTGTCCATTAAGCCGTGCTTCACGCAAACCAACAGTCATAACAAGCACATCATCAGCATAGCGGACAGTGACTTGACGATGTCCTTCATGCCAACCTATAACTCCGCCAACGCGCTCAAAAACATCACGTGCAGGTACCATCACACGGTCATCAATAATAACCGGTGATGCAGACATATTATGTACTTCTTGCCCATCAATAATCAGTCTAATATTTGTCCCGTAAGCAACCACGGGAAACAAGCTAACAAAAATCATTGCTAATGTGTAAATAAGTAAAAGTTTCAAGTTTTTCATATTTCACCCTCCCGATTTATGTCGAGTTATCAGGAAGATATCATATACAAAAAAAAACCGCTACGCAATATGCGCAACGGAATTGTAAGAAATTACACTAAAAAATATTATTTGCTGTTTACAGCATCTTTAAGCTTTTTGCCAACTTTAAAACGTGGTGCTTTTGATGCAGCAATTTTCATAGGCTCACCTGATTGTGGGTTGCGGCCTTCACGTTCGGCACGTTCTACAACATCAATGGTAAGGAATCCTACCAACTGAACCTTCTGGCCTTCTACCAGTGCATTAGTAACGACTTCCTCAAAGGCTGTGAGAAATTTCTCTGCATCCTTTTTTGTTAGGTCGGATTTTGCCGCTACTGCCGCAATAAGTTCCGTTTTGTTCATTCCATTATCCTCCTTTAATTTGAGCCACTAAGGGCAGAAAAACATTTATACTGCCGTTCCTTATCATTGGTACGGAGTACACTTTCTCGTATTTATAAACTTTTCCACTGCATTTGTCAAGGAAAATTCAGCATTTATCTTAATTTTCGCTCCTTCGCCTTGTTTGCTTCCCAAATTTTAGTAACATCATCTGCGCTTAGTGCAATGTCATCCCCAAAAACATGCGAATGACGGCGCACTAATTTATGTGAAATGCCATCAAGAATATCATCAAAAGTAAATGCTCCTGCCTTCTCTGCTAATTTAGAGTGAAAAGCGACTTGTAATAATAAATCGCCTAATTCTTCTTTTAATGATTCCATATCTTTTTTGTCGATGGCTTCTATCACCTCATTGCTTTCTTCTATCAGATAGGGTTTCATGCTTTCATGGGTTTGTTCTTTATCCCAAGGGCAGCCATTTTCGCCAAGCAAAGTGTCCAATAGTTTTAAAAATTCGTTCATATATACCTCCAATTCAACATTAAAAAAACCGCGCTAACATTTGCGCGGTTTGAGTATACACTATTGTTCCATTTGCCGTCCAAGAAAATTTGCCGCGCTTACTGCAAGTTTGCCTTCTACTTCACCCATTTTTTTATCTGGTGAGAGTAGCACAACGGCTCCAAGGACATCACCCTCGGCGATGATAGGCGCGATATATTCATTGCTGTAAGTGCTTGGGTCATCTTCTTCAAGAATCGGTACAAAGGTTGCGTCACTGCGCGTTGCAGATACTGCATTGCGCTGATTGATTGCGCGTTCTAGGGCAGGGGAGATATTTTTATCTAAAAATTCTTTTTTCCCGCCGCCTGAAACGGCAATGATTTGGTCTTTATCTACAATACAGGTAATATGACCTGATGTTTGACTAAGTGTTTCAGCATATTCTTTTGCAAATGTGCCAAGTTCGCCAATTGGAGAATATTTTTTCAAAATAATTTCGCCTTCACGGTCAGTAAAAATTTCCAATGGGTCGCCTTCACGAATTCTCATGGTTCTTCTAATTTCTTTTGGTATAACAACCCTTCCAAGGTCGTCAATTCTCCTTACAATACCAGTCGCTTTCAATCAGTATTCCTCCTTGAATTTCGCTAATATATTAAAATATTTATCTTGAGCTTTTCATATTATCTGTAAAAGTTTCAGTAAATATACAAGAAAAGGAGCTGTTAAAACAACAGCCCCCATGAAGTTTAATAAATCTTAATTTTTATGCGGTACGCGCCATTTCTGCAAGTTTTGCAAATGCTTTGGCATCGTTTATAGCCATTTCGGATAAAATTTTTCTGTTGATATCAACACCGGCTTTTTTCAAGCCGCTCATGAAACGGCTATAGCTTAAACCATGCTCACGTGCAGCGGCATTGATACGTGTAATCCATAAACGGCGATATTCACGTTTTGTCTGCTTGCGCCCTGCAAATGCTGCTGCCATAGCCCGCATTACTGCTTGTTTGGCTACACGATATTGTTTACTGCGCGCACCGCGATAACCACGGGCAAGCTTTAATGTTTTTTTATGTCTTTTGCGTGAGTGCAATGCACCTTTTATTCTAGCCATATTTTAAAATCCTCCTTGTAATTTAAGCGTAAGGCAACATTTGCCTTACTGCTGCTTCGTTCGTTTTGTCTACAATACCCGCTTGACGAAGCCCCATTTTACGTTTAGGGGATTTCTTGGTTAGGATATGCTGTTTACCTGCTTTGCCATACTTAAACTTACCTGTGCCAGTGACTTTAAATCGCTTTTTAGCCGCCTTTTTTGTTTTTAACTTAGGCATATTATGACTCCTTATTTTCCAGTTTTTCTTGCTTTTCTCGTTCTTTTTCCATTTTATCTTTTTCCGCTTGGGTCTTTGGTGCCATAAACATTGCCATAGACCTAGCCTCCATTTTTGGCGGCTTTTCTACATTGCCATGTTCAGCAAGTTTTTGAGCAATGTTATTCATGATACCGTATGCTACTTCTGTGCGTCCAAGTTCGCGCCCACGGAAACGGATTGTGACTTTTACCTTGTCTCCATCTTTTAAAAACCCAGTGGCTTTTTTCACTTTTACACCAATATCATGAGTGTCTGTGTTTGGAGAAAGGCGAATTTCTTTAATGTCAACCGTCCGCTGTTTTTTTCTGGCTTCTTTTTCTTTTTTCGACTGTTCAAACCTGAACTTGCTGTAGTCCATGATCTTACAAACCGGTGGTTTTGCCGTTGGCGAAATCTTTACCAAGTCCAGCCGTTTTTCATCTGCAAGACGCTGTGCATCACGCCCAGGCATTACACCCAGCTGCGTCCCATCTGCATCAATAAGCCGTACCTCACGGTCTCGGATTTGCTCGTTGATCATTAAGTCGGTAATAATCTATTCACTCCTTCAAAATTTACAGCCGCTCACGGCAATAAAAAAGTAGACTGCAAAAGTCTACCACTAATTTTCCTGTAATATAGTACATCAGGCAGGAAAAGAGAATGCATTAAAGTGCAACCCGTTAGCTCAAAAAGGCGTGGGGTGAGAAGTGGTGCTTCTGCTTTGATAAAAACTATACCATAGGACTTTGTCAATGTAAAGCTTTTTTAAATTATGAATAATATAAATTTTAAAAATAATTTATGATTTTTTTGCTAATTGATTAAGCCTTTGTTAAATGTAACAAGAATGTAAAAATACCTTGCCTTTTATTGTTGGTTATGATATAAATGAAAAATCAGGCATGACAAATTATATGAATCATGTCTAATACATCATCTTAATGAGGAGGAAATTTGATGTTAAAACGTTTTCTAGCAGTGCTTGCCATTTTGGTTATGGCTACATTTGTGCTTGCAGCTTGCACAGGTGGCAATGGCAACGATGAACAAGCGGGTACAGCACCTGGAGACCCACCAGCAACAACACCAGCAGACCCACCAGGACAAACAGGTGATATAAGTGCCGCACCTACAGGCCCCGCAGGTGACACAACACGCACGGACTTCACGATACTTGTAGCTGCATTGCCAGTATCAATGGATCCTATTCAGTCAAATGACAATGCGTCTTCAATGGTTAATAACATGCTGTATTCTACCCTTATTTATCAAAGTTCTGTTGACCTTAGCGTACATCCGTCACTGGCTGAAAGTTGGGAGTTTGTTGATGCGCAAACTTTAAATATGGTGCTTCGCCGCGATGTGGTATTCCACAATGGCGACCCAATGACAGCCCATGATATTAAATTCTCCATCGAACGCGGTGCAGTGAGTGACCAAGTTGAAATTATCCTAGGTATGATTGACAGCGTAACCGTGCATAACGATTATGAATTTACAATTCACCTAGACTTTCCATTTGCTCCAATTTTAAGTCACCTTGCGCATCCTGCGGCTGGTATCCTTCCAATGAACCACCTTCAAGGTATCTTAGATTCAATGGGTGAAGAAGATGGTTTAGCTCATTTTGCTGATAACCCAGTTGGTGCAGGGCCATTTGCTTTTAATAGTATTGTTTTAGGTGACGCAGTTACACTTGTAAGAAACAATAACTACTGGGGTCATTTGCCCGTTATTGAGACACTTATTTATAGACTTGTTCCAGACCCAAGTTCACGTTTAATGGCAGTTGAAACCGGTGAAGCTCAATTTGCACAAGCTGTAGCCCCTGCGGACATTGCTGTAGCAGAAGCTTCTCCAAATGTAACCATGATGCGCAGACCAAATATGACCATTCA
This sequence comes from Defluviitaleaceae bacterium, assembly GCA_009780315.1. Taxonomy (GTDB): domain Bacteria; phylum Bacillota; class Clostridia; order Lachnospirales; family WQUN01; genus WRAH01. Next base: position 24,054 of record WRAH01000005.1, read on the forward strand.
TTACATTGGGTTTAATAATAACCGCGCACCATTTGATGACTACCGCGTACGTCAAGCTATTCACTATGCACTGGATACCCGTGGTATCGTTCAAAACGTATTTATGGGCGCGGGTGCACCAGCACAAGGGCCGCTTTCAAGCCAAGTATGGGGATTCCACCCAACACCATCTTTTGATTTAGGCAGCCAAGGTGCAAACTTTGAAAGAGCGCAAGAACTGCTTACCGAAGCAGGATTCCCAGATGGTTTTGACGCAGCAATTTGGTGGAACATTCCAAATACACAGCGTTCAACAATTGCTGAGATGGTTCAATTCCAACTTGGTCAAATTGGTATTAACGTAAGTATTCATTCTTATGAGTGGCCACAAATCCTTGACGAAACTGAAAGAGCAGATGGAGAACATGAGATGTTTATTATGGCTTGGGGAACTGTAACAGGCGACCCAGACTATGGTTTGTTCCCATTGTTCCATTCATCGAACCACGGTGGCGCAGGTAATAGAACATTTTTCTCTAATGATGAAATTGACAGATTGCTTGACGCTGGTCGTTTAGAAACAGACCCAGCAGCACGTTTGCCAATTTACGCAGAAGCTATGGAAGTTATTAGAGACCAATCACCATGGGTATTCCTTTGGGAAGGTGAAGAATTACATGCTGTTTCTAATGATATGAATGGACTGATTCTTAACCCAGCAGGTCATCACAACTTTGCAACAGTTTGGTTTGAGTAATTTTTAGTAGTAGATTTTATTAAAAAGCAAAAGATTTTAACGCTATTAAGGGCGGCAGCGGCACAGTGTCGTTGTCGCCTATTTATTAAGAGGTGAGGGTGTGCATAAATATATTCTAAGACGGCTTTTGATGATGATACCTGTGCTGATAGGTGTTATGTTTATCATCTTTGTGCTGGATTATATACGCCCGGGTTGCCCTTCACGTGTTATACTTGGCGAAGCTGCTTCGCCTGAAGCCATAGCCCGTGTACGTGAAGAGTTAAGATTGGATGACCCGTTTTTAATACGATTTGGTAGTTTTGTAGGTAATGCACTAACACTTGATTTCGGGCGGTCATGGCAAACAAACCGACCTGTATTTCAAGAAATTTTCGCTCGTTTCCCAAATACTATGCAGCTTGCAGGCATGAGTGTTATCTTTGCCCTTTTAATGGGTGTGCCTTTGGGGATATTAAGTGCAACCAAGCAATATTCTATTTTTGACATTATAGCCAATTTTACCGGGCTTTTAGCCGCCGCTATACCTAATTTTTGGCTGGGTATGATGATGGTTATATTATTTGGTGTTAATTTAAGAATATTTCCCACATCAGGATGGGGTACGCCTATGCATTGGGTTATGCCGGTTGTTGCAATAGGTGCATCTTCTGCGGCTATCATCATGCGTATGACAAGGTCAAGTATGCTTGAATGTATCCGTTCAGATTATATACGAACAGCTAGAGCAAAAGGGCAAAAAGAAAGTGTGGTCATTTTCAAACATGCTCTGCGCAATGCGTTGATTCCAGTAACCACTGTAGCTGGTCTTACATTTGGCGCACTACTTGGTGGTGCAGTTTTGACAGAAACCATTTTTGCTATCCCTGGTCTTGGCAGGTTTATGGTAGAGGCAATATCGCAAATGGATCAACCTTTAGTACAAGGTGGTGTTTTGCTTATTGCTATCTCATTTAGTTTGGTAAACTTGCTTGTAGATATTTTGTATGCCTTTATAGACCCGCGGATTCGTTCGCAATACAGATAAAGGGAAGGTGAAAAAATGGAAAATCAAAAACCTAAAAAGAAACGTAGTCAATTTCTTGAAGTTTGGCGACGATTTAAACGTAACCCTATTGCCTTAGTTGGCATGGGTATTATCATTTTACAAATACTTTTGGCTGTTTTTGCTGATGTTATTGCACCTGGTGATGGTTGGAGTCCTGGTTTTAATATGCAAGATTGGGGAAATTCACGTCAATTCCCTTCTGCAGAAAACTGGTTTGGTACAGACCATCTAGGACGAGATGTCTTTAATAGAATCGTACATGGTTCAAGAATATCGTTGCAAGTGGGTGCTGTCGTTGTGTCTATATCTATGATTATAGGCGTTACGCTGGGTGCTGTTGCAGGATTTTTTGGCGGTGTGGCAGATAATATTATTATGCGTATTATTGATATTATTTTGGCTGTACCCAATATCTTATTGGCGATTGCAATTTCAGCGGCACTTGGACCAAGTCTTGTCAATGTAATGATTGCAGTGGGTGTAGGTGCTATCCCTGCATATGCTCGGCAAGTGCGGGCACAAGTTGTTTCTTTACGAGAGCAAGAATTTGTTGAAGCTGCCCGTTCTATTGGTGCAAGCAATTTTAGGCTCATACGCAGACATATTATGCCAAATGCTATGTCACCCATCATTATTGAAGCAACGATGGGTTTCGCTACCGCTATTGCTGTTGCAGCGGCGTTGTCATTCATTGGCTTGGGTCTTGAACCGCCTACACCTGAATGGGGTGCAATGTTGTCTGATGGGCGCAGATATATGCTTGCTGGATACTGGCATATGACATTATTCCCTGGTCTTGCCATTGCTTTTGTTATTTTTGGCATCAATATGATGGGTGATGGACTTCGTGATGCGTTAGACCCTAAATTACGCTCTGGCGGTATGTCTAAAGGACGTTTTGAAAAATTAAGACGTGCGCAAATCGCGCTCACGAATAAGGGGGCAGATACAAATGTCAAAAAATAATGAAAATTTGCTGAATATTGAAAATCTGTCGATACACTTTTTCATTGAAGAGGGAACAGTTGCTGCGGTTAATGACCTTAACTTTTCCCTAAAGCCAGGTGAAACCATTGGTTTGGTTGGCGAAACAGGTGCAGGTAAAACTACAACTGCACTGGGAATCATGTCCCTTATCCAAAGCCCTCCGGGATTAGTTGTAGATGGCTCAATCATTTATGATGGGCGAAATTTACTTGAGCTTTCTGAAGCAGAAATGCGAGCAGTGCGCGGAAGCCAAATTTCAATGATTTTCCAAGACCCTATGACCAGCTTAAATCCTGTCTTTCCAATCCGTGACCAAATTGCAGAAGTTGTTATGCTTCACGAAAAAGTTACAGCTGCCCAAGCCATTCAAAGAGCAGAGGAAATGCTTGATAAAGTAGGTATACGTAAAGAACGTGCAAAAGACTTCCCTCACCAATTTTCAGGTGGAATGCGTCAACGTGTAGGCATTGCTATTGCACTTGCATGTAATCCAAAGCTTCTTATTGCTGATGAACCTACCACTGCTTTAGATGTAACCATTCAAGCGCAAGTGTTGGAACTTATGAAGGGGTTAAAGGAAGAAAACAACACTTCTATGATAATGATTACCCATGACCTTGGTATTGTTGCAGAAATTTGCGACAAAGTAGCTATTATGTATGCAGGTAGTGTTGTAGAAACGGCAGATAAAAAGGAGCTTTTTAACAATCCCAAACATCCATATACTATTGGGCTTTTCAATTCCATTCCAGATATTGAAAAGGATGAAGAGAAGCTAAAGCCAATTAAAGGTTTAATGCCTGACCCAATGAATCTTCCGTCAGGTTGTTCATTTCATCCTCGTTGTGACCATGCAAAACCCGAGTGTTCGCAAAAAGTACCTAAACATACGCAAGTCAATGATGGGCATTATGTAAGATGCTTATTATTTGAAGAAGGGGGCGAGTAAATTGTCAGTATTATTGGAAGTAAAAAACTTAAAAAAATATTTTAAAACTCCAAGAGGCCCTCTTCATGCTGTTGATGATATCAATTTTAAAATCAAAAAAGGCGAAACTTTAGGGCTGGTCGGTGAAAGTGGTTGCGGAAAATCTACAACAGGGCGTGTTGTACTACGCCTGATTGAAGCCACAGGCGGACAGGTTATTTTCAATGGTGAAAATATCTTAGATTATAAGAAAAAGCAAATGGCAAAGTTTAGAGAAAATTCACAAATTGTTTTTCAAGACCCTTTTGCTTCTCTTAACCCGCGTATGAGTGTTTCTGAAATTATTGCTGAACCGCTTATCATTAACAAAAAGGCAAAAGGTGCTGCGGAGCTTGGTAAAAAAGTTGCAGACCTTATGGACACGGTGGGTTTGGCATCACGCTTAGAAAATGTATACCCTCATGAGCTTGATGGCGGTCGCCGTCAACGTATCGGTATTGCCCGCGTGCTTGCGCTCAATCCAGAATTTATCGTTCATGACGAGCCTGTTTCTGCATTAGATGTATCTATTCAGGCGCAAATTTTAAACCTTTTAGATGAATTACAAAGAGATAAAGGGCTTACGTATTTATTTATTTCTCATGACTTGGGTGTAATTAAGCATGTAAGCAATCATATTGCGGTCATGTACTTGGGTAAAATTGTGGAGATGAGCGACTACAAATCAATTTTTGCAAATCCTAAGCACCCTTACACAAAAGCGTTACTTTCCGCTATTCCTGTGCCTAGAGTAGATGATGTAAAGCGGGAAAGAATTATCCTAGAAGGGGATGTGCCAAGCCCAATCAATCCACCACCAGGTTGCCGTTTTTACGGTAGGTGCTTCCAACGTCAGGATGCTTGCAAAAATACAGACCCTTTGCTTAATGAAATTTCTTCTGGTCACTTTGTAGCCTGTCATAGATGTCCTCGTGATGAGTAAAATAGTCAAGCTTATACTACAATATTTTGCTATTGCCTTTGTCATTATCATCATTGTTACTGTGGGGAGTATCATTTTCTCATTTGTTCGTCTTGGTCAAATGGATATACAGTATATTTTTACAGGAAACTTTGCTACAGGTGGAGTGATTCTGTTCATGGGCATTGTAGCCTTGATTTTTCCAGCGACATTGGTAGCAGGAAAGGATAAGCTTCTTGACCATTCAACTTTTACTGAACGTGTGATGGGAGTCCGTGAAAAAAAACGTGTAAAGGCTTATGATTTGTTGTACGTAGGCATTGGAATTGTCGCTATGACTGGAATAATGGAGTATATCCTTTGGGTGCTGGCTTAATGCCAGCACTTTTTTCTTTGACTTTTTCTTGATAAGGTGTAACCTTTTTCGTATAATTACAGTATTATTGAGGCATTCATTGAAAGGTATGATTTTGAATGAGAGAAAAAATTAAGCCAGTTCATTTTATTATTGTAATGATATTCGTGTTCGTTCTGATGATTTCGCCAATAAATGTAATGTTTGCATCACTACATTCCCCTCTCACACCTGTCATTGTAACTGCGGCACCCCCTAGAGAGGGATATAGTCTTACGCCAACATTGCAAGGACATTCAGGTATCGGTATCCAAAGTGAATTTATGCTGTCTACGCCGCCAATATATGATTCAACACTTCCATCAATCACTATTGACGGACAACCGCAACCGATTATTACCCGTAGGGCAGGGGATGCTTTTACAATTACCCCTGCTGTACCCCTTTCACATAATGGACTATATATATTTCGGCTTGCCAGAAACGGTCAAGATCATATTACGTGGGCATTTCAAACCACTGTACGTTTTGAAATAATATCGGTTTTTCCAAGAAATGAATCTACAAATGTACCAGTCAATACAGCAATTGAAATTGAATTTGCAATCAATGAAGACATATCTATCGAAAACTTTTTCAGTATATACCCCTATGTGGAAGGGCGGTTTGAACGCCATGAGAATAGGGTAGTTTTTATGCCCTTTAATCCCCTTACACACAGCGAGGTTTACACTATTACAATAGCGGCGGGAATTGAATTGCCAAGTACAAATGAAGTTATCGCTGAAAGCCATATTTTTTCCTTTGAAACCGCACCAATACCAACCCAAAATATACAAAATCGTACACAGCAATCTACAGTGCGTTTTTCAAATGCATATATAGAGTTTCCGTCTTTTGAACCGCCTACGTTAAATTTTAGAGTGCAATATAATTCACAGGCTGGTATTACCCGTCCTATTATTGATGTGAATGTATACCAGTTTCACAATTCCAACGCAGGCGTTAATGCTGCGAAACGGCTTTTACGTCCGCCAAGCTGGGCGCATCAAGCATGGCGTAATAATCTTATTAGTACTTCTGAACTTGAAAATATCATGTCATTCTATATCACTGAACCACAAAATGTAAGCAGATGGGGTGTTGAAACATTAGGACTACCCTATCAATTGCCTGAAGGATTTTATTTGGTTCAAGCATCTATCGCAGATTGGCATAGTCAAATGGTTATTCAAATTACAGATTTAGCTGTGCAGGTCGTTGCTGATGGCGAGCAGACTTTGCTATGGATAAATGATATGCAAACGGGTAGACCTGTTGTAAATGCACAAGTTTACGACCCAATGGATAGCCGTGAATTTTTAACAGATGCCCATGGTATTGCAATCATTGACCGTCCTATGCCATATTCATCATATGGTGATAGGCTTACCATTACATCTACAGAGGGTATGGAAAGTGTTTTATTTTTCTCACAACATTTCAGACATTCAAGGCCTAGTGGTCATGATAGATATTGGACTGCACTACAACTTGACCGTACATTATTCCAGCGAGATGATACAGTGAGCTTTTGGGGATTTGTACAAAATCGCCAATATCATGAAGATATCCAATATGTAACGGTTGTGCTTACCAGTAGCTGGTGGCGGTCTGGCGGCAGACCTATTCTGCAAAGACAAGTCATTCCTGTTTCATATAGTGCATATTCTGGGGAAATGCAATTACCACACCTTGACCCAGGTTTTTACAATTTGACTATATATCATGGTGATTTGTCTGTTGGTTCAATGTTTTTTAGTGTTGAAGATTATGTAACCCCGCCATATCAACTACTTGTGATACCAGCTCAACACGCCATATTTGCTGGAGAAGACGCATCATTTATGATAAGAACAGAATTTTTTGAAGGTACGCCAGTGGCTGGGCTTGATGTGACTTATTGGGCAAGTGGCTGGAACTTAACGACTAATCGTGATGGCAATAATACAACCAATATTGACGGAGAATTTGAAATAAGTACAATGGCTACAGTTTCCGATAACCACGCACAAGGGCAAACCACATTAAACTTAGAAGCACATGCAACCCTTCCTGAAGTGGGATGGGTAATGCAACGGGCATCTACACGTGTATTTATCAATGATATTTACGTTCAATCACGGGCTGTACGTGAGGATACAAATGCTAATCTTTCATTAAACGTTCATTCCATTATCCTTGATAGACTGAATGATGGCACGGCTCAAAATAGTCAAGACTTTTTAGATACACCTGTTGCAGGGCAGGAATTTTCTGTTGTCATTCAACGTATCTACTGGGAACGCATACGCGATGGAGAACGTTATGACAATATTGAACGCAGGGTAATCCCAAGATATCGCAGTGTAAGGCGTGAAGAAGAAATCAATAGATTTACGTTGGTTACTGACACAAGTGGTGCAATTTCTCACGATTTTCAAGTGCCAAATAGAGCGCGTGAAAGCTATAGCGCAACGATAACAACAACAGATGGTAATGGTCGCCAAATAATGCAAACGTTATTTATCGGTAGAGACTTCACAAGTTTTTATAATGAGATTGATGAAGACAGACTTTCATTATATGGTGCAAGACCACATAGTGAAGGGTATGACATTGGCGATGAAGTGCGTCTGAGTATCAACCGTGGATTAGAACCCCTTACGTCAGGCAATTTCCTGTTTGTAGCTGTTCAAGATGGCATTTTACATTATCATGTTGGCTCAAATGCTTTTGTATTCAATTTTGATGAAATGCATTTACCCAATGCCACCGTATATGCATTCTTTTTCAATGGTCACATCTATTATAGCAATCACCAAATGCGTCAAGAACTTCGTTTTAATAGTGCAAGCCGAAATTTAGTGTTGACAGTAGAAACTTGTCAAGACAGATATAAACCTGGTGACATGGCAACCCTCCGAGTGACTGCTCATGATAATCGTGGCAATCCAAAAGCTGCAAGTGTAAATATAGGTCTTGTTGATGAGGCATTGTTTGCCTTACGTGATTACAATGTAAATACACTGAACGCTTTATACCGTACAGTCAATGGGCATTTGCACTTTATAATGACAACCCACAGAACCTTTGCTAGTGATGGCATTGATATAGATGTTATAGGATTTGATGAAGAATCAGAGATGATACTTGGGGAAATGTGGGCAGCATCTGATGTAATGTTTGCCCCTGCTCAAGCTGGTGCAGCACTTATAAGCGAAGAAACCCACATCCGTGAAATCTTTGAAGACACGGCAGTTTTCGCTACAATTCGCACTAACGCACAAGGCGAAGCCACCTTTACATTCCGTCTTCCGGATAATATAACATCATGGCGCATGACAATCTCTGGAATAAGTGAAGATTTGTATGCAGGCAATTTAGTTGAATCTGTTATTGTGACGCAGCCAATGTTTTTAAACTATGCTTTGAACTCTGTTTTTCTCGTAGGTGATATTCCAACCCTTGGCATAAATGTATATGGCACTGCTTTAAACTTTGGCGATAATACAACCATCCAAGTTAGAAATGGAAATACTGTCATGGCAACGGCAACAGGTCATGTTTTTGACCGCATAAACATCCCTCTATGGGAACTTACAGAAGTAGGCGACCATACCATAGTCATTTATGCAACAGCACAAGGGTATAGCGATGCAATAATGCATCATTTCACTGTATTGGAAACCCATCGCCAAATAGACACTGCCACTTTTTATGATGTGACTCCAGCTACAATTTTTGCAACCAATCCTACTGGGCTTACAAACATTACTTTTTCAGACCAGGGGCGGAATCAATTTTTAAGCCAGCTACTTTTCATGCGCTGGGGTTCTAGTGCCCAACTAGAGGAACTTGTAATGCGCCGTGAGGCAGAAAGGCTCTTAGCTGAATATTTCCCCGAAGTCATATTAACCCCCACTGTAGGAGGGAATTTCAACCCACGCATGTACCAACAACAGGATGGCGGCATTTCTACCTTACCTCATGGCGAAAGTAGCTTGACCGCAACCATCAGACTTATGCCATTTATTATGGATGAAATAAGCACAGTCAATCTTCGAGACTATCTATACAATATTTTTGAAGGAAACTCCCAGTTAAATAAAATGCAAGCATTATATGGGCTTGCTATGTTGCAAGAACCAGTCTTATTGTACTTGCAAAGTTATGAACAATTAGAGAATCTCTCAATAAGAGATATAACGTATATCGCTTTAGGCTTTGCAGTACTTGGGGAAATGGATACTGCAATGAGAATTTACAATGAAAGAATCGCCCCGCAAATTCAAAGTATTGGTCAATATTACCGCATACCTCAAGATGGTTCGCACCCAAATACACTACATGCTACAGCCAGCGCGTCACTTCTAGCTTCAACCCTTGGAATGCCCCACAGTGAAGGGTTGTACCGCTACATTGCAAGGCACTACACCAGCGACTTTATGTTAAATGTTGCACGGCTTTCCTTCATTACAAATGAAATTAGTCATGTAAGCGATGTAAACGCCGAAATAACCTATACGCTTTTTGGTGAAGCATTTACCAGAAGCCTATCTCACTGGCGAGGTTATACCTTGCAAATTCCTGTTCAAAATATGCACGAATTTGTATTAACCTCTGTAGTAGGGGATGTAGGTGCAACATCTATTCATAGAAAACCCCTGACTAATGAAGGCATTGCAGGAATCACCATTCAACGTGAATTTTTCCGTGCTGGCGAAACCATAAGTACTACAGACTTTAATCAAGGAGATATCGTTCGCGTACAGATTACTATTGACTATTCCGCACACGCCATGGGTGGCTCATATGTAATTACAGATTTTTTACCCGCAGGGCTAGTTGCTATAACTGATTCAGGTGGTTTCGGCTTTAGCAATCAAGGTCAAATACGCCATATAAGAACCGAAGGGCAACGTATCATGTTTTTTGACCATAATAGAAACTTCAATGATACACGCACGTATTACTATTATGCCCGAGTAATAAACCCTGGCACATTCCTAGCCGAAGGTACAATGGTACAAAACCTAAGCGCACAAGAATATTTCACCATAGGTACAGATGAAATTATAACTATCCGTGAATAACCACTAAAAAGCCCTCAATCGGCTGATTGAGGGCTTTTACTATACTACATACATATTTTTATTTGAATTTTTTAACGACCACTTGAAGTCTATCTGGAATATCAATATGCTGTGGACAATGAGACAAACATATGCCACATCCTGTGCAATCATCAGCACGTCGTCCTTCTGGCAAAGTTTTGTACATCATCGCACGATTCCACTCTGCATCACCACGGCTCACGTCATTATAAAGAGAAAAACATGATGCAATATCAATTTGCTGTGGGCAATCAGTATGACAGTACTTACAAGCTGTACAAGGAATAGATGCAACTTTAGACATCTCAACCAATGCACTTTCAATTAAGCCCATTTCTTCAGTGGTAAATGGCTTTAAATTTTTAAAGGTTTTTACATTATCCTGCACATGTTCTAAAGTTGACATGCCACCTAGCACCAATGTTACACCTTTTAACGTACCTGCATATTGCATGGCCCACGAGGCAATAGAGCGGTCTGGCGCATAATCTTTAAATAATTTTTCTGCGGCAGGCGCAAGTTTAGCAAGTGAACCACCCTTAACTGGCTCCATAACTATAATTGGTACATTATACTTTAATCCAAGCTCATGCCATTCTCCTGCCGGCCCGCGAAGAATATCCATGTAGTTAAGCTGTAATTGCACAAACTCCACTTCTGGATGACGTTTTAATAGTCTATCAAGATACGCTGTTGTTCCATGAAAGGAAAATCCAACATGCTTCACTAATCCTTTTTTCTTTTGGTCTGCTACCCATGAAAATAATTCCTTCTTTTCAACATCATCTTCACGGCTATCATCAAGGGAATGTACAAGATAGTAATCAAAATAATCTATACCCAAGCGCGTTAGAGATTCTTCAAAAATTTTCTTGCAATCCGCATGATTATTCACCAACCATGGCGGTAATTTATCAGCAATTACAAAACTATTACGTGGATGACGCGTCACTAATGTTTTCTTTAATGCTTCCTCAGAACCATCATAAATATATGCCGTGTCAAAGTAATTAGAACCACTATCCAAATATGCGTCAACCATTTTTGAAACCTGTTCAGTGTCAGGTAGCCGCATTGCACCAAATCCCAAAACAGCAGGATTATCCACATTCAAATAATCAATCATATACAAGTACCCCCTTTTCTAAATGAGTTCTTTTGCCTTTTCAACGACAACATCAACAGTAAATCCAAAGGATTTAAACAATGCGGGAGCAGGAGCTGATGCACCAAAAGTATCTATACCGATAACTGCACCGTCAAGCCCTGTGTATTTATGCCACCCAAAGGTCGAAGCGGCTTCTACTGCCAAACGCGCCCGAATACACTTGGGCATAATCTCTTCCTTATAGTCGTCGCTTTGACGCTCAAAAACCTCCAGCGAAGGCACGCTTATAACGCTAGCATAGATTCCGGCAGCTTTTAAAATTGGCTGTGCATTATAAATCAGCTCAACTTCTGAACCACTTGCCATAAGCAAAATATCAGGCTTTCCTGTGTTAGGGTTAATGTCTTCTTTTAATACATACGCCCCCTTATATGCACCTTTGCCTGTTTCAGGTAGAAGGGGTAGATTTTGACGTGAAAGCACAAGTGCAGTTGGGCCGTCAACTTTAGTCAGTGCATAAGCCCATGATGCAGCAGTTTCTTTGGTGTCACAAGGACGATACACTGTAAAACCAGGAATACTGCGCAATGCAGCAAGTTGCTCTACAGGCTGGTGGGTTGGGCCATCTTCGCCTACACCAATTGAGTCATGAGTCATAATATATATCACAGGTAGCTTCATAAGTGCAGAAAGACGCATTGCAGGTTTCATATAATCGCTAAATACAAAGAACCCTGCAACATATGGACGAAGCCCTCCATAAGCGGCAAAAGCATTTGCAATGGCAGCCATTCCATGCTCACGAATACCAAAGTGCAAGTTTGAACCACATGGCGTTTCTTTTGAAAAAGATTTACGGTCTTTCATCAATGATAAAGTTGAAGGCGCAAGGTCTGCCGAACCACCAAAAAGATTTGGTATATGTTGCGATAACTTATTAAGCACCACTTCTGAAGATGCACGCGTTGCAAGATTGCCCTCGTATTGCCAAAATTCATCCCAATTATCAAGGTCAATGGGTAGTTTTTTAGCGTGCCAGATTTCCCATGCTTTCCAGTTTTCAGGATAGGCGGCTTTATATTCATCAGTAAGCTTATTCCAGTCATCTTCCCACTTTTGGGCAATCTTTACCCAATCAGCAGATGTGTCCTTTACATCTTGCGGCACATAAAATGACTCTTCATGTTGCCAATTCAGCGTTTCTTTGGCTTTTGTTATGCCTTCATCACCAAGGGGCGAACCATGAACACCTGCTGTTCCTTGATTGGGCGCGCCATAGCCAATGATAGTCTTTATTTCTATGATGGATGGCTTTTCTTTTACAGATTTTGCAGTTTCTATGGCGTTCATAATATCAGATAAATCATTACCATCTGATACTTTTTGCACATGCCAGCCATAAGCTTCAAAACGTTTTCCCACATCTTCTGTAAAGGAAATATTGGTTGCACCTTCGATGGTTATATCATTTGAGTCATACATTAAAATAAGTTTTCCAAGCCCCAGCGTTGCAGCTAAAGAAACTGCTTCGGCGGCAACGCCTTCTTGCAAACAACCATCGCCGCAAACAACATAGGTGTAATGGTCAACAATATTAAAATTAGGTTTATTAAACTTTGCTGCAAGATAGGTTTCTGCCCATGCAAAACCTACTGCATTGGCAATGCCTTGCCCCAGTGGCCCAGTGGTAATTTCAACACCATCAGTATGCCCAAGTTCTGGATGTCCAGGGGTAACAGAATCCCATTGACGGAAATTTTTTAAATCATCTAAGGTTACATCATATCCAAAAATGTGCAAAAGACTATATAAAAGTGATGAACCATGCCCTGCGGATAATATGAAGCGGTCACGATTTTGCCAGTTCGGGTTTTTAGGGTTATGTTTCATTTCGCCACCCCAAAGTGCTAGTGACATAGGTGCCGCACCAAGAGGTAGGCCAGGATGTCCGCTTTTTGCTTTTTGTACAGCATCTACGCTTAAAAAGCGCAAGGTATTTACAGTGGTATCATTTACAATCTTATGCATTTATCATTTCTCCTCTCACGTTTCTACAGTTTTTATTTCAAAGTTTCCCAGTCTTGTAGGAATCGCTCAATTCCGCTATCGGTTAGTGGATGATTAAGCATTTGTACAAACGTTGCATATGGAATAGTGGAAATATGCGCACCAAGACGTGCTGCCATAGTTACATGAATTGGGTGACGAATGCTGGCCGCAATAATTTCTGTTTCGATACCATGCTCATCAAAAATATCACAAATTTCTTCAATGAGATTCATTCCGTCCATGCCAATATCATCTAATCGCCCAAGAAATGGGCTTACATATGTTGCCCCTGCTCTGGCGGCAAGAAGGGCTTGGACTGCGGAAAATATTAAAGTGACATTTGTTTTTACACCTTCCGCAGTTAAAATTTTTGTGGCTTTTAATCCCTCAGCAGTCATAGGAATTTTTATTACAATATTTTTATGAATTTTAACCAGCTCTCTGGCTTCCTTTACCATACCTTCGGCTTGGGTATCGATAACTTCCGCACTAATTGGGCCATCAACTATTGTAGTGATTTCTTTTACGACTTGTGCAAAGTCGCGGCCTTCTTTTGCAATAAGCGATGGATTGGTGGTTACACCACAAATCACCCCCCAGCTTTCAATTTCGCGAATGTGGTCTACATTGGCAGTGTCAATAAATAATTTCATACTAAAAATCCTCCTTTAATTTAATGTAACCCATGGGTTTCTGCCCACAAATTCTTCTAAACTTAAAATGTTATTGTTGTGCATGTACATGGAAATATTCATACCCACATAAGTGATATGCCACGGCTCGTGAATATAGCCTGTAATATGTGTTGTTTCAGCTCTATAACGCACGATAAAACCGTGATAATGGGCATTGTTTGCGACCCAAATACCCGTGGGTGATGACCCGTTAAAATCAAGTAGCCCACCAGGGCCCCAAAGGTCTAGGGCACGTCCTGTTTGGTGTTCGCTGTGATATGTTCGAGCAATTCTACCATCACGTCGCCCTCCGTTCACCCATAGTTCATGCTGGCGTGCAGCTGAACGATAGGCTGATGTTATTGATAAATTGAATCCAGCTTGCTGTGCAGAAGCACGTAAGCTATGAAACGCAGCCACTGTTTGTGGTGTAGCACGAAGGTGACAAGTATCACTGTTGACAGGTATCATTCCGCTTGGTGAAAATCCTGACGGCAGACGGAAAAATGGACTAATTAAAAGAGGATTGGCATCATCGTTGATTTGGATTCCTTCATAAAAAGGTATGTGAAGGGATACATTGACTTTCCACACAACTGTTTCAATATCTAAATCAGGTCTTGCAGCATAAAATTCTGCATAAAATACGGCATTTTCCGCTATGTAGAATGGTAATACGGAAAATGCATCCATATTTGCAATTCGTGCAGATAAACGATGTTGCTGAGGTTCTGGTGTGGGGGATGGTGTTGGCTCTGGAACTGTGATAGGTGCTGGAGAGTCATAGACAATCATCATTATATCATCAGGAGTGTCAGGTAGGATATAAAAATCTGCATAGGATGGAATATCATCAAAGAAGACAGTCGTTGGTTCAACAATAGTCAATATTTCTGGTTGAAGCGTCTCTGGTGTTTGTGGCACATGGATAAATGCTGGCTGTATATTATCTAACGATACAGTGTTTCTTGTTGTTGGAATATTGTAATCAAGCATGATAAATACAGCAAGCGCTACGCACACTGTTGCGGCTAGAACCAAAATGCCTGCACCAATGCCTGAAAGAAGGTTCATTGATTCACTTTTTCGATTTTTTATATTTCTTCGATTTTTTCTGCGCACTCAAAATGCCTCCAAATAAGCAAGGGACTGCTTTTGCAATCCCTAGTATACCATGGACATCATTCAACTACCATACGATTCATTTCTTTTTTTAGCCTTACGATGATTTTTTTCTCAAGCCGAGAAATATATGATTGGGAAATCCCCAGTAAATCGGCAACCTCTTTTTGTGTTTTTTCTTCCCCGCCAGGATATAATCCAAAACGAAGTTCTATAATTTTTCTCTCACGATTATTTAATTTTTCTAATGCTGTATTTAAAAGTTCGCGGTCTACTTCATCTTCCAAATCACGTGAAATAATATCTACATCTGTTCCTAAAATGTCTGACAGCAGAAGTTCATTACCTTCCCAATCAACATTAAGCGGCTCATCTATTGAAATCTCAGATTTGGTTCGGGTATTTCGCCGAAGATACATTAAAATTTCATTTTCGATACAACGGCTGGCATAAGTTGCTAATTTTATTTTTTTGTCTGTTTTAAATGTATTGATTGCCTTGATGAGTCCAATTGTACCTATTGAAATCAAATCTTCCACATTGATTCCTGTGTTTTCAAACTTGCGTGCTATGTATACTACAAGCCGCAGGTTTCGTTCGATTAGCGTTGCTTTTGCTTGCGCATCATCTTCGCTTCCAAGCAATGCAAGCCATTTTGCCTCTTCGTCCGCATCAAGGGGCGCAGGTAGTACCTCACTGCCACCTATGTAGTAAATACGGTCGTTGTCTTCCTGTGGCTTTATAAATGCCAATGCATCATAAATCATGTTTCGCGCTTTTGTATAAAGTACATTCAACATTTTAGACACCTCCTATGAGTTCGGGGCTAAGTAGCCCTCTATAACGTCCATCACCGCTAAGTTTGTCGTTGTAAATGCCAATCACTACATCGACAGGTACATCTTTGCCTATTTGCACCTTATCTGGGCGAAATCCGATGAGCATTCCATTGGTTTTGCCAAGGCTTGTGAATGGAATCATTCGGATTCTTGTATAGAAAGACCCTTCGCGGTTTAATAATAACGCGCTAAGGTCGTTTTCCTGTTTTTCATAAAATAGAATTTTCAGCTTGTCTGGAAGAAAACTTTTTACAAGTTCAAACTCTGCAATAATAACCGATGATTGAGAGATGGGTTCTTTTAAGCAATGTCCAGTGTCTACCAATGCATCAAATGAACAATCTTTCTCATCTAAAAACACTTGTACATTACATATCATTTGACGCTTTAACAAAAGCTTTTCATAAAATCTTATACCTATTTTTATTAAAATATAGCTTGCAACCATGCCCGTTAAAGCTAAATGCCATGAGATAGCACGTGTGAACCCTTCCCAATCTTCTGCCAATAAATGAACGGCATATGGCAAATCTGTAAGAAAGAACAACGCCATTCCCAACCCACCAATGGTAAATGAAACCCCATAAGCAACGACCATAAGTTTTAAAAATGGTTTAATGCCTTTTGGATGAAAAACGATTGCTACACCAATAGATAAAATGACTACAGATGCGAGTAGTACATTCATAAATCGCAATGAATAGATGACAATAATAAACGTGTATAGCAAAGCCATAACCCCTGCACCAAGTAAAATCCACCTAAACTTACGTGAAATACCCATAATTTTTGCCAACACCCAAAGTACAAAACCATTCATTATGAAATTCACCAGAAACAACATATCTGCATATACTGTCATACTGCATCACCTAGGTCAGTATAAGGCTAATGCATATGCGCAATTTGTCTTTTCTTTTGATGGAAAGGTGAAATTTTATGTATAAAACTGGAACTCACTTACTTATTGTTATTTGACAAGTTCAAATTTCTGCATATAATTATTAAAGTTTTCTAAATGCTAGGAGAGATTATAATGCAGACTTTGAAGAAAATTTTAAAATGTGCGGGTATTGTCATGGGTACATTCGTATTGCTAGTGTTAATATTCCATTTGATTCCCCGCCGTCCAACAATGGAAGCGAATCCATTTATCGTGGGGCGTGGCAATCGTCCTATGGTTGCCGCACATGCTGGTGGGAATTTAGAATTTCCAGGCAACACACTTGAAGCCATGTTTAATTCATACCATGTTGACCCAAATGTTATGTTTGAGCTTGATGTAAACATGACCCGCGATGGTGTGATTATATTATCACATTGCCGCACACTTGACCGTAGGTCAAATGTAACAGGATATATACATGACTGGTATTTTGCAGACTTAGTTGAGCAAGAAGTAAGCTTTGGTTATTTTCATCCTATAGGCTCTAATGGCACCAGACCTCTTGAAATGGATTTGATTCCATATACAAATTATGCAGGGGTTAGCGTCACGCCTCTTGACGTTGTATATCCATTAGGCGTTTCTCCGCGTCATGATTACAAATTTTTGGTGACGACATTGGAAGAAGCCATTAGAACATTCCCCAATAATCTGATGACTGTAGAAGTAAAACAAAGCGGAGATATTGGATTGCAGTCTGTAGATGCCATTATTGAGCTTATGGAACGTTTAGACGCAGCGTATAACACCTTCGCGCGTATAGGGTTAGCATCATTTCATACGTCAAACTTTGAAAGATTTGTGGAGTTGCGTGAAACAACCCACCCTCAACTTATGTTTTCGCCAAGCGGTTCTGGACTTAGGCCTGTATATATTGCCCATTGGGTTGGGTTGGACTTCATATATAATCCCCAATTTACTTTAGCGCAAATCCCTACAAGGGAAGGGTCTTTACCATTGGATACTCGTCATTTTATCCGTGCCCTGCATAGACATAATATAGCTGTGCAATACTGGACTATAAATGATGAAGAAACAATGCGTCATCTTATTTCCCAAGGTGCTGATGCGATTGTAACAGGCAGACCTACACTGCTTAAAGAAATTTTAGATGAAATTTTTGAACAATATTAAATCATTGCTTCAAGTTCACGAATATATGCACCGATGTCATTGATTTGATGTGCATCGGATGCTGTACATATTTTTACATTGTTTTGCTTTAATATATTTAGCAGGTTATTATTTAGTCCAAGTTCTAAGGCTGGATTGTAGCGCAGTTTTAACCCGCCGTTATTTTCTGTGTACATGTTGTTTTTATTTAACCCGATGGCTAATTTATGATATTGGTCTGTTAAGTCACAAGTCGGATTATATCCAAAACATTTTATGCTATCAGGATGAGCTAAACCTGTAAATAAACCACTATCACAAAGTTCAAACATAATTTCATAATACCGATGATACATGTTGTTTACATTTACATTATGCCATAATTCTTTTTGGCTAGGGTCATCAAAAACCCATCCATTGATGGAATGTATACCGCCTGTTAAAAAGTCGAAACAATATTGTTTTAAAATATTTATCAGCTTGCCAGATGTTTCAGGAATATAGCAAACTTCAAGTCCAAAATTTATTTTAATGGGAAGTTTTCCAATAAGGGGTTTAATTGATTGGATAAAATGAAGATAATCTTCTATCGTTCCCCTAAGGTCACTTGTCAACCATTTCCTTTGTGTATGATTGTATTCAATGCAGGGCGTATAAATTTTTTCAAATTCAAAAAAATGATGGGTATGTTCTAGTAAATATATTTCTTCAAGCCCCATTTCTACTGCCTTTTTTACATAGCTGTCAAAAAATTCCATACTATAACCGCACTTTGCTCCGTGCAAAAAATGAACATGTACGTCTCTCATATTCGACACCTCCAAAATAATTATATCATAATCCATTGACGCATTCTAAGAAGCAATGTATATTCTAGTCGAAACCATAACTCGAAGGAGAATATCGTGATTAGAATTATTGATTATAAGGCAGGCAACGCCCCAAGTGTAATGTCCTCAGTGCGGCACTTGGGTTTTAATGCAGAATATGCCAGAAGCGCGCAAGAATTATCTGATGCAACATGTGTAATTTTGCCAGGTGTTGGTAGTGCAAAAGCAACAATGGAATCACTTAAAGCAATGAATATTTTAACGCAATTAGAAAAAGCAGTTTTAAAAGAAAAAGTGCTATTCCTTGGTGTTTGTGTAGGTATGCAAATTTTGTTTGAGCATAGCGAAGAAGAAAAGACCGAAGGGCTAGGATGGTTTAAGGGGCGTGTCGTTAAATTTGACCCTGCAAAAGTGCGTGTTCCCCAAATGGGCTGGAATAAAGTCAAATTTATAAAAAATACACCAGTGCCTACTGAAGATGTGAACAACGCACATTTTTACTATGTAAATTCATACCATGCTGTAGTGGATGATAGTGCTGACCTTTGGGGGGTAAGTGATTATAATGGAGAATTAACTGCATGTGTTCAACGTGATAACATCTATGCAATCCAGTTTCATGCAGAAATAAGCGGTGAAATTGGATTAAAACTGATTAAAAACTTCTTAGATACTGGGGTGAAAATATGTTAACAAAGAGACTCATTGCATGTTTTGATATAATAAATGACCGTGTCACAAAAAATGTGAAGTTTCAAGGTGAACCTGTAGATATTGCCGCTGCGGATACGTTAGCAGCTACAATGTATGCATCACAAATTGATGAACTGATGTTATGTGACATAAATGCTGGAAATGAAAAACGCGGAATAAATCTTAATATAATAAAAAAAGTTGCCGCTCATGTGTTTATTCCCTTTGGGGTAGGGGGCGGCATAAGTGGAATAAGCAGCATGTTTGATGCATTAAAATCTGGTGCAGAGAAAATTAGCCTAGATTCTCTTGCTGTACGCAACCCTGAAATAATTAGTGAAGGTGCGAAAGCTTTTGGTGCGCAATGCATTGTTTTACACATTCGTGCGAAAAAAAATGACTTAATGCCTAGCGGATATGAAGTATATACTGATGGTGCGAAAACCCCTACAAATCTTGATGTTATAACGTGGGCAATAAAAGGTGAATCCCTCGGCGCAGGGGAAATTTGTGTAACAAGTATTGACCGTGAAGGTACCTTTCAAGGGTATGACATTTGTTTAATGAAAAAAATTGAATCTGCTGTACGCACTCCGCTCATTGCTTGTGGTGGGGCAGGAAAACCTGAGCATTTGCTAGAACTTTTTACAAAAACACAAGTTCAAGCCGCAATCATTAGCAGTATGCTATATTCCCCTTTGCTTAAGGAAAATTACACTGTAAAATCTTTAAAACAATTCTTATCAGAAAATGGAGTTCCAATGCGCTTGTAAATTCCAATAGACTTCGCACCGCATATTTCATTCCCGCATACTATGCAAAATAGCATATAAACGGGAGTGATTTTTTGTGGCAAAAATTGCAATGTATGCAGGACATGGTGGAAGTGACCCTGGCGCAGTTGGAAATGGGCTTATGGAAAAAAACTTTACCTTAGGAGTCTCAAATCAAGCAAGTAATATCCTGCGTAGTTGGGGATATACTGTGCTTAATAATCGAACGACTGATACTGATAGAAACATTACAAGAGACGCAAATCTTGCGAATGAAAATAATGTTGATGCCGTTATAGAATTACATCTCAATAGCAATGCCGGCACTCCAGCCACAGGTACTGAAGCTTTTATAAGTATCCATGACAAAGGGCAAGCCCGTGCAATTGCAAATGCAATACTCAGCAGAATTGCTACACTAGGATATAGAAACCGAGGCGTAAAAACACAAGCAAATGCCGCTGGGCAAGATGCTTTTGGTATTATTCGTCAAACTAGAATGCCTGCGGTGCTTGTGGAACTGGCTTTCATAAATAATCCACAAGATATGGCAAGATTTAATGTAAATGAAATGGCTTTAGCCGTGGCATCGGGTATAAGAGATGTCATACCTATTGGTGAAAATGGAAGCAATAATGGAAGTGGAGCATTACCGCCATATCCGGGAACATTGTTGCGTGTAGGGGCAAGTGGAGAATCTGTACGCCAAGTTCAAAGTCGTTTAAACAAAGTAGGGGAGCGTCATTCATCTATACCTCGTATCAATGAGGATGGTATTTTTGGACCTAAAACTTATGATGCGATAGTTGCTTTTCAAAAACTATTTTCATTAAATCCTGATGGTGTTGTTGGTCCTTTAACATGGGATAAGCTCATGCAAGAAAGTTATTCAAATGCTGAAAATACTTGCATAATGCCACCATTTGACGGCGTATCAATTCGACCAGGTACAACAGGGGAAACTGTACGACAAATGCAATGCTGTTTAAATAGAGTAGGGCAAAGCTATCCTGAAATGTCTCAGTTAGTAGAGGATGGTGTCTTTGGTGTTAGAACTTTAACTGTAATTACTACATTCCAAAGGATTTTTGGTTTAGTTCCCGATGGAATTGTTGGCTCTTTAACATGGACAGCACTATCACAGGCGTGTTCGGCATAAAACAACCGAGTCAGTTCCAGATATCTCATAAACGAAAACAGCCGTAAAAGCTCTTGATGTCAGAGTTTTTACGGCTGTTTTATGATTCAAATAGAAGTTTTAATCAAACTTTTTCATAGATTACACTGCTTGTTGGTTATGTGCTTTTTTCCACAGGCTGGATTCATATTCTCTAATAAACAGACGAAGTCCTGCGGTTGCGGCTTCATCACCTAAGATGAAATGTAGAGAGATTACAAAAGTTTTAATTGTGAACAATGTTTTTACATATGAATGATGTGGGTCTGTGTAGGTTGGTACGGTAATGTGTGGTATTAAGCTGTTTAACCATTCTGTGATAATAGTGGTATCAAGTCCTTTTTCTACTAATGCAAGTACAACGGCAGCAAGGCGTTTCTCATCCATATCTGTGAAACTGTGCCCGCATAGCATGTGGATTTTTACACATTCCAAAATTTCCTTTGCAAACGCTATGGGAAATAGGGGACACTTAACAACCCCGCATAGCATGTCTGCACCATGAGATGCGGCGTGCGCCCATCCCTTACCTGCAACATAGCCACGCCTATCAACTTCACGCTTCATGTAATCTATGGATTTTTGCAATGCGGTCATATACAACTTTTCTGTTAAAAAGCCTTTATCAACGCCATGCTCTACAAGATAGCCTATGCCAAGAGATGTAAATGACCGCCAGAAAACACTGTCGTCCCCTTGCTTACCTAGTCCATTAAACAAATGGCTATCGCTTAAAAAGCTGTTTAGTATTTGTACGCAACTTTCGTTACTTAAATAATCCAGTTCTAAAAGACCTAGGATATTTTCCCTAAGTAATGAGTTAGGGCTACCTGTATTGTCAAGTAATAGTTTTACAAATTCATCCTCCCCAAGTTCTGCTATAAGTGCGGGAATGTCTATTTTTCCGTATAAATATGCTTGTTCCATGTCATGTAGTAATTTTTTTAAATCCATTTTGGAATCTCCTTTATTCAAATCGTAATTGATTTATAAGATATTTGATTTTTTATTGAATTAACCTATTATAAAAATGGAAAGAAATAGCTACCAATATACCGTACAGCGATTCCCCCAATAAGTCCAATAAAGGGATTTTTAGTGAGTGCAGTCAACGCCATCGCTGTAGCTGCTTGTGCCGTGTATAGTGGCGTACCTCCACCGTATGCAAAGGCATTTCTTGAGTTAACAACAAATGTAGAAAAGAATCCAATGATAAACAAAAACCCTGCAATCGCTTGCACAGGAACATATTTAACAGCCTTTGTCATAAGCCCTAAAAATAGCAAAAATGCACAAAATAACATCATGACAGCCCCAGCAATGATAGGCCATGGGGACGCTGCCGTAGCAGAAATAATTGCACCAACAGGCGCACCACCAAACAACACACTTGGAATATCTGCCAAGGCGTTAATCACGGTTAAGTGGTCCATATTTTGTGCTGTGCCATCGCCTGCAAGATTTGCTGTAATATTTCCAAAAGCAATATTAGTACCGATATTTAAACTTATAAATGCCAGTGAGAAATAAATTGCCCCAAAGCTAAATTTAGGCTTCATAAGCTTAAAATCGTCCCAGTATTCCTTTGTCCAAAATTTAGGATTATCATTTTGTGCCATATCACCAGTGTATCCGTTATCTTGTGCCATTTTAAGCAAGTCAACACGCCTACCTTGTAAAAACACAAAATCAATTGTTGCAAGTGAAACCGAAATGGCAATGACATAAACAAGCGCGTGTGGATTGCCCATAAATATAATATGAGCCGCCAACGCGCTTACAAATGCTATGATTCCAGTTCGCTTTTCTTGATTAAACATGTCTATGCTAATGCCTGCAACCATGAGTCCAACACCAGCCATCATTCCCCACACAACGGGATTACCTGCAAATTCTGCAATGCGAGTCACTGCACCTGTCAGCCCCAGTGGAATCATCACAAGGACTGCAATGAGTAATGCACCAATTCTTTCATTCACATTTTTCATAAAATGTGAAACGGTCAAAATAGAAGATTGCCCAGAGATTGGCGTAATCGAACCGGTAACAAGATTTCCAACTGCACCGACTAAAAAAGCAAAGGCGGTCGGCTTCATTTTATATCCCTGCGCCGCCGCCCAGGCCAACATAGTTAGCCCATTAATTGCAACAAATACCACTGCCACTACAAACAACCAGATGTCTTGAAACATAGCATCACTTCTCTCTTTCTATACAGAAAACGACGAGTTGCTCAACAGAGGATATTTTACTACATCATTAGAAAATGTCAATCAGTTCATACGTTTTTTTAACATCAAAATTTCATCACGAATGCTGGCGGCTTGTTCAAACTGTAATTCTGCGGCTGCCAATTTCATTTGTTTCTCTAATTTTTTAATTTCAACAATAAGCTCCTCACGGCTCATAGACTCTGCATCTTTGGCAAGCGTAGGGGATGCAGTATCTACGGACTTTGTAAGTTGAATACGCTCTCTGATTTTCTTCACAATAGAACGAGGGGTGATATTATTCACTCTATTGTATTCCTCTTGAATCCCTCGGCGACGATTTGTTTCTGTTATTGCATTATTCATCGAATCAGTAATCACATCAGCATACATAATAACACGCCCATCAACATGTCGCGCCGCGCGGCCTATGGTTTGGATGAGGGAGGTATTAGAACGTAAAAAGCCTTCTTTATCTGCGTCCAAAATGGCTACAAGTGAAACCTCAGGAATATCTAAACCCTCTCTCAAAAGGTTGATTCCCACAAGGACATCAAAAACATCCATGCGCAAATCACGGATGATTTCTAATCTTTCTAATGTGTCAATATCCGAATGTAAATATCGCACTCGGATACCTGCTTCTTTTAAATAGGATGTTAAATCTTCTGCCATGCGCTTTGTTAAAGTGGTGACAAGTATCTTTTGCTTCTTTTCAGTAATGGCGTTACATTCACCAATAAGGTCATCAATTTGCCCTTTTATTGGACGCACGACAATTTCAGGGTCTAATAGACCCGTTGGGCGAATAATTTGCTCAACTTCAAATTGTGAGTGTTCTTTTTCATATTTTGAAGGTGTGGCAGATACAAACAACATTTGGGGAATTTTTGTCTCAAACTCGGTAAATTGCAAGGGGCGATTATCTAATGCAGAGGGTAATCGAAAACCAAATTCCACAAGGGTGGTCTTGCGGGAACGGTCGCCTTCATACATACCCCTGACTTGGGGTAGGGAAACATGTGATTCATCTGCAATAATCAAAAAATCATCAGGAAAATAGTCGAGTAGGGTATATGGCATAGACCCTACTTCGCGCCCTGCTAAATGTAAAGAATAGTTTTCAATGCCAGAACAAAAACCAACTTCACGCATCATCTCCACATCATAACGGGTACGCTGTAATAATCTTTGCGCCTCTAGAAGCCTATCTTGAGATTTTAAATATGCCAATTGCCCTTCAAGTTCATTTTCAATACGCTGTATTGCAATTTCCATACGCTCACGGCTGGTCACATGATGGGAAGCAGGGAAAATTACAATATGCTCCCGCGTGGCAATTACTTCCCCTGTCAGTGCGTGAACTTCGGTAATGCGCTCAATTTCATCTCCAAAAAACTCTACCCGAATCGCAATTTCTGCCGAATTAGCAAGAAATATCTCTAAAACATCTCCACGGGCACGAAATGTAGCGCGCGCAAAGTTTAAATCATTGCGATTATATTGAATCTCAACTAATCGGCGCATGATATCATCTCTGTCACGTATCATCCCCACACGTAACGAAAGCATCAATTCCTTATACTCCGTTGGATGTCCAAGTCCATAGATACATGACACAGACGCAATAATAATCACATCGTTGCGCTCAAACAAAGCCGAGGTAGCCGAATGCCTAAGTCTATCAATTTCTTCGTTGATAGCTGAATCTTTTTCAATAAATGAATCAGTTGAAGGCACATAAGCTTCTGGTTGGTAATAGTCATAATAACTAACAAAATACTCTACCGCGTTGTTTGGAAAAAACTCTTTAAACTCACCATATAACTGTGCCGCTAAGGTTTTATTATGTGCCATGACAAGGGTAGGCTTTTGCAATTCCTGAATAATATTGGCCATGGTAAATGTTTTACCAGAGCCTGTAACACCAAGCAAAGTTTGAAATTTCTTTCCGTCACGAAAACCTTGTGCCAAAGCCGCAATAGCTTCTGGCTGGTCACCAGTAGGCGCAAAGTCTGATATTATTTTAAATTCCATAAATGTACTCCTTAAAACTTTTATAAATTTTATTCTTTTAAATATTCTATACTTGCCAAAGGTAATTCTTTAAGATAATTTTTTAACCGCTTAGACATAGGTTTAAAAAATGCATAAGTGATTCCACCAGATGCAACAGCACCCACTATAGGAATAATTTTACCCACGGCTTTTGCAAAAATAGGTTTTGTCATTCTGATACCAATTGCGGCAGATGTTTTTTTAATAACAGGATACACTACTCCTTTTGTAAGTGCCTTTCTTATAAGCTGTTTGGGTACATTTTGTGCTGATAATAAAGCAATTTTAGATAATGTTATATTTGCAGCGTTTACACCTAACATAACACCTAAAAATAAGATAAGTTGATTTTGTGTTTCATCATCAAATCCATCTTCATCACCTAATATTTCTTGCCAACCATATAAGTATGCAAGTTTTTGTAAGATTCTGATTATATGTGCAAAAAACTGTATAGAGTCAGCTGTCATGGCTATAGCCATTGTAAAACCACCTGGAATACCTGCAACAGCTGATAATGCAGAAACCTTTAATGTTTCATTATTGATACAAGCCTTTGCGATACACTCAATGTCTTCAATATTAATTCCAGCCTGTGCTGGACGTGTTTCTATTGCCTTCTTAACTATATCATCGTCAAAGTACTTTGAAAGTTCTTTTTGTAGAAAGCTTGTACGATTGATTTTTACTCCCGGAAATTCCAGTGATTTGAGTACAATCTTCTCTAATTTGCCATGGTTGTTTTGATTTGTTTGTTCACTCATCTAAAATATCTCCTTATATAGAATTAAACGTGACCTTAAATAACAACATTAACGCCCTCACTTAATCTATTCGCAAAAGTTGTCTTTTGCGAATAGATTAAGTGTAGCTAAACCACCCCCTATTATTGGGATAGTTTAGCCATAAAGCGTTCTGCATCTACTATAAAGCGTTCATGGGTGCCATTACCTATTTGTGTTTTGTCATCGTTGGCGGTTATTGCAAAAGAAACTTTGCGGCCCTCGAATTGTGTTATCGTTGCAGTGGCGAATATTTTTGCACCAAGCGGACTGGCGGCAGTATGAACTATATTGATTTGAGTACCTACAGAGGATTGATTATCTGTTAGTTCATCTGCTAAACACTCACAAGCTGCTTGTTCCATAAGTGCAATCATCATGGGTGTTGAAAATACATCTAAATTGCCGCTTCCTATAGTCTTTGCTGTGTTTTTTTCAGTCACAGTTGTTGTGACTGTTGCAACTTTTCCTACCACAAAAACACTCCTATTCTTTGCTTGTCAAATAAAGACACAATAATTTCCAAGCATTTTCTACAGCCTTCATATGACTGCGTTCCATTCCATGGCTAGAAGCAACCCCTGGCCCAATTAAAGCACCTCTTACATCATGCCCAGCATATCTTGCCGCAGAAACGTCTGAACCGTATCTTGGGTAAATGTCCACGGCATAAGAAAGTGCTGAGTCTTTTGCCAAATTTATAAGTCGCGTGGTCAACGCATAGTCATAAGGCCCACTGGAATCCTTTGCACAAATTGAGACATCATACTCTGTACACGTTAAATCATCACCAATACATCCCATATCAACTGCTAAAAATTCATCTATTTTACATGGCAAATGACTAAGCCCATGCCCTACTTCCTCATAGGTTGAGAAGACGACACAAATATTATGCTCTGGTGTTATATTGTTATCTTTTAAATATTTGAGCAAAGCAAGAATGATTGCCACAGATAATTTATCATCCAAAAATCTACTCTTGATAAAACCTGTATCGGTTATCATTGCCTTTGGGTCGTAGCATATAAAATCACCAGGTAAGATTCCAAGTTCTTTTACGTCATCCTCACTTTTTACCTCTTCATCTAATTTTACATGCATATTTTTTGCATTACGTTCCAATTCAGACGCATCATCATATACATGAGAGGAAGGCGAGTTTGACAAGATAGTACCAGTAAACACCCTACCCCATCGGGTATAAATTTTGCAATATTCCCCATCTAACGTAGGCATTATCGCGCCTCCGACTTGTGAAAAACTTAAAGTGCCATCGCTCTTATAACCTCGCACCACTAACCCTAGTGTATCCACATGTGCAGATATACCCACAGTTTTGCTACTTTTGCCTGTTACATTTACAACCAAATTACCTTTGTTTGTTAAATAATTTTCAAATCCCATATCAGATACATAGGATTGAAGCTTGTCTACAACTTTCGCCGTATAGCCTGACGGGCTGTCGATAGACAAAATTTTAAGCAAAGTTTCTTTGAAATACCCATTGGGAAAGTTCATGGTTAATACCTCCAAAAGAATTTATCTACCCTATTCTACCATAAACTATTTTGACAAGAAATACCCTAAGAAATTGACAACATGCACAAATGATTTATAATTTTCTATAGGCAAGCTGTAATCAGCGATTAAAGGAGGCTTTGCCATGACAATAAGAGAGAAAAGAGAACGATGGGAACGCGAATGTTTAAGTTCGATGGCAACCAAAAGCGCAGATACTCAAGGGCGTAAACATTCTTCAAAATATTGTGATATCCGCACAGAATTTCAAAGAGATAGAGACAGAATTACCCACTCCAAAGCTTTTAGGCGGTTGATGCACAAGACACAAGTATTTATTTCTCCTGAAGGCGACCACTATCGCACACGGTTAACGCATACAATGGAAGTTGCTCAAATTGCCCGTACAATATCGAGCGCGCTTTCATTGAATGAAGATTTAACTGAAGCAATTGCACTTGGACATGACTTAGGACATACACCTTTTGGTCATACAGGTGAAGACGCGCTCAATCATATTTTGCCTGATGGATTTCGCCACAATGAACAAAGTGTTCGTGTAGTGGAGCTGCTGGAAAATGACGGTGCAGGATTAAATCTGACCTTTGAAGTCATTGATGGGATACTCAATCACAGGACATCTTGTAAGCCTGCAACTTTTGAGGGGCAGGTTGTACAAATTTCTGATAAAATTGCTTATATGAACCATGATGTGGACGATGCAGTACGGGCAGGGATTCTTAACCCAGCAGATTTGCCAGAATCTGCGTTTAAAATACTTGGCGCAACGCCATCCATCCGTATAGATTTTCTTGTGCATAATCTGGTTGAATATACTCAAGCAAATCCTAGAAAAATCGCGCTTTCTCCTGATATTACAAAGGTAATGGGTGAACTGCGCAGCTATATGTTTAAAAATGTATATGTACATCAACTTCACTCAAAAGAGCGGAGTAAAATTGATAAAATGATTCACTTGTTGTTTGAGCATTACATGGAATATCCAAATAAGCTTCCCAAGGAATTGCAAGCGCGTATGAGTGAATCTCCTGCATTTACTGTAGCAGACTATATTGCTGGCATGACTGACCGCTTTGCACTAAAACAATTCAGCGAAATTTTCATGCCAAATCCATGGGCTGTAGCGAAACAGTCATAGAATTATCATTCAATGAATACTGCTGAATACCAGTTGACCTCATCATCAATGGTTTTAGCAACGGATAATGGAAGTTTTAGTTGGTTTACTGTTTTAAACACATCAATACCAACTGAATGAAAAGCCGGTCTTGCCTTTGCTGGTAAGCGACATGCTTTGTCTTGTACTTTTGAGCATTCCTTGCATAATGCGCAGTCACTCAGCGAAAAAGCAAAATGAAATCCATCTAAAAAGCAAGCCCGTTCTATTTCGTAAGAAATGTGCTGGCTGGCTTTTTTTTCATTGCTCCCTATAATGATACCGCCTGTGTAATAGGAGAAAACATCTTTATACTGTTCCATGGTCAGTGGTGAGCGTTGATTAGGGCATGTGTGACTTTTTCCGTAATCTGCACAGCCGAAAATACACTTCAAAATAACACGTGGGTCAAAAACAATATCTGAGATGTTAAATGAAACTGCATTCTTTGCGCCCATTTCTTTTGCTTGAGTAATATATTTTTCAAAATTCATTTTTGACATACCTTTTTCTAAATTATTTTCAAAATTCATTTTAAAAACTTCCCTTCCCTATGTATTTGTCGTATGATATCATCTATAAGGACAAATTCCAAGGGAGGATTTAATATATGGCACATATTTCTGCGCGTATTTTTGCGGCATCTTTGGGACATAGCACTTCTATTGAAGTCATTATTCCGAATAATCCGCTTGCCCCTAAACCAGTTGAAAAGGTATTGTATCTGCTTCATGGATTAGGTCAAGATTGTACAGCATGGGGACGGTACACGAATATTGAAGCACTTGCCGAAAAATATAATTATGCAGTCATTATGCCTGAGGTTCATCGCAGTTTTTATGCAAACATGGTTTATGGCAGTGATTATTTTGACTATGTCGCATTCGAGCTTCCTAAAATTTGCGAGCAATTATTTCAAATAAACCATGTACGTGAAAAAACATTTGCAGCAGGACTTTCTATGGGAGGATACGGCGCATTACGCTGTGGACTTACGCGTCCTGAATTTTATGGTGCATGTGCTGGATTCTCTGGTTCAGTAGAACCGCAAGCTAGAGTTGAAGCGTTAGAACAATTTGGTATGGGTAAACAAATCGTGGGCATTTTGGGGCAATCGCTCGCCTATCCTGATGAAGCAAATCTGTATAAATTAGCAAGCAAAGTTGCATTCCTTCCTGAGATTGAAAAGCCAAAGGTATTGATAACCTGTGGTGACAAAGATTATTTATTAGAGGATAATCGTCGTTTGGACGCGCATATGAAAAAACTTTCTATTCCATACAAATATATGGAGTGGGCAGGAGAACATGATTTTAAATTTTGGCAGGAATCACTGTCAGTAATGTTTGAATACTTTGAAGAGATAGAAGGAGTATATTAAATGAGAACTTTTATGGATGAAAATTTTTTACTACACGACGGCACAGCGGTTGATTTATACAATGGGATAAAAGATTTACCCATCATAGACTATCACTGTCACCTTGACCCTAAAGCTATTGCGGAAAACGCACGTTTTCGTAGTATTACAGAACTGTGGCTTGGGGGCGACCATTACAAATGGCGGTTAATGCGTCACAATGGTGTTCCAGAATCACATATTACAGGTGACGCACCAGACCATGAAAAATTTGCGGCGTTTTGCGCTACCATGGAAGATGCTATTGGTAATCCTGTGTTTCACTGGGCACACTTAGAACTAAAAAAATACTTTGGTTATGAAGGAAATATTACTGCTGAAAATGCAGCGGAAATTTATGCATTATGTAATTCCCAAATTGAACGGGAGGATTTTAACGTACACAGTACATTAAAAGCTTGTCGTGTAGAATGGCTTGCCACTACAGATGACCCGGCGGATGATTTGCAATATCATAAGCAAATTAAAAATGCCAACGCTTTGGGTGTACCCAAAGTGCTACCTACATGGCGGCCATCACAAGCATTAGAAGTTGAAAAGCCTACCTACTCTGCTTATATAATAAAACTGGGTAAAATTGCAGGTGTCACCATCACCGATTGGGATAGTCTACGCACTGCCCTTACAAACCGCTTAGATTTTTTTGTGGAAATGGGATGTAAACTTTCCGACCATAGCTTAGAACCACCAGTATTTGACGCTACAGCAACAGATGACGATGCCGCAAATACAATGAAAAAAGCATTGAATGGTGAGACGCTATCAAGTAAAGAAATCATAGCATATAAAACCCGCCTTCTCTCTTGGCTTGGTGGTGAATATTACAAACGTGATTGGGTCATGCAGTTGCACATGCTTGTACAGCGTAATAATAACACGCGTATGTTTAAATTACTTGGCCCCGATACGGGTTATGATGTGATTGCAGATGAAAGTTTTTCCCAAGCTTTAGCACGTATTCTTGACGATATGGAAAGTCGTGATGCCTTGCCCAAAACTGTTTTGTATTCATTGAATCCAAATTCAGACGATTTGCTGGCAACTATGATTGGTAATTTTGCAGGACGCGGCATTCGTGGACGTATGCAATGGGGTTGCCCATGGTGGTTTAATGATAATAAAACAGGTATGCAAAAACATCTTACAACCCTTGCAAATCATGGGATGATTTCAACATTTATTGGAATGCTTACAGATTCCCGCAGTTTTCTTTCATATCCACGGCATGAGTATTTTCGCCGAATCCTTGCTCAACAACTTGGTGAATGGGTTGAAAATGGTGAATATCCACGAAACATGAGCCGCCTGCATAAAATTGCTGGTGACATTGCTTACTACAATGTAAAAAATTTCTTTCAAGATAAATAGAATGCAGAGGTTTTAATATGGAAATAAATATGGTTTCATGGAATGTAAATGGTCTTCGTGCGTGTATGGGCAAGGGGTTTATGGATTTTTTATCTAACAATGATTTTGACCTTGTAGGTTTGCAGGAAACAAAAATGCAGCCTGACCAAGCAGATTTTAGCTTCTCAGGATACCATGTTTATTGGAATTCTGCTGAGAAAAAAGGATATTCAGGCACTTTAGTGCTTTCTAAGCAAGAGCCTATTCGTGTGAAGTATGATATGGGTATTGAAGAACACGACCGCGAAGGACGAATAATTGCACTGGAATTTGAACATTTCCACTATATCACTGTGTATACACCAAATTCTCAAAGAGGACTCACACGGTTGGATTACAGAATGCGTTGGGAAGATGATTTTAAATCATATCTCAATGCTTTCAAAAAACCTGTAGTGGTATGTGGTGATTTGAATGTGGCACATAAAGAAATTGACTTAAAAAACCCAAAGTCTAACGTAAAAAATGCAGGGTTTACCCCTGAAGAACGCGCAAAAATGACGGATTTATTGGCAGATGGTTATACAGATACTTTCCGTTATCTTTATCCTGATAAAACGGACGCATACTCTTGGTGGTCATATATGGGACAATCAAGGCAAAGAAATGTTGGATGGCGTATTGATTATTTTTTAGTATCCGATGCTTTAAAAACTACAATTCGTGAAGCTACAATCAGCCCAGATGTTCACGGGTCAGACCATTGCCCTGTAGGACTCATATTGGATGTTTAATGATGAATACAGTCATTCAATCTCAACCTTATGTGTCGCGAGGCATGGAACAAGCGGGTGGTATTGAGCAACCCGCTGTTCCTGTTGAAAAACCTACAAAGCTTCCTGAAACAGTTGCATTAAAACCAGATGTAACGCCAATGCAAACAGAACGGCTAACAGAGCTTTTACGGGGATATGCAATGAAAGCCACAGAAGAAAATATAAATCTTCTAAAAATTATGCTTGAAAATGGAATCCCTCTTACAAAAGAAAATATTTTACAAATGAATCAAGCCATGAAACTTGCAGGGTCGCAAGATAATGCACTATTTATGATGGAAAACAATATGCGCCTAACACAATCAAATGCTGCACAACTCGATGGGTTTGTCAGTGGGCAAACTAAAATAATGGAACAACTAAGCAACTTAATGAAAGCCATCGAACAGTTGCAAGATAAAACTTTAGTCACACAATTGAAACAAATGTTGTCCAATGGCGGAGACAATAATATACATCGAGATGTAACACCCTCTAAAGAATCTGTAATAATGCAATCGCAACCACAGTTGCAAATAAAAGGGGAAGCAGGATATCAAATATCAAAACAGAATGTATCCCCTACCCTAAACACGCCACCAAGTATACCACCAACGGCACAATCAACAATGCAAATCACAGTAACGATGGGACCACACCAACCTACTGAGCAAGTAGCTACTCATTTGCAGAGTACAACTCAAGTACTTCCGAATATAGGACAACAAGCCCCGCAATCTCCAATTCAAACAGAACAAGTCATGCCATCACCACCTCAAACAGAACAGCATACTCAATTTGTACCGCCCCTTGCTGATGTAGGTGAACTTGTAAAACAAACACAACCATCATTTCACCCCTCTACAAAGCAATTTTCTGCACAACCGCAAACACCTCCATCACTAACATCCGAACTAAACCAGCCATCCCCTACTCTACCACAAGGTCTATTATTTCATTTAGCAGACAGTACGTCAGAAGATATTACTCACTATCTAAATAATTTACGTGAAGCAATGACCCAAATACAACAAACGCTAAGTAAGCAAGAGTCATCTGAAGATATTACCCGTGTTTTACAAGAAGCACGTGCAGTAGAGACACATATAGACTTTACTACACAAATAAAAAATCAAACTTTCATACAGCTACCTATATTTTATAATGGGCAAGAATCTCAAACGGCCTTGCATATTTACAAAGATGCAAAAAAATCATTAAGTAGCAGTTCAGGTTCATCTAGTGCGTTAATTGCCCTTGAAACTGCTGGAATGGGACATTTTGAAACATATGTACAAAAAAATGTCCGCTCTGTCCATTGTCAGTTTAGATTAGAAAGTGACAAAATAGTACAAGCGGTTAGAAATAATATCCACAAGTTGGATGCATTATTAAAAAACTTCGATTACGGGCTTGATAGTTTTTCATTTTTGCCCCCTGGTGACCCTTATACCTTACTTGACAATCCAAAAACCTTTGAAGATTTATCTGATACAAAAATCAGTATCCATCATTTTGATAAGAAAGCCTAAGCTAGGAGTATAACATGCTAAAACTTGCACAGTATTTAAAACCATTTTGGTTAGGGCTTATGTTGATAGTCTTATTGCTTCTAGGACAAGCCCTAGCCGAACTATACTTACCGACACTGATGTCGGATATCGTAGAAGACGGAATCATTTATGCTTATGTAACAGAAACTCCGCGAACAGAATTTATTTTACAAACCGGAGGCTTAATGTTGTTTATTGCATTTTTGGCAGGGTCTGCTTCCCTTACTGCAGCATATATTTCACCACGTATTGCCGCAGGCATGGCACGAAACCTCCGCCGTGATTTATTTACAAAGGTAGAAAGTTTTTCTCAAGCTGAATTTGATAAGTTCTCTTCTGCATCACTTATTACCCGATGTACAAATGATGTTGCACAGGTACAAGGCCTTGCTAATATTTTTGCACGAACCCTGCTTTATGCACCAATTATGGCAATTGGCGGAATAACAATGGCACTCACACGTTCGGTTAGTATGGCTTGGATTATTGTATTGGCAGTCATTATCCTTCTTGGACTAGTACTTATTATTGTAAATATTGTCATGCCGAAATTTAAAATTGTACAAACGATGGTGGATGCATTGAATAAAGTTTCCCGGGAAATTTTACATGGACTTATGGTCATTCGTGCATTTGGCACACAAAGTCATGAGAAAATTCGTTTTGAAAAATCCAACGCAGACCTACGCGACCTTGGTTTATTTATTGCACGTGTAATGTCAGTTGTTGGCCCAGCAATTACTTTTATCATGGGTGGAACACAAATTCTTGTCATATGGGTTGGTGCTCATCAAGTGGCTAATGGTAACTTACCCATTGGCGATATGATGGCGTTTATGCAATATGCTATGCAGGTCATTATTGCGTTTATGATGATTTCAATGGTGTTGGTTATGGTTCCAAGAGCACAAGTTTCTGCTGCCCGTATATCTGAAGTTTTGCATACAGAATTAACTATCAAAGACCCGCCAAATCCTGAATATTTCACAGAAACCAGTGTAAATAAGGGGCAAGTTGTATTTAATGATGTGTCGTTTAATTACCCTGGTGCAGAAGCTAGTGTTATTGAAAATATTAGCTTTACAGCACAATCTGGACAAACCACTGCAATTATTGGCGCAACAGGCTCAGGAAAATCCACTCTTGCGTTGCTTTTACAGCGTTTCTATGATGTAAGTCAAGGTAAAATTACCATTGATGGCTTGGATATTCGCAATGTTCGTCAGGCTGATTTACGTAAAAAAATCGGTTTTGTTCCACAAAAAGGACAATTGATTTCAGGTACAATTGCTTCAAATATTCGCTATGGCAGACCGAATACTACAGATGAGGAAATGAAAGCGATTGCAACTATTGCCCAAGCAATAGATTTTATCCATGATAAAGAAGACCAGTTTGAATCTGAAATTGCCCAAGGCGGAACAAATGTATCTGGTGGACAGCGTCAACGGCTTTCTATTGCACGCGCCCTTGCAAAAAAGCCAGAAATCATTGTATTTGATGATAGCTTTTCTGCATTAGACTTTCAAACAGATGCAAAGCTTCGTAAAGCATTAAAAGAACACATTGGCAATGCTACGGTTATTGTCATTGCCCAACGTGTAGGTACAATTATTAACGCTGAACAGATTTTAGTGATTGATGAAGGTAAAATTGTTGGGCGCGGTACACATGAAACTTTGTTAAAATCTTGCCCAGCGTACCATGAAATAGCATCAAGTCAGGGGGTAGTATGATGACAACAATATATTTTGTTCGTCATGCCATATATCCTTTAAATAAAAAAGGACTTACAGATGTTAGAATGACGATTGAGGAGGTGATAGTGTGAGTGAGAAAAGGCAAGAAAAACGCCCTACATCTAGTGGCGGAATAGGTTTTGGGCGCGGGCAAGGAATGCCTGTTGAAAAAGCCAAAGACTTCAAAGGCTCAATGAAGCAGTTGATTGCATATTTGGGTGCAGAGAAAAAAATTATCACTATCACATCACTTATTGCTATTGCCTCGACCGTCATGGCAGTATTTGCACCACGTGTCTTAGGGGGTGCTACAGATGAAATTTTTTCAGGACTCATAATTGGTCATTTTAACTTCAACCGCATTGCAACAATCATGTTTCAAATCATGGTCCTGCATGGCGTAAGCATCGTGTTTAACTATTTACAAGGCTTTATCATGGCAGGTGTTAGTGTACGCATTAGCTATCGTTTACGCAATCAACTCAGTGAAAAAATCCATAAGCTTCCACTGAAATATTTTGATAAAAATGCCCATGGAGATGTACTTTCTCGTATTACTAATGATGTTGATACAATAACCAATACCCTTAACCAAGGGCTTCCAATGTTGTTAATGAGTTTTACAGCCGTTGTAGGTATCATTATTATGATGATTACCATTAGTCCGCTTTTAACCCTTGCTGCCATGGGTATTTTACCCCTTTCAGCAATTTCTATGGGTATCATTGTTAAAAAATCGCAAAAGCATTTTAAAGCACAGCAAGAAGTGTTGGGAAAACTGAACGGACACATTGAGGAAATGTTCACCAGTCACATTATTGTGAAATCTTTTAATGGTGAAGACGCTTCCGTAGAAGCTTTTGACGTGCAAAATGAGAAACTTTACAATGCTGGCTGGAAGGCAAATTTCTTGTCTGGAATGATGATGCCTATTATAGGGTTCATTAGCAATCTTGGATATGTTGCAATTGTAGTCATTGGTGGGGCGTTGGCTGTTGGTGGGCGGCTTTCTATTGGCGGAATCCAAGCATTTATCCAGTATACGCGTCAGTTTGGGCAACCAGTCGCACAACTTGCAAGTGTTGCAAGCGTTTTTCAACAAACCGCTGCCGCTGCTGAACGTGTATTTAAATTTTTGAATGAAGTAGAAGAATCTCCTGAATTTGAACATCCTGTGGATAAAATGCAGGTAAAAGGACATGTTATATTCGATAAAGTCAATTTTGGCTATGACCCTGAAACGCCTGTTATTCGTGATTTTACAGCTGAAATTAAACCGGGGCAAAAGATTGCCATTGTAGGGCAAACTGGTGCAGGTAAAACGACTATTGTAAAATTACTTATGCGTTTCTATGATATAGATTCTGGCTTAATTGCTGTAGATGGTGAGAATATAAACCATTATACAAGAGATGGATTGCGATTACATTTTGGCATGGTTTTGCAAGATACATGGTTGTTTAATGGAACAATTGCAGACAATATTAGATACGGAAAACTTAATGCTTCAGATGAAGACATGAAAAAAGCGGCTAAAGCCGCTCAAGCACACCATTTTATTCGGGTATTGCCAGACAGTTATAATATGATGATAAATGAAGAAGCTGATAATATTTCAGCAGGGCAAAAACAGCTTTTGACCATTGCAAGAACCATTTTAGCTGACCCGGATATTCTCATTTTAGATGAAGCAACCAGTAATGTTGATACACGCACAGAAGTTTTAATTCAACGTGCAATGGATAATCTCATGAAAGGGCGAACAAGTTTTATTATTGCCCATAGGCTATCAACCATTCGCAGTGCTGATATGATTCTAGTCATGCATGAAGGCGACATCGTAGAACAAGGTTCTCATGAGCATTTATTGGCACAGAATGGGGTATATACTAAACTTTATAATAGTCAGTTTGATGTAGTTGATTGAGGATTTTATCTTAAAAATGGGAGATTATTAAATAGGATGTAATCTGTGGAGGGCGTAAATAACACTGATTCTAAGAACACATCTTATTTTGTAAATCTGATATATGTTAGAATGAGTTTACTATCTGAAAAATGGCAGGGCACATTTATGTACCACAGCAAAGCTGTTGTATCGTGCGTAAAATTTATATAATGTGGGTGAGTGTGCATGAAAACTAAACAAAAAACATTGATACATTGGTGCGGGTTACTTGGTGTGGTAAGTTTTCTTTCCTATGCCGTAGCAGTAATATTTGCCCCCTCTGCTTATCCGGGGTATGACTGGATGAGCCAAGCGGTCAGCGATTTAAGTGCAGCTAACGCTCCATCACTTGCTCTTTGGCATCAATTATCAAGTTTGTACGGTGTAGCAGGAATAGTCTGCGTTATGATGGTTTGCGTTGCCATTCGAGGTGGGCAGAGCAAAATTTTGCAACTGGAAATTTATGCATTTACTGTAATGTTTTGGGTGTCTACAATCGGATATGCAATGTTTCCCCTTTCGGAAAGCGGAGGTACAGGAGCGACTTTTCAAGGTACAATGCACATTGTTGTAACTGCACTGGTTGTTCCCTTGTCTATTTCCTCTTTTGTCTTGGTGATGATTGGGGGGTACGCTAAAAAGAGATTTGTTTCTCTTGCAGTCTGTGCAAGTGTCGCTTTATTTCTTATGCTCGTAGGTGGAATAGGAATAGGAATTGCACCATCTGAATACTTCGGTGTATTTCAAAGGTTTAGCAACCTTGTTTCTGTAAATGGATTTCTTGCGGTATTAGGTATATTTTTGCTTACAGGGGAGTTGGAAGATAGAGTGCATGGTGAAGTATAAGCATTATCTACGTTATTTCCACCCCTATCAGCGTTCGTTGTATGATTCTCTTATAGAAAGTAAAATAGAAAGTAAAACAAGCAGTGATACTGTATTGACCACCTTACAGATATGTACTGGGGCAAATGCCCCATGATTTACATGATTACAATTAAATAATTTCTACAGTGACTCTTTTTTCTTCGTGAATGGCGGCGGCTTTAACTAATGTACGAATTGCACGGGCTATACGTCCTTGTTTGCCTATGACTTTGCCCATATCTTCTTCGCCTACTTTTAGGCATAGTACAATTACACCATCACGTTCTTCTTCTCTAACTTCTACTAAATCTGGCTTATCAACAAGCTGTTTTGCAATTAGGATTAGTAAGTCTTTCATGGAGTTACCCCTCCCCTTTTATACGCCAGCTTTTTTAAGCAATGCGCGAACTGTGTCTGTAGGTTGCGCACCTTTAGAAATCCAATCTTTAGCCGCGTCATTGTCTACACGAAGCACTGACGGAGCTTTTGTTGGGTCATAGATGCCTATTTCTGCAAGCACCTTACCATCACGTGGGGTGCGGCTGTCCGCTACGACAATACGATAGAAAGGAGCTTTTTTCGCGCCCATTCTTTTCAAACGAATTTTTACCATTTTACATACACCTCTTAAAATTTTTTATTGCGGTCTTGCCGCTTTATCCGAAAAAGGGCAGTTTACCCTTTTTGCCGAATTTACCTTTTTTACCGAACATGCCACCACCTGTAAAGTTTTTCATCATTTTGCGCATGTCCTCAAATTGCTTTAATAAGCGGTTCACTTC
Organism: Defluviitaleaceae bacterium; assembly: GCA_009780315.1. Classification (GTDB taxonomy): domain Bacteria; phylum Bacillota; class Clostridia; order Lachnospirales; family WQUN01; genus WRAH01. The sequence goes on from WRAH01000005.1 coordinate 63,747, forward strand.
TTGAATTGTACGCCCACTTCCTTTGGCAATACGTTTTTTGCGTGAACCATTTAAAATAGTAGGATTATGGCGTTCTTCATGGGTCATGGATTGGATAATGGCTTCGGTATGTGCCATAGCTTTTTCATCCACTTCTTGCCCTGCTAATGCGGATTGGTCTACACCAGGAATCATGCCAATAAGGTCTTTTATTGAACCCATTTTTTTTATTTGTTGCATTTGGTCTAAAAAGTCTTCTAATGTAAATGCATTATTACGGATTTTTTGCTCCAACTCCGCGGCTTGCTTTTCGTCAAAAGCTTGTTGTGCTTTGTCAATGAGACTTAATACATCACCCATGCCTAGGATTCTGGATGCCATACGGTCTGGGTGGAAAGGTTCCATATCCTCTAATTTTTCGCCCATGCCTACATATTTTACAGGTTTGCCTGTCACTTTCTTTACAGAAAGTACTGCACCACCACGGGTATCACTGTCTAGTTTTGTTACAATGATACCATCTAAACCCAGCTTTTCATCAAAGGTCTGTGCTACATTTACAGCATCTTGCCCAGTCATTGCGTCTACGACTAATAAGATTTCCTGTGGTTTTACAGCAGTACGCACATTTGATAATTCATCCATGAGTGTATCATCAATATGAAGACGACCAGCCGTGTCAATAATAACTATGTCATGACCATTTTCTTTAGCAAAGTCAAGACTTTTTGCTGCTATAGTCACAGGGTCTGTTTTGTCTCCCATTTCAAAAACAGGAATATTATAAGTGCTTCCAACGACTTGTAGCTGTTTAATTGCAGCAGGGCGATAGATGTCACAAGCAACTAAAAGCGGTCGTTTACCTTGTTTACGTAAAATTCCTGCCAGCTTACCTGTGCTTGTGGTTTTACCTGCGCCTTGTAATCCAACCATCATATATACGGTAGGTGGTTTTGATGAAAATGTGAGTTGGCTTTGAGATGAACCCATGAGCGCAATGAGTTCTTCATGAACCAGTTTTATCACTTGTTGACCAGGGTTAAGACTTTCTAAAACTTCATGTCCAATAGATTTTTCTGTAACACCTGTGATAAATTCTTTAACTACACGAAAGTTCACATCCGCTTCAAGCAGTGCAAGACGAACTTCGCGCATAGCTTCTTTTACGTCTTTTTCAGAAAGTTTACCTTTACCTTTTAATTTTTTAAAGACGTTTTGCAGCTTTTCACCTAAACTTTCAAATGCCATATTACACCCCTTTCTAGATATTTAATGTATGAACAAGTTTGCGAATATGGTTAATATCCCATCCATTTATATTTTCTAATTGAATTAAAGCATCATCAATTTGGGCTATTATTTTTTGATGTGTCATATATTTTGCTACAAGACAAAGGAGTTCCTCATAACGATTTAATCGCCCCAATGAGCGTTTTAATAAATCTGCAACAGCTTGTGGCGTAATACCCATAGATGCACCAATTTCTGCATGAGAACAATCTTCCATGTAATGCATAGCAAAAACTTCACGTTGTCTTTCCGTAAGCAATGCGCCGTAAAAATCAAAAAGTAAATTTTTATGTTGTCTTACGGCTGGCAAGTCGTAACTATTCATAATCGCCTCTCAAGGAAAAATACTTTATAAAGTATAAATACTTGGGAGTATATTGTCAAGTATATTTTACTCAAAGTCCTATTATTTGCCAAACATTTCAAAGCAAATGCTTATTATGTATTAACTTGCGGTGAAAAAATATTGCTTAATCATTAACAACATGTTACAATCGTCTTCATAATAAATTTTGGATAGTATCCTATCCATATATTCAGGAGACCATTTTATGAAAATTTTAAAGGCAGTCTGTGTTGTATTATTTGCCTTAATCGCCAGCATTACCATTCCATTTGGAATAATGAGTTTTACAGCAGCAGAAACAGCACTAAGGCAAGTGACGATTTACGACATGGACGCAGAACGGACATTTTTAACACAAGCAGAAACAGTAGGTGACGCTTTAAGAGAGTTGGGCATTGAATTAAATAGTTTCGACCGCACCAGTCATTCTCAAGCAGGACAAATATGGGATGGAATCGCTATCACGATAGAAAGAGAAATTAACTTTTACGTTAAAATTGACAGTAACCCCTTACTTACACATGCATCCCGTCCGGGAATTACAGTAGAAGAAGTGTTAGTGCAATTTCAAACAGGGCAAGATTTTGCACTACTTTTTGACGGAAATCATACACGTCAAGTGGCAAATGGTGAAACCCTCCATTTTACTTCATGGCAATCACGCTTTATTTCCGACACGCATAATGTCCCCTACTCGACCATTGAAAATCGTACAAATGCTGTAAGCCAAGGACGTAGTCATGTCCGTCAGGTTGGAGAAATGGGCGTAAATGAATCTACAACAGCACTGATATATATTGGCGGCGTAGAAATGAACCGTCAATATTTTGGAACAACAACATTGGTTGACCCTGTTGATGAAATCATAGATATTGGAACAGGCTGGTTAGGTTCAATGACCGATGTAACACGGGAGGATTTTCACTATTTCCGCCGTGTTCAAATGGAAGCCACCGCATATACCGCAGGATATGGTTGCACAGGAAAACACCCTGATGACCCATGGTATAGAATCACTGCCTCTGGGCGAGAGGTGCAACATGGAATCGTTGCTGTTGACCGTAATGTCATTCCACTGGGAACGCGTTTGTTTGTAGAAGGATATGGCTTTGCCATTGCCGCAGATGTTGGCGGTGCAATTCGTGGTTACAAAATTGATTTATTTATGGAAGATTTACAAGATGCTTTAAATTTTGGACGGCGGCATATATATGTTTGGATTTTAGATGAAATATAAAAACCTTTGCAAAAAACCGATTATGCATATATTTTAGCATAATCGGTTTTTTTACATAGATTTTACATTCAGCTTATAGGCATTTTACATAGCTTGTGTATTCTTCATCCCGTAAACAAAAATTACAATTTTGTGGAGGATGTTTAGGATGAAAAAATGGATTTTAGTTGTAGCTTTAGCCGTGGTGTCAGCTTTCTTATTTGCAGGTTGCCGACCAGAAGATGCAGGCAGTGATAATATCATTGTCGCAGGTTCTACCACTATCACCCCAGTCATGCGTGAAATTGCTGAAGCTTTTGAATCAGCAAATAATGGACTTACAGTTGAAATTCAAGAACTTGGTACATCAGCAGGTATTAACGCAACCATCGAAGGTATTAGTGACATTGCAATGTCGTCAAGAGCCATGTCAGCAGATGAGCAAGCACAAGGCGTACATCCAATCCCGTTTGCAATTGATGGCGTGGCCGTTGTTGTGAATCCAAACAATCCAGTCAGTGACCTTACACTTGAACAAATCACAGCCATTTTCTATGGTGAAATCACAAATTGGAGCGAAGTAGGCGGAAATGATGTTGCAATTACTGTAGTATCCCGCGAAGAAGGTTCTGGTATTCGTTCAACCTTTGAATCATTTGCTAATATTGATGAAGTGTCTAGTGGTGCTATTATTTCTCAAGGCACAGGTGGTGTAATCGCTAGTGTTTCCAGCAATGTGAATGCTATAGGATATGTAACAACAGGTGTTGTATCTGATGGTTTAAAGGCTGTTGCCATTAACGGCGTAATGTTTTCTGAAACTACAGTGATGAATGGAAGTTACATTTTTGCAAACACATTCTTTATTGGTATACGAGATGATTTAAGTGATAATGCCCAACGCTTTGTTGACTTTATTCTATCCTCACCAGGGCAAGACGTAGTATCCGCAGCAGGATATGTGAGGATTCAATAAAGACTATGAAAACAAGAGAACATGTTGCAAAACTTATTTTTATGTTTTGTGCCTTAACCGCAGTCGCCGCTCTATTTGTTATTATCTTCTTTATTTTTTCAAGAGGAATGCCCGCCATCTTTGAGGTGGGCATTGGCGGCTTTTTAAGTGGTCGTGTTTGGCGGCCATTGCAAGGGGAGTTTGGGATTTTCACCTTTATATTTACATCCCTTGTGACAACAATCGTTGCTTTTATTGTAGGGTCAAGAATTGGGTTGTGGTGTGCAATTTATCTTGCCATGTTTTGCCCTAGAAAAATTTATCGTCCATTAAAAACGATGGTAGAGTTACTTGGGGGCATTCCTTCTGTTTTATATGGTTTTTTTGGTGTGGTCGTAATTGTACCGTTTATTCGCAATGCCTTTGGAGGACCAGGAAACAGTATGCTGGCGGCAATGATTATCCTTTCCATTATGATTTTGCCTACGATTATTAATTTAAGTGAAGCGGCTATTCGTGCAGTGCCGAGTTTTTATTATGAAGGTGCCCTTGCACTTGGTGCAACTAAGACAGAAGCGGTTTTTGATGTTGTTGTGCCGGCTGCAAAATCAGGTGTTAATGCCTCTTATATACTAGGGGTTGGTCGTGCAATTGGTGAAACAATGGCAGTGATTATGGTGATAGGTAATTCACCTCATATGCCAGAAAGCGTACTTAGTCCAGCAAGAACCATGACAGCGGCAATAGCACTTGAAATGAGCTATGCTACAGGATTGCACCAAAATATGCTATTTGCAATTGGTGTAGTATTGTTTACTATTGTTATTGTCCTCAACCTTATTTTAACCATTCGGAGGCATTAAAGTGAGAAAACTTAAAAATAATTTACGATATATTAAAATTTATATTGGAATTGGTATGGCAATCACTACTTTGCTTGGTATTTTGCTATATATTTTAATTAACGGATTACAGCATATTACATTTGATTTCTTATTTAATGTCAATGCGCCCCGAGGGCAAACCCTTGTACCAATGATTTTTACTACAGTTTTAATTGTTTTACTTACGCTGGCAATCTCTGCGCCTATTGGTATTGGTTCTGCAATTTACTTAAACGAATATGCAAAAACAGGTGCGTGGTTTGTTAAAACAATTCGTATGGCTATTGAAACCCTTTCAGGCATTCCATCGATTATATATGGACTGTTTGGTTTTCTATTCTATGTCATTATCTTGCGCTGGACATGGTCGATTATGGCTGGAGTTTTTACAGTCGCTATTATGGTATTGCCTATTATTATACGCTCTAGTGAAGAAGCTTTAAAATCTGTACCCAATGCTTATCGTGAAGGTAGCTATGCACTTGGTGCAGGAAAGTTTTATACAATTTGGAAAACCGTTTTGCCATCGGCAGTTCCAGGAATTTTAGCATCCATTATTCTCACTATCGGACGAATCGTAGGCGAAACTGCCGCACTTGTTCTCACTGCTGGAACTGTTGCAGGTATGCCGTCAAATTTATTTGATTCATCGGCAACCCTTGCGGTATTTATGTATACTATTACGGTTGAAGGAACAGACATGGATAGAGCTTATGCCACTGCTGTTGTACTTATGGCACTTATCCTCTTTTTAAATACTTTTGCAAACTTTATTGGAAAGAAGCTGAAACCACAATGAATAAATTTCAATTGAAAGATGTAAATTTATGGTACAACGATTTTCACGCATTAAAAGACATTAACATGGATATCAAAGCAAAGGAAATTACAGCATTTATTGGGCCTTCTGGTTGCGGAAAATCCACATTAATTAAAAGTCTTAACCGCATGAATGACTTGATTGATGGTTGTAAAATTACTGGAGACTTTCTATTAGACGGCGAAAATATCTATGGAAACCTAGATATAAATGCACTTCGCAAACGGGTAGGCATGGTTTTTCAAAAGCCAAACCCCTTCCCCATGAGCGTCTTTGACAATGTGGCATATGCCCCTCGTGTGCATGGTATAAAGTCAAAATTTAAATTGAATGAAATTGTAGAAAAATCTTTACGGGATGCTGCAATTTGGGATGAATTAAAAGACCGCTTAAAAAAATCAGCAATTAGTCTTTCTGGTGGACAGCAACAACGCTTGTGTATTGCTCGTGCCCTTGCGGCAGAGCCGGATGTTTTACTTATGGATGAACCAACATCTGCACTTGACCCAATTTCTACTGCAAAAATTGAAGAGTTGGTGATTAAACTTAAAAAAAAGTATACTATTGTCATTGTTACACATAACATGCAGCAAGCTGTTCGCATTTCTGACACAACAGGATTTTTCCTGCTGGGCGAACTCATTGAATACAATAACACCGAGCAATTATTCTCAATGCCAACCGACAAGCGTTGCGAAGACTATATTACAGGGAGATTTGGATAATGCGTAGATTTGATAAGCAACTCATAAAGCTCAATGACATGTTGCTGGAAATGGGTGCATTGGTTGAGCAATCCATATTCATAGCATCTCAAGCTTTAATTGAGCAAGATTTAACATTGGCAAAGAAAGCGATAGCCGCTGAAGCAGATGTGGAACAAAAGGAAAAAGACATTGAGGCATTTTGTCTCAAATTACTTTTGCAACAACAACCTGTGGCAAGAGATTTACGTGTCATTTCTGCCGCCCTTAAAATGATTACAGACATGGAACGTATTGGTGACCAAGCCGCTGATATTTCAGAAATTGTTGTCATGATGAACGACGCACCCCACATTGCAAATCTTGAGCATATTCCTAAAATGGCAACCGCTACTGTAAAAATGGTGACTGACAGTATCGACGCATTTGTAAAAAAAGATTTAGAGCTTGCGAAATCTGTTATAGATTATGATGATGTAGTTGATGACCTTTTTGACAAGGTAAAGTTTGACTTGATTGAGCTGATTCGCAAAGATAGCGGCAATGGAGAGCAAGCCATTGATTTGCTAATGATTGCAAAGTTTTTTGAACGTATTGGTGACCATGCTTGCAATATTGCAAAATGGGTAGTGTATTCAATCACAGGAAAGCAGTGATAAAGTTGCCGCATATTTGGATGATAGAAGATGATGAGGATATACGAGAAATAGCCCTTTATGCTTTGCGTACTGCAAAGTTTGAAACAACAGGCTTTGAAAATGGTGAAGAATTTTTTACAGCCTTAACAGCATGTGACTATACCCCTGATTTAATTATGCTTGATATTATGCTGCCTGGTGATGATGGGTTAACTATTTTAAAAAAATTACGGCAATGCCCACAATATAAAAACTTACCCATTATCATGCTTACTGCAAAAGGAAGCGAACATGATAAGGTGGTTGGGCTAGACCTTGGTGCAGACGATTATTTATCCAAACCTTTTGGTGTGATGGAACTTATTTCTCGGGTAAAAGCCCTGCTTCGCAGAAGCCAAAACAGTACATCAACACCTTCAAATGAATTACAATACCAATGCATTCAAATGAATCACACCAGTCGTATAGTGCTGGTTGATGGGGTGGTATTAAACTTGACCTTTAAAGAATATGAACTACTACACTACTTGTTAATCAATACAAATATTGTATTAAACCGTGATAAAATTCTGGAAACTGTGTGGGGTTATGATTTTGAAGGTGAAAGTCGTACCTTAGATATGCATATAAAATCATTGCGAAAAAAACTTGGAAAAGCGGGCGAATATATAAAAACTGTCCGTAATGTAGGATATAGATTGGGTGAATAATCTTGCATAAACGAATATATGGTGGCTTTGTTGGACTGATAATGGTTTGTGTTATAGTATTAGCAACTTCTTTTAGTTTTATGTTTTTTAGTGCGTCACAGACCCATGAAATGGCAGCCATTAGAGATAAGGCATATCTTGTTGCTGAATTGCTTAATCATGGAGATTTTGACTACTTTGTAAATTTTGCAGGCAATGAAACACGTATGACTATTATCGCGCCTGATGGTTCAACAATTATGGATAACTACAGCGGTGCAGACTTTAACGAAAATCGTGCAGATAGAGAAGAGTTTATTCAAGCCATTGCCTTTGGATATGGTGAGTCAGTCCGCCAATCAGAAACCCTTGGTGCAGAGACATTTTATTATGCGATACGCCTTGAAAATGGGGATGTTTTGCGTCTTTCACGTACATTGCATAGCTTAGGTGAGGTATTTCCTTCAATTTTACCTATGCTTGTAATCATCACTATCGTTATCTTGCTTTTTGCTTACTTTGTCGCTTTCCGTGTCACACGAAAAATTATAAAACCATTAGGAGAAGTTGACCTAGAAAACGCAACTGCCATTGATGGCTATGAAGAGCTTTGGCCCTATATTCGGAAAATAGGCAACCAACGGCAGGAAATCGCGTCGCAAATGAAAGCTTTAAAAAACCGTGCTGGAACCATTGACACAATTATTGAAAATATGCGGGAAGGTTTAATCATCCTTGATAAAAAAGGGAAAGTCATGTCTGTGAACCAAAGTGCAAAAGATATTTTTGATATGCCAGGTAAAGCCAAAAATATTCAACACATTTACCGTGACCCAGAGTTTATGCAAAGTGTCAAAGGGTGTTTAGACGGTGTACATCTGGAAATGATATTTTCACGCAATGATAAAATTTACAAGGCTGTCTTAAATCCCGTTACTGGCGGAGAGCATAAACATGGTGCAATTATTTTCTTCCTAGATATCACTGCCCAAGCCAAAGCTGAAACCCAGCGTAAGGAATTTTCTGCAAATGTTTCTCATGAATTAAAAACGCCACTGACCACTATTTCTGCATTGTCAGAAATGATGGAAGGCGGCATGGTTAAAGCAGAAGACATGACGGCAATTGGCAATAAAATTTCAAGACATACTAAACGGCTGATTAGCATTATTGAGGATATCATCCGCCTTTCAGAATTTGACGAAAATAAAATTGCGCTGGACTTTACGCCTTTTGACGTATTTGCGTTGGCAAAATCCACAATATCTACACTGGAAGAAAAAGCGGCTGAAAAAGCGGTGACATTAAAACTTGAAGGTGAGCCGTTAAATATCAATGGCAATAGCCGTTTGATTGACGAACTTTTGTACAATTTAATTGACAATGGAATTAAATACAATAAAGATAATGGAAGTGTAACTGTATCCATAAGTCAAGATGCAGAAGTGTGTAAAATTAACGTAAGTGATACGGGCATAGGCATTGCCAAGGAACATCAAGAGCGTGTTTTTGAAAGGTTCTATCGTGTAGACAGTTCCCGCTCTAAAAAAACTGGGGGAACAGGGCTTGGACTTTCCATCGTGAAGCATATTGCTGAACATCATCATGGTAAAGTTATGCTAACAAGCACAGAAGGTGTAGGTACGACTATTACCTGCTATTTACAATTTATTCTATAAATTTTTACTTTTAATTATTTTAGTAGTATAATTTTATAAATATGTAAATAAGGGGTTTGTTGATATGAAAGCAGATATAATTATTATTGGGGCAGGTATTGTAGGTTGTGCAACAGCACGTTTTTTAAGTCAGTATAAATTAAAAATTATTGTACTAGAGCGTGGTGCGGATGTTGCCATTGGCGCAACCAAAGCCAATAGCGGAATTTTGCATTCTGGATACGATTGTGAACCTAATACCCATAAGGCGGCGCTTAATGTTAAAGGACTGTCAATGTATCATAAACTAAAAAAAGAACTGGATATCCCAATGCGAATTTGCGGCTCTATGGTGGTCAGTTTTAGTGAAAGCGGCGAGAAATCACCTGAACTTATACGATTGTACGAACGTGGGATAAGCAATGGTGTCACTGACATGGAGCTAATTTCTGGTGAGGTGGCAAGAAAGCTTGAACCAAACTTACATTTATCTGTAACAGGTGCATTAGTATCAAAAAACGCAGGTATTATTTCTCCTTATGAAGCCGCTATTGCGTTTGCTGAAAATGCAGCTGAAAATGGTGTTGAATTTTTCCTTAATACCAATGTAACCCATATCAATTTTGCTGATAAATCTTTTACTATTCACACTTCAACAGGTTATTTTTCATCCCCAGTGGTTATCAATGCCGCAGGTTTAGAAAGCGGAAATATTCACAATATGACCCATGTAGAGAAAGAATCAATCATACCCCAGCGCGGAGAATATTATTTGCTGGATAATACCCAACGAAATTTAGTAAGCCGCACAATTTTTCAATTACCCACAAATTTAGGTAAAGGTGTGCTTATTACCCCTACCCTAGACCATAATATTTTACTCGGCCCAACAGGCGATTTTATTGACGAAGGCAATAGCACTGAAACCACATTAAAGGGACTTGCCGAAACATTAGAAAAAGCAAGTTTATCCCTTAATAAAATACCCATCCGTCATCGTATCACTAACTTTGCAGGGGTAAGGGCAAAACATCATAGCCGTGACTTTGTTATAGAAGAGTCCACATCTGGATTTTTTAATGCCATTGGCATAGATTCACCGGGACTCACTGCCGCACCAGCCATTGCTAAAATGCTTGGGGAAATGGTTTTAAGTCGGTTACAACCCAAAGAAAATCCAAAGTTTAAAAGTAAACGTGTTGGCATTAAACGCTTTAAAGAATTATCGCCTACGCTACAAGCTGAATATATTGCCCAAAATCCAGCATATGGGCGTATTGTATGCCGTTGTGAAACCATTACAGAAGGGGAAATTATTGAATCAATCCGCCGACCTGTAGGGGCAAAAAATCTAGATGCAGTAAAACGTCGTTCCCGTGCGCAAATGGGTCGTTGCCAAGGGGGATTTTGTACAATGCGTTTGATGGAAATTTTAAGTGCAGAACTTGGCATTTCTGAGTTGGAGATTACGAAAAGTGGGGCTGGGTCGGAGATTGTTCACGGTTCTTTTTAGCCGTTTTAATTCTTACAAGTTCATCCCTTTCCCGTTCTTCCAGTTGTTCTGATATGTATTTAATACGCGCCTCGTACTTTGGAATTGTAATATTTCTTAGTGCGGCGGCGCGTTTTCTTATGCGTTGCAGCAATTCATTAAGCCGATTGATTATTGCTTCGGATTCTATTAGTTTTTGCTTGATTTTCACGATTTTACGCCATGCTTCAAATGCTTCATCTACAGATACACTGGTTTCTGAAAGATTATAGTGCTTATTTGAAAACGCAATTATCCACACATTATCTAAATTTTCCTTACCAATTTCCATTTGTGCTATTGCCAAAAGCTGATATGCGGTTATAATATTATCACGAAGTTCATTTCTTAACATACGTGTTGTGTTTTTTATTTCGTTAAGTTCATGCAATAATGCTTTGTGACGCATGTCCATGAGATGATATCCTTTTCGCGCCAGTGACAGATTATGTCTGGCTTGAAGTAAATTTCTTTTGGTTGGCAATGCGTTAACATCCATTTTAAAATACTCCTTTCCTGATTGTATAAGGTTTTATCTTAGAATGTCCTCCATAATTTTGAAGTATATTCTAACCTATTCCAATCCAATATAAATATGCAATGATATTTGGGAGGGATTGATATGCCAACATCTGTAGGTATTGTCGGCTATAATGGACGAGAAATGACGAGGGCATTTTTAAGAATGAGCAATGGCAAAGCAAATTGTTATCACATTACAAACGAACAATCACATGGGCCAAAGATTAACATACTCATTGCCGCTGAGGCATCACCTGTTTTAACTGCAATGATTCCTGCCCTTTCACAGGAAGATTATCTTGTTGTGAATGCAGACGATAAGACCATTTTTCCACTGTTATCTGGAAATGAAGCAAAGCTTATCACCTATGGATTTAATACACGGGCTTGTATTACCGCATCCAGCGTTACAGATGATGGTTTACAGGTGTGCATACAACGTGGGTTTCAAGGCATTGATGGTACGGAACGTGAACCTCAAGAATTTTCTGCCCGTGGGAAGGAAGATTCAACATCTATGCTTGGTGCAGCAGCAGCATGGGCTGTTTTAAATGACGGGTTTTAATTTATAGAAAGTTCTAAATTTAGCTATACGGCAATAAGATATACAATGTGTGAAAAATGCGTGAGCAAATTTTTTACACTAACCGATTTGCTGCGCCGCCATAGGCGGCATGGGATAAAAGAGAGGTGACGCATCTTGGAGAACGGAAACAATTTCATCGACATTGGCGGGCGCATCAATTCTGATTTGACGTTTAGCCACGAAATTTATGGTGAGGGATTTTATCGCTTTGATGTTGAGGTAGATAGACTCAGCGGAAATAGTGATATTCTTCCCGTTACCGTAAGTGAACGTATCGTTGACCGCGAAAAAATGGCAATTGGTTTGCCTATTCGCATTTTAGGGCAAATTCGCTCGTACAATAGTTATGTAGAAGCTGACAAACGTAACAAACTTGTACTTACAATTTTTGCCCGTGATGTAGAAGTGCTTAGTTCAAGTTCAGACACTAGCCCAAATGACGTATTTTTAGACGGATATTTGTGCAAACCTGCAATTTATCGAACAACACCCTTTGGTAGAGAAATTGCTGACTTGCTTGTAGCCGTTAATAGGTCATACAATAAGTCTGACTACATACCCTGCATTGCGTGGGGTAGAAATGCAAGATACGCAGGTAAGCTTGAAGTTGGACACCACATTAGATTGTGGGGTAGAATGCAAAGCCGTAAATACCAGAAAAAAATTGACGAAAATAATATTCTGGAAAAGGTCGCTTATGAAGTTTCTGTATCTAAAGTTGAAATTATCAATGATGTGGATACAGAAAATATTTCAAATGCAGAAAACAACACTGAAACTGAAAAAGAATAAACTTTAACCTATGTATTTTAAAATCCCCTAAAGCGCTTCACCAACAAGCTTTAGGGGATTTTTATAAACCTTATTTTTTCATATACTCAAGTTCATTTAAAAGTTCTTGAGGCAATTCCTTTACAGTCTGGCTAAGTTTATGCAAAGACCTTGACAGTAATTGTTCACGCTGTTGCTGTTTAAAGGTAAATCGTTTAATCAGTTCAGCATATTGGGGGTTTTGCCCCAAGCTATCTCTTATTGCTGCAGAGAATGGACAATACATTGTCATTATTTTTCGGGCAAATTTATTAAGACGCTGGGAACTATTAGATTCATACATAATCCAATCGATATAATTCAACACAAAAACATTTTTCCAGTTGTTTCTGGCACGAGATAATTCAGCTTTTACACCAGCTTTTACATCAGTTGAAAGCTCACGGTTGGTTCTATAGAACTGTAAATAATCACAATATTCACTGGTTAGTGATGGGTCAGTAACATCATTCCAGCGAATACCTTGTATACGCTTACACATTTCCCAGCGGAACTCACCTGTTAGTGTAATCACCAAAGTACGTAAATCCGTTAGCATAAATAACGGCATAAACATGCGTGCAGGAGTAGTGCGTTTGCGCCCTTCAATTTCTTGCCACATGATGCCCCGTATACCCAGGTTCGGCATGAGTATGACTTCCGGCATAACTTCCACATGCACAGTTTCTTTTGGAACGCCGATTTCAGGATTGGAATAAACTGTTTCTCGATAAAATGCTGAATAATCAATATTTCTAATTTCATCAAAATTAGACTTTAACAATGCTGGTGTGACAAGAGAAGTTTCCAATCCTCGTTGGATATTATTGTCTGAAAATAAGGGACAAAAAGTAGTAATCCGTCCAAAAGTAAGCTTGTTTACAATTGGAAAAATATTTTCCATTTCAAATTTAAGTTTTTCACCAGTATTTTGTAATAATGCCGCGGCTTCTGCTTCATCTATTTTGTAATTAGATTTTAACTCTTGCACATATCCAGCATAATCCATGTCAAATTCATTGCGACATGGTTCACGTTCACCTGCATAAATTTTAGCCATCCATTCACTGACAGTATAAACGCCGCTGATTGGGTCGCCTTTTACTGTATCTGCAATTGAATAGAGATAATCTGCATTTTCATGCCCTGCAAGTGCTGAATCTACATAACCAAAGTTTAAAAACATTTTTATTATCGTACTTGGCACTATTGCAGTCGTCACACTCTTTATCAATACTTTTGTATAAATTTCGTTAAACATTGTGGTTAGTTCACGGCGAATGTGGTGGGCTGTATCGTCAGAACTTGCACGGTCGGTCAGTGCCGTATAGTCACGCACATATTTTGTAAACTTATTACTTAGCTCAGGCGCACACTCGGAATACTTTAAAATTTCCTCCAATGAATCTGCCAAATTGGTTTTTGCACCGCCTGAACCTGCGGATACTGTGGTTATCACTTGATGTTCACGTTTTTCTGCCAAATCAGATTTATAGGAAGCTTGACGGGTTTCATATAAAGCACGGTCGATGTATGACATATTAGACAAAAGTGCATTTAGTGGTGTCATCAATGTTTCTACAGCAGCATCTGCACCCTTTATATTGATTGCATTAAGATGCAATTCAGAAATGAGTGTGAATAAATCTGAACCACCATTGCTTAAAAACAACCATGAAATGTTACGCAAATAATCTTGATATTTTTTACAAGTGTGCATAACATCATCTATATCTGCAATACTTCTACGCAAAAAACCTACAGATATTCCCGGCTTACGGAAAAAGCCTTTTAAAGTTGCTGATTCTACAGATTTTATTTCCAGATAGTATTCATTTAACCAGTCATCTATCTGGTCAACTGTGGAAGGATGTGACAAGTTTGTAGATTCAGCCAATTTTTTAGATGTAAACGCAAAGCGTTCGCATAAGCGTTCATAAATGGGATATACGTCTTTGACGTATTTATATGCTCTTTCAGATTCTTGCTTCAGTCTCTGTTTGTATTGCAAAAATTTTGAAACTTGTCGGCACATAGATACAACAAATAAATTTGCCACGTCAGCATTATCCCGCATTAACGTTTCCAAACTTGAAAAATCATCATATTGGTATGAAAAAGCAGTGATATCTGTTGTCACCTTATAAGTGTGAGTATGTGAACCTGTACTTAAAGCATATAAACCAATCGTATCACCTTGGTCAAATTTAAAATTATGCCCATTGAATGTACATTCAGCTGTGCCTTTTGTAATAAAAAAGAGATGGCGTAATGGTTCACCAGCGTTACATATCACGCTGCCTTGCTTAAATTCTTGTAGTGGCATGTAAATTTCCCCTTACAATTTGTAGGTTATGGCTATGCCTTATGCAACTTTCTTACATAGTTTGGTAACAACAAAGGAGATGTTTTATCATTATCTATTCCTGCATCTTTTAATTTACGAGTATATTCGTCTACATGATTTAGTGTTAGTTTGCCTATTGTTGTAGTTTTTGCAGCTTCAGCAGCAGCTTTTCCTGCATGACGACCAAAGACAACAACATCAAGCATGGAGTTACCAAGCAAGCGGTTTCGCCCATGAATACCTCCAACCACTTCACCTGCCATAAAGAGATTTTGTACTTCTTTTGTATGCCCACCTTTTTCAATGTCTATTCCACCATTTTGATAGTGGAAGGTTGGATACATAAGAATCGGGAGTTTTCGAATATCAATACCATAGTTTAAAAACATTTTTAAAATCCCAGGAATGCTTTTTTCAATCATACTTGCACCGCTTTTTTTAACGATTAGCGGCGTATCAAGCCATACACCAGCACCATCTGGTGTAGTGATACCTTTTTTACGCTGTCCGCATTCACGAATAATTGCAGAACTTACAACATCACGTGTTTCTAAAGGATGAACAAAAGCTTCACCTTCAATATTAACAAGCTGCGCACCAATTGAACGCACTTTTTCTGTAACTAATGCACCAAAAAGCTGGGTTGGATATGCAACACCGGTTGGGTGGTATTGGATTGTGTCTTGATATAGCAAACTTGCGCCCACGCGATAAGCTAAAATCAAGCCATCAGCAGTTGCACCATAGTGGTTTGTTGTTGGAAAACCATGATAATGTAAACGCCCTGCCCCACCTGTGGCAACGATTACAGTTTTTGCTTTTGCAATCACATATTCGCCTGTGAGCATGTTCATGAGTACAGCACCAGCAACTTTACCTTTATCATCCATAATGAGTTCCAACGCGGCAGTAAAATCTACAATTGGAACATCCAAATTGCGTACTTCATTTATCAATACCCGTGTAATTTCAAGGCCTGTATAATCTGCACAGGCGTGAAGGCGATTACGTGAAAGTCCGCCTCCAGGGAAAGTAACCATTGAACCATCTGTTTTTTTGTCAAACATCACACCTAAGTTTTCCAACCAATGGATTGCATCAGGCCCATCCATAACAAGACGCTTTAGAAGCTCTGGTTTGTTGGCATAATGTCCACCACCCATGCTGTCGAGATAGTGTTGTTGTGGAGAGTCATTTTCATTGTCTGCGGCTTGAATGCCGCCTTCTGCCATAGTACTGTTTGCGTCACCCATACGTAGCTTTGTTGCAATCATTACATTTGCACCGGCTTTTTTGGCTTCAATTGCAGCAGAAGCACCTGCACCACCGCCACCAATAATAAGCACATCAACATCATATTTAGGTGAGTCAAAATCGAATTTAATCCCTTTTATGCGACTGTTTGCATGTAGAAGCTCAACAAGTTCTACTGGGGCTTTTTCGCCCTTATTATTGCCTACCTCAATTGTTCCAAACCCAGAATCTCTATGGTCTGGGTGAAATTCTTTTAGCAAGGCTTGTTTTTCATTGGCATCTAGGCGACGGGGTTCATTTTTAAATCTATCTTCCCGTGTAGCTTCCACGGTTTTGATGAAGTCTAGCATTTGAGATGAATACATAGTGATAACCTCCCTGGGGTGCATAGGCGAGCAGTTTTGCAATACGAACGTCTAGCCTATTTTTCTATTTCACGGGTATCATATAATTTTTTAATATCGTCCATTGGCATACGCATGATTTTGTTTATTTCGTCATCAAACTTACCATCAGCAATGTCTTTTGTACGCATGTGTGTGTGTGCTGACTTGGGTGTAAGATACTTTGCAGATAAACGCCGTGCCAGTAGCCCCACAAGCGAATGAGAAATATTTGCAGGGCAACGCGCCGAGCATATGCCGCAACTTACACAGTCAAATGATGTTTCTGCACATTTTTTTAGGTCATTACGTTTTGCATAAGCAATGTATTGCATGGTATTTAAACCTTTTGAACATGATTTTGTGCATGAATTACATGCCACACAACCAAATATTTCAGGGAAAATTTGCATCATCGTTTGATTATCAGGTGTAATTTCTTCCATATCATATGTTCGCCTATCCAGCGGAAAAAATGGCAAAGTTGCAACATACATGCCATCTTCAACTTTTTGCTGACAAGCTAAGGCAAAATGTACAGGGCTTTTGCCTTCAATACGGTAAATTGTAGCACAAGCACCGCAGAAGCCATGACGACATCCGCACCCACGCACAAGGCGATACCCAGCGTACTCCATTGCTGTCATAATTGTAAGTTCAGCAGGCACATCATATGGCTTGCCATCAAAAAAAACCTTTGCGAATTCTGACAGTTTAACATTCACATTTGCTGTATCCATTATGCTTAAACCCCCATCTCTAATATTCATCGGGTATTGTATCAAGTTCATCACATCGAAAAACAGGCCCGTCTTTACAAACATATTTTGAGCCAATGTTGCACCTACCACATTTTCCAAAGCCGCATTTCATACGGAGTTCCAGTGTTGTGAAAACTTGCTCTTTTTTAAATCCCATTTCCAACAAAGCAGCCAGAACAAACTTAATCATAATCAGAGGCCCGCAGACTATAGCAGTTTTATCTGTTTTAAATCCAAGTTCCTTTAAATAAGCAGGAACAAATCCAACATTTCCAGTCCAGCCTTCTTCTTGACGGTCAACTGTAAGGTGAATATCATTTTTATATCGTGTGTTAATTTCATCTTGAAAAACCAAATCAGATGCCGAGCGTGCCCCATAAACGATATCAATATCACCGTAATTTTCACGTTTATCCAGTACATAGTTTATTACAGAGCGCACAGGGGCGAATCCTATTCCGCCTGCAATAAACAGTATATTTTGCCCTTTTAAAACATCATCGACAGGAAAAGGTTTACCATAAGGCCCGCGGATTGTAATTTGATTTCCAACCTCTAAAGTGTGAAGATAATCTGTAAGTTTTCCGCAAGCTTTTATAGCAAACTCCATGCATTCGGTGTTGGTGGGTGAAGATGTGATAGAAAACATCGCCTCACCTATCCCTGGTACAGAAAGCATTGCACATTGTCCTGGCATGTGTTCAAAGGCTTTACCTTTGCCGTCTGCAAGTACAACACTAAAGGTTTTTACATCTGATGTTTCTGTTTTTATGGCGGTAATAACGCCAATTTGTGGTATCAACTCATCATGGGTACTACAACACATCAGTTATCCACCTCAAAACTTTTTATGACTTTAACAATATTTAGCGATGATGGACATTTATTGACACACCGTCCGCAACCTACGCAAGAAAATTCACCATGATGCTTGTCTGGGTGATACACCAGCTTGTGCATGTAGCGTTGGCGAAATCTCTCTTTTTGTGTATTGCGTGAGTTACCATGAGCCATCAGTGTAAAGTCTGAATACATACAAGAATCCCAGCAACGATAGCGTTTAACCTTTTTACCTGCATCATAGTCTTTTACGTCATAGCATTGACAGGTTGGACAAATAAATGTGCATGTGCCGCAAGCGATACATGCTTTGCTTAGTTCATCCCAGCGCGCATCATTAAAAATTTCAAGAAGCTTATCAGGCGTAAACTTATCTAATGGAAGCCCTCTTGAATAGGGTAGTGCATCAATTTTTAATTGAATATCTTTTTGGCAAGCCTCAACTTCATCAATATCAGAGGATTCTTGCAATAAGTGTTTAACTTGTGTCGTTAAATTTGCACCTTTATCGGTCAGTGATTTCCAGTTCAGTGAATCGTTAATTAACCAAATTGCAATATCCCCTTGAGGGTTTGCTGCATCAATGTTAAATGACTTACAAAAACACGTTTGTTGTGGGTTCGTGCAAGCCAATGAAATGATTACACCTTGCGCCCGTCTTGCTTGATAAAACTTGTCTACAGGGTCTTTAAGGTATACATTATCCAAAACTTCTATACCTTTAACATCACAAGGACGCACACCAAAAATGACATAGGGTTTGTCTGCAAGTGGAGAGGTTTCAAGCTTAATTTGTTTATTCTCTATAGTTGCATCGAAAAGATGCTCCACTTGGGGAAGTACAAAATCTTTGGGTGAGCGTACAGTTTTTAAAGTATCCAAATCTAGTGTACTTGCAACCTCATCTGTAAAGCTTTCAAAGTTTACTTGATTTCCCTTACGCACTGGTGCAAATACATCTGTTCCATTTTTAGTTAAAAACTTAAAAAGTTCAGGTAAATTATCTTTGTCAATTTTATACATACTTCATTACCCCCTATCGTAAACTATTGAGGGTTCGGCATCTTGGTCAATATTAAAATCTGTTAGTGGCCCAAGTGTTTCTATGTCTGCGCCTGCTTGAAATTCGCCGTATAACGCATTGATATCTTTAATAAACTTACGATTTAACAAGTGCAACGGAATATCTTGTGGGCATACCCGTGTACATTCGCCGCAGTCTGTACAACGCCCTGCCACATGATAGGCTCGGATGATGTGAAACATTTGCTCTTCAAAAGTGGTGACATTTGCTTTTTGTGCTGTGTCATAATTATCATTATCAAAGACACATTTTTTACATCCACAAGGGGGGCAAGCATTTCTGCACGCATTGCAACGTATACATTTTGAAAACTCCCCTTGCCAGAAAGCAAAACGTTCACCAGCGTCCATTTTTTCTATCGCTTCTATATCTTTAAATCGTGTTAACGGGTCATCTGTTACACGTCTTGTAACATCTTCACCGATTAACTCATCATAAACCATGTGTTTAATTTTAGTGCAGACATTACACTTTTCTAAAAGCGCGCCTGTCTCCTGCATTTCATCAATTACTTTAACGCCCTCACAACCCACGCCGATAATATATGCTTTATCGCGGGATATACGATTCTCTTTTAATAATTGATTGAAACTGAATGTGTCACAAGGTTTCAAAAAGACAAGGGTTTTCCCTTCTTCTTTTTCTACTCCCACCATAAAGTTACTTAAATTTGTGGCACAGTACTGGTTATACACCATGTCATCAACGTGTTTTGTGAAGAATGCAGGTTCAGGATTTGTTTCAAAATCACCTTTTTTCCAAGCCAGAACCCGCGTTACGCTTCCATTTGAAAGCATTTCCTGGGCTTTGGCTTTCATTAGCTCTTGCATCGCCAGTCCTCCAACCTTCGGTTTTCACCTAATTCGTAAACTTGCTCTACAAATTTATTCATTACTGTAGCAAACTTTACACCTTCTGCGGCAGATACCCACTCTAAATGGGTGCGCCCTTTTTCGATTCCAAGGTAGTCAAGCATGGAGTATAGAAGGGTAATTCGTCTACGTGTATAATAATTTCCTGTGCTATAGTGACAATCACCAGGATGACAGCCACAAATGATTACACCATCTGCGCCTTTTTGAAATGCACGAAGCACAAACAAAGGATTAACCCGACATGAACAAGGTACTTTTATAATTTTAACTTCCGCAGGATATTGCAAACGGCTTGTTCCTGCAAGGTCTGCCCCTGCGTATGAACACCAGTTGCAACAAAATGCCACGACCAATGGTTTAAATTCGCCTACCGACATATTGCGTCCACCTCCGCCATAAGCTGTCTATTAGAAAATCCTTGTAAATCCATTGCACCAGACGGGCAAGTGACTGCACATGCGCCGCAACCTTGACACAGTGCCTTATTCACATGAACAATACCATCATCATAAGCAATTGCACCATATGGGCAAACTTTTGTGCAAGCCGAGCAACCATTACAGAATTTTTCATTTGATTCAGCAGTACATGGATTTGTCATTAGTTTATCCTTAACCAGTAAACCTATGACTTTTGCCGCCGTTGCGCCAGCTTGTGCTACAGTTTCAGGAATATCTTTAGGCCCTTGGCATACACCAGAAAGAAATACACCAGCAGTTGGACTTTCTACAGGTTTGAGCTTTGGATGGGCTTCTGTCATGAAATTGTTTGTATCAATACTTGCAGTCAGCATGGAGGCAATGATTCTTACTGATTTTACTGGTTCAATGGCCGTCGCAAGTACAACTAAATCTGTCTGCAAATCCATTCTTTTTCCGCCGAGCATATCTACGGATTGCAAAGTTAGAAATTCACCTTGGTCAATAATTTTTCCAACTTGCCCTTTGATGTAATTTACACCATACTCTTCCGCAGAGCGTCTATAAAATTCATCAAAATTCTTACCGGGGGTGCGTACATCTATATAAAATACATTCACTTCAATTTGCGGATATTTGTCACGAATTAACATTGCATGTTTGGCAGTATACATACAGCAAATTTTTGAGCAATAGGGCTTACCGCGCTTGCTTGTATCCCGTGAACCTATACACTGGATAAATGTCACACTTCTTGGCTTCTTTTTATCCGATAGGCGAATTAAATCACCGCCTGTTGGCCCTGCGGCATTGGTTAACCGTTCAAATTCCAACCCAGTAATGACATCAGGGCTGTTATAGCTATATTCACCAAATTTCTCTAAAGAAATTTGGTCATATCCTGTGGCAATAATGACCGCGCCGTATTTTTCTGTAATCAATTCATCTTGCTGGTCAAAAACAATGGCTTTAGGGGTACAAACCTTTTCGCACAAGCCGCATTTTCCTGTTTTAAGTTTGATACATTGGGTCTTGTCAATGACGGGTACATTAGGTACGGCTTGGGCAAATGGTGTATATATTGCTGTACGTTTAATTAACCCCTGTTCAAATTCACTTGGGGCTTTTTTAACAGGGCATTTTTCATAACACAAGCCACAGCCTGTACAATTTTTCATATCTACATATCTGGCTTTTTTACGAATAGTAATAGTAAAATCACCAACAAAACCTTCAACTTTTTCAATTTCACTATAGGTGTGTAATGTAATATTTTCATGTGCTGCTGCATCCACCATTTTGGGCGTAAGAATACATGCTGAACAGTCTAGGGTTGGAAATGTTTTATCCAATTGTGCCATTTTTCCGCCAATGCTTGGGGTGGATTCTACGATATCAACAGGGAAACCAGCTTCTGCAATATCCAATGCCGTTTGAATGCCAGCAATTCCGCCGCCAATAACCAGTGCGCGTTTTGTCACTTTGCTCTCACCTGGATGTAAAGGCTCATTAAGATGCACTTTAGCAATTGCAGCACGGGTTAAAATGATGGATTTTTCTGTACCATCTTTACTGTCTTTGTGTATCCAAGAACATTGTTCACGAATATTTGAAATTTCCACCATAAAAGGATTAAGTCCTGCTTTTGCAGCAGCTTTTCTAAATGTAGTCTCGTGCATTCGTGGTGAACACGCGCTAACAACAACACCCGTAAGTCCAAATTCATCCACAGCTTTAATAATCATATTTTGCCCAGCTTCTGAACATAAATAAGGATACTCTGCAGCATGAACTACACCTGGCTCAAGTTTAGCAGCTTCAACCACTTTAACGACATCTACTGTCGCTGCAATATTGGTGCCGCAATGACAGACAAAAACGCCTATTCTCTTCAAAGCCCCTACCCCCTATACTTACGGAATGCACTAACCAGCAACTGTTGCGGCAAGTCCGACTCAGACTCTAAATATTTTGGAATTTCATCAGCAGAAATATGAGATTCCCCCTGTTGGCGAATGACAGCCAAGCGGGATGCTTCTACAATTTTTGCAGGTTCAACACCACGAGGGCAACGCTCTATGCAAGCAAAACAGCTTAAACATTTCCACAACGTATTTGACTCCATCAATTTTTCTACTTCTCTGCGTTTAAGTAATGCGACAAATTGATGAGGCATAATATTCATCTCATCCGCAACAGGACAAGATGCAGAGCATCGTCCGCAACTCATGCATTTTTCAATACTGGTGCTGCTTAACGTATGCAATACATCGCGACTCATATTTGTCATTCTTTCACCCCTAATGCTTCCGCTAATAATTTTGTGAAATAATATATGGAAGAACCCTCTGCTTTTGCAACGTTATACAAGCACAACGGGCAAGCAGTTATCAATGTTTCTGCACCATTTCTTACAGCATTTTCAACAATTTCATTAGCCATTTCCCTAGATTTTTCTTTTTGTTTAAGTGAAATGTATCCTCCGCAACACTCGTTTCTACGTGGAAACTCCACAGCTTCTGCACCAAGGGCTTTTAGAAATGTCTCAAAAATTTGTGGGTTTTCTGGGTCATCAAATGCTAAAATACTGCTTGGGCGCAACAACATACACCCATAGTACGCGCCAATTTTACGTCCTTTCAGTGGATTTACTGTTTTTTCTTTCAATTTGTCAAATCCTACATGCTTCTGCAACACTTCCATAAAGTGAATCACCTTTGTTTCACCGTGGTAGTCCAGCGAATTATCGTAGGTATGTACCGTTTTTTGCATTTCTTTATTTTTCATATCCTCATTTATGCGTTTTAGAACATGATAACATGCAGCGCATAGTGTCACTAAATCCTGCCCTTTTTCTTTAGCTTGATGTAAAGCACGAATTGCTGACAATTTTGATGCCACTTCGTCAGAACCCATGGGGTATACTGCACCGCAACATTGCCAATCATCAATTTCCTCAAGTGTAAAGCCTAAAACTTCTGCACATTTCCGCGCATGAACATCCATCTCCTTAGCCTGTGTGCTGAGTGTGCAACCTGGATAATAACTAAAAACCATTTTAATATCCTCCTTCATTGCGTGACATTGCTTTCAAGATAACATTTTTCTAAGAGTTTGTCCATAGTTTGCTTGACAAGCTTTCATAGGCGCATTAGTATGCTCATAACAAAATATTATTGAGGTAGGGATAATTTATGAATGTTTGGCATGACATCAATCCAGAGCGTATTCATCCAGAAGATTTTTTGGCAGTCATTGAAATTTCCAAAGGCTCAAAGCGGAAGTACGAGCTTGACAAAGAAACAGGTTTAATTATTTTAGACCGAATTTTGTACACATCCACCCACTACCCTACAAATTATGGGTTTATTCCGCGCACGTATGCTGAAGATGGCGACCCGCTGGATGTGCTTATTTTGTGTTCCGAACCCATAGAGCCACGTGTTTTAGTACGGGCATATCCTATTGGTGTCATTACAATGGTTGACAATGATGAAGCAGACGAAAAGATTATTGCTATTCCATTTGAAGACCCAACCTACAATTCTTACAGAAGCATTGAAGCGTTACCGAATCATATTTTTAACGAAATGCAGCATTTTTTTAGTGTTTACAAAGAACTAGAAGGTAAAGCAACGGCTGTAAGTAAGGCAAAAGGACAACGTGAAGCCATTGACGTAATAAAAAAATGCATGAAAATATATGAGGAAAAATTTGTCCCAGAGGAAGCATAGAAAAGAAGAAATGTATGTAAAAGGAGCATTATAAAAATGGGAACCGAGGCAATTATTGCATTAGTAATACTTGGTGTGTTGCTTATTTTGTTTATTTCAGACATGTTTCATATTGTCACAACATCTATACTTGCGTGTATAGCACTGGTTGTCTTTGGGGTCATCCCATTTGGCGCAGCTTTTGCAGGCTTTTCTAGCGACATATTTTTCCTTATTACAGGGATGATGATTGTGGGCAACGCGCTTTTTGAAACAGGCGTTGCGCAAGCCGCTGGAAAAGTCATTATTTCGCTAGTTGGTAAGAATGAAAAAATATTTTTACTCATTATTGTTCTCATGTGTTTTCCAATTTCTGCATTTTTGACAAACACAGCCACAGTTGCCATGATGCTCCCCGTTGCGGCGGCGGCTGTTGCCGCTTCAAAAGGTAAGTTTACAAAAAAAAATACTTACATGATGGTTGGACTTACCTCTGTTTCTGGCGGCGCACTAACCCTTGTAAGTTCTACGCCACAACTTATTGCCCATGAAATTTTAGGGCAACAAGGGTATCAAACCCTTGGCTTTTTTGACATTAGTGTTATTGGCATACCTATTGCTATTTTAGTCGTTTTATACGCGCTTTTTGTGGCATATCCACTACAAAAAAAGATATTAAATTTTCCTGAAATATCAGATGAAACTACACCTCAAACAAAAAAGGCTTCATTGGAAGCACCACGAAGCCTTTTTAAAATGACAATATCTGCTGGAGTTTTAGCATTCTGCGTTATTGGATTTATTTTAGGTTCTATTTTTGATGGTTTTATAACACCGGGTACAATCGCGTTGATAGGTGCAACGGCTTGTGTAATTTCTGGTTGCATCACCCAAAAACAAGTATTTCAAAAACTTGATTGGACATCGGTTATTGTTATCGGCTGTTCCTTCGGCTTTGCAAACGCACTTGACCAAAGTGGTGCGGCACGTTATATTGCCGAAGGCGCAGTCGGAATTTTTGGAGACAATGTTTCCCCATGGCTATTGGGTGCAGTACTTGTATTTATTGCTATGATTTTAGGCAATTTCATGAGCAATACCGCAACGGCAGCATTGCTTATTCCAATTGCCATCGCAATGGCTGTAGCCTTAAACTATAATGTTACACACATGGCTTTAATCGTTGCCATTGGTGCTAATATTAGCTATTCTACGCCGCTTGCGTCCCCTGCCCTCACTATGACACTTCAAGGCGGATACCGTTTTAAGGATTATATTATCCTTGGCGGGCTATTTAATCTCCTTGCGTTTATTGTTGTTGTGCTTATGATTCCTGTCATCTTTATGCTTGTATAATAATTTATACAAGCCGCCTAATGTGGTCTTCTTTATTTCCATCCAGCATGTCAATGACAGGAATTTCAATCATTGTGTATGCACCAGGGTTTTGTTTAAGTGCGGCACGGGCGCAGGCAACCATCACCTGTGCTGTAAGTGCTGGGTTGTTTATCTTCATGCTAAATTCAAATTGTTGATTATGTGCTTTTCCTGACACACCTTTGCGAACAAGACTAACACCATGACCAACATCTATCAGTGGGTCAATATCTTTTTCCAGATAAATATGGGTTTCATCGTTGCAAAAATATGGGTCAGCTTTAATTTTTGCGGCAACATCATCAAAGGTATAACCCTCAAGTAAGTCAATGTACACTAAACGCCTATGAACGCCCGTTCCTAATGGAATTGTAATGGAGAGGGCGTTTTTTACACCTTCAATAGCCTTAACGGCAACCGTATGTCCCATGCTCATTCCTGGGCCAAAATTTGTAAAGGTTTGCCCTTGTGGTGCAAAAACTTCAAACAATGTGCGAATGACAGAATCTCCACCAGGGTCAAACCCTACTGAAACAATGGCAGTACTGCCGCCCTTTTTTGCAGCAATGTCCAGTCTTTCACGCAGTTCCCAAATATCTTTGTGAATATCATAGCTATCAATAGTGCTTATGCCCTGTGTTAAAAAAACTTCGGCAACTTCAGGAATTGAGCGAGATGGTGTACAGAGAATGGCTACATCAGGCTTCACTGCCAATTTATTCACGTCATCTACAACAGGTAAAGTAATTTGCGGTTTGTTTAATGACTGTGTTCGCATGATTACCCCACATAGTTCCATATCTTTTGAGGCCTCTACAGCTTCCATGACAGATTTTCCAATATTACCAAAACCAACAATTGCAACTTTAATCATTTAATATCGTCCCTTCACATTTTTTTCAAATTCTAACACATAAAAGGTGTGTGTTGTCAATGGTTTATATAACAAAAAAACAAGCACAAGCATTTATTTTAAGCCGTCACGGCCTTTTAGGTGAGCATATCTTTAAAGACAAGAATGGCTGTATGGATTTTATCCAGCGCGTACAATGTATACAATATGACCCTGTAAATGTTTGCGGTAGAAACGCAGATATTGTACTTCATTCTAGAATAAAGGCGTATCAAAAAGATTATCTTAATGAACTTTTATACCAAGACCGCAAACTCATTGACTGCTTTGACAAAAATCTTGCAATTACCTTAGTAGAGGATTTCTCTCCCCTATATGACAATAAAGCGAATCGTCAAGCCGATGACAGGATTCTCCGAATCATGCCGCAAATCAGACAACTGATTAAAGAACGTGGGCATGTTTCATCAAAGGACATGGGTATAGGTGAAAAAATCCTTTGGGATTGGGGCGTTGAAACATCTCTGGCACGTGCAGCTTTAGAACATATGTATGCTTCGGGCGAATTGATAATTCACCATAAAATAGGCACAAACAAAAAATATGCTCTGCTTAAAGACCATATTCCAGATAAATTTTTGAATATGCAAATGCCTTTTACAAATACAGCGGAAAAACTTGCATGGCGCGTAAAACGCCGTATTAAAGGCGTTGGAATGCTTTGGAATAAAGCCAGTGATGCCTTTTTAGGATTGAATTTAAAGTCGGCAGAAAGAAATATGGCTTTTACACAATTGCTCAAAAATGAGGAAATTTTTGAGGTCAATGTTGAAGGATTAAAAGAATCTCTCTATATTTGTAAAGATGAAAAAGAGTTATTTGAAACAGTCCTTTCTCATTCTAAAACAAAATCATATATCCGCACCGAGTTTATTGCACCTTTAGACAGTTTTATGTGGGATAGAAAACTAATCTATGCACTTTTCGGATTTGAATATAAATGGGAGATCTACACGCCAAAGGAAAAGCGTAAATTTGGTGCATACACTTTGCCTATACTGCACAATGGCGAATTTATAGGACGAATAGATATGGCTAGAAAAAATAAAATATTAGAAATCAATAATATTTGGTTAGAAGATGATATAACTTTAAATAATGAAATAAAATCTGCCATCAGCATTTGCACGAAACGCTTTGCAGATTTTAACAATTGTACAACAACAAATGATTATTGCAACTTACCCTCTCTAAATTGCACTTCATCCAAAACCTATTGAAGTTGCAATTTATTTTTTATATGCTAGAAAAGTGGCTGAGCGCAATACATCAAAGCCAAAAAAATAATTTTCTGGAGGAAAATAAAATGCCAAAACTAAATGCATATCAACTCAAATGGATTGCCATTATCGGAATGGTTTTAAGTCATATGGTGGCAGCATGGTGGGAAATAATCCCTAATTGGTTAGCTTTTCCGATGTGGGCAGCAGGTGGACTTACATTCCCCATCATGGCGTTTTTTGCAGTAGAAGGCTATAGGCACACGTCTAATCTTAAAAGGTATATCCTGCGCCTTTTTATTGTAGGGCTTATTGCTGCACCATTTCACATTTTAGCACTGGGTATGACTTTGGGCGGCGGAAACCCTAGTCTCTATCCTTGGGTAAATATCATGTTCTCTATCATTTTGGGATTACTCACCTTAGTTTTATATGATAAGATAAAATCCCGAGTGGCGTTCTGGCTAATTTATGTCATCATAATTGTTCCCTTCTCATTTATATTTTTTGAGTGGTATTTTATAGGCATTACTATGATTCTATTGCACTATATCATCAAGAACGAAACGGTAAGAAGAGTTGTATCTGGGCTTTTTGCGGCGGTTATGTTTATGATTTTGGCAATAAGTATGAGTTTCATGCAAACGATAGAAGGTTATACCAGAATTTCTGGTGCTTTGTTAACATACCCAGAATTTATACCTGTGATGTTTGTATTCCCTATTGGTATCATTGTGTCAGCATTATTGGTCAAAAATTACAATGGTGAACGGGGTAAGAAAATGAAATGGTTATTCTATATAGTGTACCCACTGCATTTCATCGTGTTAATAGGGGTAGCACTGGCTTTAGGGTTGATGGATTTAAGTATATTCAGTTTATAATCTAATGGGTTAATAAAAAAGAAGCAAGTATCTTTGTTGATACATTGCTTCTTTTTTGCTTTTATTATCTTACTTACCTTCCTAAATAAGCGGTTCTGCCTTTTACATATAAATCTTCACCAGCAGAATCAATAATGGCTACCACAGGAAAGTCTTTCACTGTTAATAAATGTACAGCTTCCGTACCAAGGTCTTCAAAGGCTATGGATTCGCAAGTCTTTATACAACTTGCCAAAAGTGCCGCCGCACCGCCTATTGCGCCAAAATAAACTGCACCAGCTTCACGCATTGCATTAACCACTGATTTTGAGCGTTTACCCTTGCCAATCATTCCGCGCAACCCAAGCTTTAATAGTTCGGGCGAATAAGCGTCCATGCGATAGCTGGATGTTGGCCCTGCTGAACCAATGACTTGCCCTGGCTTTGCAGGGGTTGGGCCTACATAAAAAATCACAGCATCTTCAATATCAAATGGAAGCTCATCCCCATGACGCAGAAGTTCTATAAAACGCTTATGTGCTGCATCTCGTGCTGTGTAAATTTGTCCTGTTAAATAAACAGTATCACCGCTTTTTATTTTTGCGGCTTTTTCTCGTGTTAATGGAAGTTGGATATGGTGCGTCATGTTAGTCAATCTCCTTCCATACTTGTATCGCTATCATTCTAAAGCACCTCCGTTACGTGTCGGGCTACGTGACAATTGATATTAACCGCACAAGGCAAACCTGCAATATGTGTAGGCATGTATTCTATTGCAACGGATAGTGCCGTTGTACGCCCACCAAACCCTTGAGGGCCAATACCAAGATGATTTACTTTTGTCAGCAATTCTATTTCAAGGGCAGCATACAACGGATTTTTATTAAACACACCAATTGGACGCATGAGTGCTTTTTTTGACAACAGTGCGGCTTTGTCAATGGTTCCGCCAACACCAACGCCAACAATGATTGGCGGACAAGGGTTAGGGCCTGCTCTTTCCACGGTTCTAAGGACATATTTAATCACACCTTCAATTCCATCTGAAGGTTTTAGCATTCTTACTCGGCTCATGTTTTCACTGCCAAACCCCTTTGGTGCAACAGTGATTGTTATTTTGTCGCCGGGTACATATTCTGTATATAACATAGCCGGCGTATTGTCCCCTGTATTTTTACGGTTAAACAGTGGGTCTACAACCACGGAGTTTCTCAAGTACCCCTCTTTGTAACCCATGCGTACACCTTCATCTACTGCGGTGGCAATATGTCCTTTAATGTGTACATCTTCCCCAATTTCTAAAAAAACACAAACCACACCTGTGTCTTGACAAATTGGCATATTATCAGTTTCAGCAATATTGTAGTTTTCAATAATTTTATCAAGCATATTGTTGGCTATTGGCCAGTCTTCGCAAGTTCGGCAATGCTCTATGCGATTTTTCACATCTTGGGGCAAGCGGCAATTCGCCTCTATACACAAGCGGCTTATAATGGGTGTAAGCGCGCTGGCTTCTATTGTGCGCATAAGCTCTTCTCCTTTACACTTTAATGAATTGGTCTACTTGCAAAACAAAAATAGTTGCGCCGTTTATTGTCACTTCAACAGGAAAGGGTACATGTGCTTCTGTTGCAATTGAAATGGTTTCATTAACAGTCGTAATTTTTTTACGGCTTTTAGACTTTGATTCTATTGTTTCAATCAGTTCTTCTACACGGTCGTCGTCTACACCTGTCATTATTGTAGTAAAACCTGCTTTTAAAAACCCCCCGGTGCTGGCAATCTTTGTTACATAAAATTTCTTCTCGATAAGTAGGTCAGAAATGTGAAAAACGTCCTCATCGTGGATAATTGCTACAACCATTTTCATGACTATCACTCCTTAGGATGCATAGGCAAACCATTTCCTTTTAGTGAAATGACCAGCTCTACTACTATTTTACAAAGAAAAAAAATAAAAATCAACTAAACCATAGCTTTTGTCTTAGAAGCGGTTTATAATTGTAGTCATACTGAAACAAATATCACGCTAGAAGCGAGGTAGTGAGAGCTATGAACGGAAAAACACTGGTGATGGGTGTCATTGGGGCAGACGTACATGCCGTTGGAATTAAAATCCTATCACATGCATTTGAAAAAGCTGGATTTAAGGTCGTGAACCTAGGCGTTATGGTGTCGCAAGAAGAGTATATCGAAGCCGCCATTGAAACAGCCGCAGACGCAATTGTCGTATCATCATTGTATGGTCACGGAGAACTTGATTGCCGTGGACTGCGTGAAAAATGTGATGAAGCAGGTTTAGTAGGTATACCACTATATGTAGGCGGAAATTTAGTCGTAGGTAAGCGTAACTTTGAAGAAGTGGAAAAAATCTTCCTAGACATGGGATTCACCCGCGCGTACCCACCAGGCACTACACCAGAACGTGGAATAGAAGATATAAGCAAGGATTTAGGCATCGCATGAAAACAATACTAACGGTGGATTTTGGGAGTACTTTTACGAAAGTATCCGCCGTATGTGCAGAAAAAGCAGAAATAATAGGTACGGCAAAGGCATTTACCACTATTGAAACAGACATTCGTGATGGATTGAATAATGCGTTAAGAGAGCTAGAATCACAAACAGGTAAATTGGAATTTACATCAAGACTTGCCGCAAGCAGTGCAGGCGGTGGACTAAAAATGGTTGCGGTAGGGTTAGTACCAGGGCTCACTGCAAAGGCTGCCTCAACAGCGGCATGTAGTGCCGGTGCAAAAGTTGTAAAAACGTATGCATATGAGTTAAGCCATGCCGAACAGCAAGAAATTTACGACATCAATCCTGATTTGATTTTGCTTTCGGGGGGAACGGATGGTGGTAATAAAGAGGTTATCTTGCATAATGCGGCTAAACTTGCAGAGATTGACCAAAATTTTGCCACAATTATTGCAGGAAACAAGTCTGTAGCACAAAATGTTTGTGATGTTTTGGTTAGAAGTGGCAAAGACGCAAGAGTTTGTGACAATGTTATGCCTTCATTTAATACCCTTGAAATCATGTCTGCAAAAAATGCTATCCGTGATTTATTTATGGAGAAAATCATTGAAGCAAAAGGGTTAAGTGAAGCCGCAAAAATGATGAGTATACCCATCATCCCTACACCGCTTTCAGTTTTTGAAGGCGCGCAAGTGCTTTCAGACAGCCTTGGGCCAATTTTAGTGGTTGATGTTGGCGGCGCAACAACGGATGTTTACTCTATGTGTAGCGGTGTGCCAACTTTACCCAATGTAGGCATGAAAGGTTTACCAGAACCTTTTGCAAAGCGTACTGTTGAAGGTGATTTAGGAATGCGCTACAGCCTTGATGCTTTAGTGGATGCTGCAAGTACAGCAGGGCGTAACATGGATGATTTGGACAATATTTCTGAATTTCAAGCCCTGTGCAAAGCAAACCCATCCATCGTACCGGATGCAAACAGTCCTTTTCATTCATATGATGAAAAAATTTGTGGACTAGCCATTGACATGGCAGTGGAACGCCATAGCGGTAAGCTGGAAACTGCATTTTCACCCCATGGGGAAATTTTCTACCAAATCGGCAAAGATTTATCAGATGTAAAATATGTAATTGGCGTAGGCGGTGCAATTATATATAGCGCAAACCCTACAAGTATTTTGCAATATGCAACGACACCGCCGGGAAACCCATACCTAAAACCAATCAATCCTAAATTTTTGATAGATAAAAAATATATTTTTAGTGCAATGGGTTTGGTGTCAAGAGTAGACAAGCAACTTGCTATAAAAATAATGGAGAAAGACATAACGGAGGTATAGTCGTGGACTTGAAAAACAAAAAACTTTCTGATGACGTATTTGCAAGTATTCAAAAAGAAGTTTTGAACCAGTGGCCAACAGGTAAAGATGTAGATTTTAATAATGCGGTAGATTTTCATAAATCACTCCCCGCCAAGAAAAATTTTGCGGCAAAACTTGCCAAGGCTGATAAAGAGGGCATCACCCTAATCCAACCACGGGCAGGTGTTGCACTTCCAGAACTTGTAATAGAACTTTTAAGCTACTTAGAAACGGAAGGTGAAGCAGACCTTCTTCCCACAACCATTGACAGCTATACCCGTCTCAATCGTTATGCAGAGGCAACCACAGGCATTGAAGAAAGCAAAAAAATGAACCGTTCCATGTTAAACGGCTTTCCGGCGGTTAATCATGGTGTTGATGCTTGCCGCAAAATTGCCAGCACATTAAAAAATCCTGTTCAAGTACGTCATGGTACGCCCGATGCACGACTTTTGGCTGAAATTACCTTTGCAGGAGGGTATACCTCTAATGAAGGCGGCGGAATTTCCTATAATATCCCCTACTCTAAAAATTACCCCTTAGAAAAAACACTTGCTGACTGGATGTATTGTGACAGACTTTTGGGTAAATATGCAGAAGCAGGAGTAATCATCAATAAAGAACCTTTTGGACCGCTTACAGGCACACTCGTGCCACCCTGTATTTCTCATTCAGTTGCCGTCATAGAAAGTTTATTGGCCGCAGAACAAGGTATCGTTGACATTACAGTAGGTTATGGACAATGCGGTAATTTAATTCAAGACGTTGCCGCGATTAAAAGCTTACGCGCCATCACAGAAGAATATTTAGAAAAATTTGGTTATTCAAATGTAAAAGTAACCACGGTTCTACATCAGTGGATGGGTGGTTTCCCACAAGACGAATCCAAAGCGTTTGGTGTTATTTCATGGGGTGCGGCGGCGGCAGCACTTTCAAAAGCCACTAAAGTTATTGTAAAAACTCCTCATGAAGCCATGGGAATACCTACAAAGGAAGCCAATGCGGCTGGATTAAAAGCCACAAAACAAGTGGTATCCATGTTAAAAGACCAAAGTATGCTCCATGACCCTGTAGTCATTGCTGAAAGTGAAACAATCATGGAGGAAGTCCGTTGCATTTTGGATAAGACCTTTGAACTTGGCAGTGGAGATTGGGCTGTTGGAACAGTGCGTGCATTTGAAGCAGGCGTATTAGATATTCCATTTGCACCAAGCCGTAATAACTTGGGCAAACTCTTGCCGGCACGTGATAATACAGGTGCAGTACGTTTACTGGATTGCGGAAATCTTCCATTTACAAAAGAAATAATCGACTTCCATAGAGAGCGCATGGATGAAAGAGGCAAATATGAAAAACGTGAAGTTTCTTTCCAAATGGTTGTTGATGACATTTACGCTATTGGTAAAGGACATTTAGTAGGGAGGAAACACTAATGAAAATTAAAGATATTATTTGTTCATCTGGGCGTACTGGATTTTTCTTTGACGACCAGAAGGCGATAAAAACAACAGCAACCGCTGACGGAAATGCCTATGTCGGAGAGCCATGTACCCCAGGTTTTACACGGGTGCGTCAAGCTGGAGAATCTATTTCAGTGATGTTTGTGCTTGAAGATGGGCAAGTGGCTTATGGCGATTGTGCCGCTGTACAATACTCAGGTGCAGGCGGTCGTGACCCATTGTTTTTGGCAGAAGATTTTATCCCTGTCATTATGAAGGAAGTTGCACCATTATACGTTGGAAAGGATATTTCCACCTTCCGTGAGATGGCTCATGCTGTGGATTCTAAACCTTTTCACACTGCGATTCGTTACGGTGTGACACAAGCCTGTCTTGACGCGGTAGCCAAGAGCCAGAAAAAACTCATGGCACAGGTTGTAGCACAAGAATATAACTTAACACTTTCAAATAAACTGATTCCAATTTTCAGCCAATCAGGGGACGATAGATACAATAATGTTGACAAAATGATTTTAAAAGGTTCAGATGTTTTACCCCATGCCTTAATTAACAATATTACTAAGTTAGGAGAAAAAGGCGAAAAACTTTTGGAATATATCCAATGGATGGGCGAAAGAATTGGTAAGTTAACACCAAAAGCTGGTTATAAACCAATCATGCATATTGATGTTTATGGGGTCATTGGTACAGCATTTGACCATAATCTTGACGCAATTGTTGACTACATGGCAAAAGTTGAAGCTGCTGCAAAGCCCTTTGCTGTACGCATTGAAGGGCCTGTAGACATGGGTGAGCGTGAAGCACAAGTTGAAGCCCTTGCAAAAATTACAAACATGATGGATACAAAAGGCATTCATGTGGAAATTGTAGCGGATGAATGGTGCAATACCTATGAAGACATTAAAATTTTCACAGACAACAAAGCTGGGCATATGGCACAAATAAAAACCCCTGACCTAGGCGGAATCAACAATAGCATAGAAGCTGTGGCATATTGTAAAGCCAATGGCATGGGTGCGTATCTGGGCGGAACATGTAACGAAACTGACCGAAGCGGACAAGTTTGTACCCATGTTGCTATGGCAACCAGTCCCGACCAAATGTTGGCAAAGCCTGGGATGGGTGTAGATGAAGGCTATATGATTGTTTACAATGAAATGAATCGAATTTTGGCATTAAAAGACATTTTGTAGGAGGTGTTAAAGATTATGGAAGAATTAAAAATTTTATCTCCAACAGCAATTTTAGGCTATGGTTTTCCAATGGACTCATGGGAAGAAGGAATGCGCCGTGAGCCAGATGTTATCGCAGTTGACGCAGGCAGTACAGACCCAGGGCCATACTATCTTGGTGCAGGCATTTCTTTTACAGACCGTGAAGCGGTGAAACGGGATTTGACCATTATGATACCCGCCGCGTTAAAAAACGGTATCCCTGTAATCATTGGCACAGCAGGGGGTTGCGGAGCGGCTCCCCACTTACAATGGAATAAAGAAATCATTGAGGAAATCGCTAGAGAGCAAAAATTGTCATTTTCACTAGCTGTTATTCCAAGCGATATAAAAAAAAGTACCATCACAGAATCCTTACAAAAAGGCAGTATTACCCCACTCTATCCTGCACCTGAACTTACGCAAGCAGATATTGACGATGCAGTCCACGTGGTTGCACAAATGGGCGTTGAACCCATCGTAAAAGCCCTTACAGAGGGTGCCCAAGTGATTCTTACAGGCAGAGCCTATGACCCTGTTGTTTTTGCGGCTTTAGCGTTTTATAAGGGCTATGACAAAGGGCTTGCGATGCATTTAGGTAAAATTTTAGAATGCGCAGCCATTGCCGCCACCCCAGGTAGCGGGAGCGACTGCATGTTTGGTTACATCGGCAAAGATTATTTCCGTGTAGAGCCACTAAACCCT
The DNA here is from genome assembly GCA_009780315.1 of Defluviitaleaceae bacterium. Taxonomy (GTDB): domain Bacteria; phylum Bacillota; class Clostridia; order Lachnospirales; family WQUN01; genus WRAH01. The sequence continues at coordinate 99,639 of WRAH01000005.1, forward strand.
ATACGTAAATGCACAACACTTTCCGTGGCGGCGCATACTTTATATGAAAAAACAAACCCCTATGTACTTCCCGGGCCAGGCGGGATTCTTGATTTGAGTGAAACCACCTTCACCCAAGAGACAGATTCTATTGTGCGGGTGGCTGGAAGCCGATTCAATCCAACTCATCCTTACAATGTAAAGCTTGAAGGCGTAAAAAAAGTTGGATGCCGCACAGTTTCTTTTGCAGCAGTGGCTGACCCTGTGATGATTTCTCAAATTGATGAAATTACAAAAGCAGTCAAAGCCCGCGTAAAAGATAATTTTACTGGTCTTGGTGACTATTTCTTAGACTTTAAGGTTTATGGACGCAATACCATTGGTAAAACAGGTGTTATGGGTATTTTCGGGGACACGTCAAACCATGCCGCACCTGAAAGCCAACCATTAGAACTAGCCATCATTATTGATGCAGTCGCTCCCATACAAGAAACAGCCAATACGATATGTTCTTTTGCACGGTCAACTTTACTGCATTATGGTTATCCTGGGCGTATTTCTACTGCGGGTAATTTAGCTTTTCCATTTTCTCCGTCAGACATCAAAATGGGTGATGTATATGAGTTCTGCATGTATCATGTCATGGAAGTAACTGATCCATGTGAATTATTCCCTGCAACAATAATCAAATTTGATGGTGGTGACATAAAATGAGATATCATTTAAAAGACCTTGCAGATGTTATCCGTTCAAAAAATTCTGGGCCATACGAACTCACTTTTGACATCATGTTTAAAACAGAAGACATTTATAAGCGTGTTTGTACAGCGGATGTTATCAATAAAACGTCCTTTGCATCATTATATAAGATATCAACCGATGATATTATGGAAGTCATCCATTTCCATCCTGCAAAAGCAATTAAAGTCACCATTGTACGCCCAGTGTCCTCTGGTGACTTACGTGAAACCGATGTTTACGGCGCGCAACAACATGCACCTTTGATGAACTTTTCATTTGATATGGAGCTTTAGAGCGTGTTTCCACGTTGCACAGTTTTGAAAGGAATATTTAAGAATGAAATATCGTGAAGATAAATATGGCAATAAGCTTTCTATTTTGGGGCTTGGCTGTATGCGATTTACCAGAGACAAGGCGGCAACTGAAAAAATGATACTGGCGGCCATTGATGGCGGTGTTAATTATTTTGACACCGCCTACATATATCCTAGTAGTGAAGTGACCCTTGGTGAAATTTTAGCAAAAAATAACAAGCGGAAAGACGTTTATATCAATACGAAACTCCCCCTTGCAATGTGCAAAAAACCAGATGATTTTGATAAATTTTTTAATGAACAACTCACACGTTTGCAAACGGATTATATTGATTATTATATGATGCATAGTGTGTCTAGTTTTGACAGATGGAAAGTACTTTGTGAATGGGGTATTGAAGATTGGATAGATAAAAAGAAAAAATCTGGACAAATTCGCCAGATTGGTTTTTCTTATCATGGAACATATCAAGACTTCATTAAAATCATTGACGCTTACCCTTGGGAATTTTGTATGATTCAATACAATTACTATGATGAACATTATCAGGCAGGGCGTAAAGGTTTAATATATGCCGCTGAAAAAGGGATTCCAATAATGATTATGGAACCTTTGCTTGGTGGACGGCTTGCTACAGGCTTACCTAAACAAGCTGTAGAAATATTTAAAAAAGCTGACCCAAGGGTATCTCCTGCTGAATGGGCATTTTGGTGGTTATGGAACCAAGATGAGGTCACAGTTATACTAAGCGGTATGAGTTCTTTGGAGCAATTACAACAAAATATTCATGCCGCAAGTCATTATAGGAAATTAAAGGACGCAGTTTATGCTGATGTGATAGAGCTTTTTAGAAAAGCCTATAAAATCCCTTGTACATCTTGCAATTATTGTCTGCCCTGCCCTATTGGTATAAATATTCCATCATGTTTTTCCGCATATAATACGAGATATACACAGGGACTAGTAACAGGGTATACCCAATATATGACCAGCACCGCAAGCATTTCACAAAACCCGATAAGTCCGCGGAGTTGCAATGGCTGCGGTAAATGCGAAAAAATATGCCCACAACATATTTCAATTCGTAAAGAACTAAAAAGAGTGAGCAAAAAATTTGAACCATTGCCTGTGCGTATGCTTATGTCTATTGTACGCTGGGTATTGGGGCGATAGTTTAAAATTGGGGAGGATTTTATTCCTATGAGAAAATTTTTAATGTTAGTGCTTTTTTCTATAGTTATATTTTTATTACCGCAAGCAGTTTATGCTTATGAAGACGAAGATTATGAAGCTATTTATGAAGAGGCTGATGAAGAATCTAATGATGAAGATTTAGAAGAAGCATTCCATAATACAAGAGATGAGCAAAGTATTATTGTTCATATTCCATGGGTATTTGATGTTTATGCCGCACCAGATTTTCGTGCAGAAAGAACCCATGTGAGATTTAATCCTCAAAATGTCGTACTGTGGCAAGTGCGGGAAGATGGGTGGGCGTTAATGGAAACATGGGATGGCGACCACTGGGTATACATCCTTGCAAACCGCCGATTTATTGAAAGGCGCGTGGGGCTTTTCAGCAGTCCTGATGAACCCATACCAACAACCCATATAAACCCACAAATTGTGACGATATATGAGCAGTATGACAGTTGGTTGCTAATTTCCACATGGAATGGGCCTCAATGGCTATATTTAAACTATGTACCGTCAACAGCACATTTAGATACATTACTTAGACGATGGGGCAATAATATTTCTGTATATTTTGAAAATATTGAAACAGGATTTATTTATATGTACAATGCCAACGATGTATATTTTTCAGCCAGTGTTCCAAAAGCATTTTACGCCCTGTATCTTTATGAACGGGCAGAACGTGGAGAAATAGATTTAGATAGTTATATCACTTTTACAGCGGCAGATTATTTTGGCGGGTCTGGTCAAATTAGGCATAGGCATCCCACAGGGACGCAAATTTCTCAACGAGAATTGCTTATGCTAAACCTTAGTTATAGTGACAATATTGCTACGTTAATGTTAAGAAGAACCCATGGACTTGAAGGTTATCGTCAATTTTTAGCGTCTCTGGGTGCAAATCCAAACCATGTGCGAAATAATGTTTTTAACTCACAACTTACTGCACATGATGCAGGCACACTTGCAAGGGCAATTTTTGATTACATCGAATCTGATGGTAGATACAGTGAGGAATTTCGTAGACATTTACTCAATAATCAGTATCCATTTATTGTTTCTGATTATCCTGTAGCCAGTAAGACAGGCTGGACGCGTCCAACTGCATGGCATGACATGGCCATTGTATACGCGCCCTCACCTTATATCTTAGTCATTTTATCCCGCCGTGATGGATGGTCTGCACAAGATTACAGAGATTTTGCCGAAATATCCATGGCATTTCAAGCGTTTAACGATACGTGGTTTGTTCATTAAGCATGAGTACAATAATCACAATATCTGAAATTTAAACCTTTAAAATTTAATGTTTCTGATTCCTCTACGAGCTTCCACTGGGGAAGCTCGTCTATGTTTGGAAAAAATACATCTGCTGGTGGTGCAGCATCTACTTTAGTGAGATATACATGGGTACAAGCATCTAAAAGTTGAGCATAAATTTTTTCACCGCCAACGATAAAAATATCATCTGAATGATAAGATTCTAGCATTTTCCGTAAACGCTCTAAGGAATGGCACATGATAACCCCTGGTATGACTAAATTTTCGTCCCGTGAAAGGACGATATTTACTCGGTCAACTAGGGGTTTTCCTATAGATTCATATGTTTTACGCCCCATCACGACGACTTTACCTATCGTTAATGCTTTAAATCGTGCATGGTCAGGCTTAATGCGGAAAAGCAAATCATTGTCATGTCCAATGCCCCAATTTGATGATACGGCTACGAGTATTTTCATATAAATGCCCCCTATATTGCAACTGGGATTGTGTACTGGCGATTAAATGGATGGGGTTTATAGTCTTCAAGTGTAAAGTCATCTGTTGTAAACTTGTAGAAATCTTTAATATTTGTATTTATAAGCAATTTGGGTGCAGGCCGCGGTTCTCTTTCTAACAAAGCTTTTACAATGGGAATGTGTCTGTCATAAATATGTGCATCCCCTATGACATGGATAAACTCTCCAACTTCTAATCCGCTGACCTGTGCAAACATATGCGTAAGTATGGCATATTGGGCAACATTCCAATTATTTGCCGTAAGAAAATCTTGAGAACGTTGATTTAACATTGCATTTAAACGCCCCTTTGCTACGTTAAATGTCATCATATATGCACAAGGATAAAGTCCCATCTCATGTAGGTCTTCATGATTATACAAATTTGTAATGATTCTTCTGGATGCAGGGTTATGACGCAAATCATATAAAACTCGGTCTACTTGGTCAAACTCCCCTTCTGGATATTTATGCTTTAATCCTAATTGATAACCATATGCTTTGCCTATAGAACCATTTTCATCTGCCCAAGCATCCCAAATACTCGTGTTTAATGCATTGATATTATTAGATTTTTTCTGCCAAATCCATAAAATTTCATCAATACAACTTTTAAAAGCCAACCGTCGTAAAGTCAGTGCAGGAAATTCCTTTGATAAATCATAACGATTGACCATTCCAAAGGTACGGATAGTATGGGCAGGCGCACCATCATCCCATTTAGGACGGATATTTTGCCCTTCGTCAGAAACACCATTTTCAAGAATGTGTTTACAGTTTTCAATAAAAATTAAATCAGCTTGACTCATACAATGTTCTCCTTTAATTTACCATTCTGATGACAATTTACTATCAATGTATGCTACAACATGTTGACGAATTGCAGGGTCTTTAAAATGATTTGCCGTGACCTTAAATCTTAAACTCTGTAATGCAATTTCATCTTTTTTTCTTACATGAATATCCGCGGCAAACTTATACGTGTTGCGAAATTCTGACCCTAGATTCATGGCTTCTTCTAAAATAATAGAGGCATTTTGCAAGTCATCATTTTCTATCAGTTCACCTGCCCATGCAGTTAACGCTTTCAGATAATCATTAAAATTTTCTTCATACTGGGCGATAACATCCATTTGAGCAATGCCATACTGTTTTTTTAGTTCTAAATTTGTTATAGGCTCTGTGAATCGAATCATAGTGCGCTTCCTAGACCGTTCTACCTTATGAGGGTCATTTTCAGGAATAGGCGGTAAAACAGTTAAATCAGGCTCATAAAAAAGCTCTGGCTTTATGTCTTTTTTACGTACAGCATTTGCCGCGTCTTCCTCTTCAATAAATCGTCTATTCAGTATTTTTTGCTTGTTAATATTTTTCCGTGCAGCAAATGCAACAATTATCATAAGCAGTCCAGTTGCAACGACTAATACGATATTCAAATAACCCATACCCATACCTCCATTTGAAAACCACTTTGTTAATAATAAAACAATACGCCTATTGCCGTCAACGTATTTAGAAAAAGGGCTTATATATTCGCCCAAGCACTGTAAACCATCATTTCAGCAAAATAAAAACCACCATCCTTATTTTATGGACTGTGGTTTAGACTATACAAGTATTATAAAATAGGGCTTATACTCTAAGCGTACTTCGGAAAATTACGATACTGTATAAATGCGCTCTTTTTCCTTTTCGGCAGCTTTCCACGATTCTGGGAAGTTATGCTTGAAAAACAACGACTTTTTTGAATTGCTTGTCAAATAACCTTGATTCAAAATCACGAGTTTCATCATATCTACAAATTCTTGTTTCTTTTCATCCAGCAAGGTATCATAGCGGACAATTTGAACTGCACCTGATTTTTCCGCTTCTAATATTTCTACAAGCACATCAGCAACATATTCTATTCTTGAAGCGGTCACGGGTTGACTTGCTGTCCAAACACCATTTATATGTGCTAGTTCCATATTTTTATTTTCGCATATATACAAATATCCGCTCCTGCCTTGATAGAGAGTTTCAAGCTGATTATGGAATTGTTCGTGGTATACAGCAATACCATCTTCATTAACACCACAAGTAACGTGATTTATTTCCATATCACGCAAATAAAAAAGGGCATATGCTCTTAAAGGTGTAAAATACGCCACTTTTTCGCCGCTATTGTGATGTTTTGACAGCGGAAGAATTTCTGTAAGATTTCTGATATTACTTGCATGAAAAAAGAGTTCATCCATAGAGAAAAGCCCTCCAATTTAAATACCTTCATATTATGGCAACAGTTTTTGAGTTTTTCATTCTTGCCAATATACTTTTGAAGTTGTAATCATTTTATCTATAGTACCATTGACAGCGCGAGTCCTACACAAATTCTTTCTTTATTATATTATCCGTCTAATACCATTCTGACTATTAAGCCCCTTTAGAGCTTTAGATATTTTTCCATTTTCTCAAGTATTTTTGTTTCTTCAAAATTTTTATGTGCTTCTTCTAAGGCTCTTATGTTTTGGTCTGAAACTAAAGAAACTGTATTGGAAAAAGCATCAGCAAATGAATATAGTTTATCAAAACTAATATCCGAATATATGTGTTTCGCAAATTCGAGCCTTGTCCTCTCGTTTTTCGTGCGGTTCAAGCATTCGGAAATTTTATAAATTCTGTACTCGAAGTGATTTTTAGCTTGCTCTAACGTGCGGGTGTGTTCTTCATCTTTAGGCTTAATTGTATTAAAATGTTGAAGTCTATCGTTCAGCATACGAAGATAATCGCCTGTACTTCCGCATATTGTTTCAGTAGATTCTATTGTTTTGAACTCTGTTTCATCAAACATTATTTCCATAAAAGCTTTTTTGGGATGAAGAATATCCCCTGTTGCTGTGAGCATAGTTTTACTGAATGCACGCTTTGAAATATGATTCCATGAATTCAAAATATTATAGAGTTCATGACGCTTTTCAAACAATTGTATTCTTACATTCTGCTCTTGCGAACGTTGCATTTCTTTGAGTTGCTCTAATGACGCTTTTGATGATTTGTTGTTAAAAATACAAATCAATATCGTTGCACCAACATATACGGCTGTAAGAATAGCCATTACGAAACCTTGATTATAGTTAAACCAGTCAATCATTGATGTTCCTCCCTTTAGTAAGCCACGCCACCGCTGCATCCTCTCCGACCTCAATAGCAATTTCAACCGCTCGTTTTGCCATTTCCAAAAGTTCCCTTGATTGACGGCGTAAGATAAAGGATTTTTGCACCATTTCGGAGATTTCTTGTTGCCTTTCCTTGTCAATTATGGGTATGCTCAACAAGCCAACTTCTGCTAAGTTTAAGTTGGTTTGTACACCATGTCGTGCATATTTTGAAACAAACAAATTCCCGATATATGAATTGAAAAACACAACCAGATATAATCGTTTCACAAGAGTTTCATCAAGTCGTAAAACGGCTACAGCTTGGTTTATGTTCGCATTGCTGTTATTGTTGAATATGCCACATCTGCCAACCGTTCCAGCTATAGATAGTAACACATCATCAGCTTTAAGTTGAGTACGCTTCAAAATACCATTGTGAATTTCAGGTTTGATATAATTACAAGATTTCAAGCTAACTTCCCCGCCAATTATGTCAACTGCACGAACAAATGGTACGCCATTTTCAACGTCAGAATAATCATCACCTCCTGCTTTGGGGGTTATTCCGCTTGAAACGGGGTAATTCACTATTTCTGATAGCGATACTCTCTTAAATTTATCAAATGCTCTCTCGATTTCCTCGTATTTTGGCTGATAATATTCTGCATCAAGTCGTCCACTTGTGGCGAAACTCTCGGAAAATGATTTAACCGTTATAGGTTCAACATTTGGGGTGAAATTGGTTAGACCCAATTCAGCCAGCAAAAGTTGCTCTGCAAGCGAATATGTTGCCTTTGAATTTTCAAGCAGCTTTTTCGCATAAACAATTGTCTCTTCAATGACGGCTTGGAACTTTGCGCTTATGAAAGGAATGCGAATCTGTTTTATTTTATAAATAAAGAGGTTTAACTGCACATTGCCTGTGGAGTATCTCATAGATTGAAATCTGCCGTACTTCGTGAGCATGAAAGTCGATACAAAGCGAGGCAAATAATCCCTGCTGATGCGAACGATACCCACATGTCTGTCTGAATTTGCAGGAAGTATGGTTTCATCAACTACAGCACAGTTTCCTATAGTTCCGACGGTTGAAATAATAACATCATCAATCCGAAGAGATGTTCGAGAATTCTCGCTATGTTGTTTTTGTGAAATCGTCTTATTTCCAGTTAAATCAAAAAAGTTTTCCTTTGGCGACATAGCAGAAATTAAATTTATTTCAGAATCTTCATCAAAATCAATTGATGTATGAATTCCATCAGTTACTGTGGCAAAATCACCTATTTTATTATTCTCCATTTTATCAATAAGTGAGTTGTATGCAATGTAGACTTTGGAAAAATACTCACTATCAAGTCTAAACACATCGTTTTCTAACAGTACATCTTGCAACTTAACCTCAACCGCTTCCAGCCCGCCCATCAACACCGAATATTTCTCGGCATTAAATGGCGGGCTTAGGCGAAAAAACTCAATTTTTCCTTCTTTGCAAACTCTATAAATGCTTCGGCTATACCGTCTGCGGTCATTCCGTCATGGTTGAATAGGTCATGGTCTACAATCAAGTGTCCATGGCTATCCAGTATATTTTCGCCTGTTTCTTTGTTTCTTACATAAATTTTATCACCGCTATTGTCTTTACTCGTTTTTTGCATGGTAGCGAAGAAAATGGGGTAATCATCAATTTTGGGACAGAGTTCATTATCCCATTTTTGCACAAATAATACGCTGGTTTTTGTGCCTGTGTGGGGTTTGAATACATTGCCATGCAAGCCAACAACTGCAAGAATACGGCAACGCTCGGCTATAAAATCTCTAATGCGTTTATCGGTGGAGTTGTTAAACCGCCCTTGTGGCAGAACAATAGCCATACGTCCACCAGATTTAAGGAAGTTAAGATTTCGTTCAATGAATAAAATATCACGCCCGACTTTTGATTGCTGATTGCCTTTATCGTTCTTCCCAAGCTCATATCGTGCAAGTATGTTACCCTCTTTGATATCACCTGCAAATGGTGGATTAGCCATAAGCAAATCAAAATCAAAATTAGCGTAATCATCAGTGTCCGTTCCCTTTAGGCGAATCTTTTTTAGCTTCTTAAAACCGTTATTATAATTATCATTCCAGTTTTCTTCTTTGACAATCTCACCCCAACGCCCATAATCAAGGGTGTTTAAATGAATTACATTAGACTGTCCATCCCCCGCGATAAGGTTAAGTGTCCGAGCGACACGCACGGCTTTTTCGTCAAAATCTATAGCATAAATATGGTCGCGTACAAAGTTAAGTTCTTCTGTAGTGCGCTCATCTGTTGTAAAGCCTTCACCAATCGGTAAGCCCTTTTCCTTACGAATAGATTTCCATACATGAAAAATGCTGTGGACTGTGAATCCAGAACTTCCTGCGGCAGTGTCTATGATATTCTCGTGCTTCTGCGGGTTCATCATTCTAACACACATATCAATGACATAACGTGGTGTAAAATATTGCCCTTTTTCACCCTTTTGTGATTTGCTCATGAGATATTCAAAAGCGTCATCAACCACATCAAGATTGTTATTAAATAGCTTTACATCTTGCAAGGCGGCAACACAAATAGCTAAATGTGATGGGGTAAGCTGTATGCGGTCGCTGTCTGTAAAAATACCTTCCCATTTACCACGAGCGGCAGAAAATAGTTTTTCAACTTTAACTTTCAGTTGTGTTTCAGTTTCGCCAGAATTACGAAACTTCAAGTAATAATTACTATCATTAGCTGCTGTCATTTCGTCATAGAGTTTTGAGAACAATAGTTTAAAAATTTCCTCAAATGCGTCAACTCCAGCATTTGCCAAAACTTCATCTTCGGCTTCTTTGATGATGGAGCGTAAAGAACGTTTTTCATTTTTTATTTTGTCTTTGAGTTTTAAATCCTCATAGGTTACGTTTTCATTCAAAACATCGGCAAGGGTTTCGTTTGCTCTGGGCAGGGCTGAAATATCTTGAAAATAGTTAGGGTCTTTACGGTGGTATCGTGAATATTGTTCGCCATTTGTCCACGCAGCTATCGGCGCGCCTGTGGCGTTACAGTAAGATTTAAGTTGTTCTTTACCATCAGAAAGTTTCGGCTTTTTAACCTCGACGATTATGTAAGGAACAATGGGTCTATCCTGATCCATAATCACAATGTCGGCTCTTTTTACTTCACGACCAAAATGAACGGCATATTCTACTTGGATTCGTGCGGTCGGATAGCCGTAAGCATTGATGAGACGGTAAATATAAAGTTGGCGCACACATTCTTCAGGTGTCAGTTTTATATCTTTCTTGCGAACAAGACAATTGATGTAAGGTGTTTCTTTCGTTTTTGCTGTTGCGGGTTTCATTGTGATATTTTTTTCGACTGCATGTATTTCATCAGGGGTAAATAATCCACCGCCGTAGTTTGATTTTTGGAAAATGTCTTTAATTTTCATGAGATAGTCCTCCTGTTACCCTATATCAAGGATGTTCATTGGGTTCCTAGTTTGCAGATTTAGTGCGACCATTGGCTTGTCCTTTCCAATAGAATCACACTACATAATTATACATCTTACTGACACACAATGCTAGTTAAGTATTATTCAATAACAACAAAAAAACCGAGATAGCTTCGCTTTTCTCGATTTTTTGGCTTAGGGGTGTTTATACAATTTTTTCTATTCTTCAATTTCATCTATAGGTGTCACTGCATCATTAAACATCCAGCGTTTAAACATACGATTCATAATATCCGCTGGTGAAGCTTTCCCAATGTCCTCTGGAATAATTAGCGGACTGCGTCCAACTTCATCACCTTCCCATGTGTAAATAACCTCACCAGCCACTTGACCTGCGGAAATAGGTGCATCCAGAGCCTCAAAAATAACAACCTTACCATCCAGTTGAACGTGCTTACCTTTGGGGGCAAGCATATTGATTTGTTCTTGAATCACCACAGGTGATGATTCAACTTTACCTTTATAAATTTTAATTTCACCCATAGGTGTACCCGCTTCTTCTTTAGCAATTAAAGCATAGTTAGCATAACCAAAGTCAAGCATTTTCATTGCGCCATCAAAGCGAATTGTTGGGTCTGGTGCGCCAAGTACCACGGCAATCAATTGCATACCTTCTTTTTCAGCAGTGGCTGAAATACAATATAACGCCTCAGAAGTTGAGCCAGTTTTTAACCCTGTTGCTCCAGAATAACTACGAATTAAACGATTCGTATTCGTAAGCCCAAATTCTTCCTCACCTCGTGCAGTTTTATGGGTAATAGAATCTAAACGAATCTTTGCAAATTCAAAAACTTCGGGATATTTTAAAATAATTTCTCTGGACATCAGTGCAATGTCGTGTGCAGTTGTTAAATGTCCTTCTGAATCCAACCCACAAGCATTTTTAAAATGCGTGTTTTCCATGCCAAGGTCGGCGGCTTTTTTATTCATTTGTGTTACAAAGGCTTCTTCACTTCCTGCAACAAATTCTGCCATTGCAACGGCAGCATCATTTGCTGACGCAATGACTATGGATTTTGTTAAATCTCGTACAGTTTGTCGTTCTTCAACTTCCAAGTATACCTGGGAGCCTCCCATTGACGCTGCGTGCGCACTAATAGTGACAATATCATCCCATTTAATACGCTCTTGGTCTAGTGCCTCATAGATGAGTAGCATGGTCATGACCTTGGTAACACTTGCTGGTGCTAATTTTTCGTGGGCATTATGCTCATGCAAAATTTTACCTGTTTCTGCTTCCATTAGCACACTGGCTTTTGCGTCTATGTTTACAGTATCAGCAGATACACTAGATACTGCCGTTACGACACAAAAACAAGTTGCTAAAATCATTAAAAATTTTTTCATAAAAAAAGTCCTTCCTAATTCTTATCTCAAGAATAGGTTGGACTTTTTAGAAAATTTTATACACTGATTAAAACTCTATTTTAGAAGTAGCACTAATGCCATTTAGACTCATGATACGGTCACCTATGAAACTAATAATAACTGCATTTGACCCATAAATAGATGTTTTAAGTAAAGGTGAATTGATAGCTTCTTTAACAGCCGTTTCAATTTTATTTTTACCAGATAACAACTTGAATTTTGGTGGAAATACTACCCTTGAGTTTGGGAAAACTGTGACAAGAACTGATTTTGGTCATGGTTTAAGCGTTGACCACGATATAAGACAAATCGTGTTGCAATTTGACTCTAAATTCCTCTCGCAGAATTTTAAATATCCCCATTTCTCTCACATCGGGGCTATTTTACACCTTTTCGATTATTTGGGGATAGGTTTCCTGTAAATTAGACTGACGCGATATATAAGGAAATAATTATTGACATTGTTTCTTTGCGGGCATAGAATAACGACACTGTTTTACATGCGTCATGACATATTGTGTGCGTTCTTAAAGGACTCACACAGATTAACAGGAAAATTTAAGAAAGGAATAATGGCAGGGAAAGGGTAATGGTGACAATATTTAAACAACAAGACGCATAATTGGAAAAAATTTCTTTTGGCAACGGTGAGTTTTCATTTGATTACTATTTAGCTTTTTTAACTGCAAGCAATGAAACCTATGGATTTTATTTGAAAAATTGGCTAACGAATAGGTAAAATGTCTCTTGCCGCTCTCATCAGTACAAACATATATAAAAATTTAGAATAAATTGATGATATGATTGAAAGAGAAAGGTAAATTTTTTTAAATAAAACATATTCGTTGAGATGAAGTATACCTAGGACAAGTGCGGGAAAATGAAAACCTAATATATAAATAAAATTAGAGCTTTGTATATTATCAGTGATAATGTTATTGTCGAATCTATACGCCCTAAAAGAATTAATCATACAAATTTTAAATTATAGCAAAAATTATATCCGACAGTGGATTGTTTGACTTTGAAGGGAGAAACTAAAAATGAAAATAATGGCACAATTAAGTAAAATAAAGAACAGGTGCTTTAAATCCTGTATGATGATTTTTGTGGTAGTTGCATTGTTATTATCCACAATCGACATTCTAGCTTTTAATTACGATACCACGCCTAATGACTTACCATCGATTGCTGAAAACGTTGACATAGACCCACAGTTGTTTAGCGAACAAGTGGAGACACATGGAATGCTATTCTCATATCAACAACCTACATATGTGCTTGATTTTTCGCGCATTACAATACCTAATGGTCGCGTAGTGCCGTCTGGGATACCCATTGCTAACCTCCATGGTGTTGCCCGCACTCTGAGTTCTTCGGCGAGACAACAGAATTTCAACATGATGCCGCTAGGTGGAACACTTCGGGCGGGTGGGTTTGGAACTAATAGATGCTACGTTTAACTTTGCAGGGCAATCATTAACGGAGTTTGTTAATTCTAGCAACACATATTGGTCAACTGTTGAGTTTGAATTCAGGGAAGGTACAGGCTTTTTGTCTTTGGATTGGGCCTGGGATGCTTTAGACACTCATAATAGAGGCAGACTTGCTGTTCAAAGGATAGAGATTTTTGAAGATGCTACCGAAACACCTCCGATATTACCATCCCCTTCAAGTAATGTTTTCTCAATAGTACCTTCATATACATTTGATTTTTCCAGTCTTCAAGGTGATAGACTTATATTTGGACATTCCGCTTCTTGGTCTACTATTCATCTAAGCTCAATTTGTGATTATGTACGTCATGTAAATACAAATGCCCTACATTCAGACTTGGACTTACTGGTAGTATCTGGCACTCTAAGAATGGGGGTAAATATCAATGATGGAAACACATTCATAGATCCAAATGGAAGAGATAGAGGATTACTCAGCAATGGTATATTAACCGGTCCTATTCGTGTTGTCATTACAGCAAGAAATGCAACTGCGAACGAAAGAGCTTATGCCACCTTCAAACTTGGAAATCAATCGGTTACTCAGTTTGTTAATGCAAGCAACATAACATGGTCATCAACTACCTTTGATTTTGAAGACGGGCAAGGTTTGTTAACGATGCAGTGGCCATGGTATCCAATTAATGAACCTGGGCAAGGTAGACTCGCCATTCAAAGTATTCGAATTTTCGAAGGTGTGCAACAACAACAAAGAAGTGTTAGTGTAAATAATCAAAGAGACTCAATTATAGTGGGTTCAGTTGGTACGACTGCATTTGATGTGATTACTAATAATGTGACTTCCCCTTATTGGTCTCAAGCAATATTCCCTGTTACTCTCTTTGACGCTCCTCGTGGTATGACCGCTGGATTTGCCACTATTTATCAAGGAGGTGTTGGCACACTTTCCATTGGTACGACTGCGGAAGTACCAGTTGGTGAACACTTGGTTAGAGTCTCTATAAATGGGGTTATGTCTACTGATTTTATTGTAAGCGTTGATGGTGACGGACGGTGGGTCGAACAACAAACCCCACAACAAGGCAATGGATGGAGTTCTATAACCTATGGTAATGGAATGTTTATTGCAGTATCTAATCAAGGTGCATCCGGTTCACAGGCAATGACTTCGCCTGATGGTATCAATTGGACACTTCGTTCAACGCCTGGTGCAAATCAAGTTTGGAGTTCTGTCACTTTTGGCAATGGATTATTTATAGCTGTGTCCTATTATGGAATAACCGGTTCTCAAGTCATGACTTCGCCTGATGGCATCAATTGGACACTTCGTTCAACACCTGAACCAATACAAAGGTGGAACTCAGTGACATATGGTAATGGTCTTTTTGTTGCAGTGTCTAGTAGCGGTACAGAAGGTTCTCAAGTCATGGCGTCCTCGGACGGTATAAATTGGACATTGCGTTCAACACCTTCGTCGAATCAGAGATGGCGTTCGGTTGCTTTTGGTAATGGATTATTTGTCGCTGTGTCTAGTGGGGGAAACCACACATCCCAACCTATAATGACTTCTTTAGACGGTGAGAATTGGACACTGCGTACAGTATCAACAACAGAAGACCTTTCTTTAAATTCAATCACATTTGGCAATGGACTGTTTGTAGCAGTATCTCAAGCAAGCAATTCTGCCGGCGCGCAGGCAGCAATATCTTCAAATGGTATAGATTGGGCATTGTCTCAGATAACACCTATAATTAATTTAAAATGCCTTTAAC
This sequence comes from Defluviitaleaceae bacterium, assembly GCA_009780315.1. Taxonomy (GTDB): domain Bacteria; phylum Bacillota; class Clostridia; order Lachnospirales; family WQUN01; genus WRAH01. The sequence continues at coordinate 114,901 of WRAH01000005.1, forward strand.
CATCTGATAACAGCGGCAAGGCAAGCATCCCATCCTGCGCTGTCCCTAACGGCGCATTACACCTACAGAGCCGATGGTCTGCGTCATTCAAAAACAGTAAACGGAATAACCACAACCCATGTGTGGGACAGAGGGCATATTGTTGCAGAAAGAAACCAAACAGGGGGTGTGATTCAAAGATACGATAGAACCCACCGCGGTCAGTTGATTCACAGCCATCAACATGGCTTCTATCACTATAATTGGATTGTCAACAATTAATTAGACAGAAAAGATTAAGGTAGGCGTTCTAAATTGAACAGGTGAAATATATCCAAGCGAACTATGGATTCTAATGTTATTAAACCAATGAACATAATCCATCAGTTCAAGTTTGAGTTGTTCAGGAGTGTTGAAAAA
>WRAH01000006.1 GCA_009780315.1 Defluviitaleaceae bacterium
CGTGCCTAAGCATTATAACATTGTCTTACAAAAGAAGCAAACATTGTTTTGACTTTCTCGTCAAAAAACCACAAAACCCTCTGATTATCCCCAAAAGCAAATGGGATATCAGGGGGTTTTTGTATAAAAAAAAATATATGCGTTTAAAGCATATGCGTGTAACGCATATATACTCATCATACCTTGTATGATATCTTGTATACAAACAGACAAGGAGGCGTAAAATGTCTATAGGATTCAACCTCATATCCATGGGGGAACGGTATGATAACGATGTGCGTACATCATCATTTGACACAAACAATAGAATTGATTTGAATTATGTAGAACACTACAAACTTATATGTGCAACCCCAATGGATTCTCTGGCAAAGGGCAATGAGATACAAAATGACCTGATAATCACCTTGGAAGTGCCTACATCTGATTATAAAAACCCAAGTGTACAAAACATCATCAACTGGGCAAATACGCCAGTGATGCATGACGATTACTATAGAGATTTAGCCGTGGTTATAACCATGGCTAGTGGTTATCGTACAGTATATATGACCCATGCCAGAATAACACTGGAAGAGCGAATAGTGACACAAGCTGATTTTGTGACAATGACCATTGTGGCAAGTCAAAAAGAAGACCATCTTCAAGGGATTGTAACAGGCAGTGATTTTGAAAGCACGAGGGCAAGGGCAATCAGTATGATTGCGACGGCAAGGAGCAAGCGCAAAGTTGGGGCAGTTATCATGGCAGAACCTGTACGAAATGAATCAGAGCGTATACCCGTGGTTGAGCGTGTTCAAGAACGACGCTTTGGAGATACGATTACCCTGTCTAGGGGGCATGTTTTTTCTACACGTTCCTCTGCTATAGATACCCCTATTGAGCAGAGGTTAGGGGGGCGGTTTGTTCATTTTTCGGATGATTTTGAATCCTATGGTGGCGACCAAGGTTGGTGGAATGACGTTGATATTACAGACCCACCACTGCCAAGATTAGCAGATACAGGATGTGGAGCAATAGCCGCAGCAAATATCATATTCTATTATGCCTTGACGAATCGTCTTGTTACGAATGCACTTGGAGCATTGCCACCTAGCCGAGAAACTTTTTTAGCATTTGCAACAGAAATGTATAATACTTACACTCCACAAACTATTACATTACCAACATTAAGACGCGAACGCGAACCACGGTCGTATGGCATATGGTTTATGGATACACTTTTACTTGGTGTAAAAGCCTTTGCAGAAGAACGATTAAATACAATTTTGCATGGGGATATCATTGTTAATTCTGGACGACTTGGAGCAACTTCATATGTAGACGCAGTAAAGTTTTTAAAAAATGCATTGATAAATGACCATCCAGTTGCCTTACTTGTGACATATAATGATTACATCGCTTCTCCTGAATCTGGTGATATGATGGAAGAACATTTTGTCACGATTACAGCAATGAATGAGATAAGAGAATATGACATATTGCTGCGTGATGGTGTTGAGATAGAGCAGGATAATTTAGGAGTGATTGATTATGAATTAGTCATATCAAACTGGGGTGAAAGACAAGTCATACCATCTTTTAAGCAGATGTGGGAATCAAGTTCACCTGTTGTTGATTGGATACAGGCTTCTATGTCTATAACTTCTCTGATTACTGGATTTGCTAGTGTTTCATTAGCACATTTTACACGTGCGCAGTAACATTGAATTTTTACTTGCCCTTTCCAATGTAACTATGAACTATGTATAGAGGTGCAGATTATGAATAAAAAAGCTTTAACTGTTAAAATATTTATTTTATTGGTTATGATTTTATTTACTAGCGTAGCATGTGCAAGAAGCGTATATCCTCCACATGATGAATTCATAAAACTCTTTAATGCCTATGAGTATCTTACAATGCGTGTAGATTATGTTACTCGTCATTTAGGTCATCAAAATTTGCGTCTTGGACTAACCATCTATGATACCCATGTAGCGCTTGCAGATGTACGGGAATTACAGGCATATATTACAGAATATTTAAGAAGTGAACAGTTTAGAGTTTTTATAGAAGAACATATGGAGGATGTGAATATTGAGTCCTTACGTATATATATTAACCTTCGCAGTGCGAATAGAGAACACGGGATAAGTATAAGAACTACTGCAAGACAGTCTAACTTTGGAAGATGGGCACCCCGAGGTCAGCTAGGGTGGAGTATAGAAGTTGAAGATGAGTAAGACCATCATTTGTACAGCTAACGAACATGTCTTACAAAAGAAGTAAACATTGTTTTGACTTCCTCGTCAAAAAACCACAAAACCCTCTGAATATCCCAAAAACTAAATGGGATATCAGGGGGTTTTTGTGTTATGGCGGTTAAGTCAAGAATATACTTAAATATAATGACACTTGCAGTAGAATGCATAACTTTTATAAGGAGGGGTTTATGGGTATTAGCAATCGTATGAAAATTGCAGCGGTTTATGGTTCAGTATTTCTTGGGGCTGGGTTTGCATCAGGACGGGAGTTGATGCAGTATTTTGTGGGGTTTGGCAGGATTGGGATTTGGGGGCTTATGGTGGCAGGTGTATTATTTGCCCTAACAGGCTGGGCAGTTTTGTCCATTTGCCGCCGTGAAAAAATTGTCTCCTACAGCGGGCTCATGCGCTATCTACTGGGTGAAAAACTAGGCACAATGACTGAATGGGCTGTGGTTGGTTTTTTATTTTGCTTGTTTGTGGCAATGCTTGCAGGTGCAGGTGCAACAGCACAACAAGCTTTTCACTTACCCTTTACAGCAGGTGCGGTGATGGTGGGTATTGTGGTTTTTGCAATCTTGTGCTTTGGGCTAAACGGTATCATCAAGGTCAATCTTATTCTTGCACCCTTTATGGTTTTTGGCGGTATTTTTATTGGGCTTTTCACCTTTTTTACATATGCAACCCCTGCTTTTGCAGGCATTGGCACAAATCTTGGTTTGGCATGGCTTTTATCAGCAGTGGTTTATGCCTCTTACAATTTGGTCACTGGCATTCCTGTACTTGCGGCAACCTCTGGACTAGCGGTTACGAAAAGTGACGCACGATTTGGCGGCATTGTTGGTGGCGGAATCATTACTGTGCTGGGTATATCCATGGCTTTGCCGCTGTTTTTATACTATGCAGACATTATTACTTTAGAAATTCCATTTTTATATATTGCAGATGGATATGGACATGGGTTTAGCGCACTATATTTGACAGTCCTTATCACTGCACTGCTAACCACAGCGGCTTGCAATGGCTTTGCTGTTTTGCAATGGGCTGAAGGACTTGGCTTTAAAAATAAAGCCAAAGCCGCAGCAATGATTTGCGCCTTTGGTGTGATTGCATCTCATATTGGCTTCTCTAATATTGTTGCCTATATATATCCCCTATTTGGATTTTTAGGATTGTTTAAAATTGTAGTGATTCTGTTTTCAGCCGTTAAAAAGCGCGGGTGATAAAAAATGTGGTATACTGTCTAAGATAAATTCACTTGAGAGGGTTTTAGAGATGATGTTTAAACGCGCATGTGTAATAGTCTTGGACAGTGTAGGCATTGGGGAGTTGCCTGACGCAGCAGAATATGGCGATGTAGGAGCCCATACCCTTGGTAATATTTATAAGCACCGTGGCAAACTTGAAATCCCCAACTTATATGCTATGGGGCTTGGGAATATTGAAAACGCCCAATTGCCCGCGGTAGACAAACCCATTGCCGCCTATGGCAAAATGGCAGAGCTAACAAAAGCAAAAGATACCACCAGCGGACATTGGGAAATGATGGGGCTTGTTATGAATCCCCCTTTTGCTACCTTTAAAAACTTCCCTGAAACCATGTTAAAAGAATGGCTTTGCCGTGCTGGGCGCGAACCCAAATGGCTGGGCAATTATCCAGCATCAGGCACACACATTATGGACGAGCTGGGGGAAGCGCACATGAAAACAGGCGCACCCATCGTGTATACGTCGGCTGACAGCGTATTTCAAATAGCCGCCCATGAGGACATCATTCCCCTACCCGAGCTGTATAAACTTTGTGAAATTGCAAGAGAAATGCTGGTGGATGATTTATTTATTGGACGGGTCATCGCCCGCCCATTCATTGGCAAGCCTAATGGATTTACCCGTACAGAAAATCGTAAAGACTATGCTGTTCCCCCTACAGGCAAAACACTCCTTGATGTGCTTGAAGAAAAAGGCCATGCAACCCTTGGCATTGGAAAAATCGAAGATATTTTTTGCAACCGTGGTGTAACCCATGTAAACCACACCACAAATAATGTTGACGGCATAGCTGCCACTATTGACGCTTTAAAAAATGACACAGAAAATACGCTCATTTTTACAAATTTAGTGGACTTCGACATGAAGTTTGGACACAGAAACGACCCAGAAGGTTATGGTAAAGCCCTTGAAGACTTCGACAAAGCATTGCCAAAAATAATGGAAGCCATGAGAGATGACGACCTGCTTATCATCACCGCAGACCATGGCTGTGACCCAACCACCCCATCAACAGACCATTCTCGGGAATATGTACCTGTACTGGCTTATGGCAAGTGTATTACAAACCCTGCAAACCTTGGCACCCGTGCCACATTTGCAGACGTTGCCGCCAGTATTTACAGCGGGCTTGGATTTGGCAAATGGTCTATTGGTGAGTCATTTTTATAATTTTACAAACCTGTTACAAATGTAACTATTCATACCCTATCGCCGTCTAGTATATTGCATACGAAGCGGCTTTTTTTATTTGTCGGTTTACAGACATATTCTTATGACTCACGTACTTAGACTTGTCGCACCATAGGATGGGAGGTTTAAATGAATAAAATTATTATAAATAAAAGTTTACGCTCGATTTGGAGAAACAAGAAATCTTACTTTTCAGGCATTTTTGTTTTGGTTATTGGACTTGGTATGTTTATTGGCATGTTCAGCGGATATTTAGTGTATATGGAATCGGTCAGACTTTATCATTTAGAAACCAATTATGCAGACGTTTTTGCGTCAGTCAGGGCCATGCCGCTGGATTCTGTAGATAGGCTTACAAGGATAGACGGTGTAGCAGAATCCCAAGGTATTTTAAAACATGACACCAATGCACGGCTTGCTGGGTTTGATGATTTGATTGGTGTGCGGCTTATAGGCATTGATGAAAACCGCCCCCTAACAATCAATCAGTTTAGTTATACAGGGGAATCCATAAGGGAAGGGAATGACATATTAGTCAGTAGTGCTTTTTATAATGCACATGGGCTTCATATTGGAGACACGATTAGACTGCTCATTGGCGGGCAATATGAAAATTTCACCATTCGCGGCACGGTGCTTCACCCTGAATATTTATTTGTGCCTAATGTTGGCGGCGGGGTGGCAGACGATAGTTTAAACACTGTGGGCTTTGTACAAGTCAATGTAGTAGAGACTGTGGCAAATATGCAGGGGGCAGTAAACAATGTGAGATTAGTACTGGATGAATCTGTTACGTTTGAAGCCATTGAACCCTATCTCATTGACGCAATGGAACGGTACGGAATGATTAACATGGTAAGCCGATACCATCACGGAAGTTATATGGCTATCATCCAACAAAGCACTACATTTTCAATGATGGCAATACTTTTCCCTTCTATGTTTCTTACTATTGCTATTGGCATGTTGTATGTCACCTTAAAGCGGCTTATCACCATGGAACGTACTGAAATAGGCACTTTAAAAGCCATGGGCTTTTCAGGCAGATATATTGTAAGCGGTTATTTGCTTCAAGGGACTTTGGCGGCAATCATCAGTTTTTTACTTGCCCTTGTTTTTGGCTGGTTTGTTGGCGGCGCATTTTATAATTTAATCGCAGAATTTTGGGATTTAGCGTGGCTGCCATTTGTCCTTGATACCACAATTATCATTGCTGGGTTCTTTATTGCCCTTGGGGTCAGCCTGTTTGGTGTCATTATGGGTGCAAAATCTTCTTTGGGTGTTCAACCTGCCGAAGCCATGCGCGAAGCACCACCCAGTGCAAACAGTGCAGGCAGTAAGTTTAACGGCATATTTTCAAGGTTGCTTCTTAACACAGGGGGCAAGCTGGCCATCCGCTCTATGCAACGCAACAAGCGAAGAGTGCTTATCACTGTAGTGAGTATTGCACTTGTATTTACCCTAATGAATACATTTTTTACCATGGGTCAATTCATGTCCGATATTACAGATGACGCTTTTCTTAAACTACAAGTCAGTGACGGCACAATCACTTTAAACCGCTTTGAGTCCCGAGATGTACTGCTTAGAGACATCGGGCAAATGCAAGGTGTATTAGAAGTAGAAACCGTGCTGGCCATACCCGTCGAACTTGAAAACAATGGCGTTACACGCACCGTGGCTGTAAGCGGAGTGGCGGCCAATGCAACACTTTTTAATATCTTTGACAACAATGGAAGCCAACTGTGGACGGACAGCGGCGGTATTATATTAAGCCGATTTTTTGCAGATGAACTGGGTGTGACCGTTGGAGAAAGTATATCCGTTTACAATGCTAATCTTCGTACCCATGTTTATGTAGAAGTCACACAACTTGTGGAAGCTGCTGGAGGCATGGGGGCTTACATGGAAATATCCCAGTTAAGCGCGCTATTTAGCAGCGAACCTGTAGCCAATATGTTGATGATAAATGTTGAAGAAGGCTATTTACCTATCATCTTTGATAGTTTGGCTGACGCGGCGAATATTTCAGGGTTTAGTGATAACGAACGTGCCCATGCTTTTGCCCGAATCAACGCAGATATGAACAATGCCATATTCAACATCATCAATCTTGTATCAGTGATTATATGCTTCGCCATTATTTACAATATATCCAACATTGCCCTTGGGGAAAAACAACGGGAATATGCTACTTTGCGCGTCCTTGGTTTCCAAGCCAATGCGGTCACTGAAATTAACACATTTGAATATGTTATCATGCTTATTTTGGGTACTATTTTGGGCATTATATTTTCTTATTTTAATATACCGTCCATAGGCACAATGTTTAGTTTTGAACAGTCTATTATATCCGTAGGCCTATCCTTAGTGCCTACAGCCATGACTTTTGTAGGTGTTGCAGTATCCGTTGCCGTATCTTGTTTTTTAACAGGCAGGCAAATAAGGAAATTTAATTTGGTAGATGTGTTGAAGGAGAGATAAATTAAATGAAGGAAATACTCACAGTTACTAATTTACGCAAGGAATACAAAGTGGGTGAAGTCACCATACCTGTACTCAACGGCATTTCATTCAGCTTATATGAGGGTGAGTTTGTTATCGTACTTGGCCCAAGCGGCTCTGGCAAAAGTACTATGTTGAATATGGTTGGCGGCATAGATAGCCCCACAGGGGGAGACATTATTTACGACAATAAAAATATTGGCACAGCTTCCGAAAAAGACATGACAACATACCGCAGTAATGCCATTGGTTTTGTATTTCAGTTCTATAATCTCCTTCAAAACCTGACCGCAAGAGAAAATATAGAACTTGCCGCCAATCTGTCAAAAGACCATTTGGACGTTACTGAATTACTTGAGAAAATAGGCATGTCGGAACATGCTGGGCACTTTCCCGCGCAAATGTCTGGTGGGCAGCAACAGCGCATTGCCATTGCAAGAGCCATTGCAAAAAACCCCAGTCTACTCCTTTGTGACGAACCAACAGGCGCATTAGATTCTACTACAGGGCTTCAAGTCATTAGACTGCTTAAAGATTTTAACAAAGCTTATAAAAAAACCATTGTTATCATTACCCACAATGCTGCCATGGGAGACATTGCAGACAGAGTGTTTTATATAAAAGACGGACTGCTTGAAAAAGTAGTGGAAAACAAAAATCCAAAAGAACCTGAAGATATTGAGTGGTAGAAGAGGGAGCGATTATTCTATGAAAAAGAAAGTAAAGTATGCCATTTTAATCCTTATAGTTTTGGCAGTTGGTGGGGCTGTAGTTTTTACTGCCATGCAACCCCTTCATGTAGACACAGTAATCATTACGCCATCCTATGCCGAAGCGTATTTTACAGAGCGCGGGCATGTGCAGGATGACAGACATGTAACTGTTTACGCACTCACAGGCGGGGTTATTCTATCCGTCAATGTGCAAGAAGGGCAATTTGTTGAAGAAGGCGACATACTCGCCGTCATTGACCCCAGTGATTTTCTTCATGAAATCCAGCAATTGAGCGTAAGCAATCAATCCATTTATGCACAAATAGACAATTTAGCAGCAGAAGAAGCCCGCATGAGAGTGAGTCAAACAGCAAGCAGAAACGCATTGCAAGGGGAATTAAACGCCATTGCGGCACAAGAACAAATTGCCAGAGTGTCTGAAACAGACGGGTTACACATTAGGGAAGAAAACATCCGTCTGCAAAACATCCTGATTGAGCAAAGCCGTATAGATGTTCAAAATGCGCAAGATGAGCTAGACAGAGCCCAACTCCTTTTTAATGCAGGCATTATTCCCAGAGTGGAAGTCGATGCGGCCGAGCAAGTGCTGGAAGGACACAATACAATGCTTCAAACCAATGAGCAAAGGCTTGAAATCATAAGCAGTGAAGCAGGTATTGTTGACCAGTCGGAACATTTTGCGGCACTTCGGTCTGCCACTCAGGCACAAATAGCCGGCATTGAAACCACCTTAAATCAATTAAATTCTGAACCTATGCGCCAGCATTTTCTTGCCCTTATTGAAGGTAATAATCTAGCCATTGCCAACTTGGAGAGAATGGTTAATAGCAGTACAATAACCAGCCCTGTTTCAGGCATAATAGACCAGCTGCATGTAGATTCTACAAATATTTTAAACCCAGCTAGACCTGTTGCTGAAATTATAACAGGTGGGGATAACTTCATTGAAGTGTTTGTTTCTACAGCAAATATCAATGACTTATCTGTAGGTGACACAGTTGACCTAATCTTTATTCGCCAAGGCGGAGATGTTGTTTATTCAGGCACGATATATTCCATAGGCAACCGTGCAGAGGCCATGGTATCCATTTTGGGTGTGGAAGAAAGGCGTGTAGAGGTACTTATTGAACCCAATACATCCAGCGATTCCTTTAGAAGCGGCTTTGATGTTGATGTTCGATTTGTCACCTATGCCGCTGAAAACAGAATCACCGTTCCCAGAACTGCAATTTTTGAAGATGCAGGACAAAGCATGGTATATGTAGTGGAAAATGGCACAACTGTTGCAAGACCTGTAGTACTTGGCACACAGCTTAGAACAGAAGTAGTTATTGAATCAGGCATAAATGATGGTGATGTGGTCATTAGAAATGCACGTCAAGATGGGTTAGCCCATGGCATAAGCGTTGCATATTAAATAATAGGGCGTGTTTCCGTAATAGAAACACGCCCTAAACGCCTACCTCAATATAGCTCTTGGTGAATTTTCTCCTGAATATCAAGCAATATATCTACAAGATTAGGGTCAAAATGCTCTCCTTTTTCACTTGTAATGATATTAAGTGTTTGTTCCACAGTAAAAGCATCCTTATAAACACGTTTGGACATCAAGGCATCATAAACATCTACAATCGCCATAATACGTCCTTGAAGGGGAATGTCCTCACCTTTTAAACCATTAGGGTAGCCTTTACCATTCCAACGCTCATGGTGTGCTATTGCAAACAGTCTTGAATTACGTAAAAACACATTTTCGCCACTGCGGGCAATTATTTTTTCTATGATTCGTCCACCAGCCGCCGCATGGTCTTTCATGATTTCCCATTCTTCGGGTGTAAGCTTGCCAGGCTTTTTCAAAATCCTATCAGGGGTGCTTATTTTACCCACATCATGTAAGAGGGAGCATTCTGCAATTAAATCAAAATCCCAGCCAACAATTTGGTCATAATACAGCTTTTTTTCTAGCATATGGGTAAGTATCATTTTAACCAGCTTACTGGTGCGCCCCAGATGGTCACCAGTGGATTCATCTCTGTTTTCAACCATATCTGCCAATACAAAAACAATATCTTGTCTGGCTTTGTAAATTTGAAAAGTTTGTGCCTGAATCAATCCGCTTATGTCTATATGATGTTTGACTCTGTTTATCAGCACGGCAGGATTAAACGGCTTTCCGATAAAGTCTACAACACCCATTTTAAGGGCTTCTATTTCTGTAGCAAAATCAGTCTTAGCCGTAAGGAAGATAACAGGTATATCTTGAAACTGCTCATGACCTTTTAAATATTTCAACACATCAAAGCCGTCCATCTCCGGCATTTCAATGTCTAAAAGTATAAGATTTGGTTTTATCTTTTCTAAAAGGTCTATGGCTTTTTTACCTGATGGAATGGTTCTTACTGCATAATCAGCACTCAAGGCCTCAGCAGCCATGGTTAAATTACTTATGCTATCATCTACAACAAAAATTATTTTTTTCAATGTTCATTCTCCTTCTTCATTATAATCTCATCAGCAGCTTGTTTTGCCAGTACTGCGGCATTGTCGTCATCACTCAATAGTAAGTGCTTTTCAATCTCACCAATCAACATGGTTGTGTTTTTTGAGAGTGGTATCTTTTTCAATTCATTTAATAAATCTTGTGTGCCTTGTGTGTCATATGCTTCGCAGGTTTTAGAAATTGCCAGCAATTGTGTACTCACCCATAAGGAATCCTCCACCACTTCAAAAGTATCCGCTTCCCTACCCTTTGACAGATATTGCGTAACTTCCCGCAAACCTTGTAAAAATTCAGCGGTTTGATTTTTTATGTTATCTTCATCCTTAGTCCTGCCAGCATTCTCTAAAATAGCGGCTGTTTCTGCAAGTTCCAAGTGCTGAATATTTGTGAGGGCACTTTTCATGGCGTGGGTTTGTATGGTGTACATCTTAAAAGCATTGGAATCTATAGTTTCCATTTGCATTATAGATTCCAATATAGGAATGGATTTGGCTGTATCCATTAAAAAGGATGCTTTTAATTTTTCAGGCAGATTCTGTACATCGACACTTTCATGTTTATAATCTTTTGGTTTATCAATCACGAGTAAACCATGAGGCTGTTTGGCATGTATAAATTCCATTAAACAGGCATCTAGTTTTAATGGGTCTATGGGTTTAGAAATAAAGCCGGTAAAACCGTTATCCATAAACATTTGGGCGGCATCGAAAGTTGCATTGGCTGTTAGTGCCACAATGGGATGATTGTATCCTAAATTCCTTAGGATTTTGGTCACTTCTATACCATCTATGTCAGGCATCATGTGATCCATAAACACAACATCATATATTTGTCCATTTTTAATTCGCGCAATGGCATCAAAACCATTGTTGACCGTTTCAACAGTAAGCTTATATGGCATAAGATATCCCTTAATGACATATAAGTTGGACTCTACATCATCCACCACAAGTACACGGCCATAAGGCATAGGCTCATGAGATTTAAAAGCCGTTCCTTTGGCGTAAATTTTAGTTATCTCAAAATTTTGCAAACTTTCTGATAAAGCCTTGCCTAAAACATCCATGCCATCTGTTTTTTGTGGAATGCGAACAGTAAAAGTACTGCCTTTGTTGGGTTCGCTAATGACTGTAATGTCCCCACCCATCATTTTTACTAGAGAGTATGTAATTGCCATACCAAGCCCGCTACCTTCAATGCCACGGTTTTGCTCTAAATTAAATCGGATATATTCAGTGCCGAATAGCTTATCAAGCTGTTCTGATGTCATGCCCTGCCCTGTATCAGATACACTAATACGCAAGAAAACATCATCTGCGGTTGCTTCACCTTCTATGCAAAATTTTAAGGTTATGCGACCTTCCGGCGTGTATTTAAAGGCATTCGATAGTAAATTATTTAAAATCTGTTTTATCCTAAGTTCATCGCCAACAAAAAAACTAGGCAGATTTTCGTCTACTATCAATGTAAACTCAATGGATTTATTTTTTGCATACATAAAATTCAGTTGTAAAGTATCAGCAATGAGAATGGCTGTTTCATAAGTATTAGGGATAATCTCCATCTTACCTGCTTCTACTTTGGATAAATCAAGAATGTCGTTGACAATGGTAAGTAAAAGCCTTGATGAGTCATAAATACGTCTAAAAGCTTCTTCCGTTTCTAGGGTATGAATATTTTTTTGCAATTCGATATCTGATATGCCTAAGACAGCGTTTAAGGGTGTACGTATTTCGTGGCTCATACGGGCTAAAAATTGTGTTTTTGCCTTGCTTTCATTTCTTGCTTCTAATAAAGGTTTTGTAAAGGAATCAAGTAATTGATTGATGCCTGACAACAAGGTATTCCAATCCCCTTTATGTTTTGTTGGGTCAAGCCTGTAATGTAAATCTCTACTGCCTACAACTTGAAGTACAGCTTGATAGATATTTTTAAGCTCTTTTTGCATCTCCCCTGATATTTCATTAAATACTTTACTTTCTCCCATGTATGGTTTTAGTTTCTTGTCAAAGTTTCCTTCGGCATAATCGTGAAAAATATCTAAAATAGCCATGTTATTATCCACTAATATGTCAATGACTTTATTTATCCCCATCGTTGCTTCTTGATATGAACCCATATATTCAGCAGTATCTACACGCATACTAAGGGTACCCTTTTCTGCCTTTTCTTTTATATACTCCAAGTCTGTTATGAGTTTGTTCATTGGCTCTACCATGTTCGCAATAAAGTTGTGTAATTGCCCCATCTCATCTTTATCATCCGTGCGCAAACATACTCTGAAATTACCTTGAGACACTTCCATTGCATATTGGGATAATTTTTTCATACGCTTATTGATAGAATTTGCCGTTATTATTGTAATTGATATAGATACTATGCCAATTAAAGTAAGTAATATTGCAATGAGCCAGTACGTTAAAATTTGATTTTGAGCATTGGTTTTTCTAATTCCAGCAATCCATGTATCTGAAAGGCTGTCCAAAAACATATTAGCTTCTTCCAGATGAATGGATATTTCAGCCCCATTCTCTACGACTTGCATTCCTGCAACAACATTGCCTGCTAAGGCATATTGAAAAACAGGTTGTATGACATTGTTATAGTAATTATCTAAAATAAGCGCAACTTGCATTGAGGTTTTTAGTCTTAAATCTTCTTCTTGAGGTAATATATCATTATCGTGAATAACCAAATTATTATATAACTTGAGGGATAAAAGCGCGTCTACAAAAGCATTACGGGCGTGGAAATAAGATAGCTCTACATTAGCTGTATCGCCAGCTCCACCATACAAAATCATAGCATTTACATGTCTTTGCATTGTCTCATGAGCAAATCTATAATTAAAACGAGCATCTCTCCTGACAAAATGACCGCTGATAAGGTTTTCATGTGAATATATTATCCCTCTCAAACCTATCAAAGTATATATTATCATAAAGAGCATAATCCCTAAAACTACACAAAACCCAAGTAAAATTTTGGTTTTTATTTTTAAATTCAAATAATAATTTTTCATTGATATATCCCCCTTATTACAGCTGGTTTACGAATACATCCTATGACGTACACTATGAAGATTGTAACTAACGCGACTAATGCTTATTCAGTATACAATACTATAAAACTGCTCTTTTATCATCTGAGCAACGTCATCATGCGAAATGTCTGGGTTTCTAAATCTGATGCAGTTGCGTTTTGATAAGCTTTAACAACTTTTTTGCTTTTCTTCGCTGAAATAACCTAGGCACTTTTTCAACCACACCGTTTACTTTAACCAATGATCCCGTATCTTTGAAAAACATCTCTGTTCCGAATTTATCACACTGGTTTTTCAACGAAACAATCCAGCCGAAATCTAAAATCCTGCCCCTCTTCGCCACCTCACCTGCCACAGACACATATTGAATCCCTTTAAGATAAGACTCAATATTGATGTTTTCCAGCAATGGGCTACAAGATATGAACCTACCTCTTGCCGGAATATCTAATAAAATTGGTAATCTTATGTCGGTATGATATTGGTTTTCAACAGTCACGCCAATTATTACGTTAGCATAGCCACTCCCCCAGTCATCAGGGAGATTTATATAAAACCTTTCTATCCTCTTGGTTAACAACAAAAATGTAACATCTGGATTATCCTTGATAACTCTCCACATTTCAGCACGCCACTGGTCTGCGCTAGGGTGAAACCAGTCGGACATAAAACCAGTGACAACGCTTTTGCCTTCTGTAAATTTGACTCTAGCAAAATCTGAGGTCTTTTCAAGGATGGTATTTGAACGATAAGCATAGTAGCAGTTTTTACATGCTTCAGATACCGGGGTACATCCTACCCAGGGTTCCCATACAATGAGTTTTCTAAAAGGAATGCGCTTATTTGAGGCCGCCCTGCGGGTTATAAGTTTAATTATTTTAAATTTTAATCTATTCATTTTCCCTACCTGCTTCCGAAATCTTTTCAAACAAAAAACCTTTGAAATTCGGCGTTGGTTGTTCCAATATTATAGATATCAACAATTCCTCTAGCATTACAATACACATAAAAATGCCTATAATCGCCACAACTATGTTTGCCTCTATGACTAACGAAAGCATTGGAAATAAAAAACATAGCGAAGCACCCAGTTTATGCCCATAAGAGTGGGACATAACGACACTTCCATATTTGTGAAGCGTAAAAGCAACAATAACCACTTTGAATAATAATATTCCCAGCACCAACCACAATGCCCAAACACCAACACCTACTGCCGGTGCTACTGATATAAAAATACAAACTACGAGAACATGATCGGCGACTGCATCAATCGTTGCTCCCAGTTTAGACTGAGCATTTAATTTTCTTGCAGCCAAACCGTCAAGCATGTCGGTTAAACACGCCACAATATAAATTAGCATAAAAAACAAAGTGAATGGCTCGAACAGAAGTAGGCTTATCGCCAATAAAATACGCGACACTGATAAAACATTAGGTACTTGTTTCATATAAATATCCACTCCTCATAGCTCTATCTAACTATACCCTGCATTAACATGTAGTGAAGCAAATGTTACCTTATTGTTACACGGGATTATGGCATTTCGTTATATCCACGTTAATATAAATTTTAGCACGTACCCACTCTTTGTGGTATACGTCATAATATTACGTTATTGTACAATTGTAACACGTAGTTTTGCATAGTTTCAATAATAAAATTATGTATATGCTAGGACAAAATCTAGTAAAAATGCTATACTCAACAAGAGACATAGATGGAGGCGAATAACATGCCCAACCACATTCATACGATTCCTGTACTTGATGCATTGCGCGAGCCTGAACATTGTGCCTTTTGCGTCATGCATAAAAAACTTGAGCAAGACGCGATTTTATTTATCATGGGCCCAGCGTATATGGAAGATGATGTACGTATGGAAACAAACCGTGTTGGTTTTTGCAAACGTCATATGGAACACATGTATAAAAATCAAAATCGGCTTGGCTTGGCACTCATGCTGCACACCCATGTACAGCAACTTAACAAGGATATTAGCAGCATTGTTCAAGACAGAACACCTGTCTCCTTTTTCGGCAAAGACCCAAATTCTGCATTAAGTAAATTGAAAGTACATTTGGCAAAAACCAATAGCACATGTTATGTCTGCAATAAAGTAGAAAACACATTTGAAAGATATATAGATACATTTTTTCATATATGGAGTAAAGGCGGGGAAGATGCCAAGTTGATTTCAGCTCAAAAAGGTTATTGTCTCCCGCATTTTGTGCAGATTTTAACCGAAGCCGAAAAACTTGGGCGCAGAAAGCGTGAGAAATTTCAAGATGATATTTTACCTGCATGGCAAAATCTTATGCAGGAACTTGAAGGGGATTTAGACTGGTTTGTGCAAAAATTTGATTTTCGCAATGCAGATGCCCCTTGGAAAAACGCAAAAGAATCCGTAACCCGTGGAATTTCATTATTAGGAAGTGACATATAAAAATGAAGGATTTTTTTAAAGCTGAGTGGACGAAACTGAAAACCATGACCTTTGCTGAAAAGCGGTGGTATATTTGGAATTATTATAAGCTGCAAATTGGCGGCTTTTTAATCGCCGTTTTTTTTATTGGCAGTGTCATAAATCATGTGTTTATTAACCCGCCAAAAGATGAATTTTTATACATTGCATGGCTGGATATCCCTGCATTGTCTTCAACACTGATAGAAATGGGGGAAAGCCTTAGTATCATTGTAGACGATGACCAGCGTGAGTGGGTTCTTTTTACCGATTACAGTGCCACTGACAATCCGCAACTTAATCAAGCGAGACAAACCCGATTTCATGCAATGGTGATGTCTGGCTCGATTGATGTTTTTATAACCACAGCTGAATATGCACAAGGTTGGGCAAACGCAAATTTTATCCAGCCCTTACATGAAATGCTTGCACAAGTCGATAGTCCTGCGTTGGAAGAGGCAATAGACGAGCGGCTACTCACCATGACCTTTACACCAGAGGAAACCTATCCTCCGATTACAGACATCATGGCAGTGTCTCTTGCTGGTTCGCCCTTTATGGCGTATTTTGGAATACACACTGATGATATAGTGATGGTATTGGTGGGCAATGCCAATAGATTTGACAGAATTATATTGGCTTTAGAGGTGTTTTTAAATGGAGCATAGGCGCGGCAGTGCATTTATGCTATTTATGTTGATTTTTTATGTTATTTTCATGATGGTTTTTTCGCTTATTGTCAGCCGTTTTGGTGCAGAATTTATGGTGCGTGTATTTAGTTCGCCTTGGTCAATTGTTTTTAGATATTTGATGACGTTCATTTTACCGCTGGTCATTTGGTTGACGGTCACACGCTGTAAGCTTGCAAGCTATTTGCCAAGTAAACGTATTGATAAGATGAATATTATTTTTATTATTTTTTTAAGCATTTTTTTGCAGCCCCTTATGATGTTTATTTCGGGGATTTCCAGCTTATTTTTTCCGAATCAAGCCAGTGCAGTCGTTGGTGGTATGATGGCACAACCATTGTGGTTGCTTATTTTGGCTTTTGCTGTCACACCAGCCATTTGCGAAGAAATAATTTTTAGAGGATATATACAGTCGGCTTATCGTCACTATCCTTTTATTTTTGTTGCGCTAATAAATGGGCTTTTTTTTGCGATAATACATTTAAGTTTTCAGCAATTTTTATATACTTTTGCAATGGGTATTATTTTTGCATATGTAGTACATTATAGCCGCAGTATTTTTGCAGGCATTTTAATGCACTTTATGATGAATACAATGCAAATATTTTTGCTGTGGTGGACGCATATCAGCGGAGTCGAGCTTATACCCACATGGGGAACATTTTATGAGCGACTTTCTACCATTATGGGGGTTGGGCTTGTTGCACTGCTAACTACACCTTGCGCGGTTATTTTGTTTAAATCTTTCTTGTCACATAATCGGCAACACAATATCACCCATGATATGCAAAAAGAACTTTTAGATACGCCCCTAGATGTTGTAGATGAAAGCGTTGAAGCACCACCAAAGCCAACCCGCTTATTATTTTTAGACCCTTTTGGGATTGCAGTTGTTCTATTGTTTTTATTGATTATGTTTCTCTTACAGCTATAAAATGGAAGAAGCCCAACTTCAGGGGGGATGAAGTCAGGCTTTTGAGGGGGGATATTTAGTTGTTCCTCAAACAATTGTTTAAGGTCACACATATAATATCGACCAGATTTTAGGGCTTTATACTTATGTTTGAAAAAAAATTGAAAAAGATTTTTTATCCTACAATTTTGTAGTAGGTTCTTGCAGTTAAGATATAGATGATTGTGTAGATTACAGCAAAGATTGCAAAGCAAGCGACTGTACATAATATAAATAAATTGATATTTTGTAAGTCCAACATCGCCAGAATATTTGTAAGTGCAGGAAATGCCGCCATTAAGTGAACACCTGCTGTAATTAAGGGCAGAAAAAAGACGATTAAAATTTGAGTGTGGATTGCACGCTTTATTTCCACAGGGTCTAATCCTATATTTTTCATAATTATATAGCGTTCTTTATCGGCAAAGCCCTCTATAATTTGCTTATAGTAAATGGTAAGCACTGTTGCCATGAGGAACAACGCGCCAAGGAACATACCGATAAAATAGATTCCGCCATACATTTTTGTTTCTTCCATACGTCCTGTTTCATGGCAAGAAAACCTGTAGGCATATGGATAAACGCGGCGTATTTCTTGGACAATAGCTTGACTGGCGGCTAAAGTGATTGCGCTGTCTGCGCCTATGTCAAACCCATATCTGTAACGGACGTGTACAGGGTCATAGCTGATATTTGCCGGGTGATATTCAAGTAAGCTGTCCATCACTGTCCTATTTTGTACAACGATAAAATATGTTCCCACGACAAGGGTTCCTATAACATCCCAACCTAAGATATATTCCACCTGTTCACGAATGTAAAAGCGGCTGCCCATCAATTCAACACTTTCATGGGAAAATGACCCCCGCCCAGCGTGAAAAAGCACTTCGTTTTCTTCCAGTTCAATAGAAGTTCCTGCCCAATGATTATAATCTTCTAAATTTAGAACCATCACATATCGCATTTGACCGATATTATTAAAATCATCACCTGATACATCAATATTCAGCACATCATTTTGAGATATAGCCCAAGTCGTAAAATATGAAAATTGAAATGCATTTAATGGCATAAGATTTCTTTCTTCTAACACATCATGTGCAATTTCACGAAGCAACTCAATATGACCTTCGTAATGGGTATCCAGCGAAATATCATGAGGAAACCGCCGACCTAGACCATCTTCAAGTCCTGCATACAGCGTCACAGCGGATGCAACCATAACCAGTACAGATGTGGATAAAATACATATAACTGCAAGCCCAGCGGCATTTTGCTTCATACGGTAAATCATACTTGAAAGAGAAATAAAATTGCGCGCTTTATAATAATATCGTTTATTTTTGCGCAAAATTTTCAACAGGGCAATACTGCTGGTTGTAAATAGCAGAAAAGTACCGCCAATAACAAACAATGTAGCCATAAAAAATACAATAATGATTTCAGCAGATGCAATATCAACGGTTATAGCCATGCCATACCCTATGCCAAGCAGTAACACACCTAAAATGGCAAGAAACCATTTGGCTTGTGGTTCTTTTTCGCCTGTTCTTCCACCGCGCAATAGTTCAATGGGTTTAGAAAAAAATACTTGCCGCAAACTATCAGCTAAAATCAGTCCAAAAATTATAGTAAATACAATGGGTGTAGAGACTAACCCTCGTAGAGATACTTCAAAACCTAATGTAACCAACCCGCCCATAAGGCGCAAAAGCAATAGATACATAAACCTATCTAATAAAAGTCCAATGGCAAGCCCAATATTAACACTTACAAAGACAATCACCGCTGTTTCTATCAAAATGATACGAGCAATATGGGCTTTGCCAAGCCCTAGTACATTGTATAACCCAAACTCCATCTTGCGTCGTTTCATGAGAAAACTGTGAGTATAGAACAAAAATATTCCTGAAAATACTGCCGCCACTTGAGATGAAAGTTCTAATAAGATTGCTGTAGTTCGGCTCATTTCAATAATACTTGGGCGGAATGCAAGGGATGTAAGCAAGTAAAACACTGCAACAGTACCAATCATGGTTATTGCAAAGGGGACGTTAAGCTTTGCATTTTTTCGCAAATTCGACACAGCGAGTTTCATGAAGAAAAACTTAGGCATCTGCATGACCTCCTGCAAGCATGGTTAAAGTATCAGAAATTTTTTCAAACATTTGGGATGTAGAATTTTCTCCCTTGTAAATTTGATGGAACACTTCACCATCACGAATAAATAAAACACGTTTTGCAGTGCTGGCGGCTTTGACACTGTGCGTCACCATAAGAATGGTTTGATTTTTGTCGTTAATTTCTTCAAGGAGACGCAATAATGCGTCTGATGTGCGGGAATCCAGTGCGCCTGTAGGTTCATCAGCAAGGATGATTTGAGGGCTGGTAATCAATGCCCGTGCGACTGCGGCACGTTGTTTTTCACCCCCTGAAACTTCATACGGGAATTTTTGTAAAACTTCTGTAATACCAAGATGTTTGGCAATTGGCTCAAGCCGTAACGCCATTTCGTTATAGGTTTTGCTTGAAAGTACAAGGGGAAGGAAAATATTATCTTGTAGTGAAAATGTGTCCAGCAGATTAAAGTCTTGAAAAATAAAGCCCAAATGTTCACGGCGGAAAGATGATATCTTGCGGTCTTTAATTTTTGATAAGCTTTGTCCCTTTAGCAAAACTTCCCCGCTTGTGGGTTTATCAAGGGCGGCTAATATGTTTAACAATGTCGTTTTACCAGAGCCGGACTCACCCATGATTGCAACATATTCGCCTGCTTCCACACTAAAATTTACATTGCGCAAAGCTTCTACTTTGTTACCGCCAAAGCGGGTGGTGTATGTTTTCTTTAAATTTTTAACGTCTAATATTGTCATGTGTATTCACATTCCTTTCGTGACATAATTATAGCTCCCCTGCTTCGTGTCTACCATTGATTTGCCTTACAAAAAAAAGGTGTATCTTACAAAAATGTAAGATACACGCGGGTACCTTTGCCGACTTGAGATTCGGCGTGGAAGCCGTGATTTAGCTTTTGGCAAATGCTTTTGCACAAGTACAGCCCCAGCCCTGTAGCTTTTTTATCAGTACGCCCATTGTAGCCTGTGAAGCCTTTTTCACCAATGCGCGGCAGGTCTTCGGCGGCTATACCAATGCCTGTGTCTTCTATTAAAAGGGCATTTTCTATAAAGAATATTTTTATTGTTCCTGTGGATGTGTATTTAAGTGCGTTTGATAAAACTTGCTCGATGACAAATGACAGCCATTTTTCATCCGTTAGCACATTTACATTTATGGCTTGTAAATCAAGTGTCAATTTTTTGTAAATAAACACAGGTGCAAGTTTTCTTACAACACTACGGACAATAGTTTCAAGGGAATAGGTTTGTAAAACATAGTCTGTAGAGTGACTGCCAAGGCGAATGTATGTGAGCAACATTTCTACATATTGCTCAATGCGGAAAAGCTCCTGTGATAGTTTTGGGGTTTGCAAAGTTTCGTCTGATTGAATCAACATACCCATTGCGGCAATAGGTGTTTTTATTTGATGTACCCATAGTGTGCAGATATCTAGCATGTCCTGACTAAGCCCATTGGCAGTGGATATATTTTCTTGCCGTAGCTCATTCAAAGTTTTAATGAGGACAGTATAATCACTTTCAATGATTCCCTTTGGCGCAGGAAGTTCATGTACTACCACTGCAATTTTATCCCGCAAGGCACAAAGCCGCTTGTGACGTGAATAGAACTGGGCAAAATCTATCATAAGTACAATCATGCCTACTATTGCACATAATAAGCCAGCGTAAAAAACAGCCTCTACTTCCAGCCGATAAACTGAAAATACAGCGGCAAAAATGCCAACAAAAACAAAAAATATAATTATCAACTTCATATGTTGCCATACATACGTGGTAAACCATTTTAGCACAGTCATTGAATAATATACCCTGTTCCTTTTTTAGTTTCTATGAAGCCCCAAAGCCCTAACTCCTCCAATTTACGGCGCAGTCGCCCTACATTGACAGACAGGGTATTTTCATCTACATAACTATCTGTTTGCCATAGTTTAGTCATTAGGGTATCACGGCTTACTATTTTGCCTTTGTTTTCTAAAAGCGTTTGTAAAATACGCCCTTCGTTTTTCGTAAGTTCAATGGTTGTATCACGGACAGTCAGCGTCAAATTTGATATGTTAAAAAAGCCACCGCCATGCTCTATGATATCTGCTGTCTTACTGCCAAATTCATAAGTACGTCTAAGCATGGCTTGTATTTTTGATGTGAGTACTTGCATGTCAAAGGGTTTGGTCATGTAGTCGTCTCCACCCATATTCATTGCCATGATAATATCCATTTTATCATCGGCAGATGAAATAAAAATCACAGGCACTTTTGACAATTTGCGAATTTCTGCACACCAGTGATAACCATTAAAAAATGGTAATCCAATATCCATAAGCACAAGTTGAGGGTCAAAAGCAATAAAGGCTTCCTGTACTTTTGACAAATCTTCTACGCAAACTGCATTAAATCCCCATGAAGACAAATGTTTGCACAACGCTTCGGCAATGATGGTATCATCTTCAATAATTAAAATTTTGTACATGTTATTTCACTTTACAATGCAATACATAAGCTGGGGGGACATTGCGCAGTTCCCGTGTAATGGATATATTTTTAAAAAACCCTCCAATAAAATCTTTTTTAAGCAAAGTATATTGAAATGTGATAAATGCGCCATTGGGCTTCAAGTGTCTCTTTGCTTGTTCTAAAATATTTATAGAAACATTCTGGGGTAAGCTGGCAAAGGGTAAGCCAGAAATAATGTAGTCTGCGTGGGTAATGCTATGTTCTGCTAAGTACTTGGCAATATTTTCTGCGGAATCATTGGCAATGTGCAGGTTTGGTACGTTTTTATATTTTTTGCGCAATATTTCGCAAAAAGATTCGTCATTTTCAATGAGTAAAAGCTGGGTATTTGCTTTGCGGTTGCTTAACAGCATGTCTGTAAACACACCTGTGCCTGGTCCATACTCTGCAATAAACTCTGCATTGTCAAAATCAATGCCACGCACCATTTTGCTTGCAAGAAAGTGGGAACTGGGCAACACTGCCCCAACAGTTCTGGGTTTAAATATATATCTTAATAAAAATGCCAACCGATTCATATTTCAGCCTTCTTTCCTCTTGGATAATATCATATACGTGTATATAATAGAAGAAACTTTTTTAAGGAGGCTGAAAATGAACATTCCATTTGATGTGACGGGTATACAAATAGAAACTGAACGCCTACTGCTTCGCCCTTTTGAAGTATCAGATTTAGTGGATTTTAATGCTTATGCATCTGTACCCGGTGTAGGTGAAGGGGCGGGCTGGGAACATCATAAAACACTGGAAGCTTCACAAGCAATATTGCAATCTTTTCTTGAAAATAAAGATAATTTCGCCATGTATCATAAAGGGGATAAAAAAGTTATAGGTTCATTGGGTCTGCATAGTGGGTGGAGCAGCCGCAATGAAACCTACAAACACTTAAAGGCAAAAGAGCTTGGATATGTACTTTCTAAAGATTATTGGGGACAAGGATTAACCCCTGAAGCGGTCAATGCAGTTGTAAAATATTGTTTTAGTCAATTGGGATTAGAAGCTTTAGCTATTGCCCACAGCCCTAGTAATACTGCGTCACGCCGTGCAGCAGAAAAATGTGGATTTACTTATATTGAAACGGGAAAATATTTTTCAAAGCTGTTGCAAAAAGAAATTGATGATATTCGTCATATCATCATCAAGGCCGTTTCTCATTGATTTCATGATAAAAGGCAATAAGGGATTAAGCAGACTTTGCCGCTTAATCCCTTATTGCCTTTTACTACATATCATTAAATGCATCTTATCCAAAGAAAAAATTAGGATTGGGTGGATAATTATAAATACTAAGAAAAATATATTGGACAGGTTATCATATCTGATAAGATTTGCCATTTGTATTGTCAATCCAGTGGATTGTATATCCGTTAGCATGTTACGGCTACTATAGGCGACTAAAATTCGTGTAAAAGCGTTCATCCACAAGATGACTAAGGGTAAGATGAGCAGCAGTTTCCAAATGTGGGGCTTGGTTCGTATCAGTATTGATACCAGTATAGCACTTACCAATGCAATGAGGGCAAGAATTGGTCTATTCCTTATGACGGTATTCCTGATACTAAAATTTACAAAATAATATTGATTGTCACCAATGCCCAGCCGTTGCCATTCATTTAGGCGTATCATATCCGTCGTGATAGATAGATTTGTGATGATGGTTTCTACAGTGTTGCTTAACCGTGTGATAGGAATATAGATGTTTGAATGGTTATTGTCCTTATCGTCAATGATTCCGAATACTACATATGGTGTTTCATCAATGATTAACGTGTTGCCTGTGGCTTCATGGGTTCCAAAAAGTATAAAGGCGGCGTGTTGGTTAAGCACTGCCACATGATGGGCGTATCTAACTGCGTCTTCCCTAAAAAATCTACCATGGGGTATATAATGTCCCATAACAAAAGGGAAATAGTGATTTGTTCCAACTAAAATAACATCGTGGCTTGTATTGATGGCAGTCACTGTTGCCAATTGGCGGGATTCATAGGTTAGTTTTGTTCCGCTTCTGCTTGCTTCCGCCAATGTTTGCACAGGTAGGGTTGTGCCTGATATTCGGGGGATTGCTAAAAATAATTCCGGTAGAAGATTGACGCGGTAAGATATTATCACCATGCCAGCCAGCATAAGTAAGAGCATGAGGGTCAGGCTGATTTTAGTTTTCAAAAAAATCACCTTCATTTCCCAACCGTATACTTTGCCCTTCGCTAAAAGGCTTGTCGCTTATAACTACAATTGGCTCAAAAAAAGTTATGCCTTGAATAATAGATGTGTTTTGGTCGTCTGAATCCCCTATGATTACCCTCGTTTGCCGTGTATAAAACTCATTGCCTAAAACGCCCCTGCGCTGTCTCACTTGACTTATAAAATATCCGTCTCCATCCCGCCCTATGGCTGTATTTGGTACAAGCACTGCGGTGTTTGCGCTGGGTTCTTCAAAGGTTATTGTAAAAGTTTCGCCTGCTGTCACGGCACGTATGGATGTGTCAATGGCAATTGTTACGCTTTTTGCATGGTCTAGGGGGATGACTTGGGTTACAACCCCTTCTAAATGCCCTAATGCATTGCGTAACATAGCCGTACTGCCTGTAGTGATAAAATGATTACTAAGAGGAATCTCACACTCAACAATAAATTGCGCAGTTAGCCCAATACTTGCCAGCCACCCATTGGCAGAGATATGTTGCCCTTGGTTGATAGGCAAATTGGTTATTACACCATCTACAGGGGATACGATAGTTGTAGATTCGTAATTTATCAGTCTGCGTTCGTAGTGTGATATGTTGTTTTCCCATTCCGCATGTAGGGTTTCTTCACGTAAGGCAAAGTTTTGTGCTTGTATGTTTAATGTGCGTATAGCTATGTGTTGTGATTCTAATTGATGGGTTAGGTCTAGTATGCGATTTTCTTGTTGTCTCTCCCAGTCTTGCTGACGGATATGTTCGTCTTCATTTTGCAGTTGATATTGGCTGTAAAGTTGTGCTTGGTTGGCTAGTAATGCACTTAAGGCATTTTCTGCGTCCACTAAAGCTTGCCTTGTGACAATGCCTGCGGTTAATAGGGTATTGGTTTGATATAAAAAATGCTCGGCTTGTGTGATTTCTTCTGCAATGGCTTGGAGTTGAAAGTTAGAAATTGCTATGGGTGTAAAGGTTTCACTTTGCTGTGCGGTGATTTGTCGCTGGATGTTTGCAATTTCTGCATTTATTCTTTCAATTTCAACTTGATTGGTTGCCCTGTCTATTTGCAATGCATTGATTTGCCGTTGAAATTGCATGTGAGCAGATTGGATTTGTGCTTGTACATCGGCGGTGTTTGTTCTAAAGTCAAGCACTATAATAGGCTGACCTTGGGTCACACTTTCCCCTTCACCCGCGAGGATTCTATAAACCCATCCAGATGTTTCTGCATACAGCTCTGCTGTTTCTGCATAGCGTACAATACCGCTGGTCACTTCACGATGATTAAGATAACCCCGTGTAGGCAAGGCAGCGGTGACTGTTGGCATATTAAAGTTATGCATTGTGCCTGACATGAATATGAGTACCAAAAGTATTGCCAAGGCGACAAGTATTGCACGGATTTTTTTGTTCATGTTTTTTCACCCTTCATTTCAATCCTGATAATTCGATTCCTTTTTCTAAGTGTTCCTGACCTGCAAACAGCCATAGGAATGGAAAAAGCATATATACACTGCTTGCCGCAAAAATTACCCCCATGCGTCCATCTGCAATACGTGATAAAAATACGCTGAGTGGTTCCATATTAAAATCCCGTATAAAAATTACGGCTTGCTCTACCACATTCCAGTATTCTATGAAAACCAGCATGGCAAGTGCGGTCATACCTGACTTCATTTGAGGGATTACAATGTATGTGAATATGCCAAGTTCATTTGCGCCGTCAATTTGTGCTGCTTCATAACATTCTGCTGGAATACCTTTCATAGATTGTCTCATTAGAAATGTGCCAAATGGAGCGAATATGCCCGGCAAAATGATTGCCCAATGGCTGCGGGTAATGCCCAGCCAATCTGCCACAATAAAATTAGGCACAAGTACCGCTTGTAAGGGCATGAGCATTACCACAATATAAATGAAGAATAAAATTTCTTTGTACTTCCATCGCCAACAAGTAAACCCGTATGCAGTTAATAAGGAAATGATTAGACTGCCCAATACCACAGGGACAGTCATTCTCATGGAATTGACTAACAACATCAGAAATAGCGGGCTGTCAAACAAAACGATACGATACTGTGCAAGGGTAATATTCTGCGGAATCAAACGGAAAAATACAGACCGCTCTTCAATACCATGTATTCTGTCAAAGAGGGATAAATCTGTACGGTAGTGCAGAAGTATCTCCTGCTCTGGCATGAATGAATTTGTTACTGTCACCAATAGAGGAAATAAAAACACAAAACCAATCACCACTAAAAATGCGTTTATTAAAAGTGTCTTAGACATGCGATGTTCTCCTTTCTAACCGTAGCAGTCCCCAAGTGAGTACCACCATTACAAGGGAAAACAAAGTCGTTGCAGCAGTAAGTCGGGGATAGTTTAGGGAAAAGAAATTATTATTCATGAAATGCTGTAACATGTACACGCTTTCATGAGGATACGCACCCATGAGTAAATAAACTTCACGAAAAACTTTAAATGAGTTTATTATTGACATCAACAGAACGATTACCGAAATTGGCAGCAGATTTGGAAAGGTAATATTGCAAAATATCCGAAACCCACCTGCACCATCCATTTTTGCGGCTTCGTAGTATGTTTTGGGAATATTGCTTAGTCCTGAAAGGAATAGCACCAAATTAAAGCCAAGGTTTTTCCATACAAAAATAATCAATACAGTTATCATGGCATATTCGGAATTAAGCCAGTCAATGCCCAGCCTATTGCTGCCAAACAACACGCGCCAAAAAAATACCATTGCACCTGATGGAATGACAAGTGGAATTAGAAAAATAAGTATATACAATGGTTTATATTGTCCAGTATTTTTGATAAGCAGGGCTAAACCCAGTGAAAAAGCCATATTCAAAGGCACAGAAAGCCCCATGAAAACCATTGTGTTTCTAAACCCCAGCCGATAAGCGGGGCTTTGCAGCAGGTCAATATAGTTTCTAAGCCCTACAAAGTCCCCGCCTACAGGGCGACTCATGAATGAATATCCAACCGAAACGATAAAGGGTATGATATAAAACAGTGCAAACCCAATAAGTCCCGGTAGGATAAATAATAGTCCTTTATGCTTATTCATTCAGCATTAAACTGACTCTGCTTTGTAAGTTTTGTGCCAAATCTTCCGCACTTATATTGCCTTCAAAAAATTCTGCAACGGCTTCAATCACCATGTCTGTCATGATTGAATCTGTTGTGTGAAAGGTGTTTAGCAGGCTGGTAAAATGGGCAACTGTTGCCGTATATGCATCAAATCTGGCTTGTTCGGCTGGAGTTAACTCTATGGCTTCCCCAGCCATGTCAGGGTTAAAATGATGTCTGAAAAAGAAATTGGAGGCACTTCGTCTTGCACTTTCTTCAAATGCGCCAATATGCAAAGGAATCCCTCCTGGATTTTGCAATATTTCAATGATGGCATCACTGGATAGAAATTTTATAAATTCCCATGCCAAGTCTTGATTTTGTGAGTTTGCGTTAATACCAAAAGCTGTGCCTGTGCCAATCTGTCCAAAGCTAAAAGGTACCTGTCCCAATGAATTGCTTAAAAGCCCTGCAATCATGTCATCATCTGTTATGCCTATACCAAAATCTAGGGATGGCGTATTGGGGTCATCTCGTGCAAACTCAAAAAACAATGTAAAAAGGGTTTTTATTTTAAAGGCGTAGCGGTCTGTTGCACTGGACGCTATGCCTATCGTGCTTATCGTATCCATGTTCATTTCAGGGGCAGATTCACGTAATAATCCTGTGTCTTCAAAATATTGCAGTTGATTGAGCATGTCTACAAACAAGCCATCGGTAAAATTGGCTGTGCGGTTTTCAATGTCAATAAAATGACTATGATACAGGTCAAACATTGTGCGGAATAGTGTAGAGGCAGTCGTGGGCATCATTTGATATTGGCTTTCGGTTGCCCACGCGCTTTCAAGTGCTGGATACCCTATGGCAAATAATGATTCAAGGGTAAATACATCATTGGTTTCAAGAAACTCCCGTTGTGCCTGGGCAAATAACGTGCTGTCAAAGGTTAAGTAATCAAAACTATAACTGATGGGAAACTTGAATAGTCCTGCGTCTGTTGTAAGCATATCTAAAATATTGGCGCGATAGTCATAGATATTAAAGTTTGGGTCATTGTCCATAAACCGGCGAAGGTCAGCCAATTGACCTTGCTGGGCATATCTGTGAAATGGTAACACGTCAAAACCTAAAATATCAGCACCTCTGCCACTCATCAGTTCTGTATTTATTTGGTTGATATAATCACGACGTTCTTGCGCACTATCTTCCATGTGTGACACCATCATTGTTGTGCCATCATCCATTTCAACTGTTCTTACTTCCGGCATACTTGAAAAGCTTTCTACCGTAATCGTCACATCAGGATGCATGTACATAAATAGCGCAGCCGCTTCTTCAACAAATGGCTTCGTTATGATACTGTCAAAAACAGAAACTGTAAGTTCCCTAGATTCTTCAATGGATTCTCCGCCACACGCTGTCAAAGCAGTCAGAAGCAAAAATGTAAGTACAATAAATTTCTTCATAAAAAACCCTCTCGTCTTTAAATTTGAGGGTTAATCATAAACCATGTTTATGGAATTGAAGTGAAGCCAATATGAACTTCATGTGAAAAAGGCTGTGATATAATAAATATCATTCGTGAATTATGTACAACATAAAAAGAGCAGAGACGGTCACACAGGCGCATGAATATTGTATTATACTCTTTTTGTAAGGTGGCGATAAGGAATGCACGCATGGGAATCCATACAAAAAACATTGGATTACATTGAAGATAATATTGGAGATGAAATCCTTATTGAATCATTGGCAAAAACCGCTTCCCTATCCATGTTTTACTACCAGCGATTGTTTGCTCGGCTAGTAAAAAAACCTGTAAGAGAGTATATCAAGTTGCGGCGGTTAGCCCGTGCTTGCAAAAGTCTTACAAGTAAGCGTCATTATATTACAGACATTGGGGTTGAATACGGCTTTGGCAGTCGTGAAACATTTTCAAGGGCATTTAAAGAAACTTATGGACTTTCCCCATCTGAATATAGAGACAAGCCTGTCGGATTGAATCATTTTGACAAACCTGATTTATTACTCAATTATGTGATGGTAGATGAAGGCATACCTTTAGCCCATGAGGGAATTATCTTGGAGTATAACCGCAAAACCCTTCATGAGCCTATCCACTTTCTTGGTGTAAAGGATTTTTGGCGTTTTCAATCAGGTAAAATGCTTGGAGAAAGGACTGAGGTTTCCGAACCGTCTATTATATGGCAAAGATTTTTTAATGTACTTAGCGATATTCCATGTATCCCCTGTGGGCGATGGGTTGGTGTGTCCTATCATGGCGGTGCGCCAGACGGTTATTCCACTTACTTTGTTGGGGCAGAAGTTGAACCGACTGTCATTGATTCAGCTGATGAGCGTTTCGCAAGTTGGCAATTGCCTGCAAGGGAATATATTGTTTGTGAGTATGAAGCGGAAAATTTTAATCAACTTATGGATTCCCTTGGTAAGATGATGAAGTTTACGCGGTTTTGGCTAAGAAAACATGGGCTAACCGCAGACGGTTTTTTTCCAGAAATACATTACAATAATTTTACCAGCGTTGGTTATGCCTATATGGAAATGTGGATTCCGTTTAAGGCACGTAAATAAATAACAAATAATCTGGAGGGATTACAATGAGTCAGTATGAAGAAGGAATAGTAATACTTAAAGAGAAGTTTGGAAACGACAAGGATAACGTTATTGCCCTTGCCACTATCGAGCAGACTGACAATAATAAGCCTCGTCCCATTGTGCGGGATGTAGATGCTTATTATGAGGATGGTGTTTTCTATGTTGTTACATGGGCAAAGTCAACAAAAATGCAACACATCGCACAAAATAATGAAGTTGGCATTGCAGTTTGCTTCGAGTGGTTTAACGCTAACGGTATCGGCGAAAATTTAGGCTGGGTGCTTGACCCGAAAAACGCTGAATTAAGAACTAAATTACGCAAGGCATTTGCTAAATGGTATGACATGGCTAACAATGAAAATGATGAAAATTGTTGTATCTTAGCCATTCGGCTTACAAAAGGTATAATCAATATTAACCATCATGAAAAACTGTACTATATGGACTTTGTAAACAAAACCGCAACCGTAAGGGAGTGACTTGTATGATTTCTTAATTGAATATACTAACATCGTGTAGTATAATGAGACTGTCCCATTCACTAAATGCATTTCCTTTGGAGGTACTGTTTTGTAAACTGTCATCTGTGATAACTTTTATAATGAACGAAAAGCCTGTTTTCAACAGGCTTTTCAGTGATGATATTGGTTAATGATGGCAGGGCTTAATGTATTTTATTGCAGAAGTCTATTAAAGCTACCGTGTCATCATAAGGTGGCTTATTTTATTTCCAGAGGAGAGAAAACATTATGTTAATGATTACTGGGCAAAAGCTAAAAATAGCACAAGGCCTTTTCACTGAATACAACAATAATATCCCTATTTTTCAAAGCGTACTGGATGGGAATTATGAAGGCACTGGATTCGTTGACGATAATACAGCACCGTCATGGGTTGTTTTACAACTACCTATCGGCTTCCACTTTGTAGCAGGGCGGCTAATTGAGAAGAAAATCTTAGAAGACATACTTTTCAATCATATCTTACCCGTGCAGGACGAAAAACAGCTTATTGTATTTTCACCATCAACCGAATGGCAACCCTTGCTTGAATCAATCTTCTTGCCACGTAAAGGATTTATTGTTCCGCGCAAGATGTTCAAGTTCAGCCACGAAAAATATCAAGAAGCCATTGTTAGGCATTCTGTAATGTCTGATAATGCTAAAATAATAATCACGAAAGAGCGTATTGAAGGCAATTTTTGCAAAAATGATACATGGGTTTCAAGGTTGCTTGTTGATGGTGAATGTGTAAGTACTTGTGCCGCACCCATGACAGGCGGCGGGTATGCAGAAATCGATGTAAAAACCCAATCGAATTTTCAAGGTCAAGGCTACGCAACCCTTGTGACACTTGCGCTAATTCAAAATTTATTGGAAAATGCATTGATTCCTTGTTGGTCAGCTTGGCCTTATAGGCAAGCTTCGCAATCACTTGCCGAAAAAGTCGGGTTTATTCCAGAGCCTGATGTTAACGCATGGCTGTGGGATGAAAATGAATGTAGTTAATGTTGGTTAATAACTAAAGTCTGGGAGTCACCTTTCGCTACGCTTCAGGTGACTTCCAGACTTTTTTAGAAAATTTATTTTCCGTCAATCCTTTAATTTTCCCTTGTTTACTTGACAGAGGGTAGTCTATATGTATCCATTTTTTGTTTAAGTATAGTATCTTCACTTGAATATTTAGCATGAACACCTTTAATGGGTTGACAATACAATGGACTAAATGTATATCGTAAGCTTTAAAGCGGTACAGTTTAGGAGGAGAACTTTCATGTCTCACAAACACCAAGATGCGATACTTGCGTATCCATATGTTCCAGCGCAGAAATTCACCATGCGTTATTCAGATGATGACGCAATAATCCGCGGTACATTGTTTCCAGAGTTAGACCTACCTTTTGGCTGTTTTGAAAACAGTAAACACCTGCCAAGCACACCAATGACAGAATTGATGAAATTGGATTTTGTATGCTTAGAATTAAAGCTATACCTTGATGTAAACCCAAATGACACAAACACGCTTGCACTCTATCGAGACTATCAACGTAGAAGCGAAGAAGCCAAAAACAAAACACTTGGTTCACAAGCGCAGTTTAATTATAACAATTGGGTTTACGACCCATGGTCATGGGAATTGGAGGACTAATTATGTTCGTTTATGAGAAAAAGCTACAGTATCCTGTTAAAATCAAAAACCCAAATCCAGCACTTGCAAAATTTATTTTAACCCAGTTTGGCGGGCCCGATGGAGAGTTAGCGGCATCCATAAGATATCTCAGCCAACGTTTTAGTATGCCTTATCCAGAACTCAAAGCTGTTTTGACAGATATAGGTACAGAGGAGCTAGGTCACTTAGAGATGATAGGGACAATAGTTTATCAGCTAACACGCAATCTTACCGTTGATGAAATTAAAGCAAGTGGCTATCAAGATTATTTTGTAGACCATACTACCGCGATATATCCAGCAGCGGCTTCAGGTACGCCATGGAACGCAGTAGGCATACAATCAAAAGGCGACGTTATTGCAGACTTAGTGGAGGACATGGCAGCAGAGCAAAAAGCACGCGTAACCTATGATAACATTTTGCGCATGGTAGATGACCCAGATGTTAGAGACCCAATTATCTTCCTGCGCGAGCGGGAAATCGTGCATTTCCAGCGGTTTGGAGAATGCTTAGAAATAACGAGAGACAGACTAAACAAGAAAAACTTATACGCCATCAACCCAGCATTTGATAAAAGCTAGGATGTTGAAAGTGCGATAAAAAATGTAAAACAAAGGCTGCCGACAAAGATTGCCGGCAGTCTTTCATGTTATAGCTTTCTCATTTTTCTCATATTTAATAAAGATAATCCGCAAAACTAATGCCTTTGACAACTTAAATGCGACCATTAGAATAAATAAGCATTAGACCAATGTGATTTCAAACCGAACTTCGCCATCAATATAAGCCATTTCAAATGGAAACCCTAGCGTGTCCAGATTCTTCTTGACAATATACAACCCAAGCCCTGTGCCGCCTTTGGACTTGTCGCGACTATAATCTGGTGTATAAAATGGTTCAAACCATTTTTGCATCAAGTCAGGGTCAATAGGAGGGCATTGATTTTCTACATACAAAACTTTACCGCGCTTATAAGTGACCACGCCAATGCGAACGCTTCCGCCATCAGGGGCGTATTTTATGGCATTGGATAATAGGTTGGAAAGGATGATAAGTAAAAGCCGTCTATCTGTATTACAACTCAATCCACTGGTGGAAGATACACTCAATTTTATCTCCTTTTGTTCAATGAAATGATGGTATTGCTCTATTGTTTCATTGATTAGTTTATCTATATCTATCTCAGAAATCTCCACATCTGTTTTTTCTGTTTGAGATGCGGTGAGTATTTCATGGACTAACCTTGCCAGTCTTTCTACCTGCATTTTTAATTCAGGGAGGTATTTTTCATGGTTTTTATATACACCCACTTTGTCAATCATTCCATCAATCATTCCGCTTAAAGCAGTAATGGGGGTTTTTAGCTCATGTCCTGCTGCGCGCATTAAGTCGGTTTTTGAGCGTTCTAATTTTATAATAGGCTTGATTACCTGACGAGAAAAAATAAAAGACATAATCAGCGCAATTACAAACCCCACAATCACTAAATATGGAATCATTGCCACAATAACATCTTGGGCTTGGTCAATAGGTTGCAATGTGGTGGTAAATATCATGTGGTCAACAATCGGATGCTCAACATCCCGCCAAATTGCCACACTTCTATTATATTCGCTATCAAAAATAAAGACATCGCTCAAATTACTGGTAAGCGTAATATATGCAGGTATATGCGTCGCCACAAAAGGTGTAAAGCTCACTGCATTCACTTCAATAGCTTCAGTAGCATCGAAAATAATTATATTATCATCTTGAAAAAATGTATGATTATCCATGTGTGTAGTTGCCATGTTGGTCCTGTGAATGAAAGTATTTGGAAAACTTGAAAATTCAAATAATGGCTGACCAAGTACATCATGAGACATAACAACTGCATTGTTTGCCACAGAAAATTCAAATATATAAGGCAAAATATCTGCACTTGGGTTTTGGTTTATGGTCTGAATTAAAGCAGTTGATTGTCTATCTAGCCGATTGGTCATGTGGGTAAAATAGTATTGAGGCAAGAATACATACAAAATGCCTAAAGTGACAACTAAAACCATTGTCATGAGTAACACGGAAAATGCAAATGTTTTAAATGCCCGCCCACTTATAAATTTTTTCATGATATTACACCATCCTTATCAAGACGATAGCCAACACCTTTGACCGTAACGATGACTTGCTCGCTAAATTTTTTTCGCAAATTTTTAATATGGGCATCTACAATACGTTCATCTCCAAAATAGTCATACCCCCACACCGCATCTAATAACTGTTGACGCGTGAACACTAATTTGGGATTTTGTGCAAAAAGCTTCAAGAGTTCAAACTCTCGCAATGTCAGCTTTATTGGATTTCCGTTTTCGTATGCCAAGTAACTGTCCGTATCAATATACACACCGCCTTTGGGGACAGGAGATATACGCGATTTTCTGCGTAACAATGCCTGAACACGTTTTACCAAAATTTTTGGTGAAAAAGGCTTTGTTACATAATCATCCGCTAGTTCTTCAAAACTAAGCAACTGGGTATATTCATCTACAACAGCTGTTAACATAACAACGGAAATATCTGTATAACGATTACTGTCACGAATCATGCTTAAAAGTGCCAAACCTGTAACATTTGGTAACATGATATCTAAAATAAATAAATCAACATCAATACCCTTCTCAAGAATTTCTTGGGCAGCTTTTCCATCATTGATAGATAAAACATGATATCCAGCTTCTTTTAAATACTCCGTCACCACTTCGTTAATATGTTTGTCATCTTCTACAACCATGATTGTTTGCATTAAATCATCTCCAATGGCAGGATTATAAACATAAAAACCTAATTTGTACAATACCCACATCATCAATTTTATGTTACACTATGGCAAGAGGTGGACATATGACATATTCAGTAGTAGTGCCTGCGTTTAACGAAGAAGAAGTCATCACAGAAACATATAAACGCCTAACCCATGTCATGCGTAGTATGGGTGAATCATATGAGATAGTATTCGTAAACGATGGAAGCCGCGACCGTACTGCACAAATGATTGGGGCATTTTGTGAAAATGACCCTGCTGTGCGTCTGATAAATTTTTCACGCAATTTCGGGCATATGCCCGCCATTTCTGCAGGCATGGCATATGCCCGCGGCGAAGCCATTTTTATTATTGATGCAGACTTACAAGACCCGCCAGAAATCTTCTCTCAAATGGCAGAAAAATGGCGTGAAGGCTATCATGTTGTATATGGTCAGCGGGAAAAGCGCAAAGGCGAAAGCCTGTTTAAAAAAGCCTCAGCAAAATTCTTTTATCGTTTTTTACGAAGCATGACCTCTGTAGATTTACCCCTAGACACAGGGGAATTTCGTCTTATTGACAGAAAAGTTTGTGACGCAGTGAATAAATTGCCAGAAAAAAACCGCTATATTCGCGGTTTGGTTAGCTGGGTTGGATTTAAACAAGTTGCAGTGATGTATGAAAGACAAGAACGCTTTGCAGGAACAACAAAATACCCCTTACGAAAAATGATGTCATTTGCAATGGATGCCATTACTGCATTTTCATACAAACCCCTTAAATTGGCAACCAGCTTAGGTTTTTTAATGGCAGTGGTAAGTCTGGTATATCTTTTAATCGTTTTTTATCAAGTCATTTTTACCGACACCACCATAGATGGCTGGGCATCCACCATGGGTGTTCTCTTATTTACACAAGGTATTGTTATGATGATTTTAGGGCTCATGGGCGAATATATTGGGCGGCTTTATGAAGAAATCAAAAACCGTCCATCATATATTGTTCAAGAAGTTGTTGGTGGTGAAATATCCTCCGTTTCTGAATCTTTCGCTTCAGAAGAATCCTCTTGAATCTTAATCTCCAGCCGCTTATTAAAGAACTGATAAACAAAAGAAATACCCAATAATAAAACACCCAGTGTGAAATATGAAAGAATCCTATGCCCCTGTGTAAGCCCTGCAAGGTCAATGATAAAAAGTTTAGCAACGGAAGCAAGGGTAAGACCCAGTCCAAAGCGACGCAAAAGCATATACCGTCTGGCAAAACCCCAAATAATCCACGCCAGTGCGGTCACTACATAAATGAAACTAATCCACATGCTGTCAAACCGCATTCCATACTGTACGATTAAAATTTGCGTTAAAATAACCACAAAGTAGCCTGAAACAATAACAGGCAAATAAGCCATACCTCCCTTTGCCATCACAACAATTCGCCGCATTAAGTCATACAAGGCAGACATAGAAAGCAATCCCATCACAATAATTGCAATACTTCCAAAGACTGCAACACTGGTAGATACCGCATACATTTCAGATAAAATAGGTCTAGCCACGCCATGGGAAATAACAATTCCCCCTATCCCAAAAATATAAAACAAGATGCCAATAATCCGAGTCCCTGAATCCGCTAAACACTTGATACGCGGCAAACTAAAACCAAGCACCAATGCCATCAGAAATAAAAACATATTCATAAAGTAATCATTATTAAAATTTGCACCTATAAGGATATGATATGTTCTTGCATTTAAGCGAAGAATGTTATCCATCCCTAAAAACCAAAGATTTATCATCGTGGCATATTTGAAAATTTGCACACCAACATTTTTTACAACAGTATATTTTTTGTAAACAAATGCACCAAGAATCGCCAAGCTTCCTAAGGATATAGCCCAGTACTTTAACCAAAAGAGGTCATCATAACGAACCCACCAATGATTTTGCAAATCCATGAGCGCAAACACTGCCAAGCATAGTCCAAAAACCACCCAGCCAGAAATGCTAAAGCGACGATTATTTTTTAAAATACCATAAACAAGTACGCCAACACCCTGTATTAACCACCCAAGAGATAACCACATCCAATCGAACTGGAATGGCACAATAAGCACTGCGAAAGTAAAACCTGTGATAAAAAATAAATCTCGCATCGTGTTGGCATTTTCAAACTTGCGCCACAATAATATTGCCAGCCCAAAGTAAATGACGGCATAAATCAATGCCAAAAGCCCTGTAAAGTCATACCAGCCAAACACTGCAAAGATTATATAAGCAGTCACACAACTAAAAAAGGTGTTCAGTGCCATTAAAACAACATCCGATACAGCAAATTTAATCTTTGTGCAATATGTGCTGATAAGAGGCGTTGCAGTGTAAATGCCAAAAGAAAACAATACAAATACCAGCAAAATCCATTGCTCTATCAGTGTTGTATCTGGTGCTGTCCATATAATAACTGTAGTGCTAATGATATTAAACCCCAGCCCAACAAAAGACGATACAGTCCATTTCATCTTAAACGAAACCACTAAATCCAAGAGGTTGAGCATAATAAAATAAATCATCGCGCCGTAAATCATGGCAGGGTCTGGCGAAATAGAAAAAATAGGTAAGTAGCCCCCGACAAAAGCAATAGTAAGCAAAGTCTGGGAACGATACCGCGTAGACAAAACAAATGCCAGTGCCGTAATCACAACACAAATCCCAAGGGCAGGAAACATACCAATGACTTCAAGTACAAAATGGCTAACAACCAATGCTACATAAAGCACAGCCAAGCCGCCGGCTGTCACCCCTAGCGAAAACACATTTGCCTTGCGTCTGTTCATGATTTCCCCAGCAATCACCATTGCTGTGCCTAATCCAAAAATAGCTGCCGCCCGCATAGGGTCAGTCACACGCACAAAGGCAAACTGTCCTGCCGCAATTGCACCAATGATAATCAACAAAATTCCCAGTGTGTTAATTAAATTAAGTCCAACAAACCGCTCCCAATTGTTTTTCTTGGCAACTGCCACAATTTGTTCTTTTGTAATCTGCTCATCACGAAGCTTATCAAAAGCAGCGTTCTCTTCATCAGAAAACGCTGCTTGACTTGCAATATGCTCACGGGCTGTCACAATAGTTTGACGTATTTCTTCTTCAAAGGCAATGACCTTTTGAAACAATGGATTGATAGTATCCACATTATTCTGCCTTAAAGCAAAAGTCATGCGGTAAATCCTAGCTTTGATAG
This sequence comes from Defluviitaleaceae bacterium, assembly GCA_009780315.1. Taxonomy (GTDB): domain Bacteria; phylum Bacillota; class Clostridia; order Lachnospirales; family WQUN01; genus WRAH01. Next base: position 38,315 of record WRAH01000006.1, read on the forward strand.
AATTTTCTAACTGTGTTAGCTGATTCATAGGGTCGCCAACAGCTTGTCCAAAATAAATACCAAGTTTCGCTTTAGAACGGTCGATAAATTTTATCTTTTCATTGTAAGTGTGGTTATACAATGCATTTTTAAGATTAGCATTTTCATTTTTCAAAAAAGCTGCCTTAAATTTAGACGCTTCATTTTCCGCTTCAAGCTTTGTCAGTTTTTCTTTTAATACCGCATTTTCCAAAACCACATCACTTGACTCAAAGGCCTGTACTTGCTTCTCAAGGTCTGCAAGCACTTCTTTTTGTCTATCAAGCACTATCCGTAGGTTCATGATTTTTTATATGAAGACTTGAGTGATACAGTGCGGTTGAACACCAGTCCCTCATGCTTATTATCCAAGCAAAAATAACCATTGCGCATAAATTGGAAACGGTCATCCATTGTAGCGTCTGCAAGGCAGGGTTCGCCTAATGCATTTGGCATGACAATGAGAGAGTCTGGATTGTCAATTATGCCATCCGGTGCGTCTGGCGCGTCTAGAACTGCCATATCATACAGCATTGCCTTTATTGGCACTGCATGTTTTGCAGAAACCCAGTGAAGTGTGCCTTTTACTTTACGCAATTCAACACCTGAACCACTCTTAGTCTCAGGGTCATAAGTGCAACGTACTTCAACAATATTTCCCGCTGTATCCTTCACAATACCCGTACAAGTTACATAGTACGCCCCTTTTAAACGCACTTCCTTACCTGGTGCAAGGCGGAAAAATTTTTTCCCAGGTGTTTCCATAAAATCTTCACGTTCAATATAAATTTCACGAGAAAAAGGCACTTCACGACAACCCAATGCTTCATTATCCCCATGGAATGGAAGGGTCAGCATTTCTACTTCCCCCTCTGGATAATTTTCAATAATCACTTTCAAAGGGTTAAGCACAGCCATAACCACTTTAGAAACAGGTGCAAGATGTTCTCGCACAAAATATTCAAGCATTCCAAAATCTACTCGGCTTAATGCTTTTGATACACCAGTATTGCCCAAAAATTCGCGAATAGATGCAGGAAGATACCCACGGCGGCGCATTCCGGAAAGTGTTACAAGACGAGGGTCATCCCATCCATCATATTTACCCTCTGCAATTAGCGCACGAATATGCCGTTTGCCCATAATCGTGTTGGAAATCGACATTTTAGCAAACTCAATTTGCCGTGGTTTAATCGGAAAATCCAAGTGACTAATATACCATTCATAAATCGGGCGATGCTCTTCAAACTCAATAGAGCATAACGAGTGTGTAATCCCCTCAATGGCATCTTGAAGGGGATGTGCAAAATCATACATCGGATAAATACACCACTTATCACCAGTATTGCTGTGGGTTTGACGAGTAATTCTATACATCACAGGGTCACGCATGTTCATATTAGGCGAAGCCATGTCAAGCTTTGCACGAAGGGTCTTTGCTCCGTCGGGAAATTCCCCATTTTTCATGCGCGTAAATAAATCTAAATTTTCTTCAATTGAACGATTGCGATAAGGACTATCCGTTCCTGCTTTATCTATGCCGCCAAAAGAAGCCCGCATTTCCTCTGCGGTCAGGTCACAAACAAATGCCAACCCCTTCTTAATAAGCGTTACCGCACATTCATAAAGCTTATCAAAATAATTTGACGCAAAGAAAAGTCTACCATCTAAGTCATAACCCAACCAACGAATATCATCTTGAATCGCCTGTACAAATTCAGCCTTCTCTATTGCAGGGTTCGTATCATCCATGCGCAGATTGTACGTCCCACCATAAATCTTAGCCAGTTCAAAATTGATATACACAGCCTTGGCATTACCAATATGCAAAAATCCCCCCGGCTCGGGTGGAAATCGCGTGTGCAACGCATTTAGTCGTCCTTTTAAATCTTCTTGTATTGCACTATGGATAAATGTACCCGTTTCCATTAAAATATGCTTATTATCATCAGACATTAGAATCTCTCCTATTCTTCATAATAAATATACCACAAGAGGTGACTTATGGACAAGGAACTAATCATGTATCGTGAAACAGATTTTGAAGATTGCGTGCAAATTTATGTAGATGCATTTACTGCCCCGCCACTAAACTATGATTTTTTAACAAAAGAAAAAGCCTGGCGTTATATTAGTGACCTAATAAAAACACCAGGTTTCATGGGATATACCTATTGGCTTGATGGAAAAATGACTGCCTTTTGTTTTGGCAAACTTGACAACTACTTTGACGGTTCAGTTTTTAAAGTAGAAGAACTTGCCGTGGCTTCTATGTATCACCGCAGCGGCATTGGCACTGCGGTAATGAAACTTCTTGCAATCAAATTAGCCGGGTACAATGTTTCGGCTATCAACCTGCAAACATCGCGTACTTTCCCGGCATTTGATTTCTATTTAAAGAACGGTTATGAAGAACTGACAGACAACGTGTCACTTTTTAAATGGATTGAAAACTAATTCACTTTTGCTAGTTTCATTGCTTCTTTCCAAGTGTCACGAAACTCCCTAAACATGCCAAGTACCTCATTAAGAATTTCCAAATCTTTGCGAATATTTGCATCTACCAAGCGGCGATGCATATAATCGTAAAGCGTGTCAAGTTCTTGTGAAATGGGGTACTTGTGGTCGAGTGTTAATTGAAACTCACGCACGACATCTTGCGACTTTAAAATCATCGCATGGGCCTCTGTCATATCCTTCTTTTCCACTGCCATGATGGCTCTGTTTAAGAATTTTATGCCGCCTTCGTACAGCATGAGAGTCAACTCTTCCCTTGTTGCAGTCATAACTTTGTCTTCAAGCATTTTGTAATGAAAGTTCGGATTTACCACTGGATGGTTGCTCCTTTTTATTTCTTATTATCCCCGCGTGTCCATAAATAATCCAGCAAGTTCTAGGATACTGGCATGGGCATCTAACACACGTTGAGGTGGAATTTCTCTAATTGCTTCATTGGTTTCTGAGTCATACACTGTAACCATATTACGCCCTGTCGCTTGGTGAAAAGTTACACTTAAATGTCTGCCATGTGTGGCAATGCTTGTATTGATTTCACCAATTGCACGATTTAACGTGCTGTCTGAATACTCTGGTGTATCTACGGATTGAGCGTCTACTGCTGGCGTAGGAATGTACATTGGTTGTACTTGTACAACAGCAGTTTCTATGCCTCCTACTGGTGGAGGCGGTGGTGCTTGTTGGTAATTTACTCTATTAACATCCATATTAGTCTTCCTCCTTTTAAAAAATTGGCTTAATGCCTTGTATCAAATCTGCGGGAAGTTGCTTCTTCGGGTATGGACTGATATCCTTGATGGATTTTTTGTCCATGCTTTACTTTTCGCAAAGCCCCTTGTACTGCTTCACGCACATTTTCCATAAAGTCGTGGTGTTCCTCGTCCTTATCAGATATCATTTTAATGGTCTGTAAAACTGTATCATATTCTTCAGTTAATGCCAAGACTTCATCAATATTTTGTTTTAATTCGACTAGTTCAGCAACTAATGGTTCGCGCGCTTCAACCATTTTTATATATGCATCGATATCTGCTTCTTCTTGCGCGTCAGCACCAGATAACTCTAGAGCCAATGTTAATTTTAGGATTTCATCCGCCAATTTTTGTGCTTTTTGTATAATATCCATTACATACCTGACATAGCCCAAAGGCTCTCCATTTGTGATTGTGACTGAGCCATTGCTTGTTCCATACGGGCAAACATTGCAAAGAAGTGACTTTCACGGCGTTGTAACCACTGCTGCATTTGAGCAATTCTACTGTCGTATTGTTGGATGTGCTGCGACATACGGTTATTTGTAGCGTCTACGCCGCCTTCCATACCTGCACGACCACGAAGACTACCTGTTGAACCGGTTGCATTTTCAATGATATGGTTCAAGCGATGGGCTATACCAATGTTTGGCATTTGCGCATTACGTTCTGAGTTGGTTGTAGTTGGCCCATCGGGAATACGTGTAAACATTTCTTGTACACCTGCGGCATTTGTTTCTAACGCATTACGAAGTCTACTTTCATCAACTTGAAGCATACCAATCAGCCTATCACTACCTGAACCTGCACCTGTGGTAATGCCGATTTGGTGCAAAGAAAGTGTCGTCCCATCTGCAAGACGTACCCCTTCATTCATCCAACGGCGCATTTCTGCTTGCAAGCTACGGAGGTCATTGTCGCGGTGAAGCATACCTGTACGGGCTTGTGCTTCCCACTGTTCAATTTCACGTTCACTCATCTCACGGCGTTGCTCATCTGTTAGCGGTTCAAAGAATGTGCGCTGACCACTGCGTGGACGTGCTGTGGTGTGTAGGGTATTCAAATGGCGTACAAGTTCATTATACTGCTCAACAAAATTGCGGATGGTTTCCATAGCAGTATCAAGATTACGTTGAGTATCTACTTGGAAAGTTTGCCCCACCGCCGCTTGACCAATGGTAAAGGTTAAACCTTCCACTTCAAAAGTATTTGACGAACGGTTGATTGTTACACCGTCAATGACAACTTCTGCATCTCTAGCACGGCTTGTAAAGTCACCTGAACCAGCAACTGTGCCAGCAGATGAATCAATATTCGCTAAACCAATATGAGCCATAAAGCCTAGTGCATCGCCAGCCCCTACATCAACTGTAGCATCTACGCCCATGCTCGTAGACTCCAGTTGGAATTGTCCAGCTATATTATTGAAGCTCATTCTAACGCCAGCGTCACTTCTGTTTACACGATCCATAAACTCAGCAATTGTATCATCAGCGTTGATTGTAATGTTTGTGCCGTTAATCATTACAGAACTAGAACCTGTTGGGCCAGCGGCAATTGGATTATATCTTTCAAAAAATGCATTGATTGTCTCATTTGTGCGCACTGTAAATGGAGGAGGACTGCCTGTCAACCCTTCTCTATAAAACTGTGTACCTCTTACAACGTCCCTATTGGCAGTTTGAACCACTGTTACGTCAATTGTACCAATATTGGCATTATTGTTAGACGTTACACTGAAGCCATGTGTGGTGGTAGCAGCCATACCACTGGTGATATTTGTCACAGCTGTTGCAGTTGTACTCCAAGGGTCTGGGCTACCTGGGGGGGGCATCAAAGCACCCATGTTTGCGTGGGTATTTCTTGCACGCCAATCGTTTAGATGGGTCATTGTATTGCGCAAATCTTCTTGTCGCCATACTAAATGCTGCCGCCTACGGTTCAATCTATCCATGCGCATACTTTCTGCACGCATGAGTTGATTAACCATTGATGTTGTATCCATTCCAGAGAAAAGCCCTGTAAATCGCATTGGAGAACCAGTCATAATGTCCACCTCGTAAATGATATATTTTTCGTTTTCATATTCGTCTAAAATTATATCGTCATAACCTGCAAAGGATTTAACACTATTATGTAATTGTTTGTAAGCGCGTTTCATGCTACTATAAAATCTAAGAATTTGTCACTAAGATTTCAAGGAGGCTACAAATGACAGAGGAAAGCAAAAACTTATTAGGGCAGTTTATTCCAATTCAATATCATCATCACATGTTGCAAGATGTTGCTCGGATGCAAGGGTTTAAAAATGCCATCGACTTAATTATAAAACCTACAGATGTTGTGCTTGAACTTGGCGGAGGTACTGGTGTTTTATCATACTTTGCAGCACAACATGCCAAGAAGGTTTACTGTGTAGAGTATAACCCAGAACTTGTGGCAGAGGCCAAACGCCTGCATAAGCTCAACCCAAATTGTGAAAAAATTGAAGTCATTTGCGGCGATGCAATGCAATATGTTCCGCCAGAAAAAATTGACGTAGTAGTGTGTGAAATGCTGCATTCCGCTATGCTTCGTGAGATTCAGCTAGAAGGCATTGATGCTTTCAAGAGAAACTATCAGGCAAAATGGGGTGGAAATCTTCCTATCTTTATACCTGGTGCAACACTCTTGGGCGTTCAGCCAATTTATCAAGATTTTAAATTTGAGGGGTATTACGCTCCCGTTATCATGTTCCAAAACCCATACAGCTTAGACGGTCGTACTACAGAAATGGGTGATGTAGTTGTATATCATCAAATCGTGTATGATCAGCCCTATGACCTCTCTATTCAGTGGAGCGGAAAATTGACTGTAAATACCCCAGGAAAAATCAACGCATTAAGATTTATTACAAAAAATATTCTAGCGGTTAATCCGCAGACGCAGCAAATCGTGGACTGGAGCAATGGACATCTTATACTTCCATTAGATGAAATTGAAGTCACACCCGGAAAAGAAATTTTGGTAAGCTTTGAATATGATTCCGGCGCACCATTAACCGCCCTGCGTCCCGTTATAACCGTATAAAATGAGGTTTTTATATTGAACGCAAAAGCTTTAAACACTCTCGAATATCAAAAAATAATTGAAATGTTAACAAGTTGTGCAGCATCAACCATGGGAAAATTCCGATGTACCGCACTGCTTCCTATGAATGACCTTGACGATATTACCCGCGCACAAAACGAAACAACAGCGGCAGCAAGTTTAATCCTACGCAAAGGAAGTCTACCCCTTGGCGGAATCAGTGACATCCGCACTGCCTTAAAGCGGGCAATAGCAGGCGGCATATTACAAGCAGACGAGCTTTTAGCCGTCAGTGAATGTCTATATGTATGCAGAAAAGTTATAATGTATGGCGGTATTTCAGCCCGTGGTGAAGCAGAGGACGATTCTTGTCTTACACCTTATTTTGATGGAATTTCTCCCGAAGAATCACTGGAGAGTGAAATTGCGCGCTGTATAAAACCTTCTGGAGAAATTGCAGATAATGCATCACCAAAATTGGCAGAAATTCGCCGAAGCATAAGTGTTGCACACAATCGCATTCGTGACCATTTGCAAAAGGTTATTCAGTCTGCATCATACAAGACTATGTTACAAGACACTATTGTGACATTGCGCGGCGACAGGTTTTGTGTACCTGTAAAAGCCGAATATCGGGGTTCATTCCCCGGCATGGTGCATGACCAAAGCGCTACAGGTGCGACAGTTTTTATGGAACCATTAAGCGTGGTAGAATTAAATAATAAAATAAAAGATTTACACTATGAAGAAAAACGTGAAGAAGAACGCATTTTGTTTAAATTAAGCGGACTTGTTGGTAATCATGGAGAAATTCTTGATGCCAACCTTACACAAATCACCCACTTAGATTTTGTATTTGCCAAGGGCGAACTGGCACTTCAAATGAAAGCAACCGAACCAACCTTCAATAATCGTGGATATGTAAATATTCGCAAAGGACGACATCCTTTGCTGAATCAAGACCATGTTGTGCCTACAGATATTTATCTTGGCGGCGACTTTTCTATGCTGTTAATCACTGGCCCAAATACAGGCGGAAAAACTGTGGCATTAAAAACCATCGGGCTTTTTACATGTATGGGGCAAGCGGGCTTGCATATTCCTGCCTATGATAACTCTGAGCTTGCTGTTTTTGATGAAGTGTTTGCCGCTATTGGTGATGAGCAAAGCATCGAACAAAGTCTAAGCACATTTTCCTCCCACATGAGTAATATCGTAAGCATTCTCAAAAATTTAAACGCCAATGCATTGGTACTCTTGGACGAACTTGGCGCAGGTACAGACCCTACGGAAGGTGCAGCATTAGCAATCGCTTTGCTTGGGTATCTCCATGAACGTAAAATTCGTACCGCTGTAACCACACACTACAGCGAGTTAAAAGTCTATGCGCTTTCAACAGAGGGTGTAGAAAATGCCAGTTGTGAATTTGATGTAGAGACTTTGCGTCCAACTTACCGTCTGCTTATTGGAATCCCCGGTAAAAGTAATGCTTTTGCCATTGCAAAACGCCTAGGACTTGGTGATGATATTATAGATGAAGCACGTGCAGTGCTAAGTCAAAAAGATGTGCGCTTTGAAGATATGATAACTGACCTTGAAGCCAGCAAAAAAATGGTACTCATGGAGCAAGACCGCGCAGCAACCTACCGTCGTGAAGCAGAGAAACTTCGTGAAGATGTTGCAAAACAAGAAGTATGGCTTCGTACCCAAAAGGAAAAAATCCAACGTCAAGCACGTGAAGAAGCCTTGCAACTTGTACATGAAGCAAAAAAAGAAGCTGAAGCCGTCATTGCCAAAATGCGCAAGCAACTAGAAGGTGCAGGTCAACGAGAATTAGAAGACGCACGCCGCCAAGCACGTGAAGGACTAACTGCCCTTAGCGAAGGAATTGCGCCATCAACAGAAACTTTACCTACCCGCACCCCTCCAGACAACTTACGCCGAGGTGACAGGGTTCACATCCATTCCATGAACCAACAAGGAACAGTATCTACTCCCCCCGACTCTAATGGGCAAGTACAAATTCAGGCAGGCATTATGAAAATCAAAGTTCATGTTAGTGATTTATCATTAGATGAAGATACGCCTGAAGAAAAAGCTTCTGCAATTGTCAAAGCCCGTTCAGTCGCCCGTAGCGGCAGTGTTTCAAAATCTTTAAGCATTTCTCACGAAATAGACCTACGCGGTATGATGCCCGAGGAGGCAACTACTCAAGCAGAAAAATATCTTGATGATGCTTTCCTTGCAAGCCTTTCTACCGTAAGTATCATCCACGGAAAAGGTACAGGCGTTCTTCGTACCACTATCCATACAATATTAAAGCGGCATCCTCATATAAGAGAATACCGCTTAGGTAAATATGGTGAAGGTGAAGACGGTGTTACTATTGTCACTTTAAAATAAATAAAATAATTGAAAATTTTTGCTTGCATTTTATCCATATCTGTGATATCATATTTTTTGTCGTCGCAGAGTGGAGCAGCTTGGTAGCTCGTCGGGCTCATAACCCGAAGGTCGTTGGTTCAAATCCAGCCTCTGCAATAAGTAAAAAACAAACCCTCAGAAATTAAGTTTTCTGAGGGTTTGTTTAATTTATTCGCAATTCTGGGTATAACAGCAATTTACTTTAGCAAAATCCACCATTAAATTGTAGTTAATGCGATTGAAGTCAATTATGGGTTCAAAGTAGTTTTTTACTATCATTTCCATTTGTCTATTACCCTGAGCTACATCAAACCAAAGATATTCAAATGATAATGCAATTAAATTAAATACATGTGCAGCAAAGGAATGGGCTACCATTTTTGCCCTTTCTGTTTCGTACATATAAAAATGCTGTATCATTATTTCATTTTCAGATATCAACCTGCATAATATCCATCCCATTGGCTCCTGCATATTGTTTCTGGTAAAAACATATGAGTTGCGCTCGTCAATACGTAAACTATGTTTTTTCTGATAGCTAAATGGTGAAGTATCTTTACTGCGCATTTTATCTTTTAATGTCACATTGCATTCCGATAACTTCTGCACACCGTATCCTCTATTCACCCAAAGTTTAGGGTTAAAAATTTTGAATTTCCTCAAATGGCTAAAGTCCGAAGTTTTAATCCGAAATTGCTTAGAACTTTGTACATCTCTCACATTGCAATATGGTATACTTGTTAAAAGTTGAATGTGAGCATTTATTTCAGCATTATCATCTGTAATAAAATTCCACATTGCATGGTTAATTCTTCTAGTATTTATTGCCGCCATAAAAATAGAGTGCAATAATGCTCTAACATTTTCATAAACACGATACTCTTTTTTAATATACATATAATGGAGAAAAAACCTATCTGTTCCATGCTCAATGACCCCATAAGCCATACCTATGGGGTCATTATTTTGACTCATTCCTATAACTAGCCTTTTATATTTTTGTTCAAGAAATAAGAATGACGGAAGTACTTGATGTTCAAGCACTTTTTTTGCGAAGTCCTCTATTACCATTCTTTCAACAATCAATTCAAAGTTCATTGAATTAACCGTCCAACCGTTGACGCTTGACTAGTTCTGCAAACTTCCCATTAAGAGACATTAACTGCTCGTACGTGCCATCCTCAACAATTTTCCCTTCTTCCAGCATAATCACTCTATCACATTGGCGTATTGTAGATAGTCTATGTGCTATAACAATTCGTGTGCATTTTAAGCCATCTAAAGACTGTGAAACGTGCTTTTGAGTTATATTGTCCAAGGCAGAAGTTGCTTCATCAAGCAAAAGAATTTTAGGCTTTGGTGCAAGCGCACGAGCAATCAATACACGTTGCTTTTGACCACCAGATAATCCGCCGCCACCATCTGAAACCAATGTATGCATACCCATTGGCATATTACGAATATCCTCGGCTATACCAGCCATTTCTGCCGCTTCCCAAGCTTCATCTATAGTCAGCAATGGTGCGGATACAACAATATTTTCGTAAATTGAACCCGTCATAAGTTTGCCGTTTTGAATTACACAACCAATAGATTTGCGAAGAGATTTTAAGTCTATAGATTTCATATCTTGGGCATCATAATAAACAGCACCCCTATGTGGTTCTTCAAAACCTAGTAACAGCCGCAGTAAAGTAGATTTTCCACACCCAGAAGCGCCTACAATCGCAACATATTGACCTTTGTTAATTTTTAAAGATAAATTATTTAACACATAGGGCATATTTTCATTATAGCGGAAGAACACATTATTTATTTCAATGCTTCCAGACAAACGATTTATCATCTTTTTCCCTACAGATGTTTCTGGCTCTACATCCATAATCGGTTTGGCTAAATCCATGATGGGTCTAATTGATGCAACTGTTGTTGAAAGCGAAGTCAAAGACATCACTGCCCCAGAAAGCATTGCATATGCGGCTGCAAAAGCCATATATTCTGCTACCGCAATATCAGCAGAAGCTGATATTGAAAATAGCACGATACTACCCACTGCTGTTGTCGTACCCACCAAAACCGCTGAAATCCTTAAAAAGATTGGAGGCGCATAGGTCAGTGCAGCATTTTCAGAATATTTTTTTGCCCATTTAGAAAACGCTCGACGTTCGCTTCCCGAAATTTTAATTTTCTGCACACCTGAAACCAGAGAAAATACCAACCCGTGCAACTTTGCCGCACCAGCAAGTTGCTTCCTAGAAATTTTAACTTCAAATAATGCAGCAATACTCGTTATTGCTAATGAAATTGCAACAATAATTAAAGCAGGTATGGTCAGTACAGGTGCAATAAACGCAATTTGCCCAATAAAAACAAATGAAAATAACCCAGTTAGCCCTGCACCAAAAATAACTTGAATTAAAACGGTACACAATGAGGAAATACCATGTAACCGCTGTGAAATTTCACCTGTTGTGTAATCTTTGAAAAAAACTGCTGGTAAGGATAACAATCTACTCATGGCAGCAGACTGTACGGCGACTTCTGCCTTAGTTGATATACGCGCTTGCACTATATTTTGCGTAATCCGAATCAGCATAGTTGATATTGTTGCACCAACCAACAGGAATGATATTGCCATAAGATGTGAATATCCACCCATTGGAATGACATGACCAAAAATTTGCTGATTTGCATAAGGTATGAGCATTCCAAGAACAGTTGCTGTTAAAATGGTTGCTACAATGATTACATAATCGGAAACAGCTAAAGTCCTTGCCATATAAATAAGTAAATCTACTATGCTAATTTTATGGCTTGGCAATGGATTATAAAAACAATATGCATCAATGCCTATATTTTTTGCATTTTCTTTGTTTACTTTTATACGCTTATTTAGTTCATGGTCAAAGTATATATATCCAGACATTTTTCCTGGCAGAAGACTAATTATCTGTCCGCTATGAGTCTGTCCTAGTAGTGGACCAATGCCATCTTTATACCATTTTCCTGTAAGCTCCACTCTGCGACGCTTTATGCCCGACGGATGTAGGAAAAATTCTAGCTGGTCATCTACAGATTCGATATTGTCCGGCAATGCACCCGGCGTAATATGGTAATATTTTAATATTTCTTCTATGGCATTTTTTGCGGTTTCTCTGTCCGACAAAAATGTCTCTGCTTCACGTTTATGCCCCATTACCACAGAAGCCAGTTGAACAAAGCTTAATTCAAAAGCACTTTGGTCATTTTTAATTCTATTTGATATTTGGTCGCTATACAAACCCATACCAGCACCTTGCCTCTCTTATCAAGTCTTATTCTGTGGTAACAAGTTCAGCATAGTACCCATCTGTTTTAATTAGCTCTTCATGGGTTCCACGCTCTACAATAAGCCCTTTATTCATCACAATTATTTCATCACAGCTACGAATTGTAGATAATCTATGGGCAATAATAATACAGGTAATCCCTCTATTGCGTATTGCATTAGCTACGTCATTTTCTGTTTTAGCGTCCAACGCACTGGTTGCTTCATCCATAATAAGTATGGCAGGGTCACTAGCCAAAGCCCTCGCAATTTCCAAACGCTGGCGTTGACCACCTGAAAAGTTTTTACCGTCTTCAGCCAACATATGTTTGTAACCATCTGACCTTTGAAGAATATCGTGGTGGATACCTGCATCCTTGCTTGCAAGTATGACTTCAAATTCCTCTATGGATGTATCCCAAAGTTTAACATTATCCGATACAGTGTCTTCAAAGATAGTGATATCTTGGTCAACAACGGCAATAGAACTTGTAAATGAATGACGGTTAACGTCTGTTATATGCACATCATCAAAAAGAATTTCACCACTCCAAGGCTTATACAGTCCAGAAACTAATTTAGCCAAAGTTGATTTGCCGCACCCGCTAGACCCTACAATGGCTACAGAAGAGCCTGCCTTTAATGTCATATTAAAATCCTTAATTAGTGGCGGTGCTAGTCTGTTATAACCAAATGAAACATCCTTTAACTCAAGGTTGCCAGTTAACTTATTAGGAGCATCAGTATGCTCAGAAACATCTTCCTTTACATCTGGTTCATATTTGAACACATCCTCTACACGCTCCATGGTTACACGCATTTCTTGAATAGATTGCGTTGCGTCTATAAAGGATTCTACTGGTGCTGTAAATGCCAGTAGGAAACTTTGAAAAGCCAAAAGCATACCCGCAGTAAATGCGCCTGTTAAAATGAGATATGCACCTGTGATTAAGATAGCAACACGAGAAAGTGATAGTACAAATTCAGGTATTGCGCCTAAGTACACATTGGTTTTTATAAAATCCACTTGTGACCTGTTTACAGCGGCTCTAATGCCTGCCCATTGCTCAAAAAAGCCATTTTCTGCACCAGACGATTTTATGGTTTCAATCATTTGTATACCGCCTAATGTAAGCCCTCTAAGCTTGCCCTCATCTCTCATTTGTGTGCGGGCAATTTTTATACGTCTATTAGAAATTATTTTTGCCATTACCATATTGATTACAATGGCAACAACCCCTATAGCCGTCAGAAGCAAACTATAACGCACCATGACTATAAAGTAGAAGATAGTAAGTACAAAGTTCAAAAATAGTGGTGCTAATTTAGCAATGAGCGTTTCGGCAATGGTTTCATTATATTTAAGCCTACCAACTATTTCGCCAGGCATACGTTGAGAGAAAAAACTCATAGGTAGGCGCAAAACATGCCATAGAAACACCGAATTTGCCACAATTGCTAATTTACCGCGTATTTTAAGCAAGTACAGTGCATTGATTAAATACACAACAAAAGACACAACTGCCAGCCCTATCATACCCAAGATAAGGGGTCTAAACCATTCTGGGTTATACCCAGTCAAAACCCTATCTAAAAAAACCCTAGACAATACAGGATTTATAATACCGATTAAGGATATTAAAAACATGGTGAAAATAACAAAAACAATTGGAGCAACTGTACCCTTTAACCTGTCACGAGCAAATTTTAATACACTTTGCCTTTGCCCCTCTGGTTTAAAATTTGTGTCTGGCTCAAAAGTCATGTAAACACCAGTAAATGACTTATCAAAAACCGGCAGCGGAACCTTTATCTCACCAGACGCAGGGTCGTTGATGTAGGCAAACTTGTCCGAGAATCCTGTTAATACTACAAAGTGATTAAAGTTCCAATGGATTATACAAGGCAAATGAGCATCTTTTACAGCATCTACGCCACCACGGAACCCCCTAGATTCAAGCCCATAATTTCGCCCAGCCATAATAATATACTTTGCATTAGAACCGTCACGGCTTACAGCGCATTCTTCACGCACTTTTTCTAAAGGAATCCACTTTTTATAGTATGCCAAAATCATAGCCAAACACGCTGCGCCACATTCCAGCATTTCCATTTGCATAATCACTGGTACTTTTACGCGCGGCTTTGGCTTCCTAGTTTTATTTGCACTCACTTTAATCACCCACCTAACAGAAACTGTATTGGTCTAATGCCTTCAGGTAATTCATAAGTGATACTCCAAACGATTACTGAAATAAGCATAATGGCAATAGCTCCCAAAATAATCCACACACTGGGATTAGAAACTTTAATATAGTCATTTAGTTTTTCTGGAGATGACATTTTGTCTAGACTTTCCTTGCGAAAGATATTTTTCTTGTTGTTCATACAAACTCAACCTTTCTGTCGTTAACTAGATTTTAGATATTTTTCTACAAGTAAAATATTGTGACCGTTTTCGTATTTGTAAATTTGTGTGTCCGTAAATTTTTTAGAAAGCATGATGCCTAAACCACCTATTTCACGGTCAGAAATATGTGCATCCAAATCTGAAATTTTATGTTCAAGTGGATTATATGGTTTGCCAGCATCACGAAATTCCATTGTCACCTTATTTTGCTCTGGACAAAGAAAAATCTTTAGAAGGAACGTACCGGGGGCATCATCATAGGCATATTGGAAAATATTAAAAGCCAGTTCTTCACCCACAAGTGTGAGTTGCTTTGTATCTCGTGGATTGCCGACATCCTTAATACATAATTCTACAAAATCCATCACTCTATCCATGTTATTCGCCTTTGTGAGTACTTCCATCCCATAGTTACTCATTTCCATTTCAAATTTCAGCATAAGTATCCTCCTCCTAGCTTGATGTTTTAAACTCAATAAAATCTGCAAGTCCGCATATATCTAATACTTCCATTACTTCTTCGTTGACATCTACCATTACAATGGTCATACCTGATGCTATTTTTTGTTGTGCAAAAATAATTACACGTATCCCCGAACTAGAGATATAAGTAAGTTCTGCACACTCAAAAACTATGGTTGATATATCCTTGCCCTTTAATTCAGCAAGTGCGTCCATAAGTTTTGGTGCGCGGGCAAAGTCTAGTTTGCCTGCAAGCGTTACATATGTTTCCTTGCCTTCTTTAATTGAAAACTCCATAAGCCACCTCATATTTTATGATTTATATTATGGACAACATTAACATAGTAATGTCGTCAAATTGGGGTTCACCATCTGCAAACTTATCAATATCTGCTTTTATATGTGTAAGTGAATCCCTTGGTTTTAAATTTGCAGTGCGATTAAGTATGGTTTCAAGACGTATTTTTCCATACAAATTACCTTGACAATCATTTGCTTCTGTAACGCCATCTGTATAAAGGAATAACTTGTCACCTTGCTGCATTTTTATGAATGACTGCTTATATTTGACACCATCCATACCAGCAAGCATCAAATTTTTTCTTGTCGTCAAAGGATGAAATGTATCATCGGCTTCCTTTATTAGAGGCGGGTCATGACCTGCATTAGAATATATCAATTCCAAAGTGCTAAGTTTAAGAATACCCATCCATGCTGTTACAAACATTGCATTTTCGTTGCCTTCACATAGTTGACTGTTTACTTTTGTGAAAACATCCATTGGCTCAATGCCATTTCTCGCCCAATTATTTATAAGTGTTCTTGTTATAACCATAAATAGTGCAGCAGGAATACCTTTGCCCGACACATCTGCAATAACTATCCCTAAGTGGTCACTATCAATCATAAAGAAGTCGTAGAAATCGCCGCCTATTTCTTTTGCCGGTTGCATAATTGCATATATTTCAAATTCCTCTCGTTCTGGGAAAGCTGGAAAGACATTCGGCAACATATCCGCCTGCATTTGCTTGGCTACATTTAATTCAGTGGCTATGCGTTCGTTTTCAGTTGTAATTTTTGTTAGGTTTTGTATATATATGTCCAAATCCAAAACCATTGTTTTGAAAGCTTCTGCCAAAATACCGGCTTCACCTTTAATTCCGATGAGAACATCACATTCTTTAACAATTGCGACACTATCTTTCTTCTCATGACCACCATTTACAAAATTCTTTGCTATTTGTGCGATGGACTCTACTGGAA
Source organism: Defluviitaleaceae bacterium (assembly GCA_009780315.1). GTDB lineage: Bacteria > Bacillota > Clostridia > Lachnospirales > WQUN01 > WRAH01. The sequence continues at coordinate 54,537 of WRAH01000006.1, forward strand.
TTGTAATTTTCCTCTCACAATACCATAAAAACACAATTGTAATCATATAAAAAGCCAACAAGTTTACTGCAATATACATATATATGCGCATCCACATAGTAACAGGGTCTGATATTGCATAGGATAGCTCTATCGCAGAAAATATGCCTATTAGCCCACCTGAAACAACACCCGCTATTAAGAACACTAAAATCAGACGCTCATTGATTGAAAGTGTTACTTGATTTTTGGTTAATTTTCTAGCCGACATAAATATAATGATTGGAATACCCAAAACAATACAAAATACAAAGTTGTTTAAAAACAACATCAAAGTTGATGTTGATACAAATGGACTTACACCGATACTTTGCATAATCGAACCTAGAAATGCTGCCATAATCACTGCATTTACCAATACAATGACAATATACTGCACTACACTTTTTACATTATTTAATCGAATTGGGCGAGATGGGTCGCCTACTAATTCGTTCATGGATTTCCACATGAGATATGGCAAAATGCCGTATGTAAACTGCCCCACAAACCCTAATGCAATCATTAGTAGGGAATATCCAGATACAATATCTGCAATAAGGTTGCCTAATGCACAGCCTAATACCCCAAACGGGCCTAGCATTAACCCTAATGCCGGCGGTAACGCGCTTGGGCGAATACCCAACACTGCCATTACATTAAAATATTGACGGAATATCATAGTTACTGCAAAAAAAATAATTGCCGTAGCGGCTGTAATTTGAATTTTCTTAAAAAAAGTGCTTTTCATAGAATCGCCTCTTGCAACCCATTTTTTTGTCGAGTTTAAGATAATTTGAACATGAATTTACAATTTCGCTGTAATACATATAAGCTTTCGTAGTAACTTACATTTTAGTGTTCATGTTTTACTCAACTATGACACAATACACGATGAGTAGACAAAAATCTTTTTGAAAGTTAAAATATATAATACATAAAAAAATATGCAAAGCAACATGCTATAAAATGTTTAAGTATACGCATATTAAACGCTTTCTGTCTCAAAAAAATGTTAAGTAAAACGAACTAAGGAGGTATAATATGAAATTGTCAATTGCTATCTGTGAAGACGATATGAAAATTAATGCCGAACTTGAGTATACCTTAGAAGCTATACTAAAGAAGCTAAACATTAAATATGAGATAGATGTCTATTTTTCTGGTGAAAAACTATGCAAGAAATTAGAAGCAGGTCAAAACTATAACCTGATTTTCCTTGATATCGAATATGGTGAGGGGAAAATAAATGGCGTGGAGATTGGCAATATTATCCGTGTTATCCATCAAAACAATTCTATATCCATTGTATATATTTCTTGGGAAAGTCATTATTCTATAAATTTGCACAATACACAGCCTTTGAATTTTCTCATTAAGCCTTTGAAGTATGAAAAAATAGAAGAAGTTGTATATAAGTATTTGACTTTAGCTAGACTCTGGTCTAGTTACTTCACTTATAAGCTTGGCTATGAAACTTATAGAAAACAGGTTAAGGATATAGCATATGTAGAAAGTCGTGATAGAAAATTAATTATTCATTTAGCTAATGGTAAACAAAAAGAATTTTATGGCTCACTAAAAAAGGTATACATTGAGCAATTGCAAAAATTTGACTTCCTATTTATACATGCAGCATACGCCGTTAATTATGATTTTATTTCTCAATATAAATATACGACTATATGTATGAACCCTGGTGACGTCATTTTACCTATAAGCCAAAATAGGAGGACTGAAGTAAGAAAACGTTTTCTTCTTATAGAAAGTAAAAGGGGAGGATAATAAGGTGGATATTTATGTTGTGGTTTATTTAATATCTAATGCACTAACAGCATTTGCCCTTGAAAGATTCATGAAAGTATTTTTTGAAAAGAAAAGAGTGCAGACTTGGATTGCGGTTATTCCATTTCTAGTTTATTTTATTGCATCCAGCTCAATATTTTTATTGCTTGGTATACCTATTATCTCTTTGTTTGTTAATATTCTAACTATTTTTGTGATATCGTTAATTTATGAGTCAACTTTAGTTAGGCGATTATCTGCAACGGCATGTATCGTTCTATTTACGGTCATCACTGATATGATTGCAGTTCTTTTGACAGACAATTCACACGTGAATCATTTTGTCCCATTTGAGTATAGAGATGTCTTTGGTTTTATATCATGGGGATTATCAGTGTACTTAATGGCTTTGTTACTTCAACGATTTAAAAATGTTAGAAGAGGTGTGATAGTACAGCCTTTTCACTGGATTATTACTATTTATATACCCACTTCATCTATATTTATAATTTCATTACTTATTGCTTCATCAGAGATACCTCAAGTTTTTTCAGTCTTCGCAATAGCTATGATATTGGTTATAAACGTACTTGCGTTTTATTTATGTGACGCACTTTCTGCAGCCTATGAAAATCAACTTCAATCAAAATTGTATGCACAAGAAAAAGAACATTACCTCACCCAATGTCAAATGATGCAAGATTCTGTAGACATGATGAAGTCTTTTAGACATGATGTAAAGCTTCATTTTGGTACATTGAAAGGCATGGCCGCAGAAAATGAAATTGAACTCATTTCAAAATATTTAAGTACATTATCGGATTATGTGAAAAGTAGCGAGGTATACAGCGAAACAGGAAATTTGGCACTGGATAGCATAATCAATTACAAGCTTAGAGATGCTAATGAAAGAAATATTAAACTCACTATAAATCTCATATCCATTCCAAAAATAATAGATATTGAAATAATTGATATGACAACTATCTTGGGCAATCTTTTAGACAATGCCTTGGATGCATTAGAAAAATTGGATGAAAAATGGATAAAACTAAGTGCCAGATATAAAAAGGGAACTTTGATTATTGAAGTTACGAATCCTTTTGATGGGAATATAAAGTTTAAATCCATAAAAAAAGAAGATAAAATGCATATTGCATCCTCAAAATTTGGAAATAATCATGGATATGGATTAAAAAATATTCGTAAAGCCTTAATCAAATATAATGGAGATATGGAAGTAACCCATGATAACAATGTTTTTTCTGTAAAATTACTGCTCATTTTAGCATAGTAATGTTTTAATCATATAAAAAATGCCCCTTTGAGAATAGCTACTGAGGCTAATTTATAAAGGGGCATTTGAAATTAAACATGAGTTACTACACAAGTACTAATAAGTTACTACATATACTACATTAGATAACGGAAATTGGATAATCTATTAGTAGATTAAATGTATCGTACCATTCTAAAACTTAGAATCAGCATTGAAAGAATGTCATTATATGAAGAAAAGTATCAAGAAAAAAGCAAGTCAGTACATTGCGAGTACAATACGAAAAGTTGTAGAGTCTAATGTCAATACGACTTGTTCCTTTTTCTTATATCAGAACACATTACCCGAAAAAGTTAAAAACTTGCGCAAATTTTAATGTTTATGAAAAATGTTGCAGTAAAAATTACTGACCGCTTAGAAAGGCAAGGTATATTTGAGCCTACCGATAGAGAAATTTATCTTTTTGGTACACAACTTGGATTAAACCTCTTGCTTCACTTAATGACTATGACATTAGTTGGTTTAATGATAGGGTCATTTTGGCATATAGTGATTTTCTTGCTCGCATATATGCCTTTAAGAAGTTTTTCCGGCGGATACCATGCAAAAACACAGTTAAAGTGCTATATCATATCTACTATAATGATTGCATTTGTAGGTCTTGCGTCTAGGTTTATAACCTTCAATAGCATTTTACTTGGTGTGCTTCTTTTGATGTTTGGTATAGTCATTATGTTAATTTCACCAATAGGCAATAAAAATAAATCACTTGATGATTTGGAAATAAAAGTATATGGGAGAAAAGCCCGCTTCATATGTATAGTTGAATTATCTGTAGCTATAATTACCTTACTTATAGGTATGCAGTTCATCACAACAGGTATTTTTTGGGCTTTTTCCATGGTATTATTACTATTGGTACTAGAAAAATTGTTTGGCAGTAAAATATAAAAAGAGCTTGTTTAGGTCATTTAAAATGTGTAACCTAAACAAGCTCTTTATCCTCATGTCGCGAGAGAAACTTGAGAATGAACCGGGGTTCACTGGAAAATAGACTTCTTATTTCATATGTTTTTGCTCATAGTGAATCTCTAATAGGTCTTTTATATGGCTTTTGATATACGTGCATGTTTCTCGCTTTACCATATCGCGATTGCTATACATGCGTGCTTTTGGACATCCTCCATTACATATAGGGAAAAAGAAACACGCTAGACAAGTTTTGCTTTCTAAATTAGAGACACCTACCATGCTATTTGCAATGAGTGCTATGTTCCAAATTTTGGTGTTATTTATATTGCCTACAATTTCTTTGTCAATGCCTAAATCATCCCAACATTTATAAATTTCTCCGTGAGGGCCTACGACATATGCATTTTTTTTACTTAAATAGCATCCCCCTATTTTCTTTATGGGGAATATTTCAAGGGCATGTATACCATAGTCACGAGCTAATTCAAAAATAAACTTTCCTTTTTTATATGGGTCGAAATGACAACCAATGTCTGGACTTTGCTTATCATCTACAAAACCTGGGTAAACGCGTATGCTTCTATCAAATTTATCTGAGTATATATCTTTGAAGTACTGATATACCTCGACAAATTCACTACTGTTATTGGTGTCTACATTTACCCGTAAGCTAAGGCATCCATGCCAATCCGAGTTCATTAACTTATTTATATTTTCAAGAATTTTGTCGTACGTACCTTCTTTGTTAATTAAATGACGACGACTATCGTGTGTTTTTTTGATGCCATCAATCGTAATTTGTACATGCGAAATCTTTAGTTGGTTTAGATTTTCTATAACATCACCAGAAAGTTCATATCCATTTGTCACCATGTCAGCAGAATATTTAATGCCTAGCGCATCTATTTTTTTACTAATATTTTTAATTTTATTAAACTCAAGTAGAGGTTCTCCACCATACCAAGTAATAAATACTTTATTTACTAATTTATGATTTTTAATAAACGTTATAAGATTGTCTTCAATTTCATCAGACATTTTTGATGGAACTCTATTTTTCTCATAACAATATGCGCAATCAAAATTACATTCCTTTGTTGGTGCTACTGTTAAATAAAGCTTGTCTGATGAATAATTTATTGTCAGTGCTTTCATCTTCAGTATATTTACAAGGTCATCATCTTGCCCATCATCAATAAGAAATCCTCCAAGCCTTAGCTTAAAAAATAAATCGGGCTTATCTGAAAAATCCATATTGGGACTCTTCTGAATTTGTTTAGCAATTTCTGCTGTTTTATCATCCATTTGCACGAATGTATTAGAACCAGAGTTATACAATAACCAGCCATTTCTCTTAGATTCAAACATTAAATTGTATCGTGACCACTCCATAAAGGCATTTCCTTTCTCTTTTATAAATAATAACCAATAGCACTGGTTATCCAACAATTGCACCTACAACATAAGTATCACAAGATATTAAATTGATAACACTTTTTTGCATTGCCCATTATAATACCATGGGCATTTGTTATTGCTGGATTGCGTAATCCCATTTCTGTAATCAAGGATTATTATGTTCAAAAATAACGATGACATCTACAAGACTATCATCGTTATTTAGTGTATAGCTATCTTCAAAACCCTTGCAAGTGGTAGGTATCCAAATGTGATAATGATAGTCAATGCAATATAACTAATGTCTTAAATTTGCGCAATGCTTTGCGATTGATACCGAATAGTTCCTTACCCATAACATTATCCTCCATAGGTTAATAATTCTTTTTTACATAAAAAATCAATACGTTGAATGTTGCTAAGTTGCAAAAAATCTTCACTTTTTGACCAATCTTCTATCCACGTTGACGCAAGATGTGCCAGTGTTTCTACAACTTTTGCTGCTGCTGGGCTTAAATTTTCTATATAAATTTGCATACGTCCTTGATGAAGAAATTTCATGAAATAATCTGCTTTATACCATGAAAACGATTCCCACATACCACAAAAATCTGCAATCAATTCATCATGCAAATTGTTTTGTGACGAACCATGAAATTGTTTGGTATAGTAGTGGGCGCATTCATGAAATTTACGCAATACCAAAGACTTTTTACGCCATATTGCATCATCTAGCCCTATTGATTCTGCGGGCAGGTTACTATAAGGTTTATGTGAGAGGATAATAAAACGATTTTGCTTTCCAAACGCAAAGGATGCACCTTGTTTTTTGATGTGGGGATATGGTTGACCTTTGTGTACGATATTTAAAACCAAACTCTCGAAATCAGTATCCGATGATGCAGTGATGATGGGGATTTTCCCCGCAAAGGAATCATAAATTTCAAATTCTATTTCCTCTGGTTTATTAAAAGGAATTTGCAAATCACTTCGGACAAGATGTTGATTTATAGCAAATGCCACTCCATTTTCTTTGGCAGTGGTTAGCAGTGGTGTCCAGCGAGTCAAATATTCATCATCACTTGGTTTTGGACTGTATGAGAAGGCATTAGCCGTATACTCAAGCAAAGCGTCCATATCATCTGATGTTGCGCCTAACTTTTTTAAAATTGTTTTTTTATCATCTATTGATAAAATCACGTGGTCAAACCTCCTTCACATCATTGCCAATGCACTTCAATAGATACGTTTTCTGCTTCAACAAAAAGAATCCGCATTTCAATACGGCGAGATTCAAAAATATCTACAATATAATCCCCAATCATTTCCTTGTGATTGCTTTCGCTTAAATCAAAAGTGTACGATACATTCCCTTGGGTTATTGTGAGTGACATCCCGCCGCTTGAAATACTACTTTCCAAAAATAAATTGTCTAAGGTTATCTGATGAGGTTCAATAAAGATAGCGGCATTACCATTGGCTTCATCCGCAGAAAAATACCAGCCTTCACTGTTAGTCCTTTGAGAAACATTTGTAAATGTACCGGAACGTACACGTCTAATATCTCCTAAAAGACCCATTGAATTGATTATCAAAGGGGCACCAATGGATAATATGAGCATTCCAACAAGGGATGCCAGTAAAATTTTTGTATATTTTTTTGAAGTTTTCTCCATTGATTATCTCCTCAAATTGACTGCCTATGCCCATGATTAAAGCTGTTATACATTATTTGCAGGCATAAGCACCACAGTCACCATTGATGTCACTGTAGGCATTGATACCGCCTGCCACATTGTCCAAATCATCATCAGAAAGTTCACCTGACAACTGGGGTAGTGTAATGGTTAGTGAATGGTCATTTTCAATCACATTGATATTGTAGCCTTCTGGAATGGCTTTGCCTGTCAGCTTTTCAATGGCTTGAATAGGGTTTTTTAACAATTCTGCCTTAAACGTCTTGTCAACTGTGGCAAGTTCTTGCACCTTTAAGTATGTTGCAGTAATTTCTGCTTGTGTCCAATTCATGATTTTCCTCCTAGAAAATTAAATTTCATTCAACGACTTCATGTGACTTTATTTCTTTTATTTCATAAAATTTTGCTAATATTATCATGAACCACTTGTGAATATAGAAAATTGGTCATAATGCATATTACCTTATGTAGCAACTCATATATAAATTATATTTTATGTTGAATGTGTCACACCATTGCAAAAAAATAAAGCATCGTAACCTTTTCAGATTACGATACTTTAAATCATGCTTAAAACATGACCAATATTGTTGTGTATGCGTAAGTTAGCCTGATTATCATATGGTGTTTTTGAGTTATTGATTAACACAAGCTTATCACCATTGTAATGATTGACCAGTGACGCAGCAGGATATACTGACAGAGATGTTCCGCCAACCATTAACATATCTGCTTGGGATACAAGTTTTATGGCTTGGGTTAAAATGTCATGGTTTAGTGATTCTTCATATAAAACCACATCGGGTTTAATCACACCACCGCATTCACAGGTAGGAATATCATGGGCGTGAATGATATCTACATGATAGAACTTTGTACATTGCATACAATGGTTGCGATATACTGAGCCGTGTAGCTCCAACACATTTTTACTTCCTGCCATTTGGTGCAAACCATCAATATTTTGCGTAATGACTGCTTTTAGCTTTCCTTGGCTTTCAAGTTTGCTTAGTGCAATGTGGGCTTGGTTCGGTTTTACATCCATGTTGACCATTTTATTTTTGTAAAAATTATAAAAATCTTTTGTGTTGCTTTTAAAGAAGGTATGCGACAACATTATTTCTGGTGGGTACTTGTATGTTTGATGATATAATCCATCTATACTGCGAAAATCAGGTATCCCACTTTCAGTAGACACCCCTGCCCCGCCAAAGAAAACAATGTTTTTACTGTCTTTTACTAAACTTTTTAATAATTTAATCGGTTCTTCCATATGACATGCACGTCCTGTCTCATTTTTATTTGTTTTTTGTATAGGGTTATATTATAAACTGATGTTGGGTGAAGTAAAAGATTATAGCTTTGAAAAATTAGGCAACAAAAAAGGCAGTTTCGTTAAGTCGCTTTAACGAAACTGCCTTGATTTTTTATGCTGATTTTAAAATAAGCAAGTTGTCTATAGAGTAAAGTGAAAGCTCATTGTCTGCTGTCCAGTTGAGGTGGTGCATAAGTTCTGGGGGTATTTCTATTCTGCCTAATGGGTCAATTTCCCCTGTGTAACAATGGGCAGACGGCTCACCGTCTAAACGCCGCATGATGATAATGGTGTCTACAGGCATAAGAGACACTTGCGTTTTTGGCTCTAACTTCAAGTCGCGCTTTACTGCACTGGGCAAGACCATCTTTCCTAGAGGGTCAAGTCTTCTGTTGTTGTGTCTTTCCATAGTTTGGTACCTCTCTCCACTTATATTCGCGGCTTTAAAACTTCCACGCAAAGATGGCACCATCACTCTGCACTCCCAAATCGCCCCTTCTACACACACACGACACAATAAAATTAAATGAGTTGTACGCTATATCAACTGCTTATACTTTAGCCACTTGTAATGGGGGAATGGAGTGGTGTATAATCAGTTTGCCGTGGTGGCAGGTTTAACCTGTTTGTGCTGAGTGATGGCTGTTGCCCATCACTTGCGTAAGTCCTTTGATGTCTTGTACACATCATAGACCCCACGGCTCCCGCTTTGTTGCTACCGCGTGTACATATCTTATCCTATCTTTTCTAAAATGTAAAGTTTTTTTGACAAAAAAACAGATGATTGATTCCCAGCCAAGTGCTGTCGTCAATTCATCTGTTTTTTTTGTTATTGTGCTGTTGCTAATGTTTTTTCTTTTCTAATTTGTTCTATTTGGGCTAATCCCTTATCTGCCCCTTGTCTAATGTCGGCTATAAGTTCTTCAGTAGTCATTCCATAACGTCTTAGTGAATTATATTCCCGAAGACTATATAAATCTTCCATTGTAAAATCAGGACTTAATTTTGGTTTTTCCATTTGCTTTACCTCCCACCAATTAGCGCACTTGGCTGGTAAATATCAATTCCATGATAACCAAGCGCGGCACTTATTGAACGGACACCATTGATAGTTTTTATTTTTACCATGTGTCTAAAGTTCCAAGATAACAACAATTGACAATCGTTTACTACTGCGCTGGCAATATGAAGACAATCATTATAATGTTTGTTGCTTAAAATCCCAGCTTCAACTATTTTATTTGCATATGCCCTGATTTCATTATTTACATCAATCAAAGTGTATTCAATTTCTGTCAAATACTCAAATAAACGAGCGCGCTTGAGTTCGGCATTAGAGGTAATTTCATCAATGACAACATCCGAAATATAGACATCATATAGCCCTTGCTTTATTTCGTCCCATAATACAAGGGTATCATTCATCTTATCGGGCGCGTCTTGTTGGTCTAAATGGCTTAAAACCGAGGTTTCGAGGTAAACTTTTAACTTTCTCATACTTGACAACCCCTTTTCTAAGGATTCTATCGTACCATTTTTTAGCTGAATATTCAACAAACATTTTAGTCTATCATGACATTGGGTCAAATCCCCAGGTGGATATAATTTTTATCCACCTGGCGGGCTAACCAATCTTCTTTTGTCATTTCATAATCTATTGCCGATTGCCATTTGCCCAGTTGGTCACGCCATGCGTTTTCATTGATACGTAATTTTTTAAAGCCCAATTTGTTTTCATACACATGCTGGGCGCGTTTGTTTGTCAAGCTTGTGTCTAGAATGACTTTTTCGTAACCGTAGTGGGTAAACAGCGCGTCTATAAACATCGTCAGCAAAACTGTGCCAATCCCTTTTTCTTGGCTGGAGACTTCGCATATTTTTATGCCAATTTCTGCTGCACCACCTTTGTTTCGGTAAACCATTTCACCTATAGGGTATCCGTCTTGTTCTATAATATGGCGGCGGCAGGTTTCATCACTGTCTTTGGCAAGACTTTTACGGGTAGATTCAGGAGTTTCCCCTAAACCATTGGGATAACCTGCATGTGCCATGATTTCACCATTGTTCCACCAAGTACATAATTGTTCAGCATCCCCAGACATAGCGTTGCGGATGGTTAAGTTGTCTTTGACTAAATTCATTTTTTATGATTTCCTTTCCCCTTGTGGTGCTGTGCAATGGCTTTAAATTTTGCACGTTTTGCTGACACAAAAGCTGCTTTGTTATCCAGATATTTATTTTCGCGGACTAAAGCTTGATATTGTTCCCACTGTTCTGTAGAAAGTGTGCCGTCTGACAATGCGGCACGTATGGCACAATCTGGTTCGGTTTCATGGCGGCAGTCTGTGAAGCGGCAGTCTAAAAATAAGGCTTCTATATGGGCAAAGTTGGCACTTAGTCCTTCATCTGCATCATAAATGCCCAGCTCACGCATTCCGGGGGTATCAATGACCATTGCGCCAGAGGCAAGTGTTAAAAGCTGGCGGTGGGTTGTAGTATGGCGACCGCGGCTGTCATCTTCACGGATGGCTTGCACTTCCATGGTTGATTCATTCATGAGTGTATTCACCAGTGATGATTTGCCTACCCCTGACATGCCAAGAAAAACAATGGTTTTATTGGGTTGGAGGTATTCCTCAAGTGCTTCCAGACCAAAGCCTGTGTGGCTGGAAATTGCATGGACAGGAACACCTGGGGCAACATTCATGACCTCTGCAATTTTTATGTCTACATCTTCTGCCAAGTCTGCTTTAGACAATAAAATGACAGGCTGTCCACCGCTTTGCCATGCTTGGGTAAGATACCGTGCAATGCGGTTTACATTAAAATCTTTGTTTAGAGAGGTAATAATAAATATATAGTCAAAGTTAGCCGCTACAACTTGCTCCCGATTGGATTTTACATGACCTAAACTGTGTCCAGAATAGTCTGCACGGGAAAATTTTGAATGACGGGGCAACACGGCTTCAATAATTGATGGCCCGCTGTCATTGTAGCGAAGGTTGACATAGTCGCCTACACAGGGCAACGCTTCCCGCAAGGTTGCATCATAAATTAACGAGCCTTTTAACGCGGCTTGCACTTCACCATGGGTACATATGACTTTGTAATGGTCGCGATGTTGTTCTGTTACGCGTCCTTGAATGTGTTGATTGTTGATAAATTTCATCTCCTTTTGGCAATAAAAAAAGACACGACCAAATCGTATCTTACGAAAGGTTGCTGGTTGAGTTGGCAACGCAAATAAAAGGGTCTACCTATAGTATTTGCCCATGCCCGTATGCAGTTTTAGTTCAACATCACCATATTTGCAAAACTCATAAAACAACACTCCTTTATAATCCAGTTTAAGTGGATTGTTCATTATATTTTTTGCAGTATGACGCAAATCTTTGATTTTGTCAATGAAAAACTTTCTTTTTTCCCTTTTATGTCGTACAATCAAGAACAGAGGTGATTAAACTTATGCAATACATTAAAGAAATAAGAGAAGGCGATAGGGTTATCGAACATTACTTATGCAAGCGGAAAGAAACCCGCGAATCTAAAGCAGGCAAGACGTTTTATTCCCTAAAATTGCAAGACAAAACAGGGATGATTGACGCAAAAGTTTGGGATATCCACACAGACATTGGAGCATTTGAAGAGGGCGATATTGTAAAAATTGACGGAAATGTCGTACTGTATCAAAACGAGTTGCAAATGAAAGTGTTAAAACTACGCAAAAGCCGCGAAGGCGAATGCACCCCAAGCGAACTCATACCATCCAGCACACGAGACTTAAATGAGATGTTTGACGAACTGGTTGCGTTAATCCATTCTGTTGAAAATCCATATGTAAAAACTTTGCTGGAAAATATCATGATTAAAAATGAAGCACAAGCTAAGGCATTGAAGACCCACTCTGCCGCTTTGCACATGCACCATGGTTACATGGGCGGGTTAATAGAACACACCCTGTCTGTGGCAGATATTTGCGTAACCCTTGGGCGTAAATATAAGTATGTAAACCGTGACATTTTAATTGCAGGGGCACTCTTGCACGACATAGGCAAGATTTATGAACTTGCCCCCATGCCTTCAAGTGAATATACCGATGATGGACAAATGCTTGGGCATATTATTATTGGGATAGAAATGATTGCAGAAGAAGTTGCAAAAATTCCAAATTTTCCACGAGAATTATCCTCGTTGATAAAGCACTGTATCATTTCTCACCATGGTGAGTATGAATATGGTTCACCTAAGTTGCCATCCACTGCGGAAGCTTTTATTTTACATTTTGCAGACAATATTGACGCAAAGCTTACATCCTTTGCAGAAATTATTGAAAAAGATGCGACCCCCGGGCTTTGGACAAATTTTCAAAAAGCTTTAGGCCGTTATATTAGAAGACCAAGTGAGTTTTAGGGTGAAATTTTATGAAAATTAAAAAAAATTCCCAACAACGTATTGAAATTCAATCTGCCACTGCCAAAGGTTTCGGGCTTGGATATGTTAATGATTTTGCAGTGTTTGTAGACGGCGCATTGCCAGGGGATATATTACTGGTGCATATACTCAAAGTCAAAACCCGATATGGTTACGGCAAAATTTTAGAAATCATCACACCGTCACCCAGCCGAATAGAATCCCCTTGCCCTGTGTCCCACCATTGTGGAGGATGCCAGTGGCAACATTGCGACTATCAGGCACAACTTCGTTTTAAAAAGAAAATCGTAACAGACGCACTGGTGAGAATTGGCGGCATAGAAAATCCAGGGGTGAATGATGTCATGGGTATGGAAAATCCCAGAAGATATCGCAATAAAGCCGTTTTTCCTATTGTTCCTGCCAAAAATAAAAATGGCTTTACCATAGGCATGTACATGCCGCGCACCCATCGTATGGTTGAAGTTGAAGACTGCAATATTCAACACGAGGCACACATTAAAATTTTAGTTGTATTAAAAGAACATATGCGCCGTCACAGCATTTCTGCCTATGACGAAGTGACCCATACAGGCTTAATGCGTCATATCATGATAAGAACCAGCATTGCCACAGGTGAAATCATGGTCGTGCTTGTGGCAAACGGTAAAGGGATACCTGCCGAAGGAGAAATTTGCGAAAAATTAAAAAACCTTGGTGTGACAACTGCTATTTTCAACAGTAATAAATCCAAGGGAAATGTGATTCTAGGCGATGGTTTCCGCACACTATTTGGCAAAGGTTTTATCAGCGAAAAGTTAGGCGAAATAGAATATCAGCTTTCTGCACCTTCATTTTTTCAAGTGAACCCAGTACAAGCTGCAATATTATATGATGTTGCTATTGCTCAAGCAAGGCTAGATGGAACGCAAACAGTCATTGATGCCCATGTAGGCGTTGGCGGTGTTGCGCTGTATGCGGCAAAAAATGCCCGACATGTTATTGGTATAGATATCGCTCCATCATCTATTGAAGATGCAAAAAAAAATGCCGAATTAAACGGCATTACAAACACAAAATTTATTTTAGGTGCGGCAGAAGAGATTATACCCCAAATGCTTCCTACAGAATCAGCCCAAGTGGTTTTTCTTGACCCGCCCCGTAAGGGTTGTGAAGCCGCCTTGCTTGATGCACTGATTGCCGCTAAAATCCCATGTATCGTCTACATTTCTTGCGACCCTGCAACCCTTGCACGGGACATTAAAAGGCTAGTTGGCGGAGGATATAAACTCAATGCTGTTCAGCCTGTAGACATGTTTCCCATGACCGGCAAAGTGGAGACAAGTGTTTTATTATGTATCTAAATTATTTTTGAATAAAAAAACCGAGAAGGAAGTTTTATAACATCCTCTCGGTTTTTTGGCTGTACTGCATCTATAGATTCATAGACAGTGCAATTTTCTCTGCATTATCTGCGCTTTTTTCTAAATCGTTCATGATATCCATAAATACAACCCCGCTTTTAGGCTTACAATCTTTTGCTTTTAATCTTTTAAAGTGATTTTTAGCAAACTTCGCCAAGGTTTCGTCAACTTTATCTTCAAGTTCATTGATTTGTAGCATTTGGGAATTATCTTGTTGTTCATAAGCAACCAACGCTTTATCTATAAGTTCCATTGTGATTCTTCTTGCCGTTTCTAACTCTGCAATGGCCGTATCAGAAAAGTGCATTCCGTTTTCAGTGACGGTTAATACATACTCTGCTATATTCTCGGCATGGTCGCCTATCTGCTCTATATCAGATAAAATTACAAACATGTCACCGACTTTCTTTGCATCACCAGCAGACAAAGGCATATTTGTAACCTCTACAAGTTTAGCGGTAATATTTTGATATAAAAAATCAACTGTTTTCTCATTTTCCAAAACCTTATTTGATTTGTCCATACTTTTTTCAAAAAAAGCATCTAACGCCAAGTTTAGATTTTCACTAGCGATTTTTCCCATGCGGCAAATCTCCAAATGCGCATTCACTACAGCAAGGGTAGGTGCTTTTGAAGTTTGTGCATCAAGATATATTAGCTTTCTTTCATGAATCTTACTGGTTTCATCCTGTTTTAATGGAATGATTATTTGCATTAACTTAGCAAGTAAAGTAACAAAGGGTATCAGGAGGATAAGGGTTGCAATGTTATACAATGTATGGAACATTGCCACTTGGCGGGCACTTTCTGACCAAGTTGTCTGAAACCAAGCCAAAATACCCGGCACAAGCAGTATCAATGAACCAAATATGATACTACCAATGATATCATAGGTTATGTGAAACAATGCAGTGCGTTTACTATCACGGCTTGCAGGCAACGATGCAATGACCGCTGTAACACTTGTTCCAATATTTGCACCAAATATTATAAATGCTGAGGTTTGGAAGGGAATAGGCACACCACTCAGATGCATCGTCACCAAAAGACCCATTGTCGCCGATGAACTCTGGACAATGACTGTAAAAATAAAACCTGCAAGCAGTGCAAGCAGTGGGTTAGCAATGGCTGTTATCATATCCAAAAACGCAGGATGGGTGCGGAATACCCTAAGCGCGTCACTCATCACGGTAATACTAAAAAATAAAATACCAAACCCTAATATAGCGTGTCCAATATTTCGGATATTTCTTTTCTTAAAAAACAAGTACATAAAAACGCCAAGAAATATAAATATAGGCGCATAGGCATCAATGCGAAAAGCAATAAGTTGGGCACTGAATGTTGTACCAACATTTATGCCTAATAATACACCAATTGCTTGTGTTAAATTCATTAGGCCTGCATTCACAAAACCAACTGTAATAACAGATACTGCTGTTGAACTATTGATGACAATTGTTGCAATAACCCCAACTGTTGCTGCTAAGAATCGATTAGATGTTGCGCGTTTTAAAATGACTTGTAACTTATCACCAGCGATAGCTTCTAAACCTGTTGATACCATTTTGATACCAAACAAAAGCAATCCTAAGCCACCTAAAGCTAAAATGATATTGCCTAACACATCCATGCTTGTCCTCCCAGATATTTTCAATTTTCAAATATATCTATTGCGCCTTAGAAAACATCACGGAGATTATAGCACATTTCGACAATAGGGCAAGGATTATTTTAATGTATCCTTATTTGCAATAAATCCAAACATTGCGCCACAAAGCCCGCCTACAATATGCGTCATATACGCAATATTATTCGTCACATCTGCAGTGGCAGCCGCCATAACTTCACGTCCAATATAAATACCTAATGCAAGAATAAGGGTTAAGGGAATACGTCCCTTTTGTAAATTTGTAAATGAACCCAACAAAATCAGCATAAATACAATACCACTTGCACCAAGCTTTGCTGCATCAGATACAACCAGATGTAGAACACCTGTGACAAATGCTGTCACCACCATCATGCTAATCAACCACTTACTGCCGTATCGTTCTTCAAGCATGGGGCCGATGATGAGAATAATCATGAAATTATTAAAAAAATGCGCCATATTGGCATGTCCAATGGCATGGGTAAATAACCGCAAGTACATCAAGGGGTCGGAAAAAGGCGCGCGGTAAACAGAGAATAAAAGTCTGTTGCTTTGTCCGTTGGTCAGCTCTGCAAGTCCCAATGCCAGTAAAGATACTACAGCAAAGGTCAAAATGACAGGCGCATTATACTGTATGCGTCTTAGTGGATTCATTTAAAATCACCTCCTGCATATTTTACCAAAAATCATCAGTTTTGTCCTATAGTATTATAATTAAATAATTCAAAATCGGACTTGCCTATCGTGACAAGAACGCTCAAAAACGCTTATCTCGCGTTTTCGAGTGTCACTCTGTCAAGACCGTTTCTCATTGATTTCATTATATAATGAAAGTTGCTCCGATGATTCTTGGAAATGAGAAAGACCTAAATGGGTATAGGCTAATCGCGTGGCTGTGCGCCCTCTTGGGGTACGCTGGATGAAGCCTAACTGTAAGAGATATGGTTCTGCAACATCCTCTAGTGTACCTGCTTCTTCGTCTACACTTGCCGCAAGGGTATCTAGCCCAACAGGCCCTCCGTCAAATTTTTCTATGATGGCAAGCAAGATTTTTTTATCAACAGAATCTAAACCTAATTTGTCAATCTCCAGTTTATCCAGTGATGATTGAGCAACTGTTAAGGTAATTTTGCCATCATATTGAACCTCTGCAAAATCCCGCACACGCTTTAGTAAACGGTTGGCAATACGGGGCGTACCTCTTGCACGGCGGGCAATTTCTTCCGCCCCAAGCGGTTCAACTTCTACACCCAGTACTGTTGCCGAACGGGTGATAATTTTTTGTAAATCTGCCACACTGTATGGCTCTAAATGCTGTACCACACCAAATCGGTCACGCAGGGGTGCAGTTAACATACCGATACGTGTCGTTGCGCCAATGAGTGTAAAACGCGGCAAGTCTAAGCGGATACTTCTTGCTGTTGGGCCTTTGCCTATGATAATATCCAACACAAAATCTTCCATTGCAGGATACAAAATTTCTTCTATATTACGGTTTAGGCGGTGAATTTCATCAATAAACAAGAAATCCCCTTCACTCAACTCGTTTAAAATCGCTGCCATGTCTCCAGGGCGTTCTATTGCAGGGCCAGCAGTGATTTTTAACCGTGCATTCATAGAGGATGCAATGATTTGTGAAAGTGTAGTCTTGCCTAGCCCTGGTTGCCCATACAGCAATACATGGTCTAAAACTTCACCGCGCCCTTGGGCTGCCTTCACAAAGACTTGCATATTTTCCTTT
Source organism: Defluviitaleaceae bacterium (assembly GCA_009780315.1). GTDB lineage: Bacteria > Bacillota > Clostridia > Lachnospirales > WQUN01 > WRAH01. Next base: position 72,230 of record WRAH01000006.1, read on the forward strand.
ACTTTAGCTTGCCCAATATATTCATCAAAATGCGACGGGCGCAGTTTAAGTTCTATGTCTTCGTCTTCTATATGATTAAATCCTGTTGTGTTTAGCCGTCTCTCATCCATCTTAAACGTACCACCTTGTAATTTGTGTGCCTATCTATTAAAGTGACCTCGCCAATTTTTTAAGTGCCAAGCGAATAATGCTGTCTGCCGCCATGCCTTCTTCTGCAATTTCTAAAACAGCTTGCATGGCTTCGGCACGTCCATAACCAAGTGCCAACAGTGCGTCCATGGCATCACGCTTGCTATCATCCTGCACACTGATACTTGACAACCCTGTGATGCCAGATGTGGTTGTATCCTCCCATGTATCTGATGTGGTTTTAATTTTGTCTCTTAGTTCAAGCATGACCCGTTGTGCAGTTTTTTTGCCTACACCCGGGGCTTTGCTTAGGGCAACTGCATCTTCTGCAAGTATTGCCATCATAATTTGTGATGGCGACATAGCACCTAAAATACCTGATGCTACTTTTGGGCCAATGCCTGATACAGAAATGAGCAGTGTAAACATACGCAATTCTTCTTGGGTTAAAAAACCATGAAGAGATTGCCCATTTTCCGTTGTTTGATGGTAGGTAAATAACTGTACATTTGCACCCTTTGAGGGCAGGCGACTGATTGTATTTGGGGAAGCATTCACCAAGTACCCTATCCCCCCTACATCCACTATAGCCGAAGTTTCATATATAAACTCCAATGTTCCTTTTACATAAGCAATCATATGCATTCATCCGTTCATTTTAAGAGAAAAAGCCCGCAAGTTCGCGGGCTTTTCTTTTATTTGCCTTTATTAAATATTAGTTGTGTGCATACGCTGTGTCAGAAGACAACGCCCATAAATGGCTGTCGTTCGTTGTTCCAGCACTACCTCTTGTAATGTCATAGTTTAATACACGGTTATTGACTGCAATTAGTTCAATTTGATAAGAAACAGGCAATGCAACAGCTGCTTCATAGAAAGCTTGTTCCCATCTTGCCATCCAATAAGCTAGATGGTCTAAATCCCATGATTGCGTGGATTCAATGTTAGAATGAATGAGTTGCCATTCATCACTCGTCCATCTGGTTCTGTTGAACTCATTGATACCCCAAATTGCACTTGGGTTTGGTGCAAAGCCAAAGTTCCATCCAGCAGTGAAGATATCCATGTCTGTATCAAGGTCATATCTGATTTGTTCCATCTGCCAGTTCCAGTCAACAAAGCTACCTGTCCAAAGTTCCATTCTAATGCCTGCGTCACGAAGATTTTGTTGACGAATCATTAAGAATACATCATCATCTGCACCTGGGGTTTGTGACCATGTTAATGTCCATGGGTTGCCGTTGAAATCTAAACGATATCCTTCAGCGTCTCTTGCGGTTAGCCCTGCTTGGTCAAGCAATTGATTTGCAAGGTCTGGATTGTTTGGTGCATGACCAAAATGATTTGGGTCCATCCAGTGGCGTGCATTAAACGGCCACAGTACAGAGGTTGCAGGACGGGTAAGACCACCGCCAAGGGTCATAGCGATAGAAAGCTGGTCAAGTGCATGACCAATTGCATGTCTTACCAGTGGGTCTTGAATTGGATTATCATATCTGTCCCCACGTGGTACAAAATACATATTACCATTATCATCTGTATGGTGTGTGCCTAGTCTAAATGTGTGGAAAGAACCACTTTGATTAAAACGTCCTAGAATTTGAATGTTATTTAAGTGACCATATTCACGTGTGTTTGATGGGCCAAACAGCATTCTGTCAAAGCGTCCTTCTTGCATGGCAAGTGGTGCAACTGCACTAGAGACTACTTCATAAACGATACCGTCCATAATCGGTCTACCTTGCCAGTAGTTAGGATTTGCAACAAAATGGAAAGCTTGCCCTGGTACGATATTTTCAATAATCCAAGGGCCATTCCCTAGGTGATTTTCTCTTGCATTTGGGTGGTCTTCCATATCTGCAACGGCAATACCTGCCCAATGGTGACGGGCAACAGGAACATCCCACAAACCAGCTGCATATTGAAGGGTAAATGGCAATTCTGTAAAGTGAAGCACAAGTTGTCTGCCATCTTCGGATAAAACTGCACCAGAAATATAGTCAGCTTCACCGCGTTTCATTTCTTCTGCACCAACAATCAAGTGAACGCCAGCACCAGAGAAACGAATACCTGTATAATCTGGGTGAGAGATAATTTCAAAAGCAAATAACCAATCATCAAGGGTAAATTCTACACCATCATGCCAGTAAACCGTTGGAATATCATCACGCATTGTGGCTGTAAAAGTATTCGTATTCAAGTCTACTTCCCATGTGGCAATACCGTCTTGACCTATAGTTAGGTCAGGATTCGTGCTGAACAGACGAGCCATTGTGTAATTTCGCAATGTAGCGTCGGTAGCATTGGTTGATTGGGTTGGCAACATCATACCAACAATTGATGCTTCTTGAACTAATGCGCGGCGCATAATACCGCCTTGTATAGGTGCATTTGTGTTCACCACGGCTGGTGGGAACATGGTTAGAAGTTCGTCAAGGTCTGCAAGTGCATTACCTGCCACCATATCCTCTGCGTCTGCGTCAATGTCAATTGTAACATCTGCCTCGTCCAAATCTTCTTGTACAACGGCTGGGGGTGGCGTATCCACAGGTGTAGTATCTGCATTATTATCATTATTTCCGCCACAAGCGGTTAATGCTAACATTGCAGACATTGCTACAACAGATAGACCTAGGCCTAAACTCTTTTTAAACATCTCTTTCTCCTCCTTTTAAGGGGTCTTTGCATCTTTCATTTATGAAGATAATCTTTGTTGGGCATTCGCTGCACGTGACATTGCTTGACCAACAAAATTGATGCTAATAATGATGATTAGAATAAGTATTACTGCCGGCAGCCAGTTCCACTGCCTTTGTGACATATGCGTAGGGTTCAACGCATTAGCAACCAAATTACCAAGTGAAGGTGTACCTACAGGCAAACCAAATCCGATGACTGCAAGTCCTGTTTCAATGCCAATACTTGTGCCTACAGTCAGTACAACCATGGCAGAAATCATTGCCGTCAAGTTAGGCAGGATTTTTTTAAAGATAATCGCAATATTTCTGGTACCCAGAGTTTTTGAAGCAGCCACATAATCTTGCACTTTTTGCCCCATTGTTAGGTTACGGATACCCCTTGCAGGGCCAATCCAAGAAAACATATATAGTATCATAACCATATGAAATACGCCAAAATCAAGCATTAACGTCCGCACAATAATCATAACCATGATTGTAGGGATGATAACCAAAGTATCCATGATTCTCATTGCAACATTGTCAATATGTCCCCCATAGTATCCAATAACAAGTCCAAGGAGGATACTTGTAGTTAATGACAAAAATGATACCGAGAAGCCTATAATAATAGAATTACGGGCTGCCACAATGAGTATTTGCGCCATACTTTGCCCAGAGGGTGTTGTGCCTAAAAATCCGCCTGTAGGTGAACCACCATTACCAAATGGCCACCAAGTAGGTGCTTGGTTCAAATTAAAGATATCAAATGCTAAGGCTTGGTCTACACCAATAACAGCTGCACCAATAAACACAAACAACATGATACCAACAAATACAAAAAGACTGACTAAAGCAAGTTTATCTGCAAAAATTTCTCTTATAAAAATTTTTCTTAAAGAAATAATCTTCACGTCGCCTACATTCGGTGTTTCAATATCCATCTGTATCCCTCCCCTTACTTAATTTTTATTCTTGGGTCAACAAGGGTTAGAATAATATCCCCTGACAAGATGCCAATGATGGTTAAAAATCCATAGAACATTGCAATGGCATTCACAACAGGCCAATCTCTTACTTGAATTGATGACAGAAACAAATCACCCATGCCATGGAATGAGAATATTCTTTCAATCATGATAGACCCTGTTACAAGTCCTATAATAAGGAAAGGCAAACCTTGTGCAAAAGGTATCAGCGAGTTACGCATGATATGCTTGTAGTAAATGGTTCTTGTAGGCACACCCTTACTTTTAGCGGTTACAACATATGCAGACGCGCTATTGTCTACAATTTGCGCCCGTAGTGTATAAATTGTGCCAAAATTACCCACCACTGCCAAAACTAAAGAAGGAAGCATCACATGATGAAGTCTGCTTAATAATATCCTAAAAGTTTCAGCTGGGGAGATAAGTACATCTACAGTACCGCCCATAGGAAACCAATTGAGAATCAGTGCAAATATCCAAATCGAAAGAATTGCTAATGCGATGGCAGGCACTGCACTTGAAATAAAGCAATACATCAATATACTTCTGTCTTGCCATTTTCCAACATATCTTGCCGCAATAATGCCAAATGGAATAGCAATAACCAAAGTAAAAATTGTTGAGAAAAGCGAGAGCCACATGGTATTTCTAATACGAATATTTATGATATCAACAACGGGACGACCATGGAAAAGTGAACGCCCAAAATCTCCCCGAATAATATTACTCACCCAGCTGATATACTGTTGATACCAAGGGCCATCAAGACCATGTGCTTCTATTAAAGCAGCCACTTCTTCCGGTGACGCTTCTGGCCCGGCAAGCCCCCAAATGGCATCACCCGGCATAGCGTCTGCCATCAAAAATAGTGCCAAAGAAAGTACAATCATTTGTGGTATAAGAATAAGCATTCTTCTAATTATTGTTTTAATCATACATACTCAACCCTTATCTACGGAATTGCCACATAATGGTTATCTGCTTTTTTCTTCAAGTCATAAATGCGGCCATCTTCTTTGTAGTACGCATCGCGGTTCTTTTTAAATTCTTCCGCAAGTAAAGCACGTTCGCGCAGGGTTTCATCTCTGCCTTTTGGGCTAATACGAGGAATCGCACTTATAAGGTTCTTTGTATATATATGCACTGGGTTGTCATAAATGGCATCACTATTACCAAACTCTACAAATCTGGAATTATTCATGATTGCCAAAGACTCACACATGTACTTTACAACACTCATGTCATGGCTAATGAAAAGATATGCAATACCAAATTCTTGTTGAACATCTTTAAGATAATTTAGCACTTGGGCTTGTATTGAAAGGTCAAGTGCCGAAACAGGTTCGTCACATACAATAAGCTTTGGTTTTAACGCAATGGCTCTTGCCACACCAATTCTTTGTCTTTGCCCACCAGAAAACTCAAAAGGATATTTTGTGGCATTTTCAGGACTCATGCCAACAATGGCAAGCAATTCATCTACTCTTTTACGTTCTTCTGCTTTTGTCAGTTTTTCAAAGTTGCGCAAAGGTTCTGCAATAATATCATGGACTCTTTCTCTTGGGTTTAAAGAAGAGTACACATCTTGAAAAATCATTTGAACAGATTTTCTAAAGTTAGAGCGGTTTTTGCCTATATATTTTGTAATGTCTTCACCGTTAAAAACAATACTGCCGCTGGTGATTGGCACAAGCCCAAGTATAGCCTTACCAATGGTACTTTTGCCAGAGCCAGATTCACCAATAAGCCCAAGGGTTTCGCGCTCATTCACATCAAATGTTACACCATCTACAGCTTTTACATGTCCAACAGTACGTCCTAAAATTCCACCTTTAATAGGGTAATACACCTTTAAATCTTTGACTTCTAAAAGTGCCATCATGCACCCCCGTTAGTTTCATCTTCAAAATGGAATTTTTCATAACAAGTACATAAAACTTTATGCCCTGGTATTGGCTCGTGATACGTTGGGTGTTCTTGGTGAATACTTTTGTCCACCCAAGGTGTTCTGTGAGAAAAACGGCAACCTGTCCTTGGCATGTATTTTAATGTAGGCACTAATCCTTTGATTGCCTTTAGTCTTTCATTTTTATTGCCTGCCACTGGAATAGACGCAAGCAACGACCTTGTATATGGATGAAGGGGATTTTCAAAAAGTTCATACACTGTTGCAACTTCAACAATTTGCCCTGCATACATGACAGCAACTCTGTCTGCGGTTTCTGCAACTACGCCTAAATCATGGGTAATGAGTATCATAGAGGATTTTGTTTCTTTTTGAATGCTTCTAAGCAAATCCAAAATTTGTGCTTGAATCGTCACATCAAGTGCAGTGGTTGGTTCGTCTGCAATAATAAGGTCTGGATTACATGCGATGGCCAGTGCAATCATTGCTCTTTGACGCATACCGCCAGAAAGTTCGTGAGGGTATTGTGAATGTGTAAGCTTTGGATTAACCATGCCTACCTCTGATAATAGTTCTATGGCACGCTGCTTTTTTTCAGCATCGTTTAATTTTGTATGATAAGTAAGGTTTTCTTCAATTTGCCCGCCTACTCTAAGCAGGGGATTTAAAGCAATAAGAGGGTCTTGAAATATCATAGATATCCTATCGCCTCTTATTTTGTTTAGTTCACCTTCATTTAAGCTAAGTATATTTTTGCCTTCAAAGTTTATTTCACCTTCAATTTGCGTATAGTTCATATTATGCAATCTTGGGATAGAAAGGGCAAAAGCTGACTTGCCGCTTCCAGATTCGCCAACGATAGCAAGGACTTCATTTTTTCTAATATCAAGGCTTACATCATCTACAGCGGCGTAATACTGAGGTCCAACCCTAAATGATGTTCGCAGATTATTTACTGATAGAAGCAGGTCTGACGCGTTTGCAGTCATATTGCAGTCCACCTCTCTCTTATGCATCTGGCATTTTATACAAAAAAAGTCTAAGAAACTGTCTTGACGTATTCATAATGCCATAATTTCAGTTCAATGTCAATATTATTTCAACCTCGTTACATTTGGTAAATCACTAAGACTTGTCTTTTGAATATAATACAAATGGTGACTGATTATGAAAAAGATATTTATTGTTGATGATAGTGACACAAATTTGATGGCGGCAAAGCTTGCACTTGTTGATGTGTACAAAACCTATGCTTTACCTTCGGCAAATAGAATGTTCTCATTGCTAAAAAAAATTATGCCAGACCTTATTTTACTTGATATAGACATGCCTGAAATGAATGGATATGAGGCGATAAAAGCCCTAAAATCTGACCCGCTTTACAAAGAAATACCCGTCATTTTTCTTACAGCAAAAAGTGATGAAGCCTCTGAATTACACGGCTTTGAACTTGGCGCACTAGATTATATGAGTAAGCCCTTTTCCAAACCCATTCTTATACGGCGTATAGAAACCCATATTGAAACAGATAAGCTAATCAAACAAGGGCAAAATGCACTTCAAGAGCTTCACAATGCAACCATTAGCGTCATTGCAAACTTAGTGGAAAGCCGTGACAAAATAACAGGCAAACATATAGAGCGCACACAAGCCCTTTTGGAAATTTTAATCAAAGAACTCATACGCATGAAGCTTTATACTGGAGAAATTTCTAGTTGGGATATGAGTATTTTATTACCTTCGGCACAGCTTCATGATGTTGGAAAAATTGTTATCAGTGATGTTATTTTAAATAAACCTGCCCCGCTCACCCAAGAAGAGTTTGACATCATAAAAACCCACGCCATTGAAGGCGAAAAAATCATTGATGCCATTGCTGAAAAAACCTATGACACTGGGTTTTTACACCATGCAAAAATATTTGCAGGTTATCACCATGAAAAATGGGATGGCTCAGGCTATCCGCGAGGACTTTCCGGCGAGGACATTCCACTGGAGGGTAGAATATTAGCTGTGGCAGATGTGTATGATGCTTTGGTTTGCGAACGCCCTTATAAAAAGGCATTCCCCCACGAGCAAGCACTTGAAATTATTAAAAAAGACAGCGGGTCACATTTTGACCCTAAAATTGCAGAAGCTTTTTTAAATGTCCAGTTAAATCACGAAAAATGATAACATTTTAAAGCAAATCGACTTGCACTTCTGAAAATGATGAAACTTTATTACGCCCTGTAGATTTTGCATAGGTTAAGGCTTGGTCTACACTTGTGATGAAGTTTTTAGCAGAATAATCTTCATTGGGCTTTGGAATCACCGTATGTGTCCCTACGCTAACTGTCACATGGGTGGGTACTTTTGCTTCTAAATGATGGTCAGTTAAAAAGACGTGTTTTTCTATGGTAGAGCGGATTTTTTCTGCAACAATATTTGCACCCGGTTGTACCGTGTCAGGCAGAAGAATTGCAAACCGCTCACCGTCCCAGCGGGCGAGTACGTCAATTGCACGGAAAAGACTGTCTTTGATGATAAGGGAGACTTCTTTTAAAACGATATCCCCTTGTAAATGCCCATAGGTTTCATTGTAGATGTGAAATTTATCCACATCAAACATGAGAATACTCAAGGGTGTTTGCTGACGCATGGCACGATTCCATTCACGCTCTAGTTCAGAGTAGAAGTAACGGCGGTTGAAAATGCCGGTGAGGGGGTCGGTTTTGCTTAGGCTGCTAATTAAACGGGTTTGGGTGATAATTTGCATTTGATTGCGTACACGAAGCTTTACAACGGCAGAACTAAAAGGCTTACTAACATAATCTGCCGCACCAAGTACAAATCCCGTTTGTTCGTCTTGTGCGTTATTTAACCCTGTCACAAAAATAACAGGAATATGTCTGGTTTCAGGGTCTTTTTTAAGGACTTCAATCACCTCAAAACCACTCATGGCAGGCATTAGCACATCCAGTAAGATAAGGTCAGGTTTAAGTGCTGCTGCTGTGTCAATACAGCCCTGTCCATCCTTTTCTACATAAATTGTATAGTCATTTTTAAGCATTTGTGAAAGGGCGGTGATGTTCATTGCCTCATCGTCCACTATTAAAATGCTGTTCTTTTCCATTACCCCATCCTCCTAGTTTCTTTTAGTTGTGCCAGCGCATTTACGGCATCTCTAAAGCTATAAGACTTCATGTGTTTTACCAATGCTTCTGTACCTGATAACCCTTGCAAGTCATGAATAAACCCTAAGCATTCTGTATTGCGGCTTATCAGCAAAGGCTCTAAGTGATTGAATAATGTTTCCACTTCTTCATAAGTTTTATTAGATTTAGGCACTGCCTTTTTTAAAGCTTTTACAAGGGGTGCCAATTTACTCATAACTTTATTTATTTCATATTCTAACATTTGTAACCGTTCCGTTTTAATAATCAAACCCTCACTGATACAATCTTCTAATTCGCTGGCGATAAGCTGTAAGTTTTTTTCATTTAACAGTCCAGCAGAACTTTTCAAGGTATGAAGGAGCCTGTGTGCAAGCTTTCTATCATCATCTTTAATACTGTCTGTAATTTCACGAAATTTATTTTGATTATCACTATAAAAACTTTTATACAGTTTTTGCATTAAATCATTATCGTATAAGTGTTTTTCTTCTGTAGCATTATCGCCCCAATGTATAGGTTTAATATATTTTACTAAGCAATTCCAAAGTTCGCTTGAAGTAAACGGTTTTCCGATACAGTCAACCATACCATATTGGGCATAAGATTCACGGTCTGTTGACATTACATTGGCGGTAAGGGCTATGATTGGCGTTGTGCAACCCAGGGCAAGTATCCTTTGGGTTGCCTCCAGTCCATCCATAACAGGCATATGAATGTCCATAAAAACTAAATCAAAGAAGTTTTTATTATCGTCAAGCCGCTTTTTTATTAAGCTTATGGCTGTTTCTCCATTTTCGGCAATGACTGCGGTTAAACCTACACGTGCAAGATGGTCACTAATCACCATTTGGTTCATGGAATTGTCTTCACAAACTAATATTTCCCCATTAAAAATTGGTTTTCCAGCATTTAGTTTCGTATCGTATTTAGTTGCATTAGGTACATAAACTAATCCAAAAGTGACTTCAAAAATGAAAATACTGCCCTCACCTGGGTTGCTTTTTATTTCAAGCTTACCCCCCATGAGTTCTACAAGCTTAGATACAATGGGAACACCTAAGCCTGTTCCGCCATGTTTACGGGTGATACTAACATCCGCTTGCATAAAGGGTTCTGCAATGCGGTTTATTTGTTCTTGAGTCATACCAATACCGCTATCTTGCACTTCGCAACGAATCGTGCGGGTGGTCGCTGTTGAGGATACAATCACTGCGGATACACGAATAATCCCATCTTGGGTGAATTTTATCGCATTCGTTAGCAAATTGGTAAATACTTGACGCAGACGCACAGGGTCGCCTACCAGTTGATTATTTTTACCCAAAGGTTCTGCATAAAAATGGAGTGCTAACCCCTTTTCAACAGCAGAGGGCTTTGCCATCCCATGACAACTTGCAAAAATGTCTGCAATGTCAAATGGAATGTTCTCCAGCTCCATTTTTCCAGATTCTATCTTAGATATATCAAGAATATCATTGATGATTTGCAATAGCCAATTAGAACTTTCGATGATTCTATACAAATATGTTTGTGCCTTGTGTGACATATCCTCTTCCAGCGCAAGCTCTGAAAAACCAATAATACTGTTCATAGGGGTACGGATTTCATGGCTCATGTTGGCAATAAATGCCGTCTTCGCGTTGGACGCAGACAGGACTGCACACTCCATTTCCTTGCGTACAGTAATATCTCTTGATACGCCTAGTATACCAATGACTTTTTCATCAAATATAAGCGGCACTTTTGAGGTTTCATGAATGCGAACGCCTAGTCCTTCAACAGGAATTTCCTCTTCTATGTGAAAAGTCTCCCGTTCGTTCATGACACGATTATCCCACACGCTCCAATCAGACGTAACATCATCAGGAATGTTTAGGATTTCCTGCTCGGTTCGCCCAATTAGTTGCTCACGGGGCAAATTGAACATTTTTTCAAAAGCTTTGTTTACCCGCAAGAGTTTTTGTTCTCTATCTTTGCAAAACAACACAAATGGAATGGAATCAAATGCTGTTTGCAACATCGTCATTTCCATTTCCATAGCAGTGGTGCGCTCGGTCACTAATTTTTTAAGTCGCATTTTATCTGTTACCGACTTACGGTAAATCAGCCCAATGAGTACGATTAAAGCAATAAAAGTAAACCCTGCAATCACCAGAAGAATCCCCATTTGCCATGTTGTAATATGTATAATGATGCCTTGTTCCATTGGAAATTCTCCTTTCATGATTATTTATGCTTGTTTATTTACGTTTCCTAAGATAATATCATATAATAGTGCAAGTGTAAACTTTATCACATGAAAGGTGAGCCATGAATAAAAACGATTTTGAAATAGGTATTATCACAAAAGCCCAAGGTATCAAAGGGGAAGTGCGGATACTGCCCACAACAGATGACCCGTCGCGGTTTTCATTGTTAATTGGCAGTCATGTTAGTGTTGATGGCGTGGAATATCAACTAGCCAATGCCCGCCAACAAAAAAATATTGTCATTATAAAATTTGCAGAAGTAAGCGACCGAAACACGGCAGAAACTTTAATTGGAAAAAAAATGCGTATTCCAGTGGAAAAAGCCCTGCCTTTAGAGGAAAATGAATATTATGTAAGGGATTTGGCAGGGCTACGTGTGGAAACAGAAAATGGTGAAGCACTAGGCACTTTAACGAAAGTGATTGAAACCAATGCCAATGATGTTTATGTGGTTGAGCCAACAGACGGTGCAGACCCATTTATGATACCTGCAATAAAAGATGTGGTACTAAAGGTATCTGTCAATGAAGGTAAGATTATTGTGCGGTTGATGGATGGACTGCGGGAGCTTAAAGCATGATTTTCCATGTGCTAACCCTTTTTCCTGAAATGATTTGTGAGGCAACCAGTCATAGCATTTTAGGGCGGGCAATCAAAGCCGGAACGATTCAGGTAAAACCAGTGAATATTCGGGATTTTGCCATCAACAAACATGGACAAGTTGATGATGCACCTTATGGCGGCGGCGCGGGAATGGTACTCATGGCAGCCCCTGTTTTTGACGCATATGAACATGTAAAAAAACAAATTGCCGCCCCAAATCCACCAGTCATATTTTTATCACCTCAAGGACGCGTATTTAGTCAACCCATTGCACAAGCATTATCATGTTGTGAGGGGAAGGAAATCATTTTACTTTGCGGACATTATGAAGGCATTGACGAGCGCATTATAGAGGAAATTGTAACTGATGAAATTTCCATTGGAGACTATGTATTGACGGGGGGCGAACCTGCCGCGCTGGTGTTAATGGATGCAGTGTCGCGATTGATTCCTAGTGTGCTTGGAAAAGAAGCGTCCCATCAAGATGAAAGCTTTAGCGGGGAAAATGCAAATTTACTTGAATATCCCCACTACACCCGCCCCGCAGACTTTCGAGGACGCAAAGTGCCAGATGTTTTACTGTCTGGACATCATGCCCAAATTGAAAAATGGCGGCGAGAACAGTCTATAAAACGCACAAAACAAAAACGCCCCGAGCTTTTAAGCTAGGAGCGTTTTTGTTTTCTATCATTAAATCTTAACCGCCGCCCATCGTCCGCGGGCGAATCTTGTAAACAACATAATAAGCCGTGCGGCTTGGTCAAAGATAATGGCAACCCAAGCCCCAATAATCCCCCACCCAAATGGGAAAGTAAATAAGAAACCAAGCACCGGGCGCAAAAGTCCAACAGATAAAACCATGGTTAAGGCAACAAATTTTGTATCCCCTGCACCACGAAGGCTTCCACCCATGACAATTTGTGTGGTTTGAATTGGCATAATCGCCGCCAAAATTAAAATCAGATTTGCGGCTGTCCCAATAATTTCTGTCTCATAATGGGCCGTAAACAGCAATGGAAATTGATAGCGCGTTAAAATAATAGTGACGCTTAAAATAATTGCAACAACAAATGCCAGACGTAGCCCAATTTTTCCATATATCATGGAAAGGTCGGGTCTTTTTTTACCTAAATTTTGCCCAACAAGGGCAGTTGATGCAATACCTATCCCGTCTGCAAATGTGAAGCTTAATACCATAAGCTGCATGGCAATCATGTGTGCGGCAAAATCTGCCGTGCCAAGTCGTGCAACAACAATTGCATATGCAAAAAACCCGAACCTAAACCCCACTTGCTCCACTGTCGCACCAGAAAATAATCTGCCAATGCTTCGCATCATAAGCCCTTCAAAACGCCAGTTGTCTTTTACAGAAATCCTTAATACAGAGTCTTTTCTCGTGATGGAGTGCAATACCAACGCAAACGCCACAACAGAAGCAATGACTGTAGACCATGCTGCGCCATCCACACCCATTGCAGGAAAGCCAAATCGTCCCTCAATTAAGAAGAAGTTAAGCACAACACTGATAATTTTTGCCACAACATTGACTTTTAAGGTTATCTTTGTATTTCCACAAGCCCGCTGGGCGGCGCAAATCGTACCTGTCATGATACGAATGAGCAAAGCAAAACTAATGATTCTAAAATAAGATGTTGCTTCTTCTAATATTTCAGGTTCTGCCCCTGCAAAAATCATCATTGGACGTGCTAAAAATACTGCCGCCGCCGTCATCAACAGCCCCACGAATATTTCCAGCACCAGTGCGTGACGCAAACAGCTTCGTGCAGAATCCATATCCCCTGCGCCTTTATTTCGTGCAATGATAGCTGTCACCGCAGTGTTTAACGCGAAAAAAATCGAAAAGAACAACATCGTCGGTTGTCCTGTAAGTCCAACAGCGGCTACAGACCCATATCCAAGCCGTCCAACCATGACCATGTCTATCATACCCATGAGTGCAAGGCTTACCATTTCAGCAACAGCAGGCAAAGCAATGACCAATGTTGCCCAATATGCAGCTTTAGTTGTAGGTATTTCTCCACGGCGCGCATCTGGTTTGACCATATATTCCGTGGAAATTAAACGTCGTGCTATATTTTTAATAATTATAATTATAAACAGCTCCATTCAAATGGGGCGCGATGATTAAATCTCGCGACGGCCTTCTAGTGCGCGGGAAAGGGTGACTTCATCTACATATTCTAAGTCACCACCAACAGGTACACCATGGGCTATTCGCGTGACTTTAATATCTAAGGGTTTGAGAATTTTTGCGATGTACAGTGCGGTCGCTTCACCTTCCACATTTGGATTTGTGGCGACAATGACCTCTTTTGCAGGGTTATCTTGCAAGCGTTTTAATAGTGCGGCTATAGTTAAATCATTTGGTCCTACACCATGCATTGGAGAAATTGCCCCGTGAAGGACATGATAAAGCCCATGAAATTCCCCTGTGCGTTCGTATGCCGCCATGTCTCTAGGGTCTTCTACCACCATGATTTCATTGGTGGTGCGTTTCGTATTGGCACAAATTCTGCATGGGTCAGAGTCTGTTAAATTACAGCAAATAGAGCAGTAACGCACATTTTTTTTGGCTGACAAAATCGCTTCAGCCAATGCCTCGGCTTTTTCTGTGGGTAAGTGGATAATATAAAAGGCGAGTCTTTGTGCAGACTTGCCTCCTATTCCGGGTAGACGCGACAGTTCCTCAATAAGCCTAGCCGTTGGCCCGCCGTAAATGTGCATCACTTAGAATAAGCCAGGCATATTCATGCCGCCTGTGATTTTTGACATTTGAGCATTTGTTGATTCATCCATTTGCCGAATTGCCTCATTTACTGCGGAGATAACAAGGTCTTGCAACATTTCCACATCGTCAGGGTCTACCACATCAGGGGATATGGTCAGGGCTTGAATTTGTTTTTCCCCATTGATTGTCACTTTAATCGCCCCGCCGCCTGCGGACACCTCAAGGGTTTTGTTGGTTAACGCTTCTTGCATTTCTGCCATTTGCTTTTGCATTTTTTGGGCTTGCTTCATTAGATTGTTCATGTTCATTCCACCCGGCATTCCGCCGAATCCTTTTGGCATATTATTGCCTCCTTTTCCAATGGGGGTCTACCACTCTTCATCATTCATCATCGTTGCTTGACCAAAATCTGCCCAGTCATTTGGTGGAGATTGGGCTTTGGTTGGACTGGTTAATGGGGTTCCAGTGGGTTGAATTTTTGACTGTTCATGTTGCATTGGTCTTGATTCGTCCTTTTGGGAAGACATTGTCACACTTCCTTTATTGTACCCTTCCCGTGCTTCAAAGGCAAGGTTTGGCGGGGTAGAAAGATTAAAAATTTCTGCAAGGGTTTCCCGAATAATGCTTTGTTTCCCTTTGATTAAGGTGATTGTTGTCTCATTGTCACTGATAATTTTTAATAATCCATCAGCAGATTCAACACCACACCCCCCAAGCCATGAGCGTAAAGGCATAGGCACAGCTTTGCATAACTTGCCCCAGTTGGTGATAATCTCATTTAACCCACCAGAAGATTTTGAGTTATTGAGGGGTGTATCAGATGTTAAATGATTGGAAACAGGTGTATCTGGTACAGGCTTTATTTCATCCTTACTGACTTGAGGCGGTGGTATAGGGACAGCAGGTGTTGGAGCGGGGGCAGTGGGTATCGATACTTGTATCGGTGGCGGTGAAGAGGGCATACATAATTTTAATGCACACACTTCAAAAGCCGTACGCATATGGGGCGCAAAGCGCATTTCCCTTAATGTTTCAGAAAATGTGTGAATATATATCATCAGTTGTTCGTTGGGAATGGCTTTGCTTTGCTTTGCCAATCTTTCAGTCATTTCTTGGGAAAAATCTGCCCCTGCATTGAATCCAGCCACAAGTATATCCCGAAAATGACGGATTAAATCAGAGACAAACTGACTCACATCACGTCCATCATTCATGGCTTCTGAAATAATAGTCATTATCGTACGGCTGTCATTTATAGCCAAAGCGTCAGCAAATTCAAACAACTTTGCACGGTCTACGGCACCAAGCATTTCACGCACTGTCTCTAGTGTCACGCCATTTATTTCATCACTCATACTAATGCTTTGGTCAAGCAAACTTAATGCATCACGCATTCCACCATCTGCATGATAAGCAATGTATTCCAGTGCAGTATTTTCATACATTAGATTTTCTTCATTAAGATATTTTTTCAAAGTTTCTGTAATATTTGCGGCAGAAATTCTACGAAAGTCATATCTTTGACATCTTGATAAAATCGTTGCAGGAATTTTCTGCGGGTCTGTTGTTGCCAAAATAAATACAACATGGGCTGGCGGTTCTTCCAAGGTTTTAAGCAGTGCGTTAAAGGCATTGGTGGAAAGCATATGCACTTCATCTACAATATACACTTTATATCGCCCTTGGGTGGGCAAGTATTTTACCTCATCACGCAAGTCACGGATATTTTCCACACCATTGTTAGACGCAGCGTCAATTTCTGAAACATCTAAACAACGTTCCGCCAATATACTTTGGCATAATTCACATGTGTTACATGGCTCTCCATTTTTTAAGGCTAGGCAATTGATTGCCCGCGCTAAAATTTTTGCGGCGGAAGTTTTACCTGTACCTCGGGTTCCGCAAAATAGATAGGCATGGTTTATCTGCCCCGCTAATAGTTGATTCACCAAGGTTTTTACAATATGTTGTTGACCGACCATTTCATCGAATGCACGAGGTCTTTTTTTACGGTATAATGCAGTATGCGACATCTTAAATATCATCCTTTCACTTTAATGAGGGTTGCACCCTCAATCCCCTCATGATATTGTACACCTTTTTTCATTAGAATGGAGAATTTTTATGGCATTTCCTTTTACACATTTGTGTGTAGCGTATCAAATACTCAAAAACCACCCGATGACAGAAGCTGAAGAAGCACAATTTTTACTTGGCTCAATAGCCCCAGATGCAATTCATTACCGCAAAGCATTTCTTGACGCAGAAATGAAACACATTGGCGCGGCAAAAAAAATCACCCATCTTTGTCCGACGAGTGATGAACCTTGGGGGCAAGTTACCGATAATGATGGGTGGATAAAATGCGTAAAAGATTTTTTAAAAACAAACCCTAACCACCCATTTGCTGCTGGATACACCGCCCATGTGCTGACTGACATCCAAAACAACCGCACCCTGTGGGATAATTTTCGCACCAATCACCCAACCGAAGCCGCCAAAGGCTATACCAGCGGATATTATGACGATTTGCGTCACTTAGATATGCTCATGTATAAAAGCCTATCTGAAAGCCAAAAAATCATCCCCTTATTAACAAAAGCCATCCCAGAAGAAATGCCCAATCTTGTTACAAAGGAAGAAGTCAGCGCGATACAGTCAAATATAATACACGAACATTTTAAAAACACTGCCTATATAGACAAGGATTATCAGTACAATTTTATTACATTAGATGACATGTTAAACTTCATCAAAGAAGCTACAAATTTTTGTACAGAAATGCTTACACAAAAGCCCATACAGTTTTAAACTGTATGGGCTTTTGTGTGTTTCCATATCCTTTTTTATTTACATCTTTTCAACAAACGCTCTAATCAACTCCGAAAATTTCTTTGCAGCTTTTTGTCCTTCATCCAGTACTTCTTGCTCACTTAAAGGTTGGTCAAGAATCCCTGCTGCCATATTGGTCACTAAAGCAACACCTAGGATTCGCATGTCACAGCGTCTTGCCATAACAGCCTCATGTACAACGCTCATACCCACTACATCACCGCCAAGGGTACGGATTGCGCGAATTTCGGCTGGTGTCTCATACTGTGGGCCAGGCATGTAAAAATATACACCTTCGTGCAGTGCAATCCCCTTTTCACTGCCAACAGTTTTTGCAAGTGCGCGATATGATTTATCATAGGTACTGCTCATATCAAAGAAACGCACATCAAAATCAGAAACATCAAAACCAACCATTGGGCTTGTATGTGTGAAATTGATATGGTCGGAAAGTAAAGTCAAGTCACCTACGCTGTAATTTGTGTTTACACCACCTGTTGCAGCGGTAATTATCGCGCTTTTCGCACCAAGCAATGATGCCACACGTACAGGAAAAGCCGTTGATTCAGGGGTATTCCCTTCATATAAATGAATACGGCCTTGCATTGCCAGTACATATTTGCCAGAAAGCTTGCCCGCTACAAGTCTGCCCTTATGCCCGGGGGCTGTAGATACTTTAAAATGTGGAATTTCGCCATATGGAATGGCAATGGCTTCTTCCAGCTCATCAGCAAGAAAACCCAAACCAGAACCCAGAATAATAAAAACTTCTGGCTGGAAGGGGATTTTTGACTTTAAATACGCTGCGGCTTCTTGATAGTCAGATGGTTTAAAACTGTTCATGATATCTCCTCAATTTTTCTACGGCTTCTTCGGCGATTATAATTTCGCCACGCTCGACTAAGTACTGACGGCTCATTACATTTGACACATGCTTTTGACCATATTCGTATAATATGATTTCCAGTTCCCCTGTGGTTTGATTATCTTCTGTTTCATTTTTAAGCAATAAGAAATAACGGTCATCAAGCTTATATGCTTGACTGTCGCCACTAAAGTTCATTGGCAGACGCATTGCCCCTGCTGCCATGATGTCAATATCATCAAAGGAAAAAACAGCATAACTATTTTCATCTATATTCTGTTCTTCAGGTGGGGCTATGAACGTACCCTTTTTAAATTTACACCCTTGACGTGCCGGAGGCGTGATATTGAATTGTGGTTCTTCATTTTTGTCGCTATCTTCACTCATTTTTGTTACCACCACCACTAAGCTATCGACACCTACACGCATCGCTTCAAACATCAGCGGTGTGTTTTCACACACAACAAACTCATCTTCTTCTTGCACCATGCCCATTATTTCTTTAAAAAGCTGTTGTGTCTTGTCAGAAGTATAAGACAGCTCACTAATTTTTATATTCCGCGCTTCTAAATCATCTGTCATGAGTACAAACTTCATTTGGCTCTCACTTATTTTAACAATTTTCATACTTACCCCCTCATTCCCATTTTAAAGCTAGTATAATGAACTCAATTCATTCTGTAAAGAGGTGAAAAAATGGTATTACCACCTTCACTGAGATTAGCCTAGCATTTCTTTCATTTTACATAATGCCGCGGATAAGGCTTCATTGGCTTTTGACGCATCTTTTCCACCAGCTTGGGCATGGTTAGGCTTGCCGCCCCCTCCCCCTCCGCAAATTGCAGCGGCTTCTTTGATAATTTGCCCTGCATGTATGCCCACTTTCACAGCATCTTCTGTAGCAGATACTAAAAATTGTACTGCTTTTGTTTCATTATTGACACCGCACAACAACATACAGCCAGATTTCAACTCGGTTTTTAACTTATCACTGAGCTGACGCAGGGCTTCTATATCATAATTTTCTAGTTTGGCTGTAATGAGTGTAAAGTCTCCATGAATTATTGCATTTTTCATAATATCCGCGGCAACTTGTCCTTGTTGCTTGCCTGTTGCTGCGGCTTGGGCTTTAGCAGCTTCTTTCTTGAGTTCTTTGTTTTCTGTCAAAAGCATTTTTATGCGGCCAGTGATAACTTCTGGTTTTGCTTTCATGATTTCGGCTACTTCGGCAAGTATTTGAGATTCTTTAGTGTACAATTCATGGGCGGCACGTCCTGTGACAGCTTCAATTCTGCGTACACCAGAAGCAATACCGTTTTCGGATAAAATCCTAAACATACCTATAGCTTGGGTGTTTTTCACATGAGTTCCTCCGCATAGTTCTATACTTGTATCACCAATGCTTACCATACGTACTGTATCGCCATATTTTTCACCAAATAAAGCTGTCGCACCCTTTTTGCGGGCTTCTTCTGGGGTAGTAGTTTCTGTAATGACGGCAATACCACCATCTTGAATGGCTTTATTCACACCATCTTCAACCAGTTTTCGCTGATGGTGCGTTAAAGCAGCAGTATGCGTAAAGTCAAAACGAAGCCTATCCGCCCCAACTTCCGAACCTGCTTGCTCTACATGTTCCCCAACTTCTAAACGCAAAATAGCTTGCAATAAGTGGGTTGCAGTATGGTTTGCCATTGTATCTCTACGGTGGCGAATATTTATTTCGGCAGAAACCGCCATACCTACACCTAAGTGACTTGCGGCAACCCCTAAGTGAACTATATTATTTCCAGCCACATTGATACAATCACTGATATTTGCACACAAATGATTATCTTGTTTGATGATACCTATATCACCCTTCTGCCCGCCAGAAGCCGCATAAAACGGTGTGCAACTTAAAACAAGCGCGATTTCTTGCCCTGCTTTTGCTTCTTGCACGACTTCACCATCGGCAATGATAGCCAGCACCTTTGCTTCACATTCAGATACATCGTATCCAACAAAGGCTGTAGATAGGTTTGGCGGGAGTTTATGATAAACCGTTTCATCTGCACCCATATAGGTAGATGTGCCACGGGCGGCGCGGGCGCGGGATTTTTGGTCTTCCATTTCTTTGCGGAAGCCGTCTTCATCCCAGTGAAGCCCTGCATCTTCCAAAATTTCACGGGTTAAATCTGGTGGAAAACCGAAAGTATCATAGAGTTTAAAAGCATCTGCCCCACTTAAAGTCGTTTTGTTTTCTGCCTTTAGTGCATCAATATGCTTTTGTAATAAATTGATACCTGTATCTAATTTTTCAAGGAAACGGCTTTCTTCTTGTGCTAATGTTTGTAAAATATGCTTTGATTTTTCCTCTAGAGAAGGATATGCGTGCTTATAGGCATCAATAGAAGCTTGTGCAATACGCACCACAAACTTGTCAAGCCCAATAGATTGTCCATGGCGCACTGCACGTCGTAAAAGACGGCGCAGTACATATCCCCTGCCCTCATTTGACGGAAGTACACCGTCTGCCGCCATAAAAACAACACTGCGCACATGGTCGGCGATAATATTTGCAGAAACTAGAGTATCCCCTGTAGGGGACGCAATGACCTTATCCCGCACAGATTTTATATTGTCAATGTCAAAAATAGATGGCGCGTTTTGCAATACAATTGCAAGTCTTTCCAAGCCCATACCTGTATCAATATTCGTAGAAACCAAGGGTTTAAAAGTACCATCTTCACATTTTTCAAACTGAGTAAAAACTAAATTCCACACTTCCATAAAACGGTCACAGTCACAACCCACAGTGCAATCAGGCTTTCCACATCCACTTTCCACACCGCGGTCATAATGAATTTCTGTACATGGGCCGCATGGCCCAACACCATGTTCCCAAAAGTTTTCGTCTTTGCCTAATTTAAAAATCTTTTCGGCTGGAATACCTATGTCATTATGCCAAATGTCATAGGCTTCATCATCTTCTTCAAACACAGAAATAAGGAGTTTAGACGCTGGAATTTCCATTTCCTTAGTTAAAAATTCCCACGCCCATGGAATCGACTCTTTCTTAAAATAATCACCAAAGGAGAAATTACCAAGCATTTCAAAAAAAGAACCATGCCTTGCGTCCTTGCCAACATCATCGATATCTATTGTGCGTATACATTTTTGGCAAGTAACCACGCGAGGAGACGGCGGCGTTTCCTGCCCTGTAAAAAATGCTTTCATAGGTGCCATACCAGAATTTATAAGCAACAAAGACTTATCGCCTTGTGGCACAAGGGGAAAGCTAGGCAATTGATGATGCCCACGCTCTGCAAAAAATTTTAAAAATCTATCACGAATTTCATTAACGGTTAAAAATTTCATAGTAAAACGCCTCCAAAAGCAGTCTATTGAACATATTATACCTTAGAATTTGACAAAGGTGCAAGATTCTATGATAGTCACTGTTTTGAAAGGGTAACATGAAAGGAATATATTTAATGAAATAGTAAAAAGCAGGGTTGAGCTAAACACTCATTTCCTGCTTTTTCGTAATTTTAGTGAGGTGCGAATAATAACACCTGTTTTAAACTGTTGAAAATATGCCCTTGGCTTTTTCAAATTCACTGATAACTGACAAAAACTTTTCACCGTATTTTTCTGCTTTTGATTGTCCTACCCCTGATACTTTTAAAAATCCCTCTAGGGTAATGGGAAGTTTTTTACACATATCGGCTAAAGTGCTATCGTGGAAAATGACGAAGGCTGGGAGTTTTTGCTCCTTTGCAATTTCAAGTCTTACAGATTTTAATTTTTCTAGCAAAGTTGAATCAATCATTTGATTTTGTGCCACACGGCTTGTCACTACAATTTTACCTATTTTCATGGTAATTTTTGCATTTTGAGACAAGGCCTCTTTTGCCCGTTGTCCTAATTTTATTATTGGAAATTTATCTGTGGTTTTGTGCAGATAATCAGATAAAACCAAATAGTCAATGACTTCCCGCAGTTCATCTGAGGATTTTTTACTTATACCAAAAGTCGAAAGCTTGTCCAGTCCAAAGCTTGTCACTTTTGCATTTGTTTTGCCACGCAAGGTATCCAAAATCATTTTTACACCAAAGCGTTCCTTCATGCGGGCGACACAGGAGATAATTTTTTGCACATCTGTTGTGATATCTACAACTTCAAAATCTGTTTCGCAGTTTATACATTTTTCTTCACAGTTTTCTGGAGGGGTTTCACCAAAATATTTTAAAATATATCCGCGCAAACATTCACTTGTCGTACAGTAGGCATCCATTTCTTGCAGACGTTTTATATTTCGCTCTTTTAAGAACTCTTCTGTCTCTTGGTTTTCAATCATCCACATTGCTGTACTTACATCACTACGTCCATACAATAATAAACAGGTTGCAGGCTCACCATCCCGCCCTGCACGGCCTGCTTCTTGATAATATCCTTCTAAATTCATGGGCATATTGTAATGCACTACAAAGGATACATTGGATTTATCAATACCCATACCAAAGGCATTTGTTGCCACCATAATTTGCACACGGTCATGCAGAAAATCATCTTGGTTTTCATGCCGTTCTGAGTCAGAAAGCCCTGCGTGATAACGTGATGTACTAAATCCTCTTTGACGAAGCTTATCACAAACTTCTTCAACATTTCCACGGGTGGCACAATAAACAATTCCACTTTGACTTTCACGATTTTGTAAAAATGCTTCAAGGGCTGAAAACTTATCCCCTTTTATTCTTTTAACATCAAAGTACAAATTGGGACGGTCAAAGCCTGAAATTGTAACCACAGGATTATTAAGCTTGAGTTGCATTACAATGTCTTCTTTAACTTGGGGGGTGGCGGTTGCTGTAAATGCTGAAACAATAGGACGCTTTGAAAGTTTACTGATAAACTCTGGAATTGCAGTATAACTTGGACGAAAATCCTGCCCCCATTGGGATATGCAGTGGGCTTCATCAACTGTTAGCATAGCAATGTCTACGGATTTTGCAAAGGCTAAAAAATCCCCTGTCAGCAGTCTTTCAGGGGCTATATAAATGAGCTTATACATACCACGCGCCGCATTTTGTAAGGCTTTTGTAATTTGCCCGTCTGTCAATGATGAATTGATAAATGCCGCCGAAATGCCAGACTGGGTCAAGGCGTTCACTTGGTCTTTCATCAAAGAAATCAACGGAGATATAACCAGTGTCACACCACTGAACATTAACCCAGGAATTTGAAAGCATATGGATTTTCCCGCCCCTGTAGGCATGATTCCAAGGGTATCACTACCTGATAAGATACTATTTATCAGCGTTTCTTGACCATCGCGGAAAGATGTGTAGCCAAAGTGTTTTTTCAAAGTTTCTATATGCATCATTTAAAATCACCAATATTTCCTGTCTAAGCCACGGTATGAAATTGCTTCTGCAATGTGTTCTGGCGTGATGTCTGCATTGTCATTCAAATCTGCTATTGTACGAGCAATTTTTAGTATCTTGTGATATGCACGGGCACTTAACCCCATGGTGTCAAATACATTTTTAAGTAGCGATTGGGCTTCTTTGCCTAGTTTACAATGCTTATTCACTAAAGTGGCAGGCATTTTAGCATTAAAACGGACATTCCCTTCGTTTTCAAACCGTTTCCGTTGTCTATCCCGTGCATTTTCTACTCTGTTTTTTATTGTTGCTGAATCTTCTGTTGATTTTTTTACAGTAGATAAATCATTGTACTCCACTGGAATTGCCTCCACTTGAATATCGATTCTATCAAGCAACGGGCCTGAAATTTTATCTAAGTATCTGGAAACTTCAGTATCGGTACAGGTGCAACGTGGTGTCCCCATGTATCCACACGGGCATGGATTCATTGCGGCAAGTAAAAGGAACACACTGGGATATGTGGAAACACCATTGGCACGGGTAATTGTCACTTGTCCGTCTTCTAAGGGCTGACGCAGGGTTTCTAATGCCTTTTTTTGAAATTCAGGCAACTCATCTAAAAATAATACACCATTATGGGCAAGGCTTATTTCACCAGGTGTAGGAATACGTCCGCCTCCAGTTAACGATACATAGCTTGCTGTGTGATGAGGGGTACGAAATGGACGCTGGGTCATTAACAAGGTTTTAAGTTGCCCTGCAATGCTGTAAATTTTGGTAATTTCCATACTTTCATCTATAGACAAATCAGGCAAAATCGTAGGCATTCGCCGAGCAAGCATAGTTTTTCCTGCGCCAGGCGGGCCAATCATTAACGCATTGTGATATCCAGCGGCGGCAATGGTTAGCGCGCGTTTTACATAAATTTGCCCTGACACATCAGCAAAATCTACATCATATGTACTTTCCCCTTGGAAAAATTGTGCAGGGTCAATTTTAAGGGGCGTAATTGGGTCAGCACCACCAGAAAAATGCGCCACTAGTCCAGTAATGCTTTTCACTGGGTAAACATACATACCTTCTACCAGTGCCGCTTCTTCTGCATTTTCTAATGGGACAAAAACCGCTTTAATCCCCTCTTGCCGCGCTGCCATGACCATAGGTAGGATTCCATTCACAGGCCTCACCAAACCATCAAGGGACAATTCACCTGCAAAAAACATCCCTTTTGTATCTTTTGTTTTTATAATATCAGTACACATTAAAATGCCTACTGCCATTGGCAAATCAAAGGCTGGGCCAGATTTGCGAATGTCAGCAGGCGCGAGATTAACAGTAATGCGCTTTATAGGAAAGGTAAAGCCAGCATTGCGAATGGCGGCACGAATGCGCTCACGGGATTCTTTTACAGCAGAGTCAGGCAAGCCAACGATATCAAAAGCAGGCAATCCACTTGCCAAATCCACCTCAACATCAACCTTATACCCGTCAACCCCTAAAACTGCACCACTGGCAACCTTTACAAACATGCACACACCCCATTAGAAATTGTCGAAACTTGAGGTGATTATAACCCAATGCTTGCAAATTATGCAAATACAATATGTTTATTTCCCTACGAAGTCATTTTTCTTTTTTGCATATCCTTTTCCCCTATTCCACGGTTACACTCTTGGCTAAATTTCGTGGTTTATCTATGTCAAGCCCCTTGTTGGCGGCAACATAGTAACTAAACAATTGCAATACAATGACAGACAGAGAGGGTGAAAACAACTCATGTATATTCGGTAATTTTAACAGCGACAATTTATCGGTTTCTTCAGCCGCTTCAACATTGCTTACAAGGAATACTTTTGCGCCGCGGCTGATGACTTGTTCTATATTGCTGAAAATTTTACTATACAGCCGCTGACAGCAGGAAATGGCAACAACTAATGTATTTTCTTCCACAAGGGAAATTGTGCCGTGCTTTAATTCGCCCCCTGCGTAGGCTTCGGAGTGGATATAGGAAATTTCCTTTAGTTTTAGCGAACCCTCTAAAGCGATGGCATAGTCAATGTTCCTACCTATGAAAAATATGCTCTTGTAGCCGATACATGTTGATGCATATTTTTGTATGAAATCTATTTTTGTTAATATTTCCGCTACCTTATCAGGAATAGATGCGATTTCGTCTGACAGTTTCCGCCCTTCGTCTGCCGATATTTTTTGCAACTGTACAGCAAATTTGACCGCTAATTTGTAAAGCACCACAAGCTGTGTAGAGAATGCCTTGGTTGTTGCCACGGCGATTTCAGGCCCGGCAGCGGTGTATACAGTATAATCTGCTTCTTTAGCAAGGGTGCTACCCACCACATTTACAATAGAGAGCGTGATTGCGCCTTTTGTTTTAGCCTCGCGCATGGCGGCTATGGTATCAGCCGTTTCCCCTGATTGGCTAACCAAAATCACCAGTGTTTTCTCATCAACGCAAGCATCTTTATATCTAAATTCGCTTGCAAGTTCCACCTCAATTGATGGGAAGCGACAAAGCCGCTCGAACACATACTTTGATACCACCCCTGCATTATACGCCGAGCCGCAGGCAGTGATTACAATTTTATTGAATGACGTGATATCGGGTATTTTAATGATTTCAGATTGAATGGTGTCGCACAGTACCTTTGGTTGCTCTACTATTTCTTTAAGCATGAAATGGGGATAGCCGCCTTTTTCCGCACTGTCTACACTCCAAGTAATGGTTTCAATTTGCTTTGTAAGTAACTCTTTATCCATATTGAAAAATTGAACAGCCCTTTTCGTTAGTACTGCGATTTCTTTATCTTCCAAATAAAAAACTTGGTTCGTGTGCTTCAATATTGCAGGAACGTCTGACGCTATGAAATTTCCTTTTTCCGACACGCCTACAATCAGCGGATTATCTTTTTTAACCGCCACCAAAACGTCTGGTTCTTCTAAGCACATAATGCCCAGTGCATATGAGCCTTCCAGTGCGTTTGCGGTTTTTATGACGGTATCCAGCAAATTACCGTTATAATAGTATTCTGCAAGCTGTGCCACCACCTCGCTGTCGGTTTGGGACACAAATTTTACGCCGCGTCTTTCAAGCTGTGCTTTTAATTGCTTATAATTTTCAATAATTCCATTGTGAACAACGGCGATTTTACTGCCGCTACCCAGATGAGGGTGGGAATTTACATCCGACGGTTCGCCATGGGTTGCCCAGCGCGTATGTCCTATACCCATGTTGCTTGTAATCGTAGTATTTTCAAGTCTTTCTTCAAGCCCAACAAGCCGTCCTTTTTGCTTCACAACTTTAAAACTATCCTTGGTAAAAACGGCAATCCCCGCCGAATCATATCCGCGATATTCAAGTTTTTTCAACCCATCAACGATAATCGGAACAGCACTTTCATCCCCTGCATAACCGATAATTCCACACATATAAACCTCCCTAATTTTTGGTATATCATGGTGTACTATACCACACCATAAAGACACTGTCACGAATCATTCTTCCTATTGCATATACACACCTTCCACCACCTAGGCATATACTATGCTAATGCACCTTGAAAGGGGTTTGCATATGGAATATTCAGGATTAAAGGAAATTCGCAATGGGCTGGTTATTTTGGAAAAAGTGGATGCGGTTTATGATGAAATTGTGATGATAAAAATAGAAGGTGAACCGCCACGCACTGGGCGCGTCATTCAAATTGATGGAGACACGGCAGTGGTTTTAGTTTTTGAAGGCACACGAGGGCTGTCCCGTGAGGATATTAAAACACGATTTACAGGCAGACTGATGACAATGAATCTTTCAGAAGAGATTTTAGGGCGTGTGTTTGACGGGCTTGGGCGACCTCGCGACGGGTTAGGCGAAGTTTATGCCCGTGAAAAACGTCAAATAAATGGTCAGCCCATAAACCCAGCCAAACGCATTTATCCGCGAAACTACATACATACAGGCATTTCTGCTATTGATGGATTAACTACACTGATTCGAGGGCAAAAGTTGCCTATATTCTCTGCTGATGGTCTGCCTCATGATGAACTTGCCGCACAAATTGCCGCGAATGCAGGGGTAACTGACACAGATAATTTTGCAGTTGTTTTTGCAGCCATGGGTGCCCAATATGACACAGCCGAATTTTTCCGTAAAACATTTATAGAAAGCGGTTCTTTTCAGCATACCGTCATGTTTTTAAACCTTGCAAACGACCCGCCTATTGAACGTGTAGCCACGCCACGCTTTGCGCTCACTGCCGCAGAATATCTTGCTTATGACCTAGGCTATCATGTTTTGGTTATCTTAACAGACATGACATCCTATGCGGAAGCTTTGCGGGAAATTTCTTCTGCACGGGGCGAAATTCCTGGCAGAAAAGGTTATCCAGGGTATATGTATTCAGACCTAGCATCCATATACGAACGCGCAGGGATTCGTAAAGATACTGGGGGGTCTGTCACACAAATTCCTATTTTAACCATGCCGGGCGAAGATATCACCCACCCTATTCCAGACCTTACAGGATACATTACTGAAGGACAAATCGTACTTGACCGCGGACTCAATCACAAAGGCATTTATCCTCCAATCAATGTTTTACCGTCTTTGTCACGGCTGATGAAAGACGGCATTGGTGAAGGCTTTACTGCAAAAGAACACCCTACCCTTGCCGCAAAGCTTTTTGCAGCATACGCAGGGGTTTCAGATGTAAGGTCACTTGCGTCAGTGATTGGCGAAGAGGATTTAACACCTGATGACAAGAATTTATTAGCCTTTGGCAAAAAATTTGAGGAAGGGTTTATTCACCAAGAAACTTTTGAAAACCGCACCTTGACACAAACCCTAGACATTGCCCAACAATTACTGATAAAATAAGCCCATAAGGGTGATTTTATGATTCGGATTGCGGACATGGAAATTGATGTAGAAACAGCGCGGTTATTAGGGCATGAATACTGTGTTAAATATGTAGTTTTCCCTTTTCGGCTGGAAGATGAGCATTTGTGGGTCGCGCTTAGGGATATTAAAAATATGGATATCTTAACGAATATTTCCGACATTACTGGCTGTTTTGTTGTTCCTGTGGCGGCAGATGAAGGGGATATTCTTTTTCATGTCAATAGGATTTTTGGAGCAGACGCTTTACATTCTATTGCTTCGCAATTTTTAGTGGATGAACAGCTTAAAAATCACATTGAATCATCAGAGATTCTGACAGAGATTTCATCTGCACCAGCTGTACGCCTTATTGATTCGTTAATTGAAACAGGCGTGTTAAACCGTGCCAGTGATATTCATATAGAGCCTTATGGGCAACAGTTGCGGGCGCGGTATCGTGTGGATGGGCAACTGATTACATATAGTACAGTGGATATCACGCTACTGCCCAATGTTGTTTCAAGACTAAAAATAATGGGCGGGATGGATATTTCTGAAAAACGACTGCCCCAAGACGGACATTTTACAATGACAGACAGCAATTTTTTTGCAAAAGGTGATAAAGTTGATTTTCGTCTAAGCACCTTGCCTACGGTTTTTGGGGAAAAAATCGTTATTCGTTTGTTATATGGTGAGACATCCTATATCAAAAAGGAAGCATTGGGTTTTTACGATGAAGACCTTAAAAAGCTGACTGCCCTTTTTAATCAGCCTTATGGCGCAATTTTTATGACAGGCCCAACAGGCAGTGGAAAATCAACCACCTTGAGCAGTTTTTTACGAGAATTAAACCATGAAACCAGCAATATCATCACTGTTGAAGACCCTGTAGAAAATCCAATTTTAGGTATAAGCCACATCAATATAGAGCGCACAGGGCTGAATTTTCCAGGGGCATTGCGTCATATCTTACGTCAAGACCCTGATGTTATTATGATTGGAGAAATTCGTGATGAAGAAACTGCCCGCATTGCCATTCAAGCGGCAATCACAGGTCATGTTGTACTTTCTACACTACATACTAACGATGCCGCTGGTGTTATTGAAAGGCTTACAGACATGGGCATTCCATCATATTTAGTGGCGGCGGCATTAAATGGTGTCATTTCCCAAAGGCTGGTGCGCCGTATTTGCCAAGATTGCGCTTACCCTACAACTTTAACACAAACACAAGCCCAGTTATTACAATTACCCGTGCATACGCCTGTGCAATTGGGGCGCGGTTGCAGTCATTGTAATCACACAGGCTTCCGCTCTCGTTTTGCCATATACGAATATATCATCATAAACGAGAATATACGCCGCCAAATTAGTTCTCAACCATCAAAATTTGCCGAAGGAATCCGAAGTCTTCAAGGATTAAGAAATAATGCTGTTCGCGCACTGATAGACGGAAAAACCACTGCTGATGAGATTATTCGTGCATTAAGCCGCGAAAACCTTGCAGGTGAAGTATAGCCCCTTTTAATGGGTAACATCTGTTGTCAAAAAAGGAGTATGCCATGGGCATTTTAAAATCAAAAAAGGGGTTCACTTTATTGGAGGCAACGATTGCCTTGGCATTATGGGCAGTTTTGTCTGTGGGCATATTTTTGACATGGTATCATGTTTCTGGTGCTTCACGCGCCATGAGGACACATCAAAGTGCCTTTGAAAATGCCCGCATTGCCATGGATGCATTGATTATAAATATACAAATGGCGCAAGATATCGATTTGGTCAACAACCAAGACGGCATTTTGCGCCAAGTGACTTTGTGGGGCTTTGACCCTATTGGAAACCTACATGATTACCGTTTTCATTTCAACCCCGACCTTCAACGGCTTGAGTTTCCTAACCTAGGAAACGAACTGGCTTCACACATTGCAGAACTCCGTATCACTTACATTGAAGGAAGCCGAATGAATATTTTAATTGAAACAGATTGCTACCCTGCGCCTATCACTTTAGAGGGCAGTGTAGATGTTCGTTTTAAAAGTGTCACGGTATATCCTTAAAAACCTTAGAAAAAAATATGTACGCCCCAGTAGATGGGGCATGAATTGCATTTTATGAATCAAAGTTTAAGCGGACATTTCCGCTGGTGCTTCTCATGGCTATAGGGTGTCCGTTGCCGTTTATCACGGTGCTTCCGCCATGGGCAACAAATCTATCGCCATCCATTCTTACCGAGCCAGTACGGGAATTTAAGTCATAGCGGAAATCGTCACGGCGGTTGCTGATATTAAGATTAACACTGCTGGATGTTGATTGCAAACTTGTAGACCCGCCTTGTATGCGGTCTAAATGAATGCGGGCATCTTCAAAACGTACACTGCCGCTGGTGCTTTGGGCGTACAAGCTATCCCAGCTTATGTGGGTGAAGTTGACGCTCCCGCTGGTGCTTTGTAAATGTCCTGTAGAGAAATGTACATTTGCACCCCGTACACTGCCGCTGGTTGAACGTGCATTAAGGGTTTCGGCTTCAATGTCCCACAAACGTACACTACCACTGGTAGAACGCGCGTCCAAGTTTGTGACGCTTATGCCTTCTACAACAACATTACTGCTTGTGCCTGTGAGTGTAATTGAATCCATTTGCTGTGGCGGAACTTGGATTCTTATTTCATTTGAAACAGAATAAAATCCAATGTTCATAAAATGGATACGCCTATGATGAGATGGAACATTGATGTTTAATGTATTGCCAGAAAGCTCCACTGTATCTTCATCTACATTTGTAAGGAATACAGCAAAATTTGAACCAGATTCCACTATAATTCTTGTATCTACAGCATTAACATGGATATTTGTAATATTTTCGCCGGCAAAACTTATGTGAGATGATGTTCTGTCTGCGGCAGTTACTACATGAAAACCGCCATTGATAAAAGCTATGCTTCCGCCGCGTCCGCCGGTTGCCCAGCCTGCGATAGACATGATTGCGCCCATGATGATGAATAGAAGGGCAAGCTTATTCCATGGCATACGTTTTTTGGGCGGTGTATAGGGTTCGTGCATTTCGTGAGTAGGCTCTACCATTGGTTGCGTTGTTGGTGGATACTGTCTGTTATCTTCCATGGGTGTTCCTCCTTAAAATTTTATTAGCGGTAAATCGTGCAACCCGTGGGAAGCCCCAGCGCGTTAATGTAGTCGTCAGACGAATAAACCATATGCCAAGCCCTAACCCAATAAGGCCTGTACCGCCAACCACCAATGCCGAGCTAAAATCTTGCACTAGAAATATTGGGAAAGTGACAATGGCAATGATTCCGCTAACAACCAGTGCAACCCCTGTGACACCAACAGCAAAAACTACAGAAAGCAGTGCGATAAATAACGAAAAGGCCACAGCCGCAAGGGCAATTGCAAGGGGTAAACCAATGGGTATTGCAAACAGTGCAAGTATAACCATCACTGCTGTTTTTGCTCCGCCTGCGCCTTCTTTCCGCACAGTGCGGGAGTATCCGTGGCTGGGGGTTTTTGATACATAGTTTGCTAATATATTTGCTGCAACTTCCCCCGGTGTTCCCAGTTGGGCTATTGCAGCGGTTTCATTTTCTGCATCGCTAATATAACCCTCATAATAGTCAAGTGCGTCTTGCCGTTCATTGACAGGCAATACTTTTAGCCTATTTTCTAACTGTGTTAGAAATTCTATTTTTGTCATTGCAATAACCCTCCTGTTAAAACTGTATCAATTCGACTTTTAAAATCTGTCCATTTTGCTTGGCATTCATTGTATCGTGCCTTGCCTTGCTCTGTTATTTTATAATATCTTCGGTTGCGCCCATTGTGCGGCATATCGTATGTGGTCAAACAGTTATCTGTTTGCAAACGCCGCATGACTGGGTATAGGGTTGATTCTGATACGCCAAGGGTGGTTTTCATCTGCTGTGTTAGGGCATATCCATATGCATCCTCTTTTGCCAGCAAAGACAAAACACAACCGTCCAGCAGTATTCCTGTAGCTTGAATTGCCATAATGTATTAAGCCTCCTTTTTCATATGATACTATACAATAAATAATATTACGTGTACAGAATTATTTTGTCTGATATAGAATTATATTTTTTTTAATATAGCACATGATTGTCCTATCACAAGCGTCCAATACTGCTATAAGTCATTCAATACATAAAAAAAATCCCCTGTTCTATTTCAAAACAGGGATTTTTTTAGTTTAAAATGTGAGTGATTAAATCGCCCATTCACCATTGGTGAAGACTTGAACGTGTTGCCCGTCATGGGTTTTGCCTATGACTTGTAAACAGGGTGAACCAATCATAAAGTCTACATGGCTTTCACATTGGTTTAATCCCCTTGCCATGCGCTCTGCTTCTGTCAGGCTTTCTGTGTCTTTGACTGTAGGTGGATACCCATTGCCTAGGGCAAGATGACTACTTGCGTTTTCATCATAAATGGTTCTATACCATAATAAACCTAGGTAGGATATGGGGCTGGACTGTGGCACAAGGGCGACTTCTCCCAAGAAGTTTCCATTAGGGTAACGGCTGATGAGTGCCTGTAAATGCTCTTGCCCTACATTTGCCTTGTAATCTATCACCTGTCCCTCTTCAAACCGTATCCCAAAGTCATCTATGATGTTGCCCATGTAGATGATGGGTTTGGTTGCGTATACGATACCTGTCACTTGATTACGGTGGGGGGCTGTATAGATTTCATAGGTGGGTAGGTTGGATATAAATGCATTGCCTGTTTGGGTGGACTGTCCACAGCTTATCCATTGGTGTCCCTCGGGTAAGCCCACTTCTAACTTTGTGCCTAGACTGTTTTTGAAGGTAATGGATTGAAAGTTATAATCATTCATCTTCTTTGCAAGGGCTTTGAGTGATGAAATGTGTTTATCCCAATTGTCTAGGGGGTCATTGTCATCAATAAGGTTTACATTAAAGATGGCTTCCCACATCATTTCTTCTGCTTCTTCAATGTCAGTACTACAAGGAAAGACCTTACGCGCCCATTCTGGAGAGGGTAGGTTTACGATTGTCCATTGGACGGCATTGGCTCTGGTTTTCTCTTGTAGGGGTTTGAAGATGTCGGTCGCTGTGTCGTTTTCTTTTTTTAGTTTATCAGGGTCTACATCTTCAAGCAGTTGAGGGTCACTGGAAACTAGGGTGAGCAGTTGATAATCCTCTTCAACAATCATGTTTGTATATTCAACAAGCCATTGTTTTTTTACTCCAAAGATATCATCATGTCCGTGGAGATAGCGTAGTTTACCCGTGACATCACTATGCCAGCGGACAAGAACATCTTTTGCCCCGCGTTGGTAGGCAATTTCAGTCAGCAAGTTAACGAAGTAGGCATCCCGAACGTCAGAGCGGAAGATGTATGCTGTTAAGGGTACGGTTAAAACCTACCCAAATAACAGCGCAGTTACGCCATTTGCGGCACATTTACTTAGCTGTAGTAGTTACCCTTTTCGGAAGCGGTTTCCGATATTATCTTTTCAAAGGTAGCAATCCGCTACTTTTGCCTCGCTCTTTGAAAAACGCCGCACTTGTGACGGTCATAGCTGATTGACCCGCTTGGGAACATTTTATACCTGCTCCTGTCGTATTCAAATAGGACGAGTGCGGGGCTTTTTGTATGCTCAAAATTCTGTAACACAACTGTAATATAAAAGAGTTCCGAAATACCCCTGTTATTTTCCTAATAGTAGAGGGAGAAATAATCGGCAGACGGAAAGTCAAAAAATATTTATAAATGAGTTCCGTTTTCAGCCTGTTTTTTCCCTATCTATTGAAGGGGTATCACATATGCTCCAAATCCAACCAAGAAAGGAAGTGTTCTATCGTAACCATTAAAACCAACCGGAAACCAACAAAACTAAATCTAATCTAAGAAGGGGGTCAATCAGTTATGAAGCATACTCTTGAAGCAAGTGCGGTGAGGACGCAAGGAAAACCCCATGCCGAGCCGATAAATATGCAGAAAAGGATTGGCTCCACCACCTTTAAGGTGAACGTCCATTTCAGCACAACAAGCCAAGAAACGGTAGAGGACAAACTACTTCGGCTAATTAAGCGGGAGGTGAGCCATAGTGCATAATCTCCCCTGTGTCGCAAGCGTTCAGAACTGCGAGAAAGAGGCAGACATGAACACTCAAAAACTGAATATTTTATACGGCAGATTAAGCCGTGATGATGAAATGCAAGGGCCTTCCAATTCGATATTAAACCAGCAACAGCTTTTGGAAGAATACGCCAATGCCAACGGTCTAACCCCTTATATCTTCCTGTATGATGACGGCTACAGCGGTACTCGCTGGGATAGACCCGCATGGCAAGAACTTATCTCAATGGTAGATGCCGACAAGGTAAGCTGTATCGTTATTAAGGACAGCTCCCGCATGGGCAGAGATTACTTGCGTGTGGGGCTGTACCGTGAAATGTTCCGTGAAAAAGGTGTAAGGCTAATCTTGATTAACGACAGCGTGGACACTCTGCTGAATGGTGAAGATGATTTTACACCGTTCAGGGAAATTATGGCAGAATGGTACGCCCGTGACACATCGAAGAAAATAAAATCCGTTTTTGCAAGTAAGGGCAGAAGCGGAAAGCCTACCACAAGCACCCCGCCATATGGTTTTATGAAAGACCCCAACGACAAGTACAAGTGGCTATTAGACGAGCCAGCCGCTTCTATTGTTCGGCGTATCTTTCAAATGGCTATGCAAGGCATGGGGGTACACGCCATTGCAAAAGTGCTGTGTGATGAAAAAATCGAACGCCCATCATATTATCTTGGTGTGCGTGGTCGTGGCAGACACATGAATGATTACGACACACATTACAAGTACGCTTGGGGAACGGCAACCATTATTAACATTTTGAAGAAAATGGAGTATTGCGGTCATATGGTAAATCTCCGCACTACATCAGCCAGTTTTAAGAGCAAGAAGAAAATCACCAAGCCACAAGAGGACTGGATTATCTTCCCCAATGCTCACCCCGCTATTATAGACCAAGAAACTTTTGACACGGTGCAAAAGTTACGCCACACACCACGTCGTATTGATACTCTCGGAGAAGCTAATCCACTCACAGGCTTGCTGTGGTGTGTTGACTGTGGCGAGAAACTTTATAACCACCGCAAGTCAAAGCCCGAAAAGCCTACACACAAAAAACTTAGAGATGATTACCATTGCAAGACTTACAAACTTAGCAATTCCAAGTTTGATACTCAATGTTCCCCGCACCATATCAGTACCGAAGCAATACGAACAATTATCCTCGAAGTCATAAAAAAGACGAGCGGATATATTCAAAATCATGAAGCAGAGTTTGTGGAGCAACTACGAGCGACTTCTAATGTGAAGCGTGAGGAACTTGCAAAGGCTCACACGAAGCAAATCACTAAAAACGAAAAACGTATTGCAGACCTTGATAAAATCTTTCGTACCCTTTACGAAGATAAGGCACTCGGTAAAATCTCGGAGGAAATTTTTGAGGATATGACTTCCAACTACCAACAGGAGAAGGAAGAAATCAAATCCCAAAATGAAAAACTCCAAGCAGAGTTAGACGAGTTTATCTCCGACAACGACAGGGCAGAAAACTTCTTAGCATTGGTACGCAAGTACACAAGTTTTGAAGAATTAACCACGCCCATGCTCAACAGTTTTGTGGAAAAAATTATTGTCCATGAGGGCGTATGGTCTGATGGTAATACTGGCGTTGGCGGTAAGCCAAGGGGCGCACGTTCTCAGCAAGTAGATGTTTATTTGAAGTACATCGGCAACTTTGATGTACCTGATATGCGAACGGCTGAACAAATCGAAGCTGACCGAATAGCCGAAGAAAAGTTAGAAGCTAAGCGAGCATACCACCGTGAGAAAACTCGTAACTGGGTTGCCAAAAAACGTGCTGCCGAAGCTGAAAAAGCCGCCGCCGAAAATGCAAAATCTGAAACACGAAAATCAAAAACTGCGAAGCCCAAAACTGCAAAAACGGCATAGCAAAATTTCTATATCAGCCACTCAATTATTGAAAAATGATTGAGTGGTTTTTTGCTTCTGCTGGTGCTTTTGGGTTTTATGTTTTTGCTTGGAAGGTGAGGACGGCCGTCCTTACCTTGGGGCATACCGTGATGATTTTTTACTACGGTAGCCCAACCCTGCCGCCAACGGCGGTAAGCCCTCGGCAGAGCCCACTCGCACCTTTGCCGCCTATGGCGGAAAGTGCGTGAGTGGGTCACACACTCTGAAAGAGGTGTGATAGTGCCGCCGCCGATTATGCTTGGCGGGTGCTGATGGGCGGTAAGTTTCTGAAGGAAACGACACGCCCAAAGGCGGCACAGGGTTTTGATTTTAGCTTAGTGCCACAACGGACACCAAGCTACTCGCTCCATAATTATATCACATGGGGCGGGCATGGTGCTGATTATTTTTTCAGCAAGTGCTTTTCAAAAAATATAAAATTATGAAGGGAGTTTTGCTAATGGCAAAAACCAAAATTGACAGAACCGTTGTACGCAACGCCGCATATCGAAGCGGCGAATTTAATCTTAGGGAGCGTCACAACGAACGCAAAAATGAAAGTTACCACAACGGCGATATTGATATAAGTCGTGCCGACATGAACATTCATTTCCACCAAAACTTTACGCCTGATGGCAAGGTCGAAACCTACGAGCAAACATTTAACCGTCTTATTGAAGAAGGTAAAATTGTAAAGCGTGGATTGAAGCCCGACGCTAAAGTTTTTGACGAGTTAATCTTTGATGTGAACACAGCCTATTTTGAAAATAACGGCGGGTACGAATATGCCAAATCCTTTTTTGAAGAAGCGTACCGATGTGCCTTAAAAGAAATCGGCTCGGAAGAATATGTACTATCTGCCGTTCTCCATGCAGACGAACGCAACAAGGCTCTTTCGGAAGAACTTGGTCGAGATGTTTACCATTATCATCTCCATGTTGTTTATGTGCCTGTGGTGGAGAAGGAAATAAAATGGTCTAAACGCACAAAGGACAAATCACTAATCGGCAAAGTTAAAGAGGTTATTCCGCAGATAAGCCATTCTAAAAAATGGCCTATGCGTGTTCCTATGGAGCGTGACGGCAAAACTATTCAGCTAAATTCATACTCGCTACTGCAAGACCGATTTTTTGAGCATATGCAACAGGCGGGGTATGAAGGTTTTGAGCGTGGGGAGCGTGGCTCTAACCGTGAGCATTTATCCGACTTGGATTATAAAATCCAACAGGACAAAAAACGGCTTGCGGAGAAAGAAAAAGAACTGGCTGAAAAAGAAAATCGGTTAAAACTTGCCGACATGGAACTGGAAGATGTACAGACCCATATCGAAACCACACGCACCACAAGCACTAATCTTAAAGCCGAAAAAGAACGGCTCGAAAAAGATGTGAGCAGATTAAGGATTTACGCAAACTGAAAGTTAAAACCGCAGAAATTAAAATTCCTGACAAGCCCACATTTGGTAGCAATGTAAAAATCCCTTATGATGATTTAGTGAAGCTGAAAAAGATGGCTGATTCCTATATCGCCAACGAAGCTGAAATAAAAGACATTCGTAAACGCCGTACTGATGTTAAAACAAGGGAAGATAACGCTGGCACAAGAGAAACCAAAGTCACTCGCAGAGAAAAAGCTATTAAGGGCAAAGAAACTTTGCTTGCTACAGCTACTACCGTAAAAAATGAGCGTGACGAACTCCAAGCCGAGGTTGATAAACAGGCGAGGGAGATTGAAGCATTAACCGCTAAGAGTGCCAATATCGGTAGAAATTTAGTGCAAGCCTACGACACAATGACCGCCGCTATTGAAGCTGTGCAAGTGCTGAAATATACGGTTACGGACAGGGCAGACCTTGACGAATACAAGGCTGATAACCTTAACCCGAAGCAAGGTACTCTCATAGATGCCCTTGCTGAATACGGTGCTAAATCTGCTGAAAAAATTGGATTAACCAAACACGCCAACCGCATGAGAACCGCCGCAGATGTAAACAAAGACATACTGGCTGAAATGAAAGCCTTAAACCCGCAATTATTCCCGCAAGTACGCAACCGCAGTATAGAGATTGGAGGTCGGTAGATGGATTACATTACCTTATTCAAAGAAAGACATATCGAAGCTAACGAACAGTACCCACGCCATGATATAGGCGTGGCTCGGCTGTTTTATGACTTGCATAGCCAATTTATCTGCTATGTGGTGGAATCAAAAGCATGGTACACCTACAGGGGCAGACGTTGGGTAAAAGATGATGGTGGCTTGCGTGTTATGGAAATATGCAAAGCCTTTGCACAGGACTACGCCAAATACGCTGAATACTTTGATGATGGCTCGGAAGAAAATAAGGCGTATGTAAAATTTGCAAAAGGACTAACCAACAGGCGCAGACGTGAGAGCATTTTGTCTGACGCTCGTTCTATCAGCCCTGTAAGCCTTAACCGTTTTGATAAAGGCAAAACCTTGCTGAACTGCATTAACGGTACGTTTTGTCTTGAAAAAATGGAGTTGTTACCCCATAACCCAAAAGACTACATCACCAAACTTGCCAACGTGAATTTTGACCCCGCCGCCAAATGTGAGCGGTGGGAAACCTTTATAAATGAGGTTATGTGTGGGGATATGGAAACGGCACGATTTTTACAAAAGGCGTTGGGTTATGCCCTGTCGGGCGAAACGGCGTTGGAGTGTTTCTTCATCTTCTACGGTGATAAAACCCGCAACGGCAAAAGCACCTTATCAGAAACAGTAGCCTTTGTATTGGGCGAGTATGCCCGAACAATCCAACCGCAGACATTATCCCGCCGTCCTGCTGATGGTGGGGCGGCAAGCCCCGACACGGCTCGATTAAAGGGGGCAAGGCTTGTTAATGTACCCGAACCCGAAAAGGGTTTGGAGTTGAATATTGCCCTTGTAAAACAGCTCACAGGGGGCGATACCTACACGGCACGGTTTTTGAATGAAAACCCTGTGGAGTTTACGCCAGAATTTAAGATTTTCATAAACACTAACCACTTGCCCCGCACTTCTGACGATACGGTGTTTATGAGTGGTAGAGTGAAGCTAATCCCCTTTGACCGCCATTTTCTGCCCCATGAGCAAGATAACGGCTTAAAGGCACACTTCCGCAAGCAGAAGAACAGGAGTGCAATACTAAACTGGCTGATAGAGGGGTATCGGCTCTTGCAGTTAGAGGGCTTGCCCCTGCCTGAAAAGGTGAACAATGCTATACAAGCATACCGACAGGAAACGGATATAATCGGCTCTTTCCTCAACGAGTGTACCGCTATCAAAGATGAGAACCGTATACCCGCCAGCGAATTATATACTGCCTATTCTGCATGGGCGAAGGACAACGGCTACAGGCAGATGAATAATAAAAACTTTGTCGCTGAACTTCGCCGTAGGCTTGATGTTAGGCGTGGTGGCGTGGGTAATGTTGTGGTTGGGGTGATACTGGATTATACGGAAAATCCCTTTATTGATTAAAATGTAAAGCCGACTGAAAACTACTACATTTCATGCACTTGCTACACTCAACCATTTTTTGGAAGTGTAGCAAGTGTAGGAGTGTAGCAAAATTGGGGCGGTTTCACAATTTTTTTCTGAATAGGTGCTTTTAATTTAATGCAATTGCCGAGGTATCGGTAAGGCCGCTACATTATGCTCCAAGCCATGCCTATCTGCCATTTCTTGAATAATGGCTAAATATCTCGAATGTATTTCAAATGTTTCTTCTTGCAATTCTTCAGCCGTAGCCGATATTCGTATATTTCCAGACGCTTTTTGGCTGTAGTGGATTATTTGAAACATTTGGTCATCTTCACTTGTTGGGTCATAAGTTATTGCGAATAGAGGCATTATTATTGAGCGGTCAAAGTAAATATTTTCAAAACCATGATTCATGTTAGGAAACTCTGTTCCTTCGCCATAAAATCCAATTACTCTAAAACTGATAACCTTGCCGTACAGCGTTAGAGTTAATATGTCATTGAGGTCGTAAACGCCAATATAATCATAGCCAAGTATAATGTTGATTACGTCTGTGGGGGAATTGAAATAAAAATCAGATTCGATAAAGTTCCTACCTTTGACAATATTATTATCAAAGTATTGGAACAATGTCCTTCCTACCATGACAGTATTTAAGGGTGTTATAAAAAATTCGTTCCCTTCGGTATCAGAAACAAGTCGGTTTCTTAAATCTATATTTCCAAATGGGAGTGATTCAACAAACCTTTCATCACCACTGTAATACCCTAAGTAATTCAAAGATTGTGTTAGTATCACAATATAATTGAACCGCTCATTAAGTTCCTGATACATTGCCCGAAGCCCATCAAGAGGAACTTCTCCAATAGTTGGGAAATTATCTGCCACAAACCAGATATTATAATAAAAATGCGAATCTTCCGTTTGAGATATGTTATCCATATACTCCTCAATGAAAGCCTGAACATCACTATCATCTGCTTCTGATTCAGTTGGAGGTGTTGAGTTTGATTCTGATGTTGAGTTAGGGGTAGCAGTCTGCGGATTCTCTACGCTCACAGTTATGCTTTCTTCTGGCGTTTCAGATTCTCCACCACAGGCAACAAGCCCCATCACAAAAAAAGTAGCGATTAACGCCACACACGCTCTGCGTAACAGTTTCTTCATTATCCAATTTCTCCCAACAAATATTAAGTCTATGCGATAAATACGCATGAAGTTAACTATACCATATTTACCAAAGGAATGCAAGCTGGAAATCGAATATATTTTCGTTTATTCTGAAAGTTTTAACTTACCCCTTGACATTACACCACAGATAAGGAGTTTTTGGTCTGGTTGAATGTTAACGCCTCTAGCGATAACCAGAAGGGCATACTTTTGCAAGTAGCCCTTCTTTAGATTGTTTATAACCATGGGACACCTAAGTCTTCACATGTC
>WRAH01000007.1 GCA_009780315.1 Defluviitaleaceae bacterium
CCTGTCCTATCTCCTTGGGTGAAAGATTGTGATAACGTAACGCTTCCACAAACTCCATCTGCATCCCATGGATTTTCTTCCTCTGCCTTAACAAATATTTGTCATAGCTTTCTTGTCTTTCATGCTCTTTTTCCTTCCGCTTTTTAATGTCCCCAAAAAAGTTCGTGATGGAAAAGATAATGCTGACGGTCATTGCCGACGCACTCATGAGTACAAACAAGCCCCGCCCAAGAAGTACCCCCATGGCAACTGTCACCATCACCATGGCCAGGGGCGGAAGAATCACTTTGACCAACCCGCCTTTTTTAAAAGCTTCCTTTTTTTCTGGCGCAACAATGTCTATCGTGTCAGTGGGTTCACGCTTGATAATGCGAGGGGAGCGTTTATAGATAGGAAACTCATCATAGGGTTTGGGTGTGAATGGTGAAATGTTAAGATTCGACAAGTATCCTGTGCCAAAACAAGTGATGTATCCCTCATGGACAACAAAGTGGGTGGTGCTTGCCCAAATACTATCTCCATAAGTAATGGAATGCTGTCCTGTGTTTATTTTGTTGCCGTTAAGATATAAGTCTGTGGCATCAATGGCATGGAGATAATCCTCATATAAAGTGAATACAGCCTTTGTATCTTGAAGCTGGATATGGTCGCCATACCCACTGCCAATACGCACTGGCACGATGCCTTTGGTGGAATAGTGCTTTTCCTCTCCACGAAGGTGAACTCCTTTTGGATACTTCTCTTTTTCCCCTACCGAATACTCCCTCACGTACCCGTCTCTGTATTCTATCAGTTTTTCCATGAATTACCCCTCTTAGTATCCGCCCATCGCTTCATCACGCGCGCGGTTTATGCGGTCTATATGATTCTCTAAATCAGCCAGCAATGCCGCCCGTTCTTCTCCGGGCATAGACATATCCTGTCTTATAAAAGCCTCTTGTTTAAGATAGGCAAAAAGTAAAAGTTCTTCATCCCCCAGACGTAGGGCAATATCTACCGCTTCGTCAAAATACAACCGCCCCAGCAATATCCAATAATCAAAAATGATAGGGTCTGTGCGTTGCGCAAGCCCTACGAGGATATTTGCCCTTTGGGTTTCCGTAAGGGCTTCGGTGGATACATATGAACGGGATAGAAAGTATCGTGTCTCTACAGACAGTTCAGATACATCAAAAGGTCTAAGTGCCTGTTGTACTGCAAGAAAGT
Organism: Defluviitaleaceae bacterium; assembly: GCA_009780315.1. Classification (GTDB taxonomy): domain Bacteria; phylum Bacillota; class Clostridia; order Lachnospirales; family WQUN01; genus WRAH01. The sequence goes on from WRAH01000007.1 coordinate 1,207, forward strand.
TTGTGTTGATATATGCCGTATTGGCGGCAATGACACTGTCTCTAAAAGGAATGTCAAACAGAAACATCTGTCCTGCAAAAAATGTCATGACCCCAAGGGCAATAGACAACACAGGGATTGCAATACGGGTAAACCACACATTGCTTTTACGCACCAGCTTTTTTGTTTCGGCTGTTTCTCTTATAAGCCCGTGATATTCCTCAATTAAACGATGGCTTATGGCATCTACAGTCTCTAGTGATATAAGCTCGGACAAAAATTTACTTTTTTTATGATTGTTGATACCCCCATAGATATAGTCTCCATAGGTGTATTTGGGCAGCAAAACACTGCCTATCAGGGCTTTATAGGTGTCTATAAATGCTATACTTTCGCTGGTTTTTACATCTCTAATCATGATTTTAGGCACAAGGTTTATATCTATCAGTAAATTGTCTAGGGACAAAGCATATGCATACTCTGTACTCATGACCTCAAGTGCCGCACAATTGATTAAAAAACGTAGTTGTATTTCTTTAGATTGATGAAGTATGGTGTCTGCTTGTTCCATGTGATGGGTGTTAAAAATGAAATTGACGCTGTCGTCCATTTCTTCCAAGATACATTGCGCCATATCTCTTGCAGGATATGTTAAAAAAGGGCGGTTTTCTTTAGATACATTTAACTCACTGTTACGCACTGTCCTTTGTATGGTGGCATCCATTGTTTCCCTCCGAGTTTTTAAGAAATAGTCACAAGCTTATCGCCGTCAAAAATATTTTCTTCTGCAAAAGTTTTATGGGCACTGACTAAGTTTTGGTTTAGCATAGAGCGGAAATAGTCTGGTGTTGTACCCATAGGCAACTTACCCCTTTGGCGCAAAACATCCAATGCGCTTTTGATTTTTTGTTCCGAGTCAATTCTAATATCCAAGTTGTGGCCGCTTATTTCCATGGTTATGTTAATAAACATCAGCTGATTGACCTTTCTTTTTTGTTTTCATCACCATTGCCAATACAAAGCCAGCAATAGCACAAACCCCTAATGTGAATACGATTATCCATGTTGATAAAGTTTCCCCTTCCAGAGGGATATTGATGTGACTAAAATCCCTTGGTGCAGAAAATAAAGCCAAATGATAACCGGTATTGGTTAAATGCTCAAACATGTCCACTTCATATGCAAAAGGTATATTGCTAAACAAGTCATAAGACGTTTCTTGTCTGCGGTTGACTTGCTCCGCTCGTGCTGCGTTGACACGCATAGCATCTTCTGTAAAAAGATTAGTACTAAAATGATGACCGAATTGAGGGTGAAGATTGCCCTCACGCCCAATGGCAGTAATATCAATGGGCAAATCTGCCCCATATGCGGGGGTGTTTAATGAAAATGCAGTGAGTAATATTAAAATTATATATAGTATTTTAAACATATACTACCTTTCCTTTTTAAAAAAGGGGCTGCAAACAACCTATGCTTACAGCCCCTAAGCACATCGTTATACAACTAATTACTAAACATTCTTGCAATACTGCTGTCCATATCTTCAACAGCATTTGCAGTCTGGTTAAGTTGCATACCTATGTTGTCAATAAGCTCGCGCATCTCATTAAACGCTGGTTGTAGTCTTTGAAACTGGTCTGCAAAAGCTCTGCTTGCTTGACCTTCCCATTCAGACTGCAACTCGTTGATGATACCGCCCATGCGGGTGATTACATCTTGAAATGCTTGACCTTGCCCATTCACTTCACCTGCACGAATGCGCATGGTTTCTGGGGTCATACGAATTTGATTTGACATGATAAACGTCCTCCTTTCCATGTGTCAGATTTTTTTGGTGGTTTTATTGCAAATTTAGTATACTTCAACACTTGAAGGTGTCAACAGTTTTCGTCAAAAAAATATGAATTTTTAATATTTTCAAAAAGCCCCGTTGCCTTAATATCTATATTTATTGCAATAAAAAAACCGCCGAATGCCTTAGCATTCAAGCGGATTTTACTTTCTTACAAAAGTTTATTCTGCTGTATTCACTTTATTTTTAACACAGGCGCGGATTAGAATTTCATTGCAGATACATACAAGTATAACAAACGCCAACACAATAGGGAAAAGTGACATATAGGTGGTGAAGGTAAGCACCATACTGGTGATAAAGAATAATACCGCAATGCCTGCACCAAAGGCGGCAAGTTCATAACCTACAAGTTTTGAAATCACCCTTGGTGCAAAGCGGTTTGACGTGTCACTGACTAGGGTTGGAAGCAACGGCCCAAGCCCAAAACCTGCAATAGCCATACCCACAATGCCTATAGCTTGTGGCCCAATGCCTAACGCTGTGATAATGCCGCTGGCAAACCACAACACCAAAATCCCAGTGGCAGCAATCACAATCCCAATGCGAATAATGGTAATCTCCTTCATAAACTTTGCAGACCAGCCGAATATTAAACGGCCAAGGGTCATGCCAACATAATAAACAGTAGAAAATATTGCAACATGGGCAATAGAAAGCCCGTGTTCAACCATAAATACTGTGCTGGTAAAGAATACAACCGTGTAATCTGTGCCGCCTAAGAAGAAGAAAGTTAAAACTTCTACAACTTGGTGCCACTTTTTTACCAAGTATCTTTTTTTATCAACCACATTGTCAATCTTGTCTGTTGTTGAGGCAATGCCATCATCACTAATCCAAATCTTTCTATACATACTGAGCAGAAGCACAACACCAACAACCCCCACGATGACGGCAATGGTTAAGTATCCTGCTGTCCAGCCATATTCAAGGGCGTAGCCATATCCTGGGGTGTAAATATCTTCTAAAATAAGTAAACGCCCCATAATGAGTGGGCTTATTGCCGCACCTGCCCCCCAGAAGAAGTGCATCCAGTTGTTTTGTGACGCAGTAAAATGCTTTGCCATGTAGGCATTCATGCTGGATGCCATTGCGCCTGTACCAAAACCGTAAATGGTTACAGTGGCAAGTACCAGTGGGAAATTTATAGAAAATGCAAGCCCAACAAAACCCAGTGCCATGATGACAAGCCCCATCAAATAAACCGATTGGAGTTTCATAAAACGGTTAAGCCATGAAAGCATAACCCCTGCAAGTGTATATGTGACAGAGTATCCTACCAGAATAATGCCTGAATGAAATGTGACAAGGCCTAACCCTTGCTGCATCGCATCCCAAGAAATCGTAAACGCCCCGTCTGGGAAACCTACAACCAAGTAACTAAACAAAATCAATGGCAGTAAGAACGCACTTATCTTTTTTACATTTTGGGTACGCATAATAAAAACTCCTTCAAATTTATTTTGCTATGAGCCTAATTGTAGCCCAAAACGTGATAAAAATAAAGGAGTTTAGCACATATTGTATAGATGATTCTTATTAAGTAACATGTTACTTTTTTCGTAATAATATTACTACTTTTCCCGGGCAATGTACATGTACACAAGAATTTCTAAAATCATAAGCATAGACACACCAGACGTTAAGTCCATTCCCCCACGCCGCACTTCTTCTGCAAATACATAAAAATTTGCATCAGAAAGGCTTTCTAACGTGTTGTTATCTGCACGTGTAATACTCAGCAAAAAGGGGCGTTCTCTAAGGAACACCCTTTCTATAAAGTCAATCATTTCTTTATCTTGCCCAGAATAGGATAGGGCAATCAGCATATCATCACTGGTAATATGATTGACAAGATTTTGCCTTTGATAGCTAATTTCTGGCCCGTAAGCGTCTAAGCCCAGCCCTATAAATAATTTTTCGCTATAGTGTGTAATAGGGCGTGCGCAATCATCTGTTAGGATATAGATACTTGGACGGCGCGCCAAAAGTGCCATGACCTTGCTTACTTGGGTTTCACTCATGACACGTATCGTTTCTATGGTATTTTTTAAATACCCTTCAGGATAACCTTGTTTCATCAGTGCTGTAGGCAGTATATCCTCAGGTTGATTAAAAGATGTCACCAGCAGACTGTTAATAAATTCAGAATAGCCTGAAAAGCCCAGCTTTTGCGTAAACCGAAATATAGATGTGGTAGATAGGAACATTTCTGCCGCAAACTTTTGAATACTCATTTGCTTTACATCTTCCATATTTTTCACCACAAAGTCAAAAATGCCCCGCTCGGTTTTGTTTAATTCCCGCACTGTATCTTGTGTAGCTTCAAAAAAGTCAATGGCCAAAATGCAACACCCATTCAATAATATCAATTGTTATGCTATTAAGGGGCTTGAGGAAACAAGCCTACTAAAACACATGGCTGTCGGCTCATTTACGGCATAAATAAGGCGATTTGTCATGCGAGAAGGAGTTAAAAGAAACGGGATGCCCAATCGGGCATCCTTTTTGTATTACTTTACCAAATCCATGGAACATCATATTTTTGTATGTTTTCATCTATCGTCATTATAGTTAAGCCTTCCGATAATGCTGTAGTTATAATTAATCTGTCGAATGGGTCTTTGTGAATAAATGGTATTTTCAAAAGCCTTTTCAAATAGTCGTTTTCTATTGGGATTACAGACAATTCGCTACTTTCTATGGTATCCAGAAGCTCATCAAAAGACAGCTGCATATCCAATTTCCCTATGTTGGATTTAATTGCAATTTCCCACAAAGAAGCAATACAGATAAATTTTTGGCATATGGGATTATCAATAATGCGTGCTATCTTTATCGGTAGGTCTTTTGAATCTTCAAAATACCATATCAAGGCGTGCGTATCTAACAAGTAACTCATTCCATGTACTCTCTCATTTCCTCTAAAGGTCCATTGAAATCGTCTGCCATCCAAACCTTGCCCTTCAAAAACCCTCTTAATTCTGAAAGTGGACGTTTTTTAGACTGTGCATCACCAACAATATCGTCTTCTACTGGTTCAAGAAATGTAATAACTACTTCGTATTTCCCGCTCACAGAAATCGGCTGTCTTGGTTTGAAATTAACACCATCGTAAATTGCTTTTACAGCATACATACTTTTCCTCCTCATAGTTTAACCAACAGGGCAATCTGCACACTTATACACCAGCAAAGTCGGTGTAGTGGGCTTTGCCAAGGGCTTCCTCTCCTATCGGCGCGGAAATATGGCTAAAATATAAATTATATTCGTTCGGTTACTTACCATTATGGTGATTATAACACTTGTATAACAATAATTATAGTGCTACCCTCTGCAAGCCCCTTGACGGAGGCGTAATCAATGAGCGTACATCCATTATACGTTGTTTAATGTAGTATGAAAAGGTGGTTTTTAACGATAACCATTCACCACAAGCATATGGGAAGGGATACTTGCCCAGCTTCTATATCTGCGCTCCAGCACATTAGCATATGAGTAGTACATATCACCGGCAACAATAATATGGTCTATCAGTTTTATTTTTATGGCTGTCATGCCTTCAAATATGGTGCGTGTGACTTCATTGTCAGCAGGTGAAGGTTTAATCGTTCCTCCGGGGTGGTTGTGGGCTAAAATGACGTTAACTGCATTGTTTTGCAATGCTACGCTGATGATTTCACGAGGATATGCGGCAGTTTCGTTCACTGTACCCACAGAAACTTGTGCCGCATGAATAAGCCGATATCTTACATCTAAGCAGAGTACATAAAAGCTTTCAACTGTGTAGCCTACAAATAAATCCATTGCATATGCGGCGGCACGTTGACAAGTATCCAGAAATATTTTATCACCCCACCGATTGTTAAAGTAACGGTTTGCAACTTTGGGAAGCATGTTTATGAAAATTGCAATATTTTCTGTACATTTTAATTTTGCCATAAGCGTAGGAATATCCGCTTCTAAAAGATTATGAAACGAACCAAATTCATTAAGCATTTTATGGGCTATTTCATTGGTGTCTTGGCGAGGATAGCAATAATATAGTAAAAACTCCAAAACTTCATGGTCAGCAAAGCCGTCAAAGCTTTGCTTTTTATATCGTTGCCGCATTCTGCCACGGTGTCCTTTATGCGGGTTCATATTTTTCATGTATAGCCCCCCCTTTGTATTGGATTGTTTGAATGTATTAAACTTTATCATATTTCGCACAATACGAGTATTCACAATGAGTCTGTATCCGATGGACAATCAGTTGACAAAGTCACAGGAAAAGGATATATTTATTACGTTATCGCCAGTATGTATTTGAATGAAAAGAGGTACACTATGGCGAAGATAAAATCAGTCGGACAATTGAAGCAAATGCCCCATAAACTGGTAAGGTCAGGGCGATTTTGGCTTGGTTTCATTGGGCTTATTTTTTGTTTTATTATCATTTACATATCAGACTTTCCATCCCTTGGCTTGTCACCCCAGTTTTATGTTGAAGAAGCCCGTGTCATTTCTGTTTGGGATACGAATATTTGGCCCGATTATTATATTCCTGGGGTGTATGTAGGCACACAACGGGTAGAAGTGGAGATTTTGTCCGGCACATTTGCTGGGGAGCGGTTGGAACTTATAAACCATATGGCGCGTTTTTCAAACTTATATATGGGTGAGGGTATGAATATTTTAGTTTCTGTCATGCCGGGTCTGGAATATCTTGATGCAGATTTTATGAATATTTATGGGCCTTCCCGCGGGCGTGTGCTGATTGGAGCTGTGGTATTTCTCATTGTCAGTATGCTCATTATGGGACGGCGTAAAGGATTTTATGCCGTCATTACTTTAGGGTTTACACTGATTACTGTATTGTTTTTTATGGTTGCATTTATTGTGCAGGGATATAGTCCTATAGTGTTTTCTCTTTTGACAGCGGTGATTACCACCTCATTTACACTGCTTATGGTTAGCGGATTTAGCCGCCAAAGTTTTTCTGCCATTGCAGGCACATGGACTGGCCTTATCTTTGCAGGGTTGCTTAGTGTGATATTGGGGCGCATGGGGCATGTTTCAGGCTTACATTTAGAAGATGCAAGGCAAATGCTTTATAATGCGCCAAATGATATTTTCCTGCGTATTCCTGATATGTTTTTTGCTGGCGTGATTATTGCGGCTTCTGGTGTGGTGGTTGATGCGGCAATGTCCATTTCCTCTGCCGTGTTTGAAATTAAAGCCCAAAGCCCAGGAATGACTGCACGCCGTCTTTATAAAAGCGGCATGACCATTGGTGGGGATATTCTTGGCGCAAATTCAGACACACTCATACTTGCGCTAACGGGCGCGTCTTTGCCTACAATTATATTGGTTGTATTATTCGGCTTCCCGCAGTTGAGAATACTTAATTTAGATATTGTAGCCATTGAGATTATTCAAGGCGTTTCTGCAACGATGGGTTTGATTTTTACCATACCTGCCACAGCTATATTTTCTGCTTTGCTTGCCGCACGTAAAGGTCAGGTGTCCCTATGAGGATGCGTGACTTTTTTAATGCCCAAAGGGTTTTTTATATTTTTGTTTCACTTGCAATGATTGGGATAATTATTTTTGGTGTTTATGCCAACAGTCAAAATCAGCAGCATAGTGAAAGTGTTTCCTTTGTTTCTGGGCGTGTTGTTGAAATTGTTGAAGACAGGACAGCCATAAATCATGTAGGGGTACGCACTGGCACCCAAGAACTGCGTGTGAGGTTATTATCAGGGGCAAGGCGGGGGGATATTATTGAAGCACGCAATATGCTTTTTCCTATAGAAAATGCGGTGTATGCTCAAGTTGGACAAAGGGTAATTTTATTTTTTGAGCAACATCCAAATGCTGAATTAGATGATTATTTTGCGCATGTGCAAAGTGATGACCGCACTTGGTCTATATATGTGATTATTGCAGCTTTTTTTGGATTATTGGCATTGGTTTTTGGGCGGACAGGTATAAAGTCTGCATTTAGTCTGGTATTTACTTTTGTTGTGATTATATTCTTATTATTGCCATTGATTGTTGGTGGTGCTTCTCCTGCTTTACTAACAATTTTGCTTTCTCTTTGTATTGTGGTGGTTTCCCTTATTGCTATCATGGGGTTTGGAAAAAAGACTTATGTAAGCATTGCAGGAACCTGTATTGGTATTGTATTTTATGGCATTTTTTACTTACTGATTAGTGTTGCATTGGGTATTACGGGTTTCAATGTACAAGAAATTGATTTGCTGATTGTGGCTGGATTTAATGCAAGTGTGGGCGAGTTGTTGTTTTGTGCAATTCTTATCGCCTCATTGGGGGCTTTAATGGATGTGGCGGTTTCACTTGCGTCTGTCACTGCGGAGCTTAGTGAAACCACTAAAAATGCTAGTTTTAAAACATTGTATACATCAGCAATGAAAATTGGGCGGGATATTATTGGCTCGTCATCAAATACCCTCATTCTTGCATTTACAGGGACGTTTTTTATTACCCTCATTGTATTCAACATCAACAACCTGCCATACAATGTACTCATCAATAGAGTGGATATTGGAATAGAAGTTATGCGTGCCATTTCTGCATCATCCGCAATGGTTTTGTGCGCACCGGCAACGGCATTTATAGGCTCACGGGCCTTTGCATATAAAAAGTAGTCGTACAAAATACGACCCCATAGCAAAGTAAAGGAGAATGACGATGAAAAGAATGATTCATTCCGCAAGCCGTATGATGGCTTTAGTGCTTGTCTTCATCATGGTTTTTGGTGTGGCGACATCAGAACGCCGTGTTGAAGTAGCCGCTCAAGAAAGCAGACACGTAACAGCGTCACCTGCTTCGGTTACAGCAGGCTCAAATTACAGAAATTTGAGTTTAAATCCTGGGGCGAATAATGCCGAGATGCGGTTCACTTGGCATTCTGGTTCGCCCACAGGCAGTATTGTAATCACTGCGCCCAATGGGGATACTTGGGTGCTTGTGTCCAGCAGCCGTCCTGCGGAAGCGCATATGGGTGTTGGTGCCATGGGTGTGACAAGCAATATGCAACCAACACGCCCGGGCTTTAGGTATTATGTACATCAAGTGTCTGTATATGACCTTCCCCACGATACAACATTGACTTACATCGTCACTTGGGACGGTGGGCAGTCTGACCTAAAAACTTTCCGCACAGGGGGAAGTGACAATTTTCAATTTATCATTGCAGGCGACCCGCAAATTGGAACGGGTGATGGTTTACAGCCAATAGGCACGGCAGATGCAACAGTGGATGGCAGACAATGGGCAAATGCGCTTGATATTGCAGTGGCGGCTTATCCACGCAGTGACTTTGTATTGGCCCTTGGCGACCAAGTGCAGACTTCTAGTTATATTGCAGGTGCAAATCATGTGTCGATTGCCCAGTATAGACATGACCGTATGTTTTCTCCGCAACGGTTACAATCACTGCCTATTATGGGTGTTGTGGGCAACCATGATGGTTGGTCTTTTGACGATAATAATGCCAATATCAGATTATGGCCAATGCATTACAATATTCCTGCACCTGATAATGTTGGTGAAATAGGCGGCTATAATCAAAATGTTTTTAGACATCGCGGGGACTTTTATACCCAATTTGATTATTGGGTACGTTGGGGCAATGTACTATTTATTGTCCTTGATTCCAACGGTGCTAATGCTGGTATTGAAAGGGTAATGAGTGGTGAAAGACTTGAATTTTTAGAGGATGCAGTGGCACAAAATTTAGATGCTGAATGGCGTGTAGCTACATTTCATCATCCTGCATACTCTGTATATCGTATTACAGGTATTCCCGAAAAGACACAAATTATCAACAACTTCTTGCCCCATTTTGAGCGTCTTGATTTTGATATTGTGCTGACCGGACACGCCCATGTGTACAACCGCACACATCAAATGCTTGCAAATGTTCCCCAACTCCATCAAAACTGGCTGGATGCATCTGCAAACATTGTCCCAGGCACAGAAGCAACCAATGCAGTGCTTGACCCTACAGGGCTTGTGCATATTACATTTAACTCTGCCTCTGGCAGTGGGTTTTACAATGTGGCACAAATGCCCAGAAGCTATGTGTCATTTTACAACCAAAATTTCCGTAGAAACTTCTCTGTGGTAGATGTTACTCCTTACACTTTTTCTGTAAGAACATATCAAATTAACAATGACGAGTCTCATACACTGCTGGATGTCTATACAATCGTACGTTCAGATGCTTCTGGTGGTGTGCCTGGGGCAGTGACTTCATTACCGCAAATGGGTGAGCAAATTTTTGAGCGTATCACCACCCCTGAAGATATGGTTGTGCCTAACCCTGGTTTGGGTGTTGTGCCAACGGCCGAAGCGTTCAGATTACCTGAAACCGTTGGCATAGAAACAAATTTGTTCAACAATGTAGGCGGTAACTTAGCAAATCTCCGCCCACCCAATGCACAAGCTGCCCCATATTATTATGGAACTGTGGTGAGAACACCCCGTGGGCCTGTTGTGTGGGATATGGATAGTTTAGGTTTTGACCCATATAATGAATTTACACAACGTCTTACGGTTACAGGTACAGTGAGCTTACCTGCAAACATTGGCAATCCCAATGGCATACCGCTGACTGTTGAAATGAATGTACTAGTTATGCGCTATGGCGTTGTTGAACCTGGTGCAATTGCGCGATGGATGCAAGGGGATGGTATGGAAACATACTTCGTCGGTCATGGCGGTATCAATGCGCGCCGTCCTGCTGTGCCTACAACCTATGGCACGGTGATTGAGCCTTTGCAATTCTTTGTAGGCAATACACCGCGAATGCTTCAATGGAATGCTGGTGCGCCAACCATTACAACAGGTACAGTGCCCAACAGCGGCAGTGCTATCGATGGTGTGACTGGTGGACTTCATAATCTTGACCTTGATACAGACCAACCACGCTGGCAAACAACGATTTCAACCACAGGACGTGCGGGTATTCAAGTAGAATTTGACATGCGTTCTGACCCTGGGGGAACAGGCAATAACAATAATGGCCCTCGTGACTGGCAATTGCAATTTAGCCTTGACGGCATTACATGGCAAGATGCTGGTGCGCCTATTGTCATGGGCGGCACTTGGAACCCTACCCATTTAAGAACATTGCCGGAGACAGCAAATGACCAAGACATTTTATATATTCGCTGGCTAATGACAAGTAATATAGCCGTTGGCGGCGGTGCAATTTCTGCCACTGCCCGTCATCATATGCGAAACATTACCATTCGCTCTACCATTCCCTTACTTCCTGACTGTGAATGTAGGGATGATGGTTTATGTTCTGATGGCAATTGCCTTGTTTGCAGATGTTGCCAATGTCCGCCTTCAGCGGATTGTTCAGACAATGGATGCGGTAATTGCTTAAACTGCTTCTGTAATGAGCCCCTTCGTATTGACGTGCTTATGTTTAATGATTTTCATGGGCATGTAGAATTTGCTGAACCTGTTGATGAAAACCCAGGCGCAGCAAGACTTGTTGCTTATATCGAGTATCAACGCAGTCAAAATCATAACCCTAACAATGTTATCGTTGTAGGCGGCGGTGACGAATTTCACGGATATGCCGTATCCACCCTTACTCAGGGTAATCCAGTGATTTCTATGATGGAATATCTGGCAAGTAACAGCCCTGCACAACAGGATTCAGGTATTCATGTGGCTTTTGGTAATCATGAGTTTTCATTTGGATATAATCGTGCAACTCAAATAGGGCATGACCCAAGTGTTACACTTTTGGCGGCAGATTTATTCTATGGTCATGGGCATCCGATGGCAGGGCAAAGGCCTTCATTTGTACGCCCATATGATATTATCGAATTTCCTGACCATGATATCACTATTGCATTGGTAGGACTAATGACCAGTAATATGCATACAGTGGTTGGCGGCTGGGGTACACTTGGGCTGGAAAACAGAACACCCTCTCCTGGCTCACCAACGGCATATCGCCATGCCATCAACGACTTGGTGACTTACTTGCGTGATGAACGTGGTGTAGGCGCGGTGATTGGTGTGACGCACAAGGGGGGTAACAGTGCGTCTATGACCTATATTGCAACACACATTGACTTTGATGCAATTGTAGGTGGGCATGTTCATGTGCGTGTACAACGTGAAGTGAATGGGACACCCATTATTGAAGCACAACATCATGGACGTGCAATGGGAAGATTTAGCTTATTCTTTGACGATAACGGGGAACTTGAAAGTGTTGATGCATGGTTAAGCCCTCCAGGTGCAATTGCAGAATTTAATCGTTCGGCGGCAGTAGTCGCAGGGGTTGGACACCATTATGATGCAATGACTGCAATTATTTCGCCATATCTTGCAGACACATTTGATGAACTGCGCGGGCCGCGTGGCCCCCATGGTATTTATTTCTCAAACCGTACTGAGCGTGATGTGTGGTCTAGCCGCCTTGTGCTTGACTATGTTGTGCGTTGGGCAGAAGCCCATGGAGAACCTACAGATTGGATTGGTGTATCTAACAGCGGCGGTTGGCGTAATACTGGCTTTTGGCCAAGAAGTGCAGATGACCCAACAAATTTTGCTGAGTTGCTTTCTACGATGCCATTTGACAATGCGATGATGCTGTTTGAAATGCATGGGCAGGATGTTCATACGATGCTTAACTCAACAGGGCTAGGCGGCGGCAGTAGTATTGTCATGGCAGGTGTACACCGTGTAGGCGACGATTGGTATGTGACTGCCACAGAAGAAAGAATCACCAATGACCGTTCCAGAATCTATAATGTTATTGCCGCAAACTCTATCTTTGGCGGCAGAAATGTCACTGGCATTGACAACTTCCCATTACCGGGAAATAACCGTGGCAATGCGTTGGGCATGGAATTTATCAGCTATCCACGGGCCATCATGCAAGACGGCTCAACCATGGGGTGGATTGAACTAAATGCAATGTCAGAATCTAATGCAGAGTGGGAAAACTTTGGTGTCAGTATGGTACGTACTGCATTACTTGCATCTACAGAGTTTAGAGGAATAACACCTGCTTCCCAGTGGCAAGCAGAGCTTCTGGTATCCTCTACGGTAGGCGGCACCGCAGTCATTACGTCTCCATTTGCGCCGAATGACCGTTCCCGTAATATGAATATCATTCCTCAATGGGTGATAGTCACAGCGAATCCCAACCCTGGTTATCAATTTGTAGGATGGTTTAACACAGGCGACCCAGCAAATGCCGACCCTCTATCTGAAAGTGCAGTGTATGGATTTGCTATACGAGAAAATACAAGCTTGGAAGCCCGCTTTGAAGTTGATGAGGGTGAGCCTATAACCGTCACCGAAGCCAATGCACTACCTGGAAATACAGCTGTGAGGGTGCGGGGTGTTGTCACTGCAACGTATTTGCCTGGTACTTCTGGTAGTGGTCTATTTATCCAAGACCCTGACACTGTGCCAATTGAATCAGGCGCAGAAGCCAGCCGTGGAATATTGGTGCGTTTGCCTGTTTCAAGTGCGGCAGTCCTTGACCCATTTGTCGGGCAATTAGTTGATGTCATAGGTACACGTGATGGTAATGTAGCAGGCAATGGCTTTGTCAATGTGCCAAATGTTACCGCAGTAGGTACAATAGCCGTTAGAGTTATAGAGCCGGCAACCATACCTGCACCGGTGCAGGTGACATTGCAAGAATTAAGCACAAGAGATTTCCAAAGTATGTTAGTTTCCATTCTTGACCCTGTGCAAATTGCAAGTGTCACCACTGGTGCTGGCGGTGACCCCAATAGAAATCTTGCAGACCCTGCCACAGGCGATGTGTTGGCATTTGACGCGAGTGGAAATATTGTCGAAAACGTAAACGCAGTCAACGCAGTAACAAGCTTTATTGTTTGGCCTGACCCTGTAGGCAGGATTCCGGCAGGGCAACAAGGGGAGTTAAACCGTGCCATCGTCCACTTTTGGGATGCACGTACCGAAATTCAACTACGTCTGCTAAACCCTGTAGCGGATTTAACCCCAGTTGTCCCTTCCACAGTCATATCCATTGCAGACGCACGTGCCGAAGCTGGAACAGGTACACAAGTAACGATTGAAGGACGTGTTACGGGTACACTTACAGCAAGTGCAGCATTTGTTCAAGCACTTAATGCAGATGCAAACACGCCAAACGCTGGAGTGATTGTTCAAATGACAGCTGCGGGTACCCATGTTGGTCAACATATTCGTGTGACAGGATATGTAAGAAATGTTGGCGGGAACTTGCGGCTTCATGCAACAAATACAGATGGAACAGGCGCAGGGAATAATATAGTGCCTTATATTGTCAACAGTTCTGTGACAGCTTTAGCACCGATACCCATTACAATAGCGCAAGCTGCTACAGGGTTTGACGGAATGCATGTAACTATAATAAATCCTGTAACCATTGAAGCAAGAAACCCACTAAATACACTACAAAATCATGAATTAGCAGGAACTGCTGTACACTTGCGTATAAACCTAGGCTTCCCAGCTGCCGCAGGTTTTGGCACAGCTGTCCAAAATGGAACGTCGTTGTATATACGCAGGGGACATCTTGCTTACACCGACGCAGTGCGTCATGTTTATTCATCATCATTTAATGAGCCTGCAACAATAACCATGACAGGTATAAACAATGCATCAAGAATCGAGATTTTGCCATCTTCTATCTCTGAACCTATCATACCGTCGCCAGTAGTAACCCCTGCCGCCCTTGCAATCACAGGCATAAACACTGGTATAGGTTCAGTCAATATTGGCTCAACAAATATAAGACACGCACCGTCAGCGATTGTATCTGGAAATCCGCGTATCATAAATGTTCCAGTGAACAGAAGCCATAGACTTACCATTGTCTTTAGTGAGCCGATTGTTCAAAGGGATGGCACCGTGTCAGTCAGTGGTGGAACCCGTTACCTTTCTTCTTCACCTACGTGGACAAATGACAGAACCGCAGTTTTAACCCTTGCCAGCCTTGCACATGGAACAACCTTTACTTTAACCCTTGCAGATTTTGTTGGACTCAGCGGCAACACATTGCGTCACAGTCATACTTTCAGAACGGCTCATCCTTCTCCAGATTTAGATAATGACTCTGGGTCAGATTCTGATGATGAGCCAAGACCTGTATCACATTCAACGCAAGTACAAACACCGCCGCCGCCACAACCTGCAACATCTGAAGATAATCACAGCCAAATTCTTTCTCAGCTTGAAAATCGTGGTGAAGAGGATGAACACCTCTATGTCCTCATTGCAATGCCAAAGGACACAACATATGTGTACATTGGTTTAAATACCATTGATTTGCTGGTGAATGAAGCAATCGGGCTTGTTGTATCACAGGGATATAGCACTGTCGCATTCCCATCAGAATTATTTGTAGAATTGCAGGTATTATTGGACGAAGATTCAGTTGTGGTTATCGCCATTGATATTTTAACGCCAACATCTGCTGTGGGTATGTTGAATGTCATGGCAGTTGTTAATGTTTCTATTCATCTGGACGGCGTAGCTATAACCGACTATGTGAGTGGTACACTAATAGAAATCCTTGTAGATTTTAGCGAAATAGACATTGGCACGTTAAACCCATACAGACTGATTGCCCTTAATAATCTGGGTATTGTAGGTGGAGTATTTGACCCAGAATTAAATGCTTTCATATTAACAACACATCTTGGCAATTACTCAATCGCCTATATTCCAAATCTTAATAGGGTCGTTATGCAAATTGGTTCAAATCAAATACACGACCTTGCACAAGATACAAACATGTTGATGGATGTATCTCCCATCATTGCTTACGACAGAACCCTGTTGCCGATACGCTTCCTTGCAGAATCTTTAGGCGGAGATGTTTCATGGAATGGAGAAACCCAAACCGTAAGTATCACTATGGGCAATGACCAATTATCATTTGTTATTGGCGAGCTAGAGAATGGTATGGATGTGCCAGCAGTAATTTTCAATGACCGCACTTTCGTCCCTATCCGCTTCGTAGCTGAAACTTTTGGCGCACTGGTTGTTTGGGAAGAAGAAACAAGTACCATAAGCATTATCTATATTGGCTAGTTTGTAAGCATGAAAGGAGTTGTACAACACTGTACAGCTCCTTTTTTATGTGTTAATATCAGAAAAAAACTAAGGAAGTTCAATGAGACTTTTACTAATCAGCGATACCCATGGCAGAACTTCTGCCCTAGAAGCCCTCTTAATCCAATATGCTTTCGAGGTTGACTTAGTATGCCATATGGGCGACCATGCCAAAGACATGCTAAAATTCCAGTCTAAATACCCATCTTTACAAATGGTTGTTGTGGCAGGAAATTGTGATTATGAACACGGGCTTTTTAGCGAGCAAATTATAAATATAGGGAACAAACGTATTTTAATAACTCACGGGCATTTTCAAAATGTAAAAAGCAATCTACAAAACTTAGTCTACTATGCCCAAGAAAAAAACGTTGATGGATGTTTCTTTGGGCATACACACCAGCCCATTTGCGATAGAATCAATGAGATTTTTATAATCAACCCCGGCAGTCTCACCGAGCCGCGGGGCGGGGTAAAACGCCCATCCTATGGTATTGTAAACATTGATGAAGACACAGGCGAAATTAAAGGAGAGATAATCAACATATGAACGTCTTAACCGAATCACGTTGGATAATGCAGTCAACAGACGCGAACATACCTTTGATGGCAGAAACGTTAAAAATAAGTGAAATCACTGCCAATGTCATGGCAATCCGTGGCATTCGTACAAAAAATACAGCCCTCACATTCTTATCTCCATCCATTGACCGCCTGCATGATACACTTAAAATGAAAGATGCGGAAAAAGCAATCATACGCATAGCATCGGCAATACCCTCTGAAAAAATTACAATTTATGGGGATTATGATGCAGACGGCATCATGAGTACTGCAATTATGTACAAATTATTAAAGCGTCTAGGTGCAAATGTTCAATACTACATACCTCACCGTATAGAAGAAGGTTATGGTTTAAATAAAAATGCGGTGCAAAAATTAGCTGAATCAGGAACACAACTACTCATCACTGTAGATAATGGTATTGCCGCTGTAGAAGAAGTTGCACTGGCTAATCAACTTGGCATGGCTACTGTAATAATTGACCACCACGCCCCGCCAGAAATACTGCCTCCTGCTGACGCTATTGTAGACCCTCATCAGCAGGAGTGTGAATATCCTTTTAAAGACATGTGTGCGGCAGGGCTTGCATTCAAAATGGCAGCCGCCCTTTGCGAATACTTAAATACGCCTTTTGTTGAGAAAGATGAGCTTTTAGTGTTTGCTGCAATAGCTACCCTTTGTGACATTGTCAATCTTTCTGATGAAAACCGCATTTTAGTAAATTGTGGGTTAACCATCATCAATAAGAATAAACTCATCAATGCGGGGTTAGGTAGTTTAATCTCCATTCGTGGCTATTTAGAAAAACCCATTGACGCATTTACCATTGGCTTTGTCATTGGCCCATGCTTAAATGCCGCAGGCCGCCTAAAAAGTGCAACTCTTGCAATGGAACTACTGCTTTGCCATGAAAATGACGCTGAAAAAAGAATAAACTTAGCCCAAGAACTAATGGAACTCAATGATGCCAGAAAAAATTTAACGACAGGCAGTGTAACACGTGCTTTAGCCGCTTTGCCTCAAGCAGATGAACTCCCTAACGTGCTTGTTATCACAGATGAAGAAGCCCATGAAAGTGTGGCGGGTATCGTGGCAGGTAAAATCCGCGAAGCCACAAACCGCCCTACAATTTTGTTAACCCAAGGTGATGGTGCAATGAAAGGTTCTGGGCGTTCTATAGAGGCATATAACCTGTTTGAAGCACTTTACACCCATCGTAAACTTTTCACCCGCTTTGGCGGTCATGCTATGGCGGCTGGCTTAACAATACCTGCTGAAAATATCCCATTGCTTCGTACGCTACTTAACCGCGACAATGCTTTAACCCAGGACGACTTTCTGCCAATTATTCAAATTGACCGTGAATTAAAGCCTGAAGAAATAACCTTAAAGTTATCCATTGAATTATCTCATTTAGCCCCATTTGGCAAAGGTAACTTGGAACCGATTTTCATTACAAGCAATTTGTATGCAGAGTCCGTTCGTGTGTTAAATGAAAAAAATACTTTAATCTTCACATTCGCCTACAATGGACGACGTTTAAAAGGCATAGCCTTTGGATTAAATGAAGCCTATGAAGCAAAAATAAAAGCCGCCAATGGTGATAAGTATGGCGGTATATATATGGATGTGGTTTATGGCATAGAAACAAATGTGTGGAACAACAAAGCAGAAGTGCAAATAAGGATTCGCGATTTTCAAGTATTGAAGGGACTATATTAAAATGCCGGCACCTAAGACCCGTTTTGTCTGCGATGTATGTGGATATGACCAACCTAAATGGATGGGAAAATGCCCAGATTGTAATAAGTACAATACAATGAAAGAAATCGTCATTGCACCAAGCTTACCTGGCGGCGCAGGTGCAGCAGCTTCTAAAAAAAATACAAAATTAGCTTCTATAAAAACGCCTGTACACAATGCCCAGCTTTTGCAAAATGTCACCGTTGATGATGACAGCGGAAGCCGCAAGGCCACAGGCATAAAAGAACTGGACAGAGTGCTTGGGGGCGGTATTGTGGCAGGAAGTATGCTTTTATTAGGTGGCGACCCGGGTATAGGTAAATCCACATTACTACTGCAAATTTGCCGTCATATGGCAAGTGAGGATTTTCCCATACTATATGTATCTGGTGAAGAAAGTGCAGTACAGATAAAACTGCGTGCCAATCGTCTGCAAGTAGATGTTCCTGGTTGTTATTTGCTTGCAGAGACAGACGTTTATGGGATTCGCGACGCAGTAGAAGCCATCAAACCTGCAATGCTTTTAATAGACTCCATTCAAACCATGCGCCTTTCAGACCTCACATCCTTGCCTGGAAGTGTAACCCAAGTACGCGAATGCGCCGCCTTTTTTACATACATGGCAAAATCAGGTATACGTGATATGTCTGTACTGCTTGTTGGTCATGTGACAAAAGAGGGCAGTTTTGCAGGCCCTCGTGTCTTGGAACACATGGTAGATACAGTATTATATTTTGAAGGCGAAGGCAAAGACGCTCACCGACTGATTCGCGCAGTGAAAAATCGCTTTGGCTCAACCCATGAAATTGGTGTGTTTGAAATGGACGAGCGTGGGCTTACAGGCATAGATGACCCATCAGCATATATGCTTGCAGGTCGTCCTGCCGGTGCGTCTGGCTCGGTGGTTATTTGTAGCTTAGAAGGTACACGCCCTATGCTTACGGAAGTGCAAGCCCTCGTTTCCTATACTAATTTTGGCACACCCCGCCGCACATCCACAGGTATGGACTATAATCGCATGGTGATGCTGATGGCTGTGTTAGAAAAACGCGCAGGCTATAAATTGCAAAATTATGACGCATATGTAAATATTGCAGGAGGCTTGCGCATAGATGAACCTGCCGCTGATGCAGGTGTAATTGCCGCTCTTGCGTCCTGCTATAAAAATAAGCCTGTAGACCCACAAATGATGGTCATGGGCGAAGTTGGTCTTTCTGGCGAATTGCGCGCCATTGCCCAGCCAGAACGCCGTGCAATAGAAGCTGCCCGTCAAGGCTTTACAGGTTGTATTTTACCTTTAGCCAATAAGAAAAAAATTCGTGTGCCAGAGGGCTTTCGTGTGCTTGGTGCCGCAAATATCGGCGAAATGCTCAATGCACTCATGTAAATTTGCATGAACGCTGGTCTAATTGGAAAAAATCGTATATAATAGACCCATTCAAATGAAAGGGAGTGCTTGTAACATGCGTTGGGTCATGGGATATGCAACAGCATTGTGTATATTAGTGCTTATAATCAGTCAAAGCGTAATCATACCCACATTTTTTATGCCCTTTTATGATTGGCATTATAGCCGCCCTGTTGTAACTTATGAAGGAATGCTTGGCGGCATGACTATTCCTGAATCACTGGGTATGACCCATGATGACTTGATGGATGTCACCCGTGGGCTTCTGGATTATATGATAGGTCGCCGTGATTCGCTTGAAGGAATAACTGCCCATGCAGAAGACTTGCGCATATATGGAGAGGATTTTTTTACCCAGCGGGAAATAGACCACATGATAGATGTGCGAATGCTCTTTGATATTTTATTTATTGTGCGCAATGTGGCATTTTTTCTACTTGTCGCACTTATTTTGGGCATGATTTTGCTTAAATTAAACCCATTATTTCTAATGGCGCGTTGCAGTCGTGAGGTTATGGTTGGTTTTCTTATCATAACGGTTATTATGGCAATACTTATTTCTATTGATTTTGAACGCTCGTGGGATTTGTTTCATTATATATTCTTTTTCTTTGATTATGAAATGTTGTGGCGGCTTACACCTTATCGTGACTTGATGATTAACATGGTACCATTGCATTTCTTCCTTCATATCTCTATTTTTGTTGGTGTACTTCTGGTCGTTGCGTCGGCTGTAGTGATAGTCATATCTACAATGTATTTAAGATTAAAAAAAGCGGAGTTTGAAAGACTATGACAGTGCTTTTAATCATACTGCAAATCATTATGTGGATTCTCGTTGGCATAATAGGGCTAATACTTATATTAGTCCTTTTGGTACTTTTTCTATGTGCTATGCCCATTCGTTATAAGGTGAACGGGAACATCGGCGGGTCGGCTGATGTTTCAGCTAAAGTGAGTTATTTGCTTAGACTCGTTACATTTTCATATGAATACCATGATGGAAAAGGCATTTCTATATTACGAATTGCAGGAATACGTTGGCGCAAAAAGAAAAAAAAACCTAAGCTCAAGAAGAAAGAAGTATTGAAGCAGGAAGTCTCCCAAGTGAGCAACCCAAAAAGAAAACCTGAACCATCCAATTCAAACATTAAACCAGATATTAAGGAGGAAAAACCCGAAGGCATCCTCCAAAAAATTAAAAACATTATAAATAAAATCAAGACGGTCTTGACATATCCTCAGGGAAAAACTATCATTAAATTGGTATATGTGGCACTTCGCAAATTAGGTAAGCTCATTTGGCCAAAATACTTGCGAATTTCTGGGGAAGTTGGGTTTGCTGACCCTTCCCAAACAGGATTATTTGTTGGGGCTTATGAAGGGATAGCAGGCGCACTAGGCTTGCGTCATGCTATCTGTCTGACTGGTGATTTTACAGCAGAAAGCACAGTTGTTTGTCTTGATATTGCAGCACGGGGAAGCACCAGTATTTTGCGTCTATCTATACCTATTATATGGCTGTTATTAAAAAAACCGATTAGAACATTGATAAAAGACCTCTTGTGAAAGGAAGAGCTTAAATGAACAATGGCGTTAATGAAAATTTAAAAACACTTTTTTCCAAAATGGAGGACTTTGTTACTACGAAAACTGTCGTGGGTGACCCTGTGCATATTGGGGATGTTATTCTTGTGCCTTTAGTAGATGTTGTCTTTGGCATGGGAACAGGCGGTGGCGGTGTTAGTGAAGAAAAAAAATCCAGCGGCGGTGGCGGTGTTGGCGCAAAAATGTCGCCTTCGGCTGTGATTGTGATTGTCAATGGTTCTGCACAGTTGATTAACGTAAAAGGGCAAGACAGCGTTAATAAACTGATAGACATGGTTCCCGGAATCTTATCAAAGTTTAATTTGGGTGCGATGTTTGGCAATAAAGATGCTGACGAAAGTTCTACTCCTGCAGAAAGTGCAGGCGATTAAAACATGGATGCTTCTTATATAAATCCCTTTGTGCAGGGCGCGCAAAAGGTTTTTGCTACAATATGCCAAGAAACACCTTCGCTGGGCAAGGTGTTTGTAAAGCCGCATCCATATGCGGCTTCGGCTGTTTCGGTTTCGGTTAACATAATTGGTGCGTTTGAGGGGGAAGTTGTTTACAGTATGGGTGAGGCAACAGGTTGCTTTATTGTGTCAAGCATGATGATGGGTATGCCTGTAGATTCTCTGCAAGACGACATGGCAAAGTCGGCAGTAAGCGAACTTGCGAACATAATCTCCGGAAACGTGGCAACGATTTTTTCAGGGAAGGAAATTCTTGTAGATATTAAACCACCGCAACTTAGATTTAGTGCAAAAACGGAAGATTTTCCGACAGCTTCAAAAGTGTCTAAAATTGTTTGCGTCCCGCTTAAATTCAAGAATGGACATGAATTTCAAGTTGATGTGTTGATTCCATAGTATCTTCTGCGGTAATTTTTGCAAGGCTTCCTAGGGCAAGTGTGATGTTTGGTGTGGTATGCCCACAGGGTAGCCCATAAATCGTTGGCTTTCCTTCGGGGATAATTAGTTCTTCAATTGAGGTTTTTAATGTTTCTGATGTTTCAGGTGAAAAATCCCCAATCACTATGCCTGAGGCATCTTGAAATTTACCTGCTTGTTTTAATTGTAAAAATAATCTATCGACCCGGTAAGGCGGTTCATTTGTTTCTTCCAGAAACAAAATCCGCCCCCGGGTTTTTATTTCGTAAGGTGTGCCAAGTGATGCTGCGATGATACTTAAATTTCCGCCGGTGAGCATACCTGTGACACGTCCAGGGACTAAAGTTTTTGTAGGCGGTGCGATGATGGGCTTGCTTTCAAATAAGTTTGTATACAGGGATTCTAATGTCATGGTGTCTGTGTTATTAAAAGATGTGGCTGGCATTGGCCCATGATAAGTGATAATGCGGCAAAATTGGTTTATTGCAATGTGAAGGGCTGTTACATCGCTAAAACCTATAAATATTTTGGGATTTTTACATATAAAATGATAGTCCAGATACGGTAATAGACGCGCTGCACCATAACCGCCACGGGCTAGAAAAATGGCACGAATTTCTTTTGACCCAAAAGCTTCGTGTAGGTCAGCAAGACGTTCTGTGTCTGTTCCTGCCAGATAGTCATGACGTGTGTGACAACTTGGCATTATTTTTACTTTAAGCCCCAGACTTTCAAGTATGCGTACTCCATTTTCTAGCTTCGCCCCATCACAATATCCTGATGCGGCAGTTATGGCTACGATGTCGCCTTTTTGTAAACGGTTTGGCACTTTCATGTACATATTTTATCACCCTGTATAGTTTATTCCTCATAAAATACTTATGTGCAGTATATAAAAAAACCGCCGAAGCGGTTTCTTGTAACTTTTGAGATTTTTTGCAACTAAATTGCATTGTGTGTGAAGCTTGCGATTCTGTCTACTGGAATAACGGTTACAGAGCCTAGCCAGTTTCCGTATCCATAGCCAAATCCATAGCCACGTCTGCCATAGCCGCAACCGCAGCCGTCACCGCAACCACCATAATTGCGTCTGCCTTCAAATTCAGGGTATCCGCCGCAACATGCGCTGCCTATTGGACAAGCTGGGGGTGCGCCAATGTCTGTGATAAGTTTGACATTGCCGTCACAAATGGCTGCAAGAACGCCTGTAAAGCCATTGCCTGAAAGCCCGCCGCTTGTGGTAAAGATTGTAACAGTTTGGCCGATATAACGTGCCATGCTTTCTACTAAAAATCCTCCCATGTGAGAACCTCCTTCATAAGGTTATAGTTGACGCTGGGTGAGTGCGAAACCCACCCTACGCCTAATCTATAGAAAAGGAACTGCTTGTTCCTGATACATACTATGATGCATGTTTGATTGTTGTGACACGCTCTGGGAAATGATATACTTAAATAAGGAAGGTGATTGATATGTTAAGCGAAGTCAATACGGATGTATTCATGGGAAAGCAGGAGTATAAAGAATCAATCAAGTTGCTTGAAAATAAACTAACAGACTTGCAACAAAAAGTGATACAAGCAGGCTTGCCTGTGATAATCGTCTTCGAGGGCTGGGGTGCAGCTGGCAAAGGGACACATATTTCGCGGTTGGTTAACCCCCTTGACCCACGGCATTTTGATGTACGCACAACAGGTAAGATGAACGAAGAAAAGAAAATGCGTCCATTTTTGTGGAGTTATTGGACATACCTTCCGCCAAAAGGTGAAATTGTTATCATGGACAAGTCTTGGCATAGGTTGATTTTGCCCGCAGTTCGGAATATTTGGGAACTGACAAACATGGAATCCCACGGTTTTTACTTTGATGTCAATGCATTTGAGCGACAACTCACAGATGCTGGATATCTGATAATCAAACTTTTCCTGCATATCAGTAAAGATGAGCAACGCCGCCGCTTTAAAACCCTTGAAAAAGACCCAACAATGGCATGGCGAATCAAGGAACATGACTGGAAGCAAAATGAAAACTATGCCCAGCACGAGCGTCAATTTGAAAAACTAATGAAAATGACCTCTACAGAATCCAATCCATGGCATGTCATAGAATCTAATGATAAACGTCACGCCACATGTAAGATAATGCGTACTATCATAGATTCCATCGAAGACCGTCTCAATACTCCGGTAGTAGATGTTCCGCCAAAAATAGAAATCACCGACAAAATACCAAAACTACTGCAAAGTGTTTCCCCTGATGAAACCATAGACGATGCAGAATATAAAGATGCATTAAACTACTATCAAGACCGTATGAAGATGCTTACCAATAAAATGTTTATGAAGCGTCGTTCGGCAGTGATTGCCTTTGAAGGTTGGGATGCCGCAGGCAAAGGAGGGGCAATTAAACGGCTGACTTCGGAAGTTGACCCTCGTTGTTACACCGTTGTGCCTATTGCTGCGCCGCGCCCTCAAGAGTTATCGCGCCAATATTTATGGAGATTTATGGTGAAGATGCCCAAGGATGGACACTTGACAATTTTTGACCGCTCATGGTTTGGGCGGGTGCTGATTGAGCGTGTAGACGCGCTTACGCCAGAGCATATTTGGCGCAAAGCATATCGTGAAATCAACGAAATGGAGCAGCACCTTGTTGCTCATGGCACAATCATCCTAAAATTTTGGATGCATATTGACAAGGATGAGCAGTTAAAGCGTTTTGAAAGCCGTCGAGACGACCCTTTAAAGCAACACAAGCTTACCGAAGATGACTGGCATAACCGCAGTAAATGGGATGATTATGTAGAAGCTGTGAATGAAATGCTTTTGCGTACCCATACTCCCCACGCTCCATGGATTATTGTGGAGTCTAACAGCAAAAAATTTGCACGTATAAAAGTCTTGCAAACCGTAACAGACGCGCTGGACGATGCGTTAAGATAAAAATGTAATGATATATTAAAACCTCGCAACCAAACTCATGGTGCGAGGTTTTATTTTTGCTAAATATCTTTAGCTATGGTAAAGGAATAGTTGAATGTTAGTAAGACAAAGCGTAAATCAAATTGTGTACAAGTAAACCAAAAAACCAAGATTCGAGAGTAAAATTATCTCGATAATTTTCATATTCAACGAGGTCATGAATATATGGATTGGCAAAGAAATATCCTCCGTTGTAGCCTCTGTAAGTACTTAAAGATATCATTGCATCTTCTACACTTAACTCAATATCCAGATTAAACATTTCCGCTAAACGAAGCATTCGGAATGTTGATAAAATATTGACCCCATCTGGGCTATGCGTAACCAACGAAAATACACCTTCACTTACATGATACTCATTGAGGATTTTTTGCATCCAAGCGAGTTCCAGCTCTAAATTCAGCATATCTCTAAGCATAACATTGTAAAAAAAGTGTTCGTCTGTCAAATGAGCGTCATCTAGGTTACTAACAGCGTATACTATCCTTTCATAATCGCTTTCAAGAAGAGGTGTATCCATCAAAATTAGAACGTTAAGCAAGCGATAAATTGCTATTGAGTCAAGACTATGAACTTGTGTTAAATTTTCGTCAATTAGCCTTGATATTTCATATTTATGTTCGTCTCCTATCGGAGAATGTAATTCATTACTAATTAACAGAAAAAAATAAGCTTCACGAATGTTTCTTAATGTTGCTAATTTAATATGATTCATAAAAGTATATTCATCTATATTGAATCCTAAAGTTTTAGATATTAAAAGTCCGAAAAATTGTTCACCAATATCGGAAAAATTAGTGCGGAGCGAAATTAAATTTCCGAAGTTTCTTGCATTTGCTAAGTATCTTTCAATATAATACAAATTTTCATCTTTTAACAAAGACAATCCGCTATATACAAATGAGTATGTGTAAAAAAATATTTCATTAAAGTCTGTCATTTTTAGCCGATTAACAAAATGACTATAAGCATGTTCATCAAAGTCTATAGAATAAAAATCATTTAAACATTGCATAAAGACTGTTACAATAGAGCTTAAAACAATTAAATCAATTTCATCTGAATATAATAAACTAGACATTATATCGACTTGGTCTGAATACCATTCTTTATATTGGTTTAAATCTATATATTTATGTCCATCACTAATCCTGTTGAAAATAATACTTGAACTAAGTAACTCCAGCTCAGATAGGCTAAACTTTATTGAATTTGCTCCAAAGTAATCCTCACTATTCATCAGACTTACTAGCCTGTTATAAAAAAAGTCTTGAAGTTCATCAGAAAAATAACCTATTACATCCAATGTTCTAATCAATACTCTTATTTCAAAGGTGTCCATATATACACCCGTATATTCTTCAAGTTTAATCAGTTCATAGATTGTTGATATATAGAACGCTAGGTTAGATTCATTTTCTATCCAAAAATCAATCTTTGATAAAAAATAGATTTCCTCGTTTGAAAATCTTAATTGTAATACTCCATCATCTTCTATTTCGTTAATGCGATTGGATATAAATATCTCTATACGTGGTATAAGCTCTTCATCAATTTCTTCTTGAAGGATGTTTTGTGTGAATTTGATGTAGTAATACAACATGGGTAAACTAAAGTTGGTACTAAGCCTATTGTATTTATTACTTGCCATAAAATAGCTAAACTCAGGATCAGTTACATACAAGACATTGATAAGCGAGAGGTCTTTATCAAAATCAAAAAAATGGTCAATATCTTTATTAAATACTTCGATGCTCTCAATAGCTTCAACGCTCTTAATGTCGAAATTGTATATATTCGTATTATTAAAATTTATTATTAAAACAACTGCCACAATTATAAGCACAACCGACAATGCGATAATTAGTTTCTTTTTGTTTTTGAACATATTACTCATCCTTCTTTCTTCTAAGAAGGGGCTTCCAGTAATCTGGAAGCCCTTCTGCCATGACAGTCTTTATAATCCGAAGTTTACAGAGTCATTGGTATTTACAAAGTGATTCCGCCCCGCAGTGCGGAATACACCCTCTGTTCTTTTATTAACGCTGAATAGACCGACGTTAGAGGTTGCTTGAAGATTGCTGTAGAAATTCTGAATTATCCACGCATTATTCTCTCCGCTTCTCATTTCAACAGTTCGAGCAGTCCCAGAACCAGAAACACTTCCACCACCATTTCCTATGCTTGCAGAAACTGCCATTCCGTTAAAGGTTACAAAGTCATTAAGCTCTAGTCTATCCATAGTCCATGGATTGAAGCCTGTCCACATTGCACGTGACCAGCCATCATAAAAAATTGTCACTGTTGTAAATCCTCTATCACGGCTAGAAGTGTCACTGAATACCACCTCAAATGCTCCATCACCAAAATTTTGCGTTCTGGAATCATGCAACCAGCGCGCAGACCTAGGTGCTATTCCATTAGCCCCAGTAAGTTCACTTGTTAAAGTATCAAGTGCTCTGATGACATCAGCCCTATCAACATCAGGATTGTTTACTGGTGAAACTGTCCTAAAAGTAAATTGGTCGTTTTGACCGCTTCGGGATAGATTTGGTTCACCTGTGATTTCAAACACTATGCCGTTTACATCAATTATGCGCCCATTAGAAGCCGCATTGGCATGTAATGGGGTTATTGCGGTAAACAACATTACCATAGAAATCATTAAGCCAATTACACTTTTCTTCATAATTCTCTTCCCTCTCTAATAACTTAGTCAATAGTTGACTGGAAATGTTTTTCTGACGGGTTGCCTATTTCCCGCGGTATGTAGGCCACCTGTCGCTTCATTTACGGGGCGTCCCCCGATAAATAGAGTATAGCTTTTTATCGGGAAATAAAAAATATCCAACTGCCCGACATATTTGTTGAGCCGTTGGATATTTTACTTTAGGGTAACTTATCTTAATATAATATTACACAATTTACCAAATTTATGGAGGTGTTTTGAATGTTTAAAAAGTTGTTGGCGGGCTTGGCCTGCGCGGGGATGGTTTGTTTAATGGCAATATCTGTGGTGATTGCACAGCCACATATTGAGCTATATTGCTATGAGTACAGCGACGATGTTGTAGAGAGTAACCCATTCATAATCGGCAGTAACAAAACCACCGAAGATTAGTTGTGTGACTATCTAAAGTCTATACTATGGCGCTTCTTTACGTGAAGCCTGACAATATCTTGGTCTAAAGTATTATCAACTAGACCTAGAGCATGAAAGGCTTGTGCGAAAATGGAAACGCCTTTTTTCTTATCTCCGGACTCAAGTTCAACATACGCCCTATTTATGGCAAAACTAGCCGACATATTTAAATTACCATGCTTTATACACATTTCGCTGCCTTCTATAGAAAGTTGGAGCGCGTCATCCAATGCACCCATTAGCCCAATATGCTTTGACAAATTGTACTTCAACGTTGGCATGGTACGCACCAGTGCCATTTCATCTACATAATGGCGATTTATGCTAGTGTGCAAGTTTTCAAGCAATCTAACACCTCTTCGCCGCTGACCTGTTTCGCATAAATTAATCCCTATTTGATTTAGGGTTGAAATCTCGCTGTATGTCAGCCGCAATGTGGAAACGTGATCTTCGTCATACTTTCTGCCTGTGGCGTACCATGCATCCTTTAACATTTCCATGTGCTTGGTATCATATTTTTTCTCCCTGCAATAAATTTGTGCATCCAAATATTTAATGTATTGCAAACCTATACCCTTTTGCATAAAAAAGGGTATTTTCGACAATTCGCTATGCAATGGCTTAACTTTTGCATAGCATCCTTGTGCAATCAGTGCGTTAACATTGTTGCGCAATTTGTGTATCTGTCCGTCTTTAAAGGAGTAGAATACAGTGAAATATTTTTCGCCGCATCGTCCGTAGCGGTCAAAAAGTCCTTCGTAGATGAATATGCTAGTTGGTTTCGATTTGTTTTCCAAGTCGTTTAATGTAGATTTGTCGCATATACCTTCACATACAGCTCTAAGTGATATATTGACTCCGTCGCAAAGACTGGCTTCTTTACGAAAGCCATAAAATAGCCCTCCCATGTCTGTACAAGGTATCGTGGTTCCATATTTTATAGATAGGTCGGGTACATCAGTGGCTAGATTTTCTATGTCATAGGTTTCAAAACTGATGCCCTTTTGGCTGGCAAATTCTTTTACTTCAATTGCCATACCCTGCTTCCGCATTAGTGAATAACTTGCATATGCGGGTAAGAGCAAGTTTGCACACTCTTTTTTGTCATAAGAATACACGGTCTTGGCTTTAATAAATGTAAAATCGGGTGTGTATTTGCCTCGGTTGCGTCTGTTGGATACTATTCTGCCTTCATCGCACATTTTTATTGCTTTATCATATTCACCGGCATCCAAATACATTTGTGCTAGTCCTAAAAGTACAGGAGCGAAAAGTCTTTCCTTGCTGCGGCTGTCTTGAGGCAGAGCAATAAGCCCTGCTAGCATTTGCTCAAGCAAGCTAACACCTTTTTGCAAATCACCACTTCTGTGATACACAAGTGCTAGTAACAATATCAACTCCGACTCAGGTAAAAATAGCATATCACCTCTCAAATTGTCAGGTTTAAATTCTGGATATGTGATAGAAATAGCATCTTTTATCATGTCTACGATTTCGTTTGTTTGCCGCCCTTGAAGTTCATGCAGTTTTGCAGTGCAGTATAAAATAAATTGGAGATTTATGCCATTGTCGAATCCATCCATTCCTTTTAGTTTAGTAATTAAGGTCTCTGTACTTATTAGCAGATGAGGATAATGCCTTGCCCATTCCAATTCAAAAAGAAGCTGATTTCTTATCTCAAATACAAATGTATTTTGCACATTTAAATAAGAGTAAAAACATGTATCTATAGGCAAGCCTAGTGAGTTCATATAATTATTAAAATCCTTTTCTCTGGGGCTTCGCAATTTTTTATCATAACGAAAAAGGTTAAAATTATCAATCGAACTAAATTTTGAAAAATAGGCTTGTGTCCATCCCTTTCTCTTCCGCATCAAGCCAAGCGAGTCTTCCCTTATTATTCCAAACATGTTTGCCTCCATTCCCCACACATGATAAACTTTTATATCATAATTTGTATAATCTTAAAAAGTTTACATAAATGTTGTTTTTATACTTAACTCTTTTTTCCCATTTTTTAGCTCCTTTGTCCTTCAAAGCTATTTTACCATGCTTGACATAGTTTTAGAAAGTAGCTATATCTCGCAAAGTGCCGAACACATTTGTATGGTTAGATTCAAGAAAACACTGAGAACATGCTTGTAATATACTATTGAGTAATGCAAACACAAAAAAAGCTGATTGAAATACATCAGCTTTTTTTGAATAGGAAAATTAAAAAATGAGAAAAGAATAAATACTATATGCGATTGAAATAAACCCAGTCATCACTGCTTCAACGATAGGTGATAAAATACGTCCTGTAAAACCTAAAAGCATAAGAACCAGTAATACTAACATGCCATATCGCCCCACAGGCGGCAATGCCCTGTATATACGCTCGGGCAAAATCCCTGCAATAACTTTTGAGCCGTCCAACGGAGGTATGGGTATCAGATTGAAAACACCCAGCACAATATTAAGTTGGGCAAAAGTTAAGGTTGCTCTAATGACTGTCGGCGGCATTCCATCCCAAAAGTATAATAGCGGAACAAAAATCATCAATGATACAAATGCCATAATAAAATTTGACAAAGGCCCGGCAATTGCAATAAGTGCCATATCAACCTTAGGGTTTTTTAAATTATGTGGGTTTACCATCACTGGTTTTGCCCAGCCAAATCCTGCAACCAGAATAAAAATCAATCCCAAAGGGTCTATGTGGCGGATGGGGTTTATAGACAACCGCCCGTCACGCTTGGCAGTAGAATCACCCAGTCCATATGCCGCGAGCCCGTGGCATAACTCATGAATGGTAAAGGCGATAATTAAAGCAGGTAGTAAAATCACAATCTCTAAAGGTGATGAAGTTAATATCATTACAACGTGTCCTTTCCTATTTTAAAACCTTCACCCAATACCTCGCGTACATCAGCCACAATGACAAATGCTTTTTCGTCATGGGCGTATACAATGTCTTTAAGATGAACAATTTGCTTTGCAGGTACAACGCAAAGTAACATGGTTTGGGGTGTTTTGGTAAACATACCATGGCTATCTATTGCAGTACATCCCCTGTTCATTTCCCGCAAGATAGCCTGTGAAATAATGTCTGCGTCTTTAGAAATGATAAAGGTTGCTTTTGAAAAGCTCATCCCCTCAATCATCACATCGGTCACACGTGCGCATACAAAAATACCAATGATTGCATACATGGTGTTGATTGGGCCAAATACCAAAAAACCAATCAAGATAATGGTCGTATCCACGCCAAATAAAATGGTCGCTAGGGAAACATGTTTTAAAATTTTGCGCTTTATAATTTCAGCCATTAGGGTTGTACCTCCGGTTGTTCCGTTGGCACGGAAAACAAGCCCAAGCCCAATACCCGCCACAACACCGCCAAAAACTGTACCCAATAACATATTAGATTCAGGTACAGGCAAAAACTCTGATACCCACAGGGCAAATGTTAAAAACTGTGACGCATAAACCGTGCGTAAAAAATATCGCATGGGAATGATAAAATATCCAAGTACAAGCAAGGGAATATTCAGTGCAAAGTTGGTCAGCCAAATAGGAATATAAAATCCAACCTGATAGGAATACTCTGCAACAATAATCGCAAGTCCTGAAAGCCCCCCTGTAACCAAGCTCCATTCATCCCAAAACGCAATAATTGCATAACCAAGCAAAAATGTACCAATAGAAAGCAGAAAATAATCCCACCAAGTTTTTTTGTTGAAAATTTGTGCTTTAATTGCCTCTGTGTTCACGTTTAATCCCGCTCCTTTTTAGTCAATGCATGTATGATAACTGCTACTACAAACCGTGGAATATCCAGCATCCGCATAAATCGGCTGGGTTGACTTGCAAGCCTGTACAGCCACTCAAGTCCCAATTTGCGAAAAATCGGCGGGGCAAGCTTTACACTGCCGCCCATAATATCCAACGTGCCGCCAAGTGACAATGTCAAACGACAGTTGATTGCACGGTGCTTTGTTGCCCAAATTTCTGCCCGTGGCATTCCTGTACATATCAGCAAAATATCAGGGGCGCATTCATTGATTTCTGCAATGATTTTAGGTTCATCCCCTTCAGTAAAAAATCCGTGGTGATACCCTACCACCTTCATGTAAGGAAAGCGGGCTTCCATGTTGGTTTTTGCCGCTTCGGCTATCCCAGGGGCTGCACCCAAAAAATAAGCCGTGAAGGCTTTTTCCTTATCTGTAAGCCGTTTAAATAGTGCGAAAATAGTATCTACCCCACGCACTCTTTCTGGTAGACGGGGCTTTAGCATATAAGATGCCAGTACGATACCTGTGCCGTCTGCCAAAGATAAGTCCGCTGTTTTTAAGGCTATTGCAAAGTCGGTATTACGCCGTGCTTGCATGACACCCTCAGGGTTTGGTGTGACAATAATATGGTTTCGGCTCGTGTCAAGCCAGCCTTCTAAAATGGCTAATGCTTCGTCAGTTGTCACCACTGCGAAGGGTATGTCTAAGATTTTAGTTGTTTGCATGGCGAAATTATAGCATAATATAGACGAAAGGGGATATAGTGAATGAAGAAAATTAAACGGGCGGCGGCGATTCATGATATTTCATGCTTTGGACGGTGTTCTCTAACGGTTGCATTGCCTATTCTTTCGGCGGCGGGGGTGAATTGTTCAGTCGTACCAACCGCAGTACTTTCCACACATACAGGTGGGTTTGACGGGTTTACATACCGCGATTTGACCGAGGATATTTTGCCCATTGCAAGACACTGGCAAAGCCTAAGGTTGAAATTTGATGCACTGTATAGCGGATTTTTAGGCTCAACTGCCCAAGTGGATATTTTACGGGAATTTTTTAAATTATTTCATCGCCCTGAAACCATCATTTTAATTGACCCTGTGATGGGGGATAATGGAAAACTATATAAAACTTTTTCACAAGACTTTCCTCATGAAATGGCAAAGCTTTGCCATATGGCAGATTTAATCACACCAAATATGACCGAAGCCGCGCTGCTTTTAAATGAACCCTATCACAAGGGCCCTCATACACAAGCATATATTGAAACCACAATAAAAAAACTTGCAGCACTTGGAGGCAAAAGCAAGCAGGTTGTACTCACAGGGGTATATTTTTGCGAAAATGAACTTGGCGCGGCAGCATATGATGGCTCAAAAGTATATTATGCAATGGCAGAAAAAATATCACAACACTATCCTGGAACAGGGGATGTTTTTGCAAGTGTTTTACTGGCGGCTTTGCTGAATGGGGCAAATTTATCCACTGGAATGGAACAAGCCGTTGCATTCGTTTCAGATTGTATTAAGGACACCCATGAATCAGGTGCAGACCCCCGCTTTGGCGTTCATTTTGAGCATATGTTAATGTCTCCAAAAAACATCTAAAGACACGATACCAAAAGCTTCCCCATTATCTGCAAAGTATAAATTATACATTTCAAGCCCTTCCCTTATCTCAATCTCACGTACTTGCAAGTCTGAATCAATGGCAAATAAATGATGTTCTGCAAAATCAGGGCGCAGCCTTTGCCCATTCATGACAGGCACAATTTCATGATGCTGGTCGGTACCTAATAAACCATTGCGGCTGGCATGTACATATCTATAGTGGGCATTGGCTGCCCAATCAATGCGAAGCTGGCTGGTTAAACGTGGGCTGATTGTAGGCGCGTAAGTCCATCTAAGCCCTAAAAGCCAAACTTCTTCTGTGGTATCAATCGCTAGTTCCTCAATCCTGTCTGCCAATTGCTGAATGATTTTATCATCGTAATAATGGATACTGCGTAGGCTGTGTACTTCCAAAATATATCCGCTGATAAATACAAAAATACATAACCCGGCTAAAATACCCCGCCAAATGCGAAACCACCATTTGGAAAAATCAGTTGCCCGTGCCAAAAGTTCAAACAAAACTGCAAATCCAAGAAGCAGAAAATAAAAATTTCTTACCCAAACCCATCCATCAGCCAATACAAAAAACACAGCCATTGTGCTTAATCCCAGCACAACCCCTGCAAACAAAGATAATGGCAGATTTTTGGGGGATTCATATTTTTCAAAAATTAAAAATGTAGCCAATGCAACGGATAATACCACCGCAATTATAAACAGCACTGGATATTCCCGCCCAAGTATTAAAATTCCCCCTCGCAAAGTGTTGGTAAACGTGGGCAATTGCTCGTGTACAAAAACACGGGCTATCCTTTGGGTAACAATAGGTATATGCCTGATGAAGTTAAAGTCAACCTCACTATCAACCCGCGCCCCAAGCCAGCCAACATTCCTAAATATGAAATAATGTAAGCCAATCATACCCACGTTTACAAAGGGCAAAGCAAACAGCACCTTATGTTTCACTTTGTCACGATGTAGAATTAAAACACCAAGGGTAAGTACAAATGTAAAAATAATACCCTGCTCATAAAATCCTTGGGCTAAAATTCCGCTAATGATTACAAGTATTAACCATTTGTGTCCATACTCATGTAAAAATTTCAAGAGTGCATACGCCGTTAAAACCCCTAAAAACCCAGAAGGTACAATACGCACCGAGGCACTAAGCCAGTAAGTAGATTCTGTTAAAGTGGGAAAAAACGCAAAAAAAACAATGGCAACCCGTCCCCATGTAATATTGCAGTGGATAAAAACATCTTCAAGTAAAACCATTGTAAAAAATCTTAAAAGGGTAATGGCAAGTAAAATAATCCACATGGAAGGCCAAAAAGCAGAAACAATATAAACCTCCAAAAGCCCTGCCAAAGGTCTAAATCCGTGAAGTCCATAACTTAAAACTGCATCACGCCAAATATTTTCAGTATAAAGAGAAAATATGCCAAGAGAAAACCAGTCGTCAGAAAAAGCAAAATATCTAAAGCCAAATGGAAATGTTGTGAATATCATCGCCAAAAGTAAAACCCCGTAAAAAGCGGTTTTACTCTCAAAAAATCCACGGAACTTATTTAAAATATCCAAAGCAAATATCCCTAACTTTCAATTTTAAATAATATATCAAATTTTGTAAGCAATACAAAATCACCGCGTACCTTTATACCGCCAATCATAAATGCTTTTTGTGCGGTTTGTTTATTTTTTAACACATCCATCCACACGGCTGTATCTGCCATTATGGTGACATCAGGTGCAGGGGCTTGTCCTTCGGCGTAAGAACATTCTGTGCTGTGAATATATAAAAAGCCTTCAAAGGGTTCATCCCCGCTGATATTGATTTGAATAACCGCTTGCAGCCCCGCAGAAAGTTGAGGTTGAAAATAATGAGGTAAGTTCTGGGTAATCTGCCTTGCTGTTTTTGCACGATGTTCCACAGGCGCGTAGGCTGATTGAGGTATAAGGGGTTGAGAAAGTGATGGAGGTACAGAAACAAAATCAAAATCATCTGTGTCAGACACAGTAAAATCTCCGTTGTTATATTTTTTTGAAAAGAGTTGAGAAAGTTCATCAACTTCTTTTTCCTGCTGGTCAGTTAAATAATTGCGCCCAGTTTGCAAGTGGCTGGCAGCGGTGTGTAAAAGCGGGTCGGTTATGACTGTACTACTTTCTTGAATCATTGCTGCTGACGTGGGGGGGACTTCCATTTCTAACACTGTTGCAGTCTTTCCATGAACATCTTGTGGAATGATATATTTTCTGGCAGAGCGTGTTGCTCTATAAAAGTCTTCGGCAGTTTTGTCAATAAAATCCTTCACTTCATCCATATTTTCCATGTGAAAAGCCTGCAAACCAATGTGGGCTACGGCATATCCACCCAAATGCTGAACAACACGGGTAAGATACGCTAACGCAGATTTTTCTCCCCCATGTTGAGAAATAGAAATGAGTAAGCAGTACTTTTCCTTTAACGCTTGGTCATAGTCAGGGTGTTGTAAATATTCTAGGAAATTTTGCATAAGCGCACTTGGGGCAAATAGTTGTGCTGTACTTGCCAGAACGATTCCATCGGATTCTTTTATGCTATCAACTATTTTATCTATGCCTTGGGTGGTATCCCCATCAAAATAAGGCGGATGTACTACACTCAAGTCGATATTTTCAACATGAACATCAAGCTCTGTAAAAACTTTTTCCACGCGTTTTTCTACAATGCCAAGCCCATAGTCGTTTTGTTGCATATTTCCGTTAATTTGTAATATCTTCATGACTCACACCATCCATTCGTCAAAAAACCACTGCAAGCTTTCACCGTGATGTGTTTCCGCCAAGCGTTTAAAATCTTCTGCCGTGGCAAAATTGAAAGAAAATTCATGATAGTACTGGTTTATAAACTGCCAAAATACATCTGCCCCCATGAGACGGTAAAGGTCATACATCATAAGCATTGCCATACGTCCATGGGTTTGTTCATAGTCAGTAAAATACTCAAATGTACGTAATCCATTGGTAAGCTTTAAATCATCACGGTGGGCGATAGATGCGTACACGCGCTCCATATAATCTGTAAGTGTTTCTTCATCATAAAAGATACCTGCGTGTACAAAACGTGTCAGCCCATTGGCAAGCCATGGCTCATCAATACGATTGGTTCCCACAATATGGGCAAACCACTGTTCAGTCAGCCCATGACTAAGTGCCCATAAATCGCCAAACTGTAAATGCAGGGAGTTCATTAAAATCATTTGAGAAAACACGGCAATATCCCGCTGTGCATCGGCTTCAACAATGGTCATATGTCCAAAGGGGAAACTTCCCACATGATACTCAAGATATTCCATACTTTGTCTGGCATGTTCTAAAATATGGTCTATTTCCAATGCTTCTGTGTAATAATATAAGTGAATTTCAATGCCGCTTTCTGTTGATATGTGGGCATGATTAAAATATGCCGACACTGCAAAGGCAAAATCCCGTGTCGTGTGCGCCGTAAAACGTGTAATACGTGTGTCCGTATCTTCAATAATTTCCTCCGAGCGAAAGCCTGTGCCTACAACCATGTATCTAAGGGGTGTTGTGATTGCCACTTGATAATTTGCAGTGTCAATCAAAAATGGTGAACCAATGGGATGAAATTCCTCAACATGCCAACTGTCATTTTGGTGTGTGGCAAGTACCGGCAAAAACATACCAAACCACATGGCTTCTTCATTACCCCCCGTGCGGTTCGTGGACATGGGAATGGTTGCATCATATTGTAAAAGCAATTCGATGGTTACATCAGGCAAAAGGGGTTCTGGCAAGTGAATGGTTAGCACCGTCCCCTCAAAGTCGTATGCAAGTGCTTCACTGTCCAAAGATGCGTACAATAAATTAAACTCCCCGTCAATTCCGCCCAAATAGACCTTGAAAACAACAGTGTCCAACAGCTTGCCTGTGCGGTTTGTAAAGGCAATGTGAGAAATACCTTCAACTGTGCGTAATTCAGGATTCACTTCCAGTGAAATGCGGTAACTATCATATGCAGGAATCGTGACAGACTCTTCATAGTCATACCCGTCATATGCAACTTCAGCATATTCCGCTATGGCTTCATGATGGCGTTCATTCTGCCCGCAAGATGCCAGCAATAGCAAAGCCATAAGCAATAACATAATTATTTTTATCATAGGACAGCCAGCCCTTCCCAACTGTATCTAAGACCTAGTATAATGATTATATCATACTCATTATACCAAATTCAAAATTCGGGGGACAATGTGAAAAAAATTATTCTAACCGGCGGCGGAACTGCTGGGCACGTTATTCCAAACTTAGCCCTTTTGCCATCGCTTAAAGAGGCTGGATTTGATGTACACTATATCGGAAGTCACAATGGTATTGAACGGGGGTTAGTCGAAGCCGCAGGCATTCCGTACTATGGAATCTCCAGCGGAAAACTTAGACGATATTTTGACATGAAAAATGTCACTGATATATTTCGTATAGTCAAGGGTTTGACAGACGCTCACAAAATTATGGGCAAAATTAAGCCGGATATTATTTTTTCTAAAGGTGGGTTTGTGGTTGTACCTGTTATTGCCGCCGCAAAAATGCGTGGTGTAAAAAGTGTGATTCATGAGTCAGATATTACACCAGGGCTTGCCAATCGGTTAGTTTTACCCTTTTCAGCAAAGGTGTGTACTTCTTTTCCAGAGACACTCACACATTTGCCCCAAAATAAATCTGTACTCACAGGCAGTCCAATTCGCGTAGATTTACTAAAGGGCAGTGTTGCAAAGGGTTTATATTATGTAGGTTTTAAGCCAATGGGGAAGCCTGTTTTACTTGTAACGGGGGGAAGCCAAGGCGCGGTAGCAATCAATACTTGTGTTAGAGAAACTTTACCAAAATTGCTGGAAAAATTCCGTGTGATTCATCTTTGCGGTAAAAATAATCTTTCAGGAATTGCTCAAAAAAACTATGTAGAGTTTGAATATTTAAGCAATGAAATGCCGGATGTCATGGCGGCGGCAGATGTTGTCATATCCCGCGCAGGAGCCAATACGATTTTTGAACTTTTGGCAATGAAAAAGCCCCATTTGCTTATTCCGCTACCCAAAGGAAAAAGCCGTGGTGACCAAATTTTAAATGCCGCATCATTTGAAAAACAAGGCTTTTCCGCTGTGCTTCCAGAAGAAGCAATGACCCCAGCAAGTTTGGTGGATGCACTTTGCAAACTGTATGATATGCGGGAAAACTTTGTGACAAAAATGTCATCACACAAAACCGCCGATGGCATACAAGGTATAATGCATGTCATCACACACACACTTGAGATGAAAATGTAATATATTTTGCCGATTTTACGGGTATAATGAAAGTACCTAAGATTATGTCGTTAACAAGTGAGGTTTATACATGATGCATTTTTATGGAATCGCCTTTGCGGCAGTATTTGTACTGGTGTTGGTGTTAATGCCCCAAATGGCAAAGCTCGCCCACAAACTAGACTTTACGGACAAGCCTACAGAACGTAAAAAACATAAAGCTCCTATGCCTCTTTCCGGCGGAGTGTCTATGTTTATTGCTGTTTTTGTGGGCTTTATAATATTTGTGTTTACAACAGATTTATTTGTTGAAGGCGTAGACATTGAGATGATTGCCGTCCTTGGAGGTGCTGCACTTATCGTGGCAGTGGGTGTTGTAGATGACTATTCTAAGTCAAAGGGTAAGGAATTTCCTGTGTGGCCAAGGCTTCTTATACACATTGTTTCAGCCTCTATTGCTTTTGCCGCAGGTGTACGTTTTACAGGATTTTTCAATCCATTGATAGACCAATATGTATATCTTCCTTTTGTTTTGCAATATGTCTTGACTGTACTTTGGTTTGTGGGACTTGTCACTGCGTTTAACTTTATGGATGGTTTAGATGGACTTAGCGGCTTACTGGCGTTAATTTCAGGCTCAACATTTTTTATAGTGGCTTTGCACATGGGTCAGCCAGAATCTGCAATTCTTGCTGTGGTTTTAGTTGCCGCAATTGCAGGCTTCCTGCGCTCAAATTTGCCCCCTGCAAGGGTATATATGGGGGATTCGGGCGCATATTTACTGGGCTTTATGCTTGCCGCAATTTCTTTGCATGGTGCATTTAAGCAAGCCACGGTCATTTCACTGATTATTCCAATGCTGGCTATGGGTGTTCCTATTTTTGATAGTATGCTGGTTGTGGTTCGCCGCATTCTTGCAAGAAAACCAGCCCATGTTGCAGATTCTACGAATATAACACATTTGCATTTCCGTTTGCTTCGTGAGGGCATGAAACCAGCCCATGCAGTTGCGCTTATTATCCTTTTAAGCGCGTGCTTGAACTTGGCATCCATTATTCTTATGCTGGTATTTTAGTTGAGGGCAGTCATAATAAGTGGCGGTGCAGTGGTTGACTATGATTTTGTAAAGTCACAAATATGCGCCCATGATACGGTCATTTGTGCTGACAGCGGATATGACCACGCTGTAAAAATGGGGCTTGAAGTAAATATTGTAGTAGGGGATTTAGACTCAATTAGCACAGTGCCAAAGGATGTAGAATATGTAAAGTATCCCACAAGAAAAGACTTGACGGATACCGAGATTGCCATAACATATGCCCGAAGCAGAGGGTTTAAGAATTTTTTATTATTGGCTGCAACGGGTACACGGTTAGACCACACGCTTACAAATATTTTTCTGCTAAAGAGCTTCTTAGACTATGGTGAAAATGCTGTACTTGTGGATGAACATAATAAAATAATGCTAACCGATTCACATATAAACTTACATGAGTCAAAAGGTTCAATTGTATCACTGATACCATTGAACCTTTGCACGAGTGTAACCACCATGAATTTAGAATACCCTTTACAAAACGCAACCATGCAAGTTGGCAAAGGACTTGGCGTAAGCAACATCATCACTTCTGAAACTGCAAGTATAACCATAAAAAGCGGGTTAATGCTTATCATCATTGCAAGAGATTAAGGGTATTTTTCGGAAATTTTTAATCCTTTCGCTTTTATAAGTTCTCGAATATGGGCAGGTTCTAAGACTTCGGCATATTCACCAAAGGACAAAATATAACCATATACCCAGTTATCCTCTGCCCAATGGACTGTTATGATAAAACTGCCGTCTGGTTGTTGCTTTACATCAGTTTCATCAAAATCATCAAAAATTCGATATTTCATTTCTGGTGAAATACGCATTTTAATCGTTACATAATTTTCTTTATTCGTGCTTTCAAATGAAGTGTCCTCTGGGTGTGTTCGAGGAATAAAACGCTCATGGGTTATACGCAAGTTTTTTACCCGTGTCAGTTTGTATAATCGTACACCTTCTTTGGTTAGGCAGTAGCCTTTGAGATACCATGCACGAGACTTGAATAAAAGTTGAATCGGCTCAATACGGCGGAAGGTTTTTTCTCCATAACTATTAAAATAATCAAATTCTGCAATACGACATTCTAATATTGCTGTTTTGAAATCCTCAAAATAATGATTTGCATAGCTCCAGTCAGAAAAATCTACTTCCAGCCAATTGACAGCAGTTTTGTTAAACATCGTTGATAGCTTGTTGAGTATATTATTTTTTTCAGAAGCTTTAAGATGTGCAAGGCCATGCAATGCAGTTAAAATTTCATTTTGCTCTTGCTCGCTTAACGCAGATTGACTCAACACACTTTCTGCCATTATTCTAATGCCGCCGTGATGACCATGCTCTGTATATATTGGAATGCCGGCTGCGCTTAATATATCAATGTAGCGATAAATTGTTCGCATTGACACGTTAAGTTGCTCTGCTAATTGTCTTGCTGTAATATGTTTTCTATGAATTAAAATATACACCATTTCTAGTAATCTGTTTATTTTCACGCTATATCACCATATTGGATTATACATGAAATTTTCTAAAAACAAAACCTTGTGCTTTGATAAAATCCATGGTATAAGTACGATTGATGGAGGCGTTTTAAAAATGATTTACTTTGACAATAGTTCAACAACATTAACAAAACCCCCCGAAGTTGCAGAAGCCATGGTTTATGCTTTAAAAAACTTTGGCAACGCAGGGCGTTCTTTTTATGATGCCGCATGGATTGCCAACCGTGAAATTTACAATACCCGTGCAGAAATTGCAAAGTTAATCGGTCATGACGACCCTCTTCAAGTTGCATTTACATCATCTGCAACAGAAAGCTTAAACTTGGTCATAGGCGGGTTGATTAACAAAAATGATTCTGTAGCTACAACGGTCAATGAGCATAACTCTGTGTTGCGTCCACTGTATCTGAGTGGTTGTGAATTAACCTTTGACTTAACACCTGATACAAAGTTTCTGGTGTGTACTCATGGTTCTAATGTGACAGGGGAAATAGTAGATGCACAGCGGCTTTACAATGCTTGTAAAGCACGTGGCATTACAATGATTTTAGATATTTCCCAAACCTTTGGTACAGTGCCGGTGAGTGTGGATATGGCTGATATTTTTTGCTTTACAGGGCATAAAGGACTTTTGGGACCCCAAGGCACAGGCGGAATTATTGTTAATGGTGCGTTTGACTTTAAGATGACAAAAACTGGCGGTTCTGGCGTGAATACCTTTGACACTTTTCAAACCACAGAAATGCCTGATATTTTTGAAGTAGGCACAATCAATAGCCATAGTATTTACGGTTTGCAAAAGGGTGTGCAATTTATCAATGAAATTGGTGTTGAGAAAATTCATGAAAAAGAATTACACCTTTTAAAAATGTTTCATGAAGGCGTAAAAAACTACGCAACAATTTATGGTGACATGACTGTCAGCCATAGGCTACCCATTGTTTCATTAAATATCAAGGGTTTAACATCATCAGAACTTGCTGAACGGCTTTGGCAAGATTACGCAATAGCTACACGTGCAGGCAGTCATTGCGCGCCCTTGCTTCACAAACATTATAAAACAGATGGGATGGTCAGGTTTTCATTCTCATATTTTAATACTGAAAATGAAATTCAAAAAGGCATTGACGCAATTAAACATATATCAGGAGGATGTCATGGCAAACAATAATGTAGTGGTAACAATCAGTGCAGATACAATGGGAAACGGCGCAGAGGAACTTGGAAAAATTTTAATTAAAAGTTTTATCTACTCACTCACAGAGCTTCCTAAACCGCCAAAAAGTGTGCTTTTTTTCAATGGGGGTGCATTATTAACCAC
Organism: Defluviitaleaceae bacterium; assembly: GCA_009780315.1. Classification (GTDB taxonomy): domain Bacteria; phylum Bacillota; class Clostridia; order Lachnospirales; family WQUN01; genus WRAH01. The sequence goes on from WRAH01000007.1 coordinate 44,076, forward strand.
CGAAGGTGCAAATACAATTGATGACCTTAAAACATTGGAATCAAAGGGTACTGAAATTCTAACTTGCGGTACTTGTATAAATTATTACGGGTTGCAAGATAAACTGACTGTAGGTGCAGTTACTAATATGTATGAAATAAGTACGCGCATGGCATCGGCTGATAATGTGATAAATATATAACATATTATCATTAACTAAAAAGCAGGTAAAAGTAGTAAAATATCCTTTCTAAATCAATCTGAAAATATCAGAATTTTAGAAAGAATGTTTTTTTATTTGACAAATTCTAAAACTGTAATATAATTGTAACATAAAACAGCTTGACAACTATTCCCACGTTCTAATTTCCAAGGAGGATAACCATGAAAAAGAGAAACGCAAACTATGGGCTGTACATATTGGCGGCGATGATTATGTTAATATCGGCGCGTTATGTATTTGTCCGTGCAAATAACCACATTGAAGCAATGCAAGCAAGGGCAGAAGCGGCATTGACCGAATCCAGACATCAATTATTTCTTGTCACAAACGACATTTACTATGTTGATTCTAATTTTATTGCTACAGTTCAATTAAGCGATTTACAAGGACAGCCTATGTCCGCAAATTTGAATGTATCGCTAAGACAAAATGATGATGTTATCAACTCCGAATCCTTCTACACCAATGATTTGGGTCAAGCTATCATTGAATTTTCATTAAATGATGCCGAGGGCGGCATGTATAATCTGCTTATGGTAGTAGATTCAGACTTAGGCATTGAGCATTTTCAGCGGGATATCCGCATAACATCAGATGCAGGGCAGAACTTTATCATTAACTTTGACAAGGGGCTGTATAATCCTGGAGATGATGTACTGTTTAGAATACTTGCAATCACTGGTGCAACAGCAGAACCCCTTGCCAACCAACCATTTACCATTTCAATTTTTGATGGCAATGATAATCGTGTTTATGTTGAGCATGTGCAAGCCTCTGACTTTGGCATTATTAGCGGGCGATTTAGGCTGGCTGATGAAGTAAACAGCGGTTTTTATCGTTTAGTGGTAGAGCAATACGGTGTGCTTCAAGCTGAATCCATGTTTGAAGTCAGTCCTTTTGTACTGCCAAGATTTGAAGTGATTTTGGAAACAGACAAAAGTGAATACCACGTAGGCGAAACCATTTATTTAACTGGCCGCGTCATGTACTTTTTTGGTGAACCTGTAAACCAAGGTATAGCCAATATATATGTAAATAATAATCCTGTATTAACCAATGTTGCATTGGATGAAAATGGTGAGTTTACACTAAGTTACGTCACCTATGATTCAGGGCAATATAGCATTTGGGTTGAGGTGATAGATAATTCTAATTTTAGGATAGAATCGACGACAAGTGTGTGGGCAGCAGACGGCGTATTTGAAATAGATGTCATGCCAGAGCATGGATATCTTGTACAAGGAATGCCCAACACAGTGTACATTTTCACCCACACACCAAGTGGAGAACCTGTACGTGCTTTTTTACAAATTAGTGGACGGGGCTTTAGCCGTCAGGTTGCCACAGATGACAATGGTATAGGCATGTTCATATTAGAAGATGTAGAACCACAAAATGATATTTTTGTTCGTGCTGTAGATATGGATGATAATATGGTTGAGCATGAGTTTACATTTGAAGGTATTGCCCGTAACGTGACTTTAAGTACAAATCGCCCCCGCTATGAAATGGGAGAAACTATTTATTTAACCCTCAACAGCCGTGGACGCGATGGTATGTTTGTGGTTTATGCCTATAGAAATGCCAATCTTCTTCAAATCATTAAAACGGAACAAGATAGTGTGACACTTAATCTAGGTGACGTTTTTGGGCTTATAGATATTTACGCAGTATGGATGCCCGCAGGAACTGAAATGCGGTTTGAAACCCTCCCAAATCTTGCGCCTGCACACAGAACAATATTTATCGACCCTGGGAATTACATGCAATTAACAGTACAAAGTGACGCAGCGGAATATAGACCGGGTGCGTTTGTACACTTAGATTTTGATGTAACCGACCGTGGTGGTAATCCCTTAGAAGCCGCACTTTTAGTAAGTATCGTGGATGAAGCCATGTTAAGCCTTGCCGCCAATGACCTGTCTATAGACAATATAAGACTTGCGCTGGATGATATACGCTTTGGTGATGACCTTGATGCTGCCACTTTGTATGCATCCCTTATTGCAGGTGCTTCCGAGCAAGCCATTACACGCTTGTTATTGCGCCAAGGCGATACTGCTCCACGGATTCAAACGACAAATCTAACCAATCATTCCCTAGATGGTTGGTTAGATGATTGGGGGCACAGCGGGACAGATTTTGAGTCATTTTTTCAATCAGTGCTTAATGCATGGAGTATTTTTGCGATTGTTGGTTTTTCAATTGCCTTCTTCTTCATATTGCTTCGGAAGAAAAATGAGCCGTCTCCACCTTTGATGTCTTCTGGAAACCTTCCAAATGCGCCAAGTTTGACGGAGACTTCATCTTCCAATACAATGGGAAGAAATGGTGCGGCATGGGTTGTCATTATCTCTCTTATTATTTTTGCATTGTCATTGATGTTTTTGACCTCATGCGGCGGCAACGATGATGGGGATTTTAGCCCTGCACCTTCATTTGACTTTGCTTCAGAATCAGCGGTTGCAGATTTTGCGCCAGCAGAGATTCCACAAAATGTTCCTGCACCAGTAGCACCGCCTTCAACTGCGGATGTTTTCACACCGGGTATACAAGAAGAGTCTGCTGCCGTCCCTGATGAAATAGAAACACAAACAGCAAGGGTACGCCGATTATTCTTAGAAACCATGCTTTTTGTGCCGGAACTCATTGTACGGGATGGTCATGCAGACTTATCATTTATGCTTGCCGACAATATCACCACTTGGAATATACAAGTCGTGGGTAATACCCAAGATGGGTTAATAGGGCATACCCAAGGCAGCATTCGCGCTTTTCAGCCTTTCTTCGTAGACTTTGAATTGCCGCGCAACAGTATTCGCTACGACCAAGTAAGTATTCCAGTTACTGTCTTTAACTATACCGAAGCAGAGCAAACAGTCATCTTAACCATTGCAGAAATGGACTGGTTTACTTTGCATGATAATGCTGTACAAACCCTCATTGTTCCGTCAAATCATTCACAAATGGTGTATGTACCCATCACTATTACGCAATTTGGTGACTTTGTTTTCCGTGCATATGCCGACACCTATGGCTTTGCAGATGCCGCAGAAAGACCTATTCGGGTAAACCCCGAGGGCTTTAGAATCCGCCAAGTTGTATCCAGCGGCAGTATAGAAAACAGTACACAGCAACACTTGTTATTCATGGACGAAGACATCCCCGATACAAGAAATGTATTCATTACATTTTATCCGTCTGTCATGGCACAGGTTATTGAAGGTATGGAAAATATATTCCGTATGCCCTTTGGCTGTTTCGAGCAAACCTCATCAATACTGTACCCCAATATTCTGGCATTGCAATATATGCAGGAAAATGGAATTGATAATCCTGAACTAACAGAAAGGGCTTTAAGATATATTAGTTCAGGTTATCAGCGGTTGCTTACTTTTGAAGTGACACGAGGCAGTGGTGGATTCTCACTCTTTGGCAACGCACCTGCCGAAACCTTGCTTACTGCCTATGGACTAATGCAACTACATGACTTGACCAATGTATACACCATAGACGAGCGTGTCCTAGACAGAATGGCAGACTTTTTATTTAGCCATCAAAATTCAAATGGAACATTTGAAATAACAGGGCGAAATATGAATAGGATTTCTGATAGTCAGTTGCTTGCATTTAATGCATATATAACATGGGCATTGTCCGAAGCCGTACCCAATGATTATCGCCTAATACGTTCCATTGATTATTTAATTTCAATGCTGGATATGGTGGATGATAATTATACTTTAGCACTCATTGCCAATGCGCTGGTAAACACAGGAAACCCAAATGGACGGGAAGCCATTGATAGGCTGGCAAGCAATGTCGTCATAACAGGTGATACTGCATATATAACCTCTACCACACGAGATTATTTTGGCGCGTTTGGAAGAATCCAATATCTACAAGCCACTGCGCTTACTTCACTTGCATTGTCAAACCACGGCACTCATGGGGATGTAAATAATTTGCTAATCAACTATATCATCAGTCAAAGAGATTCTTGGGGAACATGGCACAGCACGCAAGCAACAATACTTTCACTAAAGGCACTGACAAACCACGCCTCACAATCGCCCTTGGAAGATGGGCAAATTACAATAACCATTGGAGATGAACAGCGGATTATAGATATTCGCAATGACAATACGTTAGACCTTTATCAAGTATCTTTTACAGGTTTAGAGAGAGAAAATATCATGGATATTAACTTTCCAAACCTAGGGCGCATGACATTCAAAGTGGTTCAAGAGTTTTTTGCTCCATATGATTCAGTACAGCTTGACCGAGGTTTTGAAATATCTTCCCAAATGAATACGGCTCTTGAAGTGCATGAACTGGTTACCCAAGAAATCAGAATCATCAACACATCAGGTGATATCGTAAAAAATGGGTTAGTCGCTGTATCAATTCCCCAAGGGTTTAGGGTAGAGCGTAGCAGTTTAGCAATGCTTGTCCACAATGGTATCATTGAAAGGTATGAAATGCGATTTGATAATATCAATTTATACCTGCGTGATACAGAACCAGGGGAAATTATAGACCTAGTTATAGCATATCGCCCTGCTTTTCCTGTGAATGTCATTGGCGGTCATGCAAGAGTTTTTGACTATTACAATCCTATGATTGAAGGATATCTCATGCCCATGAGGATTGTTGTAGCGTAAGATATATAATTGAATAGTTTTTGTTTCTTGACATCATCTTGGAAGTAGCCTAATCTATTTCCAAGATGATTTTATATTAAGAGGGGAGGGGGATATTATTGAAAAGTTGTGTATGTAAGTCATATCACATCATTTTTCTTTTGAGTATGGCAGGAGTACTTGCACTACTCATCACATCTTGTTCTCATGCTTATTCAGAAACGGCACAGGATGTATTGTATGAAGTAAAATATATTCGTGATGGATTTGAAAATATTGAATACGCTTATTTTTTTAATAAAACCTATAGCGAATATGCCCCTTATATAGAAGAGATTTATGTTTATGTACCTGAACCAATCATGTTGTTACCCGATGAATTAACATTTGAAAATGTACTCACCCTAACAAATGAACGTCGCCAAGTTGTCCACGTGCCGAATATGAAGCGTATCCAGTCTTGGATAAATGCACGTGACCCCATAATTCTTGACGGAACAAATTTGTTTAATTCCACGCGGGCGAGTAGTTTATCAAAAGAAGAAGCCATCTATGATATGGAAATGCTTTTTAGACTATTAAGGCATATGTATGCTGCATATCATTACTTTGGGGGGGATGAAATTTTTTTGCCTATGCAAGAAGCCATGCTAGAAGAAATAGCCTTGCAAGAAAGATGGTCTTATAACCAATTGGCTCAATTAGTACAAAACAATCTTGGGGAAGTTATTATTGACAATCATTTTATTATCAATGGATATAGCGGTAGCACTTTCAATAACCCTCATCACACCTTCATTTGGAATACACCATTTGACAGAAGTGAAAGAGGGTTTCGTGAAAGAGAAACAGGTCTGTATGTTGCATATGTAGAAGGATATGATGTAAACACACTTTTTCGCTTGACGGTGAATGAAGCAGGGGAGTTTTACTATGCGCCTGTTATTTTTAGGCGTACAGCAGAAGGCATATACTATACCCTTCATATCACCTTTGAAAATGGTGAACATAGAGCTATAAATCTAGTAAGAACCATTCATAATCGTGCCCATGCCAACGGCGCAAGCAGTTCACTGCGCTTTGTAAATAACATACCTATCGTATCCATCAGAAGAATGGGCGATTCATTTAACCCATATACCCATCGTCACCAAGAAGCATTACAAGTATTGGCTTATGCCGAAGCCCTACGAAATGAGCCTGTGTTTATACTGGATATTCGCTCAAATGAGGGTGGTGCTTCATCTTTTTCATACCAATGGCTATATAAATTGATGGGAGAGGTTGTTCCGCCTAACTTTAATTGGTTGGGATTTTTTGATGCGTATATTCATGTTCCAGAAGGCATACGCCGTCCAGAACGCTGGTATGTTGGTTTTGGAAGTAGGGCTGGATTTGATTTTGAATATCCTCCTGAACTTTTTGGGCATTATCTGCACATGACACCTATTGCAAATAATATTTTCTTCACCCCAGAAGAAGCGCAAGACCGAGTGATTGCAAATGACCAGTTTATTATCATTTTAATAGACAGATTTACCTTATCATCAGGTGAAACATTTGCAGACCAGTTTACTAATATAGAAAATACTTTAATCATTGGGCAAAATACCATGGGCATGTTGCTTACAAGCTCTGGTTTACCCTTATATCTTCCCCATTCTGGTATGCCTGTAAGTATGGGCAGGCATATGCTCGTCCACCCAGACGATGGATGGGAAGAGGGGATAGGCATATCACCAGATGTGTGGGTTGTAGGCGATGCTTTAACCGCGGCACTGGCTATGCTTTATCCATAAAATACGCCAATATAAACAAGCAAAATGGCAAAGAAAATGCCGATAGAAACGCAAATTTTTTGAAAGCTGAGGTTCAGTCCGTTTAATTTAGACAAGAATGTTCTCTTAGCTAATACATATTTGTAAAGCAGAACTGCAATAATCACACTGACGAAGAATATTCCGATTTTCTCCATGTATCCCCCAAATGTTAGTGTAACGGGAACATCAAATAAAAAGTAAATCGCTTGAACGCCGCCAATACCAAGGACAATACACATTGCGCCAAGTGCAAAAACCACCCCGCGCCTATTCGTATCTGATACAAGTGTTTCTTCTTCCCGTACCTTAGTCAATGGCTTGCCAAAGAAAATTGTAGCATACTTTACAAAAACTAAAATGGTTCCAAGATTGATTAAAATAATAATCCATTCCAAAGGCCCATCAGCCCCATATACAAGAAAGTATTTAGATATACTTCCGTTAAAGAGCGGTGCGCCAACGATACCCAAAATAGCAATAATATTAGCAACGGCAATCAGAGGTGTCTGCTTAAAAGCCCCTCGTATTTTCTGAATGTTCTTTGTTTGGTAAAGATAAGAAATTTGACTGGCACAAAGGAATAAGGCGACCTTAAATAACGAGTGATTTACAATATGAAATAATGAACCTACTCGGGAATATTCATAATCTAAATTAAGCCCGACAATAATCAGCCCCACCTGTGCAATGGTGCTGTATGCCAATAGTAAACGGATTTCTGTCTGTGAAAGTGCCAGAATAACACCAGCTACCGCAGTAACCACGCCAATGACAAGGAAAAAATCCATACCAATGTCACCAAAAACATCTTGAAAGCGCATAAATAGATAAACGCCGGCTTTAATATGCAAGCCTGACATAATTGCGGCAATAGTAAATCGAGAACCTGTTAGGGAGTTAACCTTTGGTAGCCATGTAATCATTGGTAAAAGTGAACATTTTGATGCAATACTCGTCATAATCAGTGCATATGGCAATGCAAGTTGATTGCTGTCCATGGTGGCGATGACTACACTAGCCCCTTCCATATCCATTACACCTGTAAGCATATAAAGGTAGCCCAGGCCAAAAAGATACATCTGCATTACGACAATATTGACCATCAGAAACATCATACCTGCAAACATATTTCTTCGGGTGCGGTCGTACATAAGCAAGATAGTTACAACAACTGTACTAACTTCTACGAGAACAAAAATATTAAAGAAATCTCTAGTAAGGAAAAGCCCAATCAACACGCCTTCAAGGAGAAAGATGAGAAATAAATATAATCGTTTTGTGCGGTCATATGGGGTTTGATATGTGTAAATTCCCACCATCAAGAAAATGAAGACGGTTAAAAATACAAAAACCGCAGCCAATAAGTCTGCCCGCAAAATAATGCCCAACAAGCCGTCATAGTCACCAACACTTACAAGTACATCTGTCTCTCGCGCCGACATAAGCAACCATCCCGCTGGAATCATAAACGCCGCTTGAACTGTAATTGCAATAATACGTACAATTTTTAGCGAGAAAAATACATACAAGAACACGGCAATAAGCACCGGTGTAATTACAAAAAAGGGAAGTAGTTGCGATATCATCATTTACATCTCCGGTTTTTCGTCTTCAAAAGCCTGTGCTTGCATAGGCTCCCACTCGACGGTCTTATATTTTCTAAATAATGCGTTTAACACAGTAATATTGATGGCAGTCACCGCAACGCCAATGATGATTGCTGTAAGCATTAAAGCTTGGGGAAGCGGGTCTGCAATCATACTTGGGTCGTCAATATAAGTGCCATATTCAAAAATTGGCGGCAAATTACTAATACGCGCGCCAAGACCTAACCAAAACAAAATAACAGCAGTTTGCATTAAAATAATACAAACAATAGATTTAACGATATTTCGGCTTGTAATAATACCAAAAAAACTAATGAAAAATAAAATTATCGGAAAAATCTCTAAAACATGAATGCCGCCGATATACCCAATCATCTGATATCTTCCCCTTCGTCTGTAAACTCTACAACGTCTATTTCGCCTTCATCCGGCAAGCGTTCAATGGCAATATATCTATAGAACAACACGAAAAATCCAAAAGCGACTTTAAGACCAACAAGGGCATTCATCGCTATCAAATAAATATTTTGGAAAAGTTCTCTTGCATCCCATGCAATATAGATAACCCCTGTAAATATAGCCAAAATCGGCAGGATAATAATATTGATAAATACCAATTCTTCAAGCTTCATGGCCTTTTCAATAGGCAGGTCATAAACACCAAGCACTAGGAAACGGCATATGACAAAGCCCGCAAATGCCAACCCGCCAAGGAAACCGCCACCTGCTGAAATATGTCCGTTTAGCACAAGGTACATGCCAAAAAGCAGTATCACAGGACAAATGATACGCATAGCAAACTTGGTCATGCGTGATTGTTCGACTTCACTATGTCGTCCGTCTGAAACTTTGTTTTGGTCAAACCATGACAAGTGAACAACAGCAACAACAGCAATAACAAGTAATAATGCTTCAAAAAGCGTATCGTAAACACGATAGCCTAAATAAATTGCAGTAACCGCATTAAATCCACCAACATCACTCATAAACATAAGTAAATATTGGTCACGCAATTCGTTGACAATATATTCTGGTTGAACTGGCGCAAAAAATACAAATAATACACAAAGCCCTATGGTAAATAGCAAGGCAGGTATCACTTTAAAATGGTTTTTTGGTTTAGCATCCGTTTCCATTTCAGCCTTTAATCCACCGCCACGGCTATAATACTTCTCTATACACACAATAAAAAATATTGTGGTAAAGGCAGAAATACCTGCTTCTGCCATGGCAACATCAGGTGCGCCAAGGAAAAGATATATAACGGAAGTAATAAGGGAAAAAACGCCAAAAAAAATCATTACACGATATGTTTTCTTAGCCAAGACAATCCAAATGGCAGTGATTATCCAAAAAATCAACAAAATTTCAGTTGTCACTTTTCTTCACCATCCTCAAGCATAACGGCATCAGCGTCTGAACATATAGACTCATATCCGCTGCGGTAAGCCGCTTGGGCGATAATATGCGCAACCAGTGGGTTGAGAATCATAATGATGACGATAATGAGCAAAATTTTCCCACTAAAGAAAGTAAACCCATGGCGAATCATAAGTCCAATTCCTACAGTTAAAAGTCCAACAGTATCAACTTTACAAGCCACAAGCAATCTATAATAAAAATCTTTCTTAGGCTGAAAAATGCCAACAATGCCAATAAGCATGAAGGCAATTCCAATGCCAATGATTATAAAACTAAGAATTTCCATTTTCCTTGCCTCCTTTGTCTTTTTTACGATTACGTTCGCTAAGGAATAATGCAATAAAAATTGTTCCGATAAAGCCAGACAATGCGTAAATAATAGCAAAGTCCAACAAGAACGTCATTTCATTTACAGATGAAAAAATAATGATAATAACAATGATTTTGGACGCAATTAAATTCATACCCAAGAGTCTGTCCCATACACTAGGGCCTAACATGACGCGTATTCCATAGGGCACAAGAAGCCCAAGCATTATTGCAAGTACTACATACATTGGACTCAGTCCTCCGCCTTTTCAAGATTCGCTTGCTTATTTGTTTCAGATTTGACAAGTTGCTTCTCAATCGCTCTAAGTCCATCAACGGAAGCAGGGTATCCATTTAAGTCTCGCCTGCCTATACATAGCAACACAATTGTTTTTTTGGTGCGCTCGAGAAAAACCGAACCAGGCGTAAGCGTAATCGAATCTGCTAAAACTACTTTAAGAAAATCACTTTTGAGATGTAGATTGGTTTCCATAACACCCCATTTTGAATCAGAAAAAATAAGTTTAAGCAAAAAGAACGCATCCACATAAATTCGGCCTAACAGCCAAAATGGATACGTTAAAAGCTTGCGAAAACTTACATTTTCAATGATTTCAAAATTAAAAAACTTCGTCATAAAATGCATACTGACCATACTCATAAACATTCCAACAGCAACAATTTGCCAAGAGATGCCTTCCATAAGTATGCACCAAACAGCGGTCAGTATTAACACAACAAAAATGGTGTGTCTTCCCATTTTGCCCCAACTCCAGAAAATATTATAGGTACAGTTCTTAGATTCTGTACATCCATAGAATTGTAGCACTATCGCTTATTTTGTCAAGCGTTTGCATAAGAAAACAAGAAATATATATTGTTTTCTTATTGTAAAAGACAAATAAATAATGTAACATATTTGTAAGTAAATAATTTCAATAAACTATTGCACTCATTTCAGAAATCGAATATAATACCCTAATATACAAAAATAATATAGGAAAGTGTGGGGGACATGAAGGATATTTCTAAACGTAAAATCAAAGTGCGAATCATGATTGCAATTTTAACGTTGAGTATAGTATCAATGATTGGTTTGGCTACAGCACTGGTGATGGAACTGCGGACAGATGCACAAGGGCAAGCATTTTATTCAGAATTTCAAATTGAATTTATGCCCCGCCCTGCGAATTTATACTTGCCATCCCGTGATACAAATGCTGTAGAGTTAACCGCCCAAAGTATGGATGAAGAAGAGGGCTTTGCTCCATTTCTTAATTTTGATGAAATGCGTTTAAGCTTTCCTAATATAGTAGGATGGATTCAATCAGAAGGCACTGCCATAAACTACCCTATTGTGCAAGGCACAGACAATGACTTTTATCTTAATCATTTACCAGACGGAACAAGGCATAGGCTAGGTTCAATATATCTTGATTATCGCAATGCATCAGATTTTTCAGACACTACAATATTTATCTACGGACACAATACACCAACAGGGGATATGTTTGCCGCATTGCACCATTATGCACGGCAAGGTCATTTTGAAGCACATCCAACCATGTTTATATTCACACCTGAACGTAATTTAATTATTGAACTATTTGCAGGATATGTACTGGATTCAGCTTTTGAAGTGCCGCCTATGGGTTTTCTAGACTCTGATGATTTTTATGAGTATATTCATAACATTGAAAGCCGTTCTATTTTTACTGGAAGTATAAGCCCAAATTTTGGTGACCAACTCGTATTTCTTTGCACCTGTACAAATGGAGGTCCAGCAAGTGAGCGTCTCATTATTGTAGGGCGACTTATTGAAATTTAATATTGAAATTTAATATTTAATAACTAAAATAATAATTTCTAGGGGGAATTAAAATGAAAAGAAAAATTGGTTTTGCATTGGCAATTTTGGCCGTGTATGGTATGATGTTCTACGGAGCAATAGAAGTTTATGCTTCTGGTTTTGAAATACCAATACCTGTTGCATCAGGTGTTAGTGTGAGCAGTACCGCTACAGCTGAAATTGACTATTCAAATGCTCGTGACGGTTATGTTATGGCAAGATTTACGGGCACTGCGTCAGCACAAGCCAGAGTTATGATTACTACCCCAAGAGGGGTTCAGTATCAATACCGTCTTAACACAAATGGCACGTGGGAAGTTTTCCCATTGTCTGGCGGCAATGGTGAGTATACAATTGGTGTATTCGAGCCAGTTGAAGGCAATCGCTTTGCAGTAGCAAATCGCATAACAATCAATGTCATTTTAGCCAATGAGTTTGCACCATTTTTGCGTCCTAATCAGTTTGTAAACTTTAATAGGAATAGCTCGGTTGTAACACTTGCAAATAGACTTGCACAAGGTTCAAGTTCTACACTTGAAACAGTGGGAATCGTTTATCAATATGTTATTGATAATATTGAATATGATTTTCAATTAGCCGCTACTGTGCAGTCTGGTTATGTTCCGGATTTAGAAGAAGTGCTTAGAAGAAGACGCGGAATTTGCTTTGATTTTGCATCGCTAATGACTGCAATGTTAAGAAGTCAAGGCATACCTACACAGCTTGTTATTGGTTATGTTGGTGATGTGTTTCATGCATGGATAAGTGTACACACTCCTGAAACAGGTTGGATTAACAATATTATTTCTTTTGATGGCAGGACATGGCAAATTATGGACCCTACCTTTGCTGCCACTTCCAATCAAAGCGAGGAGTTTTTAAATTTAATTGGTGACGGTCAAAGTCATCAACCAACAAATTTGCACTGAAAAACTAATTTGTGCATAAAAGTGCCGAAGTTTCTTTTCGGTACTTTTATGCCGTAAAACGGAGGATATACATGGGACGTAAAAGATTGACAAATACATACATGTCAACACTTTGTCTAGAAATATCAATGTTACTTCATTCAGGCATTACAATTAAAAATGGTGTCTTGATGATGCTTGATGATGAGCCTGATAAAGACGCAAAAAAAGTTTTGCAAAATCTACTTGATAATCTTGAAGGTGATGTGCCTCTTTCTGTTGCTATGAAAAACGGGGCGTATTTCCCTAATTACATGGTAAGTATGATTGAAGTCGGTGAAAAAACAGGACGCATAACCGAAACCTTAACAGCCCTGGCGGCACATTATGATAGGCAAGATAGGTTGTTAAAGTCTATTAAGAGTGCAGCACTTTATCCGTCAGTTTTGCTCGGTATGATGTTGGTTGTGGTCATGATATTGATTACACAAGTATTGCCGATTTTTAATGATGTATTTGGGCGCATGGGTGCCCAGATGTCTCCAATTGCTACACAACTATTGCAGTTTGGTGCTTGGTTTAGAGGTGCATCTGTTGTCATTGCCATCATTGTGGGCATTATATTCCTATGTGCATTTTTAATGTGGGCAATACCTGCCTCACGTGAAGGTATTGTGAAGTTGCTTAAAAGCAAATTTGGCGGCAGTGGTTTGTTTGGACGTATCGCAACCTTTCAATTTGTGTCGTCTATGACACTGGCTATGTCTAGCGGACTGGGTGTTGAAGAGTCTATAAGCTTGGCAGCTTCTTTTAATCGTGATTCAAAAAGTTTGAGCCAAAAATATGAAAAATGTATGGCTATTATTGGAGAAAGTAATAATTTATCAACAGCATTAAAAGACTCTGGTATATTGTCTGCACGAGACAGTAGAATGCTATCCATTGGTGAACAAAGCGGTATGGGTGATTCGGCAATGGAAGAAATTGCACGCCGAAGTGACCGTGCAGTTCAAGATGAAATCGCTGGCATTGTCGGACGCATTGAGCCTACCCTTGTCATCATAACCTCCCTTATTGTGGGTACAATTTTGCTTTCAGTCATGTTGCCTTTGATTGGAATTATGACTTCTATAGGGTGATAAAATATGAATATGAGCGGACGTGTTTTTAAGAAAAATTTTTTTGTTTCTTTAATTTCAGGCATGGGGTCAATCATCTTTACAGTGGCTATTGTGATTATAATTTTCTTTAGCTTGCGTCAAACAGAGTATTCCAGTAGAGCAGAGGGTGTCAGGATACTTGAAGAATCTATTATGCGTGTGGCAATACACAGCTTTGCCGTTGAAGGGCATTTTCCTGAAAGTATTGCATATATAGAAGAAAATTATAATATTTTTATTGATAGAACGCGGTTTGTTGTACATTATGATGTATTTGCAGCTAATCTCTTACCCGATATTAGGGTATTTGAATTGCACAGATAGGTTGTTGTTATGAAAAAAGTTCTTAGCACTTACAATAAAATTGATACGGTTTTTGTTTTAATGATTTTTTGCGTTTTTGCGGTGTCTGTATTTCTAGTACTGATGCTTAGCGGAAGCGTGTACAGAAATATGACAGATATCTCAACCCATGGGCAAAATGAACGTATTATGTTGTCTTATATCCGAACAATGGTTAGAAACAATGATACAGCGGAAAGTATTTCTGTGCGGCATTTCAATGAAATATCCGCGCTTGCTATTGAAGAAAATATTGGCGGGCGAATTTTTGTGACATATATATATCTTTATGATGGGTGGGCGCGAGAGTTGTTTCATGAATCTATACACGACTTTGGGCCAAGTGCAGGTATACCCTTGATAAGGACAGACTTATTGTACTTTGAAGAAGTTGAATCAAATCTCATTCGTGTGTCAACAAATTATGGCAGTATGCTTATTTCCCCTAGAAGTGTCTCTAGTATAGAAAGCGGGGGATTCTGATGAAAGAGCGTTCAAAGTCAACACTTTTTTTGATGGAGCAAGTGGTTGTCATTGCCGTGTTTGCTTTTTTTGCAGCGGTTTGTGTTAAGATTCTTGTGTTTTCATATTTGACGACCGTTGATGCTGTGGATACGCGGATGGCACTTTTGGCGGCTGAAAGTGTTGCCGAAAGTTATAAGGCGTTTTCTGGTGATTTAGAAATGGTTGAGGAAACTTTATGTGGTGGCAATAGGCGACGGTATCACGATGAGAATAGCGTTGTTTTTTTCTATGATGATAATTGGATACCAACCAGTGAATACTATGCTTACTTTGAGCTTCTATTAAGAAAGGAAAATCCTGAGGATATTGTGGTATTTGCGGATATAGCTGTGCGTAGAATATCTGATAGTAATGAGTTAATCAATTTAAGGGTTGCAGCAAGGAGGCGTTTACAATGAGCCGTGGCGGAATTGGTAGTGCTTCGATTGTGCTTGTCTTTGCTGTTTTAGGTTTAACGATTTTCGCCACCATTTCTTATATTTCGGCTTTAACAGACCAAGTGCTTATTGACTCAGAAGTTGAGTCTGTTGTTGCTTTTTATACAGCAGATGCGCAAGCGGAACTTATTGTGGCTGAAATTCTTAGTGCAGAGATTACTCCTGAATATGTGAATGGAATTGAAATAACCTCTTATTGGGATTGGGACTTGATTGCAGAGTTAGTATCCTTTGCTTATCCTGTAACTGAAACGCGATTGCTTTATGTCGTGATAGCTATTGGACTTGATTCCTATGAAATTATTACATGGCGTATGTACAATACATGGGAGTGGGAGGCTGACACCAGGCTCAATGTGTGGCAAGGCGGAGAAGATGATGACTTTAGGAGCAGTTGGTAGAATTTTTGAGTAGGAGATTGGCTGATGAGTAATGGGATACGAGATTGGTTAAAACTTGCGGTAGATAAAAATACTTCTGACATATTTATTGGTGCAGGGCGGCAAGTATCATTTAAAATCAATGGTGTTATTGTTGGAAATGGTGAGCCTTTGACTGTGGCTGAATCTAAAGCTATGGTTATGGAGTTATATGAAATTGCAAATAGACCAATTGAAAAATTTAGTGACAATGGTGACGATGATTTTCCAATAACCGTTGCTAATATGGCGCGTTTTAGAGTGTCAGCATATTATCAGCGGGGTTCTTATGCAGCTGTTATACGTGTAGTTTCCTTTGATTTGCCCAAGTATAAAGAACTGGGTATACCTGATGAAGTCATGAAAATATCAAATGAAAAAAATGGTCTGGTGCTGGTCACTGGCCCAGCTGGAAGCGGAAAAACCACCACACTTGCATGTATCATTGATGCGATTAACAACGCAAGAAATAGTCACATTATTACACTGGAAGACCCAATTGAATACTTGCATAGAGACCGTAAAAGTCTTATTAGCCAGCGTGAAATATCAACGGATACAAAATCTTATTTAACTGCTCTTAAAGCTTGTTTACGTCAAGCCCCTGACATTGTACTTCTTGGAGAAATGCGCGACCACGAAACGATAAAAACAGCAATGACTGCTGCTGAAACAGGACATTTAATTATTTCAACTTTGCACACAGTTGGTGCGGTGAATACAATAGACCGTATTGTTGATGTTTTTCCGTCAGGACAACAACAGCAAGTGCGTGTACAACTTTCCATGTTGCTTAGAACAGTTGTGTCTCAACAACTCTTGATTAAGAAGTCTGGCGGTATTGCCCCTGCTTTTGAAATTATGCATGTAAACAGTGCTATCCGAAACTTGATACGAGAATCTAAGACCCATCAGATAGATAATATTATTCAAACATCTGGAAGCGCGGGCATGGTGAGTATGGATTCATACATTGCCAACCTTGCGCAAAGCGGAGAAATTTCGGTAGATACAGCTATTGCACAAGCCGCAAATCCTGAACAAATGAGTAGAAATCTTGCGCGCTTAAAAGCGTAAACCTTACAATAATAAAAAAACTGTTCGTTGAACATTCAACGGACAGTTTTTTTTGTGAATCGGTTTATGAATGGTTCGCCCAACATCAATGTAAGGTATCATTTTAAAATGCGGGCATCGCCTATTTTACGGGTTACGCCGCTTCTGTCTAAAAATTCTAGGATGGAT
Source organism: Defluviitaleaceae bacterium (assembly GCA_009780315.1). Classification (GTDB taxonomy): domain Bacteria; phylum Bacillota; class Clostridia; order Lachnospirales; family WQUN01; genus WRAH01. The sequence continues at coordinate 60,964 of WRAH01000007.1, forward strand.
AGGGCGAATTTTCTTGAAGTGCCTGTTGCGTCACGAAATTGTGCGAGGGTGACACCATCGCCTCCGCACGCTGCTTGGGTACGGAAAATGGCTTTTGCTTGCGCTATGGTTTCAGATGCAAAAATTATTGTTGGCTCGGTATAGGTGACTACACCTTCGGTGAGCATAGCGGCTAAAATGGATTCGGCAGTTTTTTTTGCGGCTTTTTGATATTGAGCTAGTAATTCCTCAGGGGATGGGGGGGTGAATCCGTCTTTTTCTAGGCGGGATAGTAGTTCATTGCGGATGATAGACTGCTCTTTTGTATAGGTTATGGTGAAGTCAATAAGGGATATGCGTCCGTCTGATATGCGGAGTTTGTCATTGTAAATTTGCAAGAGTTTATCGAAGAATGCAGGTTTTTGCTCTGGAAGCATGTGACTGCGCAATTCTTCTTTTTTTATACCCGGTTGGAGAGGGTTTTCTTTGTGATAGGCTTTAATAAAGACTATCATTTTACTTTTTAATATTTCCCGATAATTTGCTTCTATTGCTGTTTGTGGGGTGATTATAGTGATACGATTGTCGGCGGTTAAGGTTTCTAGTTCCGTTTGCCAAGTATCTTTGTCTAAGCCGAAGCGTTTTTGGATTTCTTCCAGTTGGGCTACGCCTGCACTGGCAATGGCTTGTTGAATATTCTCAGTTAATCCCCCTTGCTCTAGGTTTTCTAATGTTTGGATTGTTTCAGAAGTTTTCACTTTACGATGCTTTTTAGGGTGTTCATTGAGAATAATTCCGCCGCCTATAGTTTCTGTAGGGGAATAGAAGCGTAACACAAAGGAGTCACCGCGCTTTACGGCAACATCTTCTGTGAAGCGTAACTGGGCATATCCACTAGCACCAGGGGGGAGTTTTTCTGTGTCCATAAGTACTACCTTGCACAGGACATTGCATGTGCCATAGTAAAAATGTACCCGTGAACTTGTTTTTATTTCTCGGGGACTATCTTTTAAGGTGGTTAGTTTCACGTCAAGCATTCTGGTGGGTTGTATTGCCGCAGGTGGGGACAGGACATGACCCCGTTGGATTTCTTCCCGAGTGATACCTGAAAGATTGACAGCCGTGCGTTGTCCTGCATATGCAGTGTCTACTTGCCCGCCATGGACTTGTAAAGTGCGCACACGGGTTTGTTTGCCACTGGGGTAGACTTCTACCAAATCCCCTTGATTTAGCGCACCTTCAATCAATGTGCCTGTCACGACTGTGCCAAATCCTTCTGCGGAAAATACACGGTCTACAGGAATGCGAAAGGGGGTGGCAATATTTTTTGATGTTGCAGTATCTACTTTTTCTGCAATGATTTTTTTTAATGTATCAATGCCTAGCCCTGTGTGGGAGGATACGTTGATGAGGGATGCATTGGCTAGAAATGTATCTGCAACAGTTGCTTTAACATCTTCTTGAATGAGGGTGAGCCAGTCTTCATCTACCAAGTCACACTTTGTCAAAACAATAATGCCGTCTTTGGCATTTAAGAGTTGCAAAATGCCCAGGTGTTCGCGGGTTTGGGGCATTACGCCATCATCTGCGGCAATAACCAGAAGGACTAAGTCTATTCCGCCTGCGCCTGCCAGCATGTTTTTGACAAACTTTTCATGCCCAGGTACGTCCACTATAGAAGCCCGTTCTCCTGTTGGAAGCTCCATATGGGCAAAGCCCAGGTCTATGGTAATGCCGCGTTTTTTTTCTTCCTTTAGGCGGTCTGTTTCTATGCCTGTGAGTGCGCGGATAAGTGCAGTTTTGCCATGGTCTACATGTCCTGCGGTTCCTATGAGTATATGTTTCATGCTTTTATCCCCTTTAAACGTTCGGCAATGGTTGAAAAGTCTGCTTCATTGATTGTGCGCACATCTAAGAGGAATTTGCCTTCTGCAATACGCCCAATGATTGGCAGTGGATTAACACGAAAATGATGTTCCAGTGCTTGGGGCGAAACCCCTTCTAATGTAATGGATATGGCATAGCTTGCTAAATTTTCTTCAGGCATTGCGCCGCCCCCTGCTTGGCTTTGAGACACGAGCATGGACGCTGGACTGCCTATGACCTCCACTAGCTTACAGGCTTTTTCCAGCAGTTTTTCTGGGGAGATGGTGAGCATTCTCAATGTGGGAATTTTTTGTACGGCAATGATTGGGTCTTGATAAAGTTTAAGGGTGGCTTCCAGTGCCGCAAGGCATAACTTGTCTATGCGGAATGCGCGGGTTAGGGGATGGGATTTGATTTTTCCAATAAGGTCTGCCCTGCCTACGATTATTCCCCCTTGGGGGCCGCCAAGGAGTTTGTCGCCACTGAATGTAACCACATCCACCCCTGCTTTTATGCTGGCGGCAACTGTAGGTTGTCCGCAAATAGGTAGTATACATCCACTGCCTAGGTCTTCGATTAAGGGAATATCATGGACGCGGGCAATGTCTGCAAGCGCTTCAAGAGAGGGCTTTGCCACAAATCCGATAACGGTAAAGTTACTTGTATGCACACGGAGTAATGCCCTTGTTTTTTTAGGGGTGATTGCCCTTGTATAATCTTTAACATGGGTTTTATTGGTTGTACCCACTTCCACAAGCTTACAGCCAGATTGCGCCATCACATCAGGAATGCGGAATGAACCGCCAATTTCCACAAGTTCGCCACGGGAAACAATGACATGATTTTTAGCCTGTGGCTCTGTCACTGCGGCAAGTGCAAGGATAACAGCTGCCGCATTGTTGTTGACCACCATAGCGGCTTCTGCCCCTGTGAGTTGGGTGAGTAAATTTTCTACATGAACATAACGGCTGCTTCGTTTGCCGTTTTCTATATCGTATTCTAAATTGGAATAATCATGGCTGGCTTCATGGATTGCATCTAGGGCTTCTTGTGCCAAGGGAGCGCGCCCTAAGTTTGTATGCAAAATAACACCCGTGCCGTTAATCACTCGCTTTAAATTGGGCGATTGAAGGGTTTTATATGCTTGTGAAGCGGACTGTGCAAGGTTTGAAATGGGGGGGATTTCTGTTATATTCCCCTTTTGAATGTCCTCACGAAGCTTGTCTAATGTATTGCGCACAGCATCTGTTAACACTCGGGATGGGGGATAATCCGCAAGCATTGCCAGAACTTCATCAACTTTTGGAATCTGCCTAAGCAAGGTATGCATTGTCAACACCGTCTTTTTATAAGGATTTGTCACATGGCTTGTACAAATGTAATACACTGGGGCAGATTTTGCAACCGTTTCACAATCTGGTTTGTAAGTATTATTGACAAAATCAAATTGAATGCTTAAACTATGTATAGTCAATCAATTTAATTTCCGTGAGGGGGATTATCGTGTGAAAAGATTTTTAATCAAAACCATTATAATCTCTATGGTGGCTTTATTATTTACCCCATCACCTGGGAGTCACTTGATTGCTCCACAGGCATTTGACTTAGAATCCTATTCGGAAGGTGAATTATTTGTAGTAGCCCATGACCTTATCACAAATACGACAACGGCTTACTGCATGATAACCAATAAACCATTAGAAGATTTTGAAATGTATAATTTTTCTACCTTCCACGAGCATGGATGGTCGCCTATGAACGAAGCGTTACACCCACGTCTTGCATGGCTTTTTGCAATGGAGGATTTAATGACATACTTGGGTGTAATGGATATAGATGAATTGTTACACGCACTATACTCAAGAGACTACCCCCTTCCAGAAAGATTTAATGAACTTGTAGATATGTTGGTTGGTCCTCCTATACCCTAAACAAGCCCCATTCAAACTGAATGAGGCTTGTTTTCTGTTATCATCATATGACCTTTTACATGTTTTCTACCCATGAGATGTCTTGCTTTGCGATTTTCCACACTATCAAAGATGATTGAAAAATCGTAATCAGGTGGATATAGCTCCTCTGCGGATACCCGCAGTTTAATGCGTTTATGATTGATTAAGCGTTTTTCACCTTTAATTTGCACGCCTATTTCACCTATTTCATTGGCGCGTTCGTAAACAATGCCGATATCTTTTTTGGGATACACAGTGACACTGTCGCCAATATTAAACCGTTGGCTTCTAGGCAACACTGGGTCTATTTTTTGCTCATCCTCCACGTCCAAAGGGGTGACTGTAAGGATTGTATTTTCTTTAAAGGCTGGCTTTTCTATAGTAGATATCCCTGAATAAGTGATTTCACGGGCGCGTTGTAAAATCTGTTGAGGTAGTCCTAACCGCTCTGCAATGTGTAAGGCGCAACTTTCACCAGCCTCCCCAATTTCCAAACGATAAAGAGGCATGAGGGTTTCCTTGTCAAACGCCATGCGGGCATTGATAACCCCTTGAGTATTGGTAGCAAAATCTTTGATTTCTGGATAGTGCGTGGTGACGGTGAATAAGCAATTTGTTGTTAGCAAAGCCTCCAAAATAGCAGTCGCAATGCCCATACCCTCGGCAGGGTCAGTACCAGAGCCTAACTCGTCAAACAAAATTAAAGAATTTTCCGTGGTTTTTTCCAACACGCTGATGATATTGGTCATGTGTGATGAGAAAGTGGAAAGATTTTGGGATATACTTTGCCCATCCCCAATATCACACCAAACTGCGTCAAAAATACATACACTACTGCGTTCATCTGCTGGAACATGCAACCCACTTTGCGCCATCAGTGAAAGCAGTCCAACAGTCTTTATGGCAACAGTCTTACCCCCTGTATTTGGGCCTGTCACAATGATTCCCCTTGTGCCGTTGCCAAGAGCAAAGTTTAAAGGCACAGGCGGGACTTCATCTTCACTTTTACGCAAAAGAGGGTGGCGTGCTTCTAGTAATCGAATTTCCCTATCTTCTGTTAAGCGAATTTGTGTGGCATTCATGGATATGCTCAGTTTCGCCTTGGCAAAAACAAAGTCCAGTGTCTCCATGGCTTCCATATTTCTTTTAATAAAGGTAAGGTCTTCATAAATCAAAGCGGTGAGGGTGTATAAAATTGTACGCACCTCATTGTCTTCTTCGATTTTTAGCCCAGCCAGTTCATCTTGTAGTTTTGATACGGCTGTAGGTTCGATAAAACACGTGCCGCCTGTGTTGGATACCTCTACCAAAATGCCTGATATTTTATTTTTGTAATCGCGCTTCACAGGCATGGTGTATCGCCCGTTGCGCACAGCCACAAAACCGTCTACACAATATTGCTTGTTTTTTTGCAACAGAGACTCGATTTTACTTTTAATTTGTTCACCTTTGCGCTCTATGCTTCGGCGCAAGTCGTGAAGCCTTGGGGTTGCCCTGTCGTCAATTTGCCCATTGTGCAAACAGCGGTTAATTTCCTCTGCCAGTGCAGACTGGTCTATCATTGCATTGCCATACAGTGAAATATCCGTTCCTGTCACTTCTGCACGTTTCAAATACGCCCGCATACGGTTGCAGGAGGAAAGAAATGTTGCCACATTTTCTATATTGTCTGTGGTAAGCAAAGCGTCTGCGTTGATTAAACCAATAATTTTTTCATGGTCTGTCATGCTGGCAATGGGGGGACTGCCTACATGGTCTATAATATTTTTTGCCTCGGTGGTTTGGTTTAACAACCGCGTTGCGTCTGTGATGGTGCTGGCAGGGGTCATTGCCTGACAACGTGCCTTGGCGGCTGATGAAATGGCGCAGTCAGCAAGTTGGTTGAGTACAACATCAAATTCCAGGGTTTTAAAATGATTCATGATTTTAGCTCCTTTAGTTTTTTTTAACGCAAAAAGCCGTAGATAAGCACCTTAAAGAAGGCTACTCATCTACGGCTTAGTGTGTGGAATCACATAAAAAAAGATACGACCTATTCGTATCCTGCCAAGATTGCAGTATTCAAAAAAAGGTTACTAATGTTGGCGGTACACAAAGAAACATGTACAACACCATGGTATGCGGTTTTAGGCTTTTGCCACCGATACCCAATTAGCACTCACAAAACATACCTTCTTTCAAATGACTGAAATATAATTTTTAAAGCAAGTGAAGTATAACCACATCAAAGGAAAATGTCAATGGTAAATTTTCTACAATTTTTCGTTAAAAAACCTTTACATCTTAGAAAAAATGATATAAACTATGTACAAGCGGTAGCTATAAACAGGAGTGAGCCGTGGGGTCTCCGATGTAAACAGCATCAAAGGACTCACGTAGGGATGGGCGTAGAGCCATCACTCGGCATGAACAGGTTAGACCTGCCACCACGGCAATCTGATTATACCACACTTTTCCCCCAAACACCAAGTGTTCGGTATACAATCAGTAGTTTATTAAGTATGTATTTTATCGTGTGTGTGCAGTAGGATGATTTGTACATGAAGAGTGATGGTGCCATTTTTGCGTGCTTGCTTTTATTACCGTAAACTTAGAAAAGAGAGGTAATAAGCCATGAAAAGGCACAATAACAGAAGCATTGACCCATTAAGAAAGATGGTTTTACCCAGTGCCATAAGGCAAGACTTGAAGTTAGAACCCAAAGACCAAGTATCCCTTATGCCAGTAGAAACCCTCGTTGTTTTGTGGCGCATAGACGGTGAGCCGTCTTCCCATTGCTACACAAGTGAAATTGACGAACTGGGCAGAATAGAAGTTCCTTTTGAACTCATGTTCCAGTTATCTTGGAATGTGCTTGATGAAATTTCAATTCATTCCATAGACAATCTGGTAATATTAAAATCAGTGTAATCAGTATGCTAAAAGCCCCCACAATATGTATTGTGGGGGCTTTGTTATTTGTCAACACTAAAGTAAAACAAACCCCATTCTATTTTCTGGAATGGGGTTATGTACATGAAACATCTTATGCTTTTCGGGAGATGAGTCATCTGTGGATGCTTCCCACACCCAATAACAAAGCCTCCTTAATGATTTTATAATAAAATATTATGAAGGAGGCTTTTTTTTGTGCATGTACTTTAGTACTAAAGCAATATGCCATATATAAACACTGCAATAATAGCAATACAAGCCAAAATCATCATGAGATTAAGGGTAAAGTCAATATTGCTCCGCTTCTTTTTTGTAGGTTTTGAAGGGGGGGCAATGGTGGCTGGGTGGCGATATGGCGGCGATGATGGAGCAGATAGTTTTTTTTCTTTGACCATGTAGTTGTTAATGATTTTTTCTGCTTCGGCTACAAAGTCTACAGGCATTTTTTTTACTGGGGTATCTTGATTGACTATAAAAATGGCTTGCTCGTACCATTTTGTAGAATCGCCTTTAAGTAAAATAACACGTTCTGTTTTTCCTATGGTTGACATGGATAATCCTCCCAAAATTCTATATGGAAATTATCACCATATAAAGACAAGCCTATACATATATAGTATGAATAAAGCTTTTTTTTGTGCATAAAACCTCACTATGCGCGTTTTCCATGATTGTGGTATGATGTAAGAAATAATCCCCCATGTGGGTGAGAGGAATGTGGACAATGAGTCAAATGAACGAGAACCGCCATTTTATGCAATGCCCATCTTTTAAAGAAAGAATGGCAGAAAGCGACCAATCTAAAGGCATTACTCCACCGCCCTTTGGTAAGCCAGCTGTTGGTGAGTTGATTCAACTACCTGCTTTTGACAATGTAGTAACCATCCCATCTTATGTAGACCTTTTGGACATTCGCCGCAGCAGGCGTGCCTATAGTGACACACCAATGACTGGGGCGCAATTGGCTTTCATCTTATGGAGTACACAAGGTATTCAAAATTTCCGCGGCGATGTTTCAACATTTCGCACAGTACCCAGTGGCGGAGCCCGTCACCCATTTGAAACCTACATCACTGTAAAGCATGTAAGTGGTGTTGCACCAGGTTTATACCACTACCGTCCAACAGAGCATATTGGCGAAAAATATTGTACAATAGAACGTGTAGGCGATTTGCCTAGTGATGAAAAAATTAGCGAAATGTTAGCTGGACAAACATGGGCATCTAAAGCCCCTGTGGTGCTTTTCCACACATGCATACCCTACAAAGCCGAGTGGCGATATGTTAGCTTGGCGCACCGTGTCATGCTTATTGACCTTGGGCATCTTGGACAAAATGCCATGTTATCTGCGGCGGCACTGGGTCTTGGCAGTTGCTGTATGGCAGCCTATGACCAAAAAACTTGTGATGCAATCCTGGGCTTAAATGGCATAGACGAGTATACAGTTTACGCAATTTCTGTAGGCGCATCTAAAGAGTAAATACTAAAAAACACTTACCTCTCGTTATGCTAACGGGATGTAAGTGTTTTTTTTATTAAGGTAAATCATCCAGCAATTTTTTAATATTCATCACAGTTTCAGCATTGAGAAAATGCTCAATTTTTTCAACTTGAGCCAGTTCATTTTCAGATTGATTGATATAGCATAAAAAACGATGAAGGATATCATGCCTAAAAACCAAATATTGACCCAGTTCTAACCCATCATCTGTCAGCTTTATATAACCGTATTTTGCAGATGTCACCAAACCCTGCTCTTTAAGGTTGCTTACCATTTTTGTTGCAGAAGAAGGTTTGACATTCAAATTTTCTGCAAGTACGCCAATTCTAACCGCTTCACCAGTGGAATGAATCCTGTAAATCATTTCTAAATAATCTTCCATAGATGTTGTGATTAAATTACCTTCCAGTAATGCATACCCTTTTAAGGTATAAAATTTATTGTTATCTATCATGACTTTCCTTCACCCCTCAAATAAGTACTAGTGTAACATATTAAATTGTGTTATCATATAATTAGCTTGAGGAAAATATCTTTCCTAACGCTAACTTTATTGTGAAGGAGTTATATTTATGCTTTTGCCAATTTTATCTGGGCTTATTATATCAGTGGATGCATTTTTTATCGGGCTTTCTCTTGGTATGCAAAAGAAATGTAGATTTTTGTATCTTGTGATTATTAACGCCTTTCTTCTGGGACTTTGTGTACTAGGCTTTTTTATTGCAGGACAGATTTATGAAATGATACCCTTTGACCCTGACCTTATTGTAGGCTTTGCCTTTATAGCACTGGGGCTTTGGACTATCTCACATTTCTTTATTTCTGAGCATATCAAACGGCGCAAAGGTGCAGAGGTTGACACAGGTGTTTCACTTAAAACCTTTGTACTTGTGGGCTTAGTCATGAGCATTGAAGCTATGCTGGTTACAATGGGTATTACCTTTGTTTTCCTGCCAAATTCAACACTTGCCATTCCCATCACTGTCGCATTTGCACATTTTGGATACTCTGCATTGTCATTTCACTTGGCTAGAATCAAGCAAGTCAAACGCATACCTGCTGCACTTAGCCATGTGATTTCTGGTGTTGCACTTATCATTTATGGACTGATGGCACTTTTCGTAGAATTTGGTATATAGTGATGTAATAAAATTACACTATTGACATGTTGATTATGGATAGTGTATTATCTGAAAAAGAAAATATAACTTGTTAGGTGAGGCTCCTAAAAGAACACAGGCTACTGCCCTTAAATGTCGAGAGACGCCATAGGGTAGAACAGGCATCGTCGGATTAAGGCGTGCTTAATGTAGCTGATTTGGTTTTACTAAATCTACGTCTTTTAGTGCTAAAACTCATACGAGGGGTTTAGTTTTATAATGTCTATATGCAGTAAATAGCCACAGGATTATTCTGTAGTTATGCAGGTGTGTTTTGCATGTAGATAACATTGAAGCGTATAACGACCCCTTTTGGCGGTCGTTTTTTTATTGCCCTCATGAGTATTTGCCATGCCGCGAAAGGGGAGCTATGATGGATTCTGACAGTAGTAAGCGCAGTAACAATATTGGTCATAATCATATGATGACAAAATCACAAGATACGAGGTTAGTATATGAATTTATTGGAAGCAATCATACTAGGATTTATACAGGGAATATCAGAGTTTTTGCCTGTGTCCAGTTCAGGGCATCTGCTGGTATTTCATCATATCTTTGGGATAACGGCAGAGGATAATCTTACTTTTATTATCGTGCTGAACATGGGTAGTCTTATGCCCCTTTTATTTGTTTTCCGCAGGGATATTTGGGCTTTGATAAAAAAACCTTTTCAAAAAACTACAGCTTTATTGGTTATTGCTACAATTCCCCTAGTCATTGTAACCTTGCTTTTTGAATCGTTTATTGAATCTGTATTCTACATGGTACATTTTCTGCCTTTTGGGTTTGTTGTCACAGGGGTGGTTTTGTTGCTTTCTGATAGGCTCAAAAGAAATGAAAAAAGTATGGAGGATATTACATTTGTAAATGCTATCCTTATTGGCTGTGCCCAAGCCGTTGCTGTTTTTCCTGGTATCTCACGTTCGGGAAGCACCATCACCGCAACAATGGCAAGTGGTGTAAACCGTGAAAGTGCCGCAAAGTTTTCTTTCCTCATGTCTATTCCTGCGGCTGTTGGTGCGATGTTGTTTAGACTAAGCCGTATTATGGCAGACCCAGCCTTGCTTGAAGGGTTGAATTTCGTAAATTTGGGGGCAGGATTTATCACCGCTGCCATTACAGGGTATATCGCTATCAACTTTATGTTGGCTATCGTTAAAAAAGCGAAATTAAAATATTTCGCCCTGTACTATATTTTTGCGTTGGTGGTGCTGATTATCTTGTTTTTTTAACAGTGCAATTTTGAATAAAATATGGAGGTAGAAACCATGAATACTGATAATAAAATTGTAAATTTCAATAATGTAGTATTATCACATATCAAGTCTAAAGATATGACTTCGTTAAAGACGCTATTAAACAGTGCAAACGAAGTGGACATTTTGGATATGATTTGGGAATTATCTGCTGAAAATCAAGTGGTGGTTTTCCGCTTGCTATCAAAAGATAAAGCATTATTTGTTTTTGAACGGCTTGATACAAGTTATCAGCAAAGCCTTATTCGCTCTTTTACTGAGGATTCAGCAGTTGAAATGATTATGGCATTAGAGCCGGATGAGCGTGTGCGTTTATTTGATGAGATGCCCGCAACATTTGTAAAAAAGATGTTGTCTGCGTTATCACAAGAAGAACGTGAAATGACCAACTTGTTAATGGGATATGAAACCCAGACAGCAGGGCGGATTATGACACCAGAATATGTACGCATCAGCAGAAATATGACAGTTGCAGAAGCCCTTGACAAGGTGAAAGAAAACGCAAAGGAAAAAGAAACGATTTACACCATCTATATTACAGATGATTCAAGAAAATTAGAAGGTGTTATTTCTTTGCGTGACCTTTGGATAGCAGACCCATCTGCCAAAGTTGAAAATGTTATGCAGAAGATAACTGCACAAGTTTCAACAGATACAGACCAAGAAGAAGTCGCAAAACTTCTGCAAAGATTAGACTGGCTGGCTATTCCTGTTGTAGACAAGGAAAACCGCTTGGTGGGTATCGTTACCATAGATGATGCGATAGATATTTTAGAAGAAGAAGCCACAGAGGATATTTTGGATGCCGCTGGTTTTGCAGATATTGCAGGTAAAGAAACAGACCGCAGTGAGGTTTTAACCAAAGGACGCATATGGAAAATATGGGCAGTCCGCTTACCATTTCTGCTTATCACACTGGCCGCAGGCATGGCAGCAGGATTGATTATTGAAGGATTTGAAGAAATACTGGAAAGCGTTGTCATTGTAGCGTTTTTTATCCCATTGATTATGGATATGGGCGGCAATGTAGGCACACAGTCATCCACTGTATTTGCCCGCGGTGTTGTACTTGGGCATATCAATATTAAAAATTTCTTAAAGCCTTTTCTTAAAGAATTTGGCGTTGGGCTGAGTATGGGTGCTATGGTTGGCGCAATTGCAGGGGTCATTATTACTTTCTGGCTAGGCTTGCCCATGCTAGGCATTGCTGTAGGTATTGCCCTGATACTAACCATGACTTTAGCGGCAGTTTTAGGTTTTTTAGTGCCATTTATTCTCATGAAGCTTAAAGTAGACCAAGCCGCAGGTTCTGCGCCTATCATCACATCAGTCAAAGATATATCGGGGCTTTTCATCTACTTTGGACTAATTGCATTGCTTATGGGTTCATATCTTGTGCCTAACTACGAAGTGACAGGAAAGTTTGTTACAGTAGATGGTATCCATTTCTTTGTAGACCTTGAAACAGAGGAAGCTGTTGTTTTAAGACAGGAAGATGCTAGTTATGATATAATCATTCCAGAAGAAATTACAATCGGTGATGAAACATTCCCTGTAACAGGCGTTGAAGATGATATGTTGAGAAACAATCCGTCATCAAGTGTAGACGAATAAGGATTGCATTTGCATATCTAGGAAAGAAGAGGGTATATATCCATGGGTATTTTCAAGGGAAAACGGGCAATCCAATTATTTATAAAATCATTTTTTATTACAATAGCTGTAACTTTATTGGCAAGTGGGGGTATTTGGCTTGCCGTGAGTGGTTGGTCTGCCGTAAGCAATACTGTAAGCCCCCCTGAAGTTCCAAATATTCCTGTTGTTGTGCTTCAGCCGAACTCACCGTTCCGTAATGAACCTTCCAGCAATGCATCTTTGGTGAATAGCGGACTTACGGGATTAGATGATGAACTGTTGCCGCCTCACTTGGTTCAGTTTGAAGAACGCAGACCTTCGTTTTTTACGTTTCTGATTTTTGGGCTGACTGAAGGACGACATGCAAATACAATCATGGTGGCGGCTTATGATGCCGAGTCCAGACAGGCATATGTTATTAGCATTCCACGGGATACACGGGTTGATTTTGAACGTACCCGCAGAAAAATAGTCAATGCATACCCTGTGGGTTATGGTGGCGGCAGAGGGCATGAAGGCGGCGTAGAGCGTATGCGGCATGAAGTATCAACGCTGATTGGGTTTAGACCAGACTTTTATATCAGCATAGATTATGAAGCATTTGTAAGCATGATAGATGCGGTGGGTGGCGTAGAGATAGATGTGCCTTTTCGGATGTTTTATAATGACCCAGCCCAAAGCTTGCATATAGACTTACAAGCTGGATTGCAAGTATTAAATGGACATGATGCTCTACACTTTGCAAGATACCGTACTGGAACCCGTGGTATTTCACCAACCATCAGCGACTACCAGCGCATAGAACATCAACAGCAAGTCGTGTCTGCTGTGATGCGTGAACTGCTTACCCCTGCGTCAATATTAAGAATACCTGAATTTATAGGGATATTTAATGAGTATGTAAATACAGACTTGGCAATGGGGGATTTGATGTGGTTTGCAACCCAAGCCCGTTATATTGGCGGTTTGGATGCAGTGCATTTTTATACCTTGCCAATGGCAGGTACAAGCGGCGCACCAGCTTGGTATGAATTGGCTGATGAAAGAGGTATACTCGAATTAGTCAACCGCACAGTGAATCCTCTCGTTAGGGATATTACATCAAATGATGTAAGCATTGTACGTTAGTTAATCTATTTATAAGCACTAAAAACTGATGTTTAGTCCAATTTTCATAAAACATAAAAAAAGAAACGCTGCAAATATTGATATTTGCAGCGTTTCACGTTACTGAGCTGGAAGGATTTGAACCTTCGAGTGCAGGAGTCAAAGTCCTGTGCCTTACCGCTTGGCGACAGCCCACTGTGGGTTTAGGTGAGAGCTAATGGGGGGACTCAAACCCCCGACCTACTGATTACGAATCAGTTGCTCTATCACCTGAGCTACATTAGCGCGGATGATAATATAGCAAAAATCTTAGATAGTGTCAAGCCCTTTGATGAAAAATTAAAAATTAAGATATGCGTACATTAAATCCTTGATAATATCCGCAAAGACGAAATCCAAGAGCCGATGCAGCATTCTTACATATTTCTTCGCTTTTGTCAATCATATATAATAATTCTTCTGCGCCAGACACAAAAGCTTCTTGTGCCGCAGCCGCAAGAATAGCTTTTGCACGGTCTGTATCTTTAGATATACAGCAGAAAATTTCGGATGCAGGTTGCATTAACATAGCATAATCAGTAATACTTTCACCTTCAAAACAAGCAAAGATTCGCCACAAATCAATTTTTTCTAAGATTCGGCGGGAGTTCCAATACATATCAGGGATAGTTTTGTCATGATGGGTAGCAAATATATCAAAATTTTCTGAAGTAATAGGCGTTACACCAACGACAGACACACTGGCTAAAGCACTTTCAGCAACACCAACATCAGCAATGACGGCTTTTAAAAATGATTCAAAATCTTCAAGATTTAGACGCATTTCTAATGAATCATCCAAGAGCTTTGCACCAATTTCGTCCATAAATTGCACAGGTGTTACAGTATTGCGAAAGCAAAGCATTGCGTTGTGTCCAGAATATCTTTCTAAAACCTTGGGCCATAAACCACGCAGGTCATCTTCTGTTGCATCATTTATTTGTATATATTTTTCTGTAGGCTCAATTAAAATTTCAACACCATTGATAATTTCATTTGTCATTTTATTTCTCCTTCATCCCACACAGGTTTAGTATGTGAATTTTCAAAGACATTCTATCATGAAAATATCAAACACGCTACAATTATAAGATTATACAAAGTATTTTGAAAAATGCATAGGCAATACATTGGTAAAATGCAACAAAAACTTATGAAAATCTTGATAACACATGTGATATTACACGAATGAAATGCAAAATACTACCATAAACAAATATAATAGTTAAGTATTTGCTACTTAACATTGACATCTTAGAACATGTCAATTACAATTCCATTACACAACCCACGTTCGACATCCAAAAGTATATTGTTGAATGGATGCGAGCAAACTAACAGACGCGTAAAACGCGAGGGAGGATTCAAACATGAGAAAGGCTTTAATGCTAATTTTTTCAATGGCCCTACTGCTTGTTGTGGCGACAGCAATGACAGCATGTGGCAACAATGACGCAGGTACAACCCCTGCTGACACAGCAGTAGTAGAAACACCACCACCAGCAGATACAGACACAGCCGATAACGATGCTGCTGATGTACCTGCAGATGATGATGTAAATGATGAAGTAGCAGCAGCCGATATTCACATTGCGCTTGTTGCACACTCACCTGACTCAATTCTTGATGATGGTTCTTTCAATGAAGGCGCATGGCAAGGTATTACACGTTTCCTTAACAGACATGGCCTTGACCTAGACACACACAGAAGCTTCTTTATTCCTCATGAAGCAAGCACAGAAGCACGTCTTGACTTTATTTCTCAAGCCATTGACCATGGTGCAAACGTTCTTGTACTTCCAGGATTCCACTTTGAGGAATCACTTTATATCGCACAAGATATGTTCCCAGAAGTAAACTTCATCCTTCTTGACGCTTCACCACGTAATGCAGGCGTTGCAAGAGTTCAGCCAAACGTAGCGGCTATCCACTATGCAGAAGAAGAAGCAGGTTTCCTTGCTGGATATGCTGCTGTCATGGAAGGTCACAGAGAACTTGGCTTTATGGGCGGTATTGCAGTACCAGCAGTTGTTCGCTTTGGACATGGCTTTATTCAAGGTGCAGAGTTTGCTGCAACCGCTCTAGGTCTTGAATCTGGCGAAGTTGAAATCAACTATCTATACCTTGGTGGATTTGCACCAAGTCCTGACCATGTTGTTACTGCTTCTGGCTGGTTTGCTGGCGGTACAGAAGTTATCTTCGCAGCTGCAGGTGGTGCTGCAGGTAGCGTAATGACTGGTGCTGAAGCTTCTGGTGGTCTTGTCATTGGTGTTGATGTTGACCAAAGCGGCGACTCAGACACAGTAATAACATCTGCAATGAAAGCACTTGACGTATCTGTTGATGACATGCTTACAGACATCATGAATGGACAATTCCGTGGTGGTATTGAGCATATGTTCAATGCAGCAATCAACGGTGTTAGCTTGCCTATGGATACCTCACGCTTCCAAAACTTCACCCAAGCACAATATGACGCAATCTTTGCACAACTAGCAAGCGGTGCAATTAACGTAAACAGTAGCCTTACAATGAGTGATATTATTGAAAATATCGAACTTGTAACCGTTAACGAAATGTAATTAAAAGTAATAGAAAGGAGAGCGCGTAATTTTCGCGCTCTTCTTTTGTAATACATAACTTTATGAGAGGGTGAGGTTTATGTACATCATTGAAATGCGGAACATTACAAAAGAGTTCCCTGGAATCATTGCAAATGATGATATTACATTACAGCTTAAAAAAAATGAAATCCATGCGTTGTTGGGAGAAAACGGCGCAGGTAAATCCACGCTTATGAGCGTGCTTTTTGGATTGTACAAACAAGAAAAGGGCAGTATCTACAAAGACGAAAAAGAAGTATCAATCACTGGGCCTGGTGATGCAAATAGACTTGGCATAGGTATGGTTCACCAACATTTTAAATTGGTGCATAACTTTACAGTGCTTGAAAACATCGTATTAGGTGTTGAAACAACAAAGGGCGGCGTACTGCAAATGAAAGAAGCCCGTGAAAAAGTGCTTGCACTTTCAAAAAAATATGGGTTTGATATTGATATTGATAAAGAAGTACGTCACATTAGTGTAGGTATGCAACAACGTGTAGAAATTTTAAAAATGTTATACCGTGACAATGAAATTTTAATCTTTGACGAACCCACTGCCGTCCTTACCCCTCAAGAAATTGATGCATTGATGAAAACGATGAAAGACATGGCAGCAGAAGGAAAATCTATTTTGTTCATCACACATAAGCTGGACGAAATTAAACATGTTGCTGACAGATGTTCTGTTTTGCGCAAGGGTAAAATGATTGGTACTGTAGACGTTTCTGAAACCTCTAAGGAAACAATGTCAGAAATGATGGTAGGCCGTAAAGTTTCATTAAGCTTAGACAAACAAGATGCCAAAGTCGGTAACACTATTTTGAAAGTAAGAGGGCTTTGTCAGAAAGGAAACACAGGCAAAGTTGGCAAAGATAAGTTGAAAAATATTTCTTTTGATGTCAAAGAAGGAGAAATTCTATGTATCGCTGGAATTGAAGGCAATGGACAAACAGACTTGGTTTATGCATTAGCAGGTCTTGAAAGTTTTGACTCTGGCGAAATTATCATGGATGGACAAGACATAACCCGTGCAAAAATCCGCAAACGGACAGAACTTGGCATATCTCATATTCCAGAAGACAGACATAAACATGGTTTAGTCTTAGACTATTCTTTGGCATACAATACCATTTTACAAACCTACTATACCAAAGATTTTCAAAGCAAAGGATTTTTAAAGAGAAAATCTATACTTGATTATGCAAAGAAGATGATTGAGCGTTTTGACATACGTTCGGGACAGGGTGCCGAAACCGTTACGCGTTCTATGTCTGGCGGAAATCAACAAAAAATTATCTTAGCTAGGGAAATTGACCGTGACCCTAAATTGCTTATTGCCGTTCAACCTACCCGTGGGTTGGATGTGGGCGCAATTGAGTATATTCACAAGCAATTACTTGCCCAAAGAGATTCTGGCAAGGCGGTATTATTGGTTTCACTAGAGCTTGAAGAGGTTATGAATGTTTCTGACAGGATTCTAGTCATGTATGAAGGGGAAATTGTTGCAGACGTTAATCCCAAAAATGTGACTTTCCAAGAACTTGGGTTGTATATGTCAGGGGCAAAAAGAGATGAGGTGAAGGCAGAATGAGCCGCGATGGATTATTAAGCTTCTTATCTTCAATTCTAGTGATTATTGCAGGATTGCTTGTTGGACTTATCGTATTGTTGGTGAGTAATGCCGAGCAAGCTTTACCTGCTGTGCAAACGATTTTAACATTTGGTGTGGACAATATGCGTAATGTGGGTGATGTGCTTTTACGTGCCACTCCTATTATTTTAACAGGGCTTTCTGTTGCGTTTGCATTTAAAACAGGTTTGTTTAATATTGGTGCAAGCGGACAGTTTATGCTTGGTGGATTTGTTTCTATTATGATTGGTGTACATGCACTTGCTATTCCGGCACCACTTCGCATTATTTTCGCGCTACTTGCTGCGGCACTGACGGGTGCATTGTGGGGTGCTATTCCTGGTTTACTCAAAGCTTACCGTAATGTGCATGAAGTTATTTCCAGTATCATGACAAACTACATTGGTATGTTTTTTGCGGTTTATCTCATTCAAGAGTTTGCTTTTGACCAAGGACGCGGCACATCTGCACATTTACATCCAACATCCACATTACCACGCATGGGGTTTCAAAATATTTTCCGCGAACCTGTGGGCGCGGCATTTAGAGAATCCCATGTAAACGTGGGTATCGTTATTGCCATTATTCTTGCGATTGTCATATACATTATCTTGGAAAAAACTACTTTTGGCTATGAACTTAAAGCCTGTGGATTCAATCAAGATGCTGCAAAATACGCAGGCATTAACCAGAAGAGAAATATTGTATTTTCCATGATGATATCGGGTTCTCTTGCGGGAATTGCTGGTGCGCTGAATTTTATGGGTACAACGGGACTGTCCATGAGTGTTGTTGAAACACTGGCGATGGAAGGGTTTACGGGAATTTCTGTTGCATTCCTTGGGCTTAATCACCCCATTGGCATTATATTTTCAGGCATTTTTGTGTCTTACTTGCAACTTGGTGGGGCGCGCTTACAACCTCACTTTTCAGCAGAACTTGTTGAGACGGTTATTGCTGTAATCATTTACTTCTGTGCCTTTGTATTTGTGGTGAAGTCTATGATTGGAAAAGTTATTAAAAAGAAAGACGGAGGTAACTAGCATGAAATCAATCACAACGTGGAAGGGGCAATTTTAAATGGATATGCTATATTTTGTTTTGCAACACACCATGTTTTTCATGATACCTCTGTTGATTGTTGCACTAGGCGGATTGTTTTCTGAAAAGTCAGGTGTTGTCAACATTGCCCTTGAAGGTAAAATGGTATTGGGCGCATTTACTGGAACAATGTTTATCCGCCATATTCAGCACTCCATTGACGACAGGTTAGCAGAAGGGCTTGAACTGACAGGAATGTTAAACATACTTAGCAATCCTGTGCCTTTGTTGTTTACCGCACTGTTGCTATCTGCCCTTACAGGTGTTGCCGTTTCACTTTTACATGCCTTTGCGTCTATTAACTTAAAAGCAAATCAGGTCATCAGTGGTGTTGCCATCAATATGTTTGCCCCTGCGCTTGCTATTTATGTTGCAATGCTTGTATTAGAAGTGCAGCACGTACGTTTTACAAATCAATTTAGAATAGAAAGTGTGCGTGTGCTTGGGGATATTCCTATACTTGGGCCGATTCTATTTCAAAATGCATACATTACAACGTATTTAGGGTTCTTGATTCTTGCGGTTACTGCATTTGTGCTTTACAAAACAAAGTTTGGTTTACGTCTCAGGGCTTGTGGTGAGCATCCTCAAGCGGCGGATTCGGTGGGTGTTAGTGTAGCCAAAATGCGTTACGCAGGTGTGTTGACTTCAGGAGTTTTGGCTGGAATTGGCGGACTGATTTGGGTTCTTCCAATATCAAACGAATTTAGTGGCTCTGTGGGTGGTTATGGATTCTTGGCTTTGGCCGTGCTTATTTTTGGTGCATGGAAACCACAACGCATTTTACTTGCCTCGCTATTCTTTGGTTTCATGCAAACCATTGCGGCAGCCAATACAGCCATTGCATTTTTGCCAGCCATTCCTGCACAGTTCTACAGAATGACACCGTTTATTGCGACCTTGATAGTGCTTGCATTTACTTCCAAAAATACAATGGCTCCAAAAGCCGCTGGGCAACCCTATGATAAAGGCGGCAGATAATAAAATAACCGTTGTCAATTTAAACCCTTGTATAGATTGGGAATATCGAGTACCTGAGTTTACTTTTGGTGGAATGAACCGCATAAACCCTACCCGCAAAGATATTGCGGGTAAAGGGTTGAATGTGTGCATTGCGCTTAAAAACTTAGGACTTGACCCATTATGCATAGGGTTTAATTTTATGGAAAATGGCGCATTGATAGAAAACACACTGAACCAACGCGGAATCCGTCACAATTTTGTAGCGGTAGAAGGTGCAATCCGCGTGAATATTAAGCTTTACGAAGAATCCAGTAAAATCATGACAGAGCTAAATCAACCAGGTACATTTGTAAATAACGATGCACAAGAAAAATTACTAAATTCTATCAAAGGCAACGCTATTCTGGTGCTTAGTGGAAGCCGTCCTGCTGGAGTTTCTGAGGATTTTTATGCAAAAATATGTAGGCAATGGCAAGGAAAAGTTTTCTTGGATACAGAAGGTAAGGCTTTGAAAATAGCAATTGATACTGCACCACCATTTGCCATAAAGCCAAATCTTTTTGAGCTGGAAAGCACCTTTGGTGTAAGCTTAAAAGAACCAAGTGATATCGCTCAATTTTGTCGTAAACAACTTATAAGTAAAGGTATCCAAATTGTTTGTGTGTCAATGGGTGCAAATGGTGCAGTACTTGTAACACCTGAACATGCCTATTTCAGCCCTGCCTTAAATATTGATGTCAAAGGCGTTCAAGGCGCAGGGGATGCTATGGTTGCAGGTATGATTTACGGCATTGTCAAAAACGTGCCAGATTGTGATTTGTTAAAATATGCCATGTCTGCCGCCACCGCAAGTGTCATACGGGATGGGACAGAAATGTGTAGTTTTGAAGACTTCATCATATATTCAAGAAAAGTTCCCTCTAGGTCTTTACCATTTCTAAAATGAAGATAAAAGCAATAGGAACAATAAATAATAGAATGTATTTGCAGTAAAAATATCCCTAATATATAATATTACATAGTTTGACATGTTGTATATGATGGAAAAGATATATTGGAAAGAAAATGGCAAATAAAGTTTGATTATAAGTAAACTTTCTATTTTGCGAATAATCATGTATAATTCCTACTACTGACAAATTCTTAAATTAAGTGAGGGAACTTATGAACCTCCTTTTAGTGGACGGCGACGAATCTAATATCAGAAATTTCAGAGCGCATATTCGCAAAACTTTCCCTAGTGTACGCATTGTAGGGCATTTTTCAGAAATTTCAAAAGATATCATACCTGCCGTGCGTGACTTAAAGCCTGATTTGATTTTAGCAGATATCAGATTTTTTGGCGGTCTTCATTTTGTGCGTTTTAAGGACATTCATGATACATTTCCAAATATAAAATTTTTAGTATATGGTACGTTCAACGATTCTGACTATATGAAACGAGGGCGTGAGTTTGGTGTACTTGACTTCATGTATCGGCCTGTAAAGCCGTCTGAATTGAACCGCTGTTTAGAAATGGCAACAGGATTTTTTAAAAAAGCGGAAGAAACCCGCCGTCAAACAAAAGTCGTAGAAGATGCATACCAAAAGCAAATTTCTCAGTATGAAGAAATCTTTTTGCGTTCGCTAATGGATGGTGACATGAACCGCGAAACGGAAATTCGTGATGGCTTTAGCTATTTTAATATCCCATTTGATGTTGGATTTTCTGTTTTTATTATTCGCATAGACCATTACCGCCGTGTGGTTCAAAACCTAACAGAAATGCAAAAGCATATGAAAGTTATCAATGTGCTTGGCATAGTGGAAGATGCACTGCGCGAATATAAGTCTAAAGCATTTATCCGCAGCTTTCATGAGGTGACGGTTATACTCAATAATCATATGTCTGTAGAGGATAAGGTGCTTTTAGGGGACCGTATAAAGCATATGATTTTAGAAAAGACAAATACTAGATGTACCATTGGCATAGGACGGACATATCCATCACCTATGGAAATTGCCATTTCCTCACGAGAAGCCGACGCGTCATTTGGTTATCGTTTTCGCATGGGTTATCACGCAGTGATTCCCATTGAATTTGTTGAACCTCATAATAATATTACATTTCGCTACCCTCATGCACGTGAGCGGCGGCTGGTTTATTCCGCTGTAGTTGGCGATTATGAATATTGCAAGGGGCTTCTTTCAGAACTCTTTACCGCATTATCACAAGCGGGGCAACTACCTGATAATCTTGTGGCTAAAATTGTTATGACTATCGTGTTCCGCATTAGCCGTTATATTAGTGAGCAAAATCTACCCTTTGCGGGAGATGTTGCCAAGTATTTTCCCACAGCAGATATTTTACGGTTGGTAACAATTGATGATGGATATGCATTTTTAGATAAATCACTGAAAGATTTTTGTAAATTTGTTGGCAAGTATCATTCAAAGGATTCATCACGGTTACACATTGTAGCCAAGGAGTATATCCAAAAACATTATTTTGAAAGTTTTTCGATAGTCAAAATTGCAGTAAAATTAGGCACAACACCTGAAACATTAAATAAAGTATTTATGGAGCGCGAGCGTATCATGCTTTTTGATTATGTCATGTGGGTACGTGTGCAGGCGGCACAGCAACAGTTAAAAAACAGCGCGACAGAGGAAGAAATTATTGCTGTACAAGTGGGCTTTGATGATGTGAAGTATTTTCGCTCTATTTTTAAAAAATATGTTGGAGAAACCCCAGCAGAATACCGCACACATTCACAAGGGTAGATAAATCATATATTTTGTATTATAATTCATGGACTTTTACTAAGAGAGGGGATGTTGAGCAATGGCGAATAGTGGTGTAATCGCACAAGCATATGAAAATTTAGTGACAGAAATAAAAGTCTATCGTCCAGACCTCCCCTTATATACCCTGGAAGCTGCCTATAAATTGGCAGTAAAGGCGCATGAAGGGCAGTTTCGCTCATCTGGTGAGCCATTTGTTGTCCACCCGCTTTCTGTTGCGAAAATTCTTGCGGAAATTAGAACGGATATGGAGTCTATAATTGCCGCTATTTTACATGATGTCGTTGAAGACACAGATTATGATATAGAGGATATTAAACAGCAATTTGGGGAAGATGTCGCACTGATTGTAGATGGTGTTACAAAAATTGAGAAAGTTGCCTATACGTCTAAAACAGATGAGCAAGCTGAAAATTATCGTAAAATGTTTTTCCATATGGCACAAGATGTTCGTGTTTTACTTGTTAAAATCGCCGACCGTTTGCATAACATGCGTACACTGGATGCACGTCCAGAGCATAAGCAAGTCATTGTCGCCCGCGAAACACTGGATATTTACGCGCCCCTTGCACATCGTTTGGGCATCGCAAAACTTCGCTATGAGTTGGAAGAACTTGGCTTTAAATATCATGACCGCATATTTTACAATGAATTAGCCAAAAAAGTGGAAATAAAACTAGCAGAGCGGCAAGAAATTGTAGAGCAGTTAATTGCAGAAATCCGTCGTCGTTTAGAAGCGGATAAAATTGAGGCTATTGTTGTAGGTCGTCCAAAGCGTTTTTATAGTATTCACAAGAAAATGGTCAGCAAGGGTAAGGCATTGGATGAAATTTATGACTTATATGCTGTGCGTGTTTTGGTAGAAAAAGCAAGTGAGTGTTATGAAGTTTTAGGACGCTTGCATGAAATGTATACCCCTGTCCCTGGGCGGTTTAAAGATTATATTGGCATGAAAAAACCCAATGGATACCAGTCTATTCACACCACACTGATGGGACCGGGAGAACCTTTTGAGGTGCAAATTCGCACACATGAAATGCATAATGTCGCAAAATTTGGTATCGCGGCCCATTGGAAATATAAAGCCAGTGGTAAAGAAGCCAAAGACCAATGGTTGCAAGAAATAATGGACCAGCAACGCAATGTAAAGGACAATGAGGAATTTCTTGATGTTTTAAAGACAGATTTAAGCGCGTTTAAAGGGCATATCTATTGTTTCACGCCTGAAAATAGAATCATCTCACTTGTTGAAGGTGCATGTGTCATTGATTTTGCTTATGCCGTTCACTCTGCGTTGGGAAATCGCATGATTGGGGCGCGGGTTAACGGGAAGATGGTTGCGGTAAATCATGTCCTTGAAACAGGCGACCGTGTAGAAATTATCGATAGTCAAAATTCAAAAGGTCCAAATCGTGATTGGCTTAAAATTGTAAAGTCTGCGTCTGCACGTTCAAAAATAACCCAATGGTTTAACCGTGAAAACCGTGACGAGAACATAAGAAAAGGGCGCGAAGCTTTAGAAAATGAAGCAGATGAAGTAAAAATTCCATTGGCAGAACTTTTGGCAAATGGACGAGAAACTGATATTTTAAATAGGTTTAATTGCCGTAACATGGAAAATTTATTTGTAATGATTGGCGTAGGCGGTCTGCGTGAAAAATTGGTCATAAACCACCTTTGCCGGGAGTATGAGAAAGTTCAACCTCCGCCAAGTGATGACGAGCTGATTAAAAACCTCATAGACGCAGGGGGAAAAAACGAAAACCGCAAGAAAACCAGCGGAATCATTATCAAAGGCATTGGTGATACTGCTGTGCGTTTTGGCAAGTGTTGCGGCCCATTGCCGGGGGATGAAATTACTGGCTTTGTTACCCGTGGGCGGGGGCTAACCGTACACCGTACCGATTGTGTTAATGTGATTCACATGGATGAATTTGACCGCCGCCGTCTTTTGGATGCACAGTGGCATGTTCCAGAAAAATCAGGACACACTTTCCACACCGACCTTAGAATGGTTTATACAGACCGTGAAGGTCTTATGGCTGACGTTTCCCGTGTACTTTCCGAAGAAAAAGTGAAAGTAAAGTCTATGACTGCCCGCTCAATTCAAGGTGAGGCAATCATGACCATGGGCATAGAACTTGCCGATGGCGACCAACTAAACAGAATTACTATACGTTTAAAAAATGAAATAGGTGCCCACGAAATAGAAAGAGTTCACGTGTAGTTATGCTATACGTGTTACATAACCATGGGCATATCAATGAGTTGCAAACAATGGTGCAGGTCTTTTTTCCCAATGAAAAATTCAATGCTGTGGATGTACGGCATGAAACAATCGATAGAGAAGCGGCTTTTATTATTGAATCCCGCATGGATTTGGACATCATTTTTGCAGGTGTTTACCAAAAAAATAAATGTCTTGCAGAATATTCATGGGATTTGAATAATATATCCCCATTTTTAAATGAACGCCGCGTGATTATGTTATGCCTGTATCATGTCTTACAGCAGGCAGTAGGGGCAAGTACGCCATGGGGGGCTCTCACAGGCATCCGTCCATCAAAGCTAGTGAGAGAATGGCTGGACAACCATCACCATGAAGCCGAAATACTCACAACACTAACCGAAACATACTGGGTCTGTAAAGAAAAAGCCCAGTTGGCAATCACCGTAGCCCATGCAGAAAAGCGTCTCACCCCGCCACCTGCTACAATCGGAATATATGTAAGCATTCCATTTTGTCCAACACGATGTATTTACTGCTCTTTCAATACAGCACACAAACCCGCGGGTATAGATTTGCAAGAACAGTATTCTGCCGCTTTAATAAGGGAATGCTTTGAAAAAGCTGCCCAAGCACGCGCAATGGGCGCAACCATTTCATCCATATATATAGGCGGAGGAACACCAACTATTTTGTCGGAAAACTTATTAGAAAAAGTGCTTAATGCAATAGGTGAAAACTTTGGTTCTGCAACAGAATACACCGTAGAAGCAGGACGACCTGATACCTTAACCCCAGCAAAATTAAAACTCATGCGGCAGTATGGCGTAAACCGCATTGCGGTAAACCCTCAAACCCTCAATGATAAAACACTGTCTGCCATAGGGCGGGTGCATACATCAGCAGATTTTTTCACGGCATTTGAAGCGGCACGGGAGGCTGGCTTTGCCTGTATAAATACAGATTTAATCGCAGGTCTGCCCGATGAAACTGCCGATGATATGCACCGCAGCATGGAGGCATTGGCAAAACTTGCACCTGAAAATATAACCATTCACACGCTGGCGGTAAAGCGCGCATCCATCCTAAAAGATAAAGGTGTTATTGCTTCATCACTGTCACCCATTGCTGAAATGTTGTCTATTGCATCGAAGGCTTGCGCACAAATGGGGCTTTCGCCTTATTATTTATACCGTCAAAAAAACATGGTAGGGTTATTTGAAAACGTAGGTTATAGTAAGCCTAATCATGAGTGTTTGTACAACATAGGCATGATGGCAGAAGTGCAAACAATTTTAGGCATAGGGGCTGGCGCGGTCACTAAATATGTAGAGGGAAACAAAATATCACGAGAATTTAACGCAAAAAATCCAGAAATTTATATAGAGCGGAGATGTAAATGATGATTCAAGCACCCAAGGGAACACGTGATGTATATGGGGATGAAATGAAAATTTGGCGGCATATTGAAAGCAAAGTCCGTTCAATTACAGACGCATTTGGTTATTCTGAAATTCGTACGCCTATTTTTGAATCTACAGACCTTTTTTTGCGGGGTGTAGGTGACACTACCGACATTGTGCAAAAGGAAATGTATACTTTTGAAGACAAAGGCGGGCGTAGTATGACCCTTCGCCCAGAACTTACTGCTGGTGTAGCCCGCGCCTATATAGAGCGGGGAATGCATAGCAAGCCGCAACCCACCCGCCTTTGGTATATTGGTCCCAATTTTAGATATGAAAACCCACAGGCAGGGCGGTATCGTCAGCATTATCAATTTGGCGTAGAAGTTTTTGGTGCAAGTACCCCTGCTACAGAAGCAGAAGTTATTTCCCTTGGGTGGGAATTGCTGGCTTCCCTTGGTGTAAAAGATGTATCTTTGCATATTAACAGTATAGGTTGTCCCAGTTGTCGCAAAGTCTATCATGAAAATTTGCGTGGGTTTATTGAAGCCCGCATAGACTCATTATGCGGACTATGCCGCACCCGTGCCGATAAAAACCCCTTACGCATTCTTGATTGCAAAAACCCTGCATGTCAAGAGATTCTAAAGGATGCGCCATCTGTATTAGATGCCTTAGACGATGAATGCCGCAATCATTTTGAAGATTTGCAAAAACTTCTTACGGGTTTTGGTATTCCTTTCATGGTCAATTCAAAGGTCGTGCGTGGACTTGATTACTATACCCGAACTGTTTTTGAATTTATCCGAGAAGGTGAATCTACAGTCATAGGCGGTGGACGGTATGACGGGTTAATTGCCCAAGTAGGAGGGGCAGATACCCCTGGCGTAGGTTTTGGTATGGGCATTGAGCGTTTGGTACTTCTGCTGCAAAAGCAAGCACTTATGTCTGTCACTGATGACACACCTCAAATTTTCATAGGCAGTGCTGACGGGCAAGGCTTTATCGCGGCGCAAAAATTGGTATACGGTTTACGCAAAAAAGGCTTCCGTGCCGAAAGTGATTTATTAGGGCGTAGTGTAAAGGCTCAAATGAAATATGCTGACAAAATAAATGCCCAGAACACAATGATTCTAGGCGAGAATGAATTATCGCAAAACGAGGCAAAGATAAAAAACATGCAAACAGGTGAGCAAACAACAATTTTACTGGATTCAATTGGGGAACATCTTAACTCGCTTTTTTAACGATTAGCTCTAAAATCTGCACTGCGTTTAAAGCCGCACCCTTACGTGTATTGTCGCAAGAAATCCACATGTTTAAGCTGTTAGGTAAGCTATCATCACGTCTAATGCGCCCAACAAATACGGAATCTGTACCCTCGGCGGTGATGGGCATGGGATAGATATTGTTTAAGGGGTCATCAGACAAGACTACCCCAAGTGATTTTGATAACATTTGACGGATATCTTCCAGCTTAAATGCTTCGTTTAGTGTTACATTGATTGAAAGACTATGTCCGATTTTAACAGGCACACGCACACATGTTGCGGTGACTGGAAGCTCTGGCTGATGTAACATTTTGCGAATTTCTGCCATCAGTTTTTTTTCTTCCCCTGTGTATCCGTCTGCATGAAAACGGTCTATATGGGGGATTAAATTAAATGCAATTGGATGTTGGAACTGATTGGGTGCTTTACCATTTGCGGTGTTTTCTAAATCCTCCATGCCGCCAACACCTGCGCCTGATACGGATTGATAGGTGGAAATCACCAATCGCTTTAACCCAAAAGTTTTTTGCAAGGGTTTTAATGCCACCACCGCAGGTGCGGCGCAACAATTTGGATTAGCGATGATTCCTCGGTTCATCAAAATAATATCCTCTCCATTGACTTCTGGCACAATCAATGGAATGTCCGTCTCCATACGCCATGCCGATGAATTGTCTATAACGATGCACCCCGCTTCTACAGCGATGGGTGCATATTTTTTACTCAGTTCATTACTGACACCAAATAGGGCATACTGTATTCCTCTGTTCTCAAAAACAGAGGGGGTTAGTTCTTCAATGGTAATGTCTTTTCCGCAAAATTTTATTTTTTGCCCTGCTGAACGTCCAGAGGCAAATAAAAATATCTCATCTACAGGAAATTTACGTGTTTCAAGAATTTTTATAAAATTTCTACCCACCATGCCAGACGCACCGACGATTGCAATTTTATTCATTTTTATCTCCAATCAATTTATCATGAACGGCTTGTGCCGCTTTTGCTATATATTTATGGTCAACCAGCACTTGCATTTTAATTTCTGATGCAGAAATGAGCTGAATATTTACACCGCAGTCATACAATGCTTCAAAAATATCCGAAGCAACGCCAAAATTTGTTGACAGCCCTGCACCCACTACAGTTAATTTTGCTAAATTCTCATCAGTGGTAAGCATGTCATAGCCGATACTTTCTTGGTTTTCTGAAAGTATTTTACATACTTGCACCAAGTCACTTTTTTCCACAGTAAAACTAATATCCCGTGTAGACGCTCCGCCTACCGATTGTAAAATCACATCCACCGCAATTTGTGCTTTCGCAAGTACCGAGAAAATCTGAAAGGCTACTCCAGGTCTATCAAGTAACCCCATAACGCTTACCCGTGCAACATTTCTATCAACAACCAACCCGCTTACAGACAATCGCTCCACTGTTTCATCCCCTTTAATCCAAGTCCCCACTGCGTCTGTCATGCTGGAACGCACCAGAATTTTCACACCAAACCGCTTTGCCATTTCTACTGCACGATGATGGGGTTTTTGCAGACCAGATGCTGTAAGCTCCAGCATATCTTCATATCCAATTTCATCTAGTTTTTTTGCTGTTGGCACAAGCCGCGGGTCTGCCGTATACACCCCGTCAACATCTGTACAAATTTCGCAAAAGTCTGCGCCAAAAGTCGCTGCCAGTGCCACTGCTGTTGTATCTGACGCACCACGCCCTAAAGTGGTGAAATCTTCAAAGCCGTTTACCCCTTGGAAACCAGCAACAATGACGATATTTCCTTTTTCAAATTCTGTCAAAACCCGCTGTGTTCGTATACTTTCAATTTGCGCATTGCCATATAAATCTGTGGCTTCAATGCCCACTTGTACTGCATTAAGGGATATTGCAGAATGCCCAAACCTTTGACAAGCCATTGCCAGCAGTGCCGCAGATTGTTGCTCTCCCGTACATAAAAGCATATCCACTTCCCGCATACTTGCTTGGGGATTCACCTCCCTTGCTTTTTCTAACAAGGTATCCGTCATGCTTCCTTGCGCCGAAACCACTACCATAACATGCTTGCCTGTCCTTGCGACATCCACTACCCGCCGTGCCACATTCATTATCCGCTCGGCATTTGCCACCGATGTTCCACCATATTTTTGTACTATCAACATACGCTCCGCCAACTTCCCTATGTTAATATGTATATAAGATTATTTCCATTATGCCACAAAAACGAAAAAAACGCCTACACATTTTTATGCTATAATATGCGTATTACACACAAAGGACTGATTCTAAGTGCTTTTACAGTTGCGTGAAATACAAAAATCAATCGGCGTAGAGGAAATTCTCTCTAGCGTTTCATTTATCATAGAGGAAAAAGAAAAGGTTGCCCTAGTGGGTGTAAATGGGGCGGGCAAAACTTCCGTCTTTCGTTTAATCACAGGAGAATGGCAAGCAGATGAAGGCACCATGTCAAAAGCCACAGGGCTTCGGGTCGGCTATTTGCCCCAATTAAACGATGAAGTATCCGCAACAGGCACTTCATCAAGTGATATAGAAGCAGGGCGAACCCTATATGAAGTTTTAGATAGTGTACATGCGCCCCTAAAGAAAATGGAAGCTGAATTACGCACCTTAGAATCATCAATGGGTGCATTAAAAGCAGTTGAATTAGAAAACGCACTAAAGCGTTACGACACTTTAAGCGTGGGTTTTAAAGACGCAGGGGGATACGAAACAGAAAGCCGCTTAAAAGGTGTGCTTCGGGGGTTAGGGTTTAATGAAAAGCAGTGGGTACAACCATTTGGGCAACTTTCTGGTGGACAGCGTACCCGCGCAATGCTTGGCAAACTCTTGCTAGAGCGTTCTGACCTATTACTACTGGACGAACCAACAAACCATCTGGATATCGAAAGTGTGGCGTGGCTTGAAGATTATTTAAAAAACCTACCCAGTGCAGTTTTACTCATCTCCCATGACCGCTACTTTATGGATAGGGTGGTCACAAAAACCATAGAAATTGAGCATAAGAAATCGGTTGTTTATAATGGAAATTACAGCCACTTTGCAGCAAAAAAAGCAACTGACCGTGCATTGGCAGAAAAGCACTTTGCCGAGCAACAAAAAGTTATCAAACACCATGAAGAAGTGATTAAAACCATACGCTCCTATAAAACCGAAGCGGCAATTATTCGTGCAAAAAGCCGTGAGAAACTTTTAGCAAAAATAGAGCGTATTGATGTACCTACTCAAGACCCAACAACAATGCGGTTACGGTTAAAACCCCGTATCAATTCTGGGCACGATGTGTTTTTTGCAGAAGATATATCTATGGGGTTCGGCGACCTAAAGCTTTTTCAAGATGTTAGTTTTGAGTTAAAAAAAGGCGATAAAACCGCTCTCATTGGCGCGAACGGAATAGGCAAGACAACCCTATTAAAAATTCTAGTAGGTGAACATCAACCCCTTTCAGGTAAAATTCGCGAGGGTGTGAATGTGCGCATGGGTTATTACGACCAGTCCCATGCATTTGATGAAGTATCCGAAAGCAAAACTATTTTTCAAGAACTGGCGGACACTTACCCACGCATGACACAAACAGAAATCCGTACAACCCTTGCGGCGTTTATGTTCATTGGAGATGATGTTTTTAAGCCTATTTCAGCACTGTCAGGCGGAGAGCGGGGACGGGTGCAAATGTCTAAAATAATGCTGGCAGGGGCAAACTTTCTGGTGTTAGACGAACCTACAAACCATCTTGATTTATTTTCCAAAGAAATTTTAGAAGATGCTTTAAGGGAATTTACAGGGACACTGCTTTTCATCTCCCATGACCGCTATTTCATCAATAACACCGCAACCCGTATACTTGAACTCACTGCCCAAGGTCTGGTATCATATGAAGGAAACTATGACTATTACGTAGAGAAAAAAGCCGCATTGGCTTTAGCGCAAGCATTATCCCAAGCTACTCATCCTGTAACAGAATTAAAACCTTCATCCAAAGAAGACTATAAGCGAAAAAAGGAAGAAGAGTCACAAGCAAGAAAAAAGAAATCGCGCATAGAAAGACTTGAAGTGGAAATTGCAGAGACAGAAGAAAGCATTGCAAAATGCGATACAAAACTTGCCACAGACGAAATAGGCAGAAATGCCGAAGCCGCACAAAAAATCTTTGAAGAAAAGATAGTGTTGGAAGAAAAATTAAGTATATTGTATGAAGCGTGGGAGGATGCTAATGAAAATTGATAAAGTAATAAACGTCATGACATATTTTATGGGTATGGCATTTAATTTGGCTATTTTAGCCGTGGTGGCGTTTGCCGTGTGGCAGTTTACCTTATGGGGCTTTTCCCAAGGCGAATATTTAGCAAACGCTATGGTTTATGTAGGCGAAGATTATGAAATTGAATTTATTTTAGAGGAAGATACTTCTGCCGCAGATGTGGCACGAATGCTTGAGGATTTAGATGTAATCAACAATGCCATGCTGTTTCAAGCAGAGATATTTCTCATGGGACGTGCAAACTATTACAGCGCGGGGACATATACCCTAAACCGTAATATGAGCAATACAGATGTTCACCGTATTTTACGGGGCAGGTCAGACACTCAAGCCCCACACCAAGTCATTAGAGTATTAGAAGGCTGGACATTACGTGACATGGCAGAATATTTTGAGTACCGCGAATTTTTCCCCGCAGAAGAATTTTTGTATGTTGCACAAAACGGACATTTTAGTTTTGCATTTTTGCAAGATGTTCCGATAGGTCGCCCAAACCGTCTGGAAGGCTATCTTTTTCCTGAAACCTATCATATATCCTTGAACCCAACCCCTGGTGAAATTATTACCATTATGCTTCGTCAGTTTGAGATTATATTTGATGAAGCCATGCATTACCGTGCAGAAGAAATGGGGTTGAGTGTTGATGCAGTCATTACGATTGCGTCCATCGTTGAAGCGGAAACCCGTGTGGCGCAGGAACGCCCAATGGTTGCACAGGTTATCCATAGTCGTTTAGCACAAAATATGCTTTTGCAAATGGATTCTACCGTAAAATATGGCATGGAAGACCCGCCGGTGCGTCTGCTGTATGCACATTTAGAAATTGATTCCCCATGGAACACATACATGCATCTTGGATTACCCCTTGGTCCTATTGCAAACCCAAGTGAAGCGGCTATCCGCGCGGTTTTGTATCCATCGGACACCAATTATCTTTTCTTTGTCTTAACAGATATAGAAACGGGGGTGCATTACTTTACCCGTACTTTTTCAGAACACCAAGCCGCCATTGATAGATATAGACCATGGTAAAATTTTTGTAAAGTCTTAGACGAATTTTGACGATATACTCACTGTATGATATTTATTTTATTGATTTTCATGACGCATATTGCATGGAGGCATTATTTATGAGTAATATGGTTGTACGCACAAATATTTTTGCAAAATCTGCCCATCGTAACATGAAGAATGTTGGGCTTGAACAAAGACGCGCATCAAACCGCTTATCCAGCGGATACAGAATCAACTCTGCGGCAGATGATGCGGCAGGGCTTGCCATATCTGAAACCATGCGTTCACAAATTCGCGGGCTTGACCAAGCCAGCCGCAATGCCCAAGATTCCCAAGCAATGATGTTAACTGCTGAAGGTGGGCTTGAAGAAATAGGCAATGTAGCCCAGCGCATTAGAGAACTTTTAGTTCAAGCGTCTAATGATACCAACACTCAAGACCAACGTGCCATGATTAACCATGAAATTCAGCAACTTGCTGCGGAAATTGACAGCATGAAAAATCGTGTAGAGTTTAATGCAAACCGTGTACTTGCACTTGGCACACCCATCAACACAGAAGTTGCAAACGGGATAGCTATACTTGATGTAGATAACCTGCGTTTAAACGCGATATTTGATATGCTTGAAAGCAATGGCAGTGATGTACGTGATGTTATTGCTATGCTTAACCCAATGTCTATTTCCACAAGATTTGAAGATTTGAATGCAAATCAACAAAGATTGATTGATGATGCCATGCGCGCCATAGAATTTACTGCCGACAATGCAGGGGCTGGCATTTCACCTGATGTTACAGGTTCAGCAGGGGGTATGATACATGCCACCGAAGATGATGGTTCAACGATAAATGACATTGATGATGGAAACTGGCCTGTGCTTCGTGCCGCGTCTCCAACGCCAACCATTACTGAAGTTTTAGCATTGTTAAATATAAGGCTTGGTGAAATAGACGACCGCGTTTCTGATTTAGAAGATGTCCGCGTTGCCATGCTTCAAAATGGTGACATTGTTTTTGGTGCAATTGATGATTTTCGTGGGTTGACCTCTAGCGGGCATTATTTAGCATGGTTTCAAGTCGGCGCAAATGCGTCTCAAGGTGTGCTTTTTGACTTTGAAAATGTTTCCAGGACAGTTACAGCGGCGGCATCTGTTATGCACACAGTCGCTACTTTAGTTGCTAATCCTGACTTAGGTAGTGGAGTTGGCAGTGGTATTATGATTACTTCGCTTTTGCGTGAAGTAAATGATGCCATAGAAGATGTGTCTTCTATACGTGCAAACTTGGGTGCAGTGCAAAATAGATTGGACCACACTATGCGCAGTTTAGACCTTTCTAGCGAAAACTTGCAAGAGTCTGAAAGCCGCGTCCGTAATGCTGACATGGCACGCGAAATGATGGCGTTTACCATGAGTAATGTACTTCAAGAATCTGCAATGGCTATGCTTTCCCAAGCAAATCAAATTCCCAATAATCTCTTGCAAGTGTTGCAAGGTTAGGACTGAGATATTATGATTGACCCTATGAGTTTACCCACCCATATATTGGGCGGGATAATGCAAAACTTCCCTGCCATGCCAATTGTGCAAAATCCTGTTGGCATAAGCAAAACAGAACAAAATGATACCGCAAACCGCGTAGCAGAAGTTGGGGGAAGTATTCACGCCTTTAGTGAAGCTTTGGCTGAAAGGATTGCGGAAATTTCTGTACTTGAAAGCGATAAGATTCGCGGTATTATCAATGAAGAGTTAACTGCTGTCGTTGGGGAAAACAGTACAGAAATTGTGACCATGCTTAATCACTTGGACAATGGAATCAATAATGGAATAAATGACCCGATGGCATTGTTCACATCTTTAATGAGTGAAGACCGTTCTGACATAATGACAATGTTAAATATGCTTACTGGAAATAATAATCCAATGGAAAGCAATCCCTTGGATATGATTATGAACCTACCTTCTTCGTTTTCTGGAATGGCGAATCCTTCGGCGATGTATAATCAAATCCTTCGCTGGTAAAGCAAGATAATAAAATTAAAAAGCCACAATTTCTATATTGAAATTGTGGCTTTTTAGGAAAGAGATACAGAGGTTTAGTAAATTCAAGGAGGATAAGGTATAGTATGGCTAACATCAACAACCTAGGTGAAAATCTACTCAACCAATGTTTGGACAAAATGATTAGCAAGAAAAATGTATTTAGTACGGTGTTACGCGTTGAAAATAGCGACGCTTCTTTTTCATGGACTGGGGTAAGGGGTGAAATGGAAGCGGATAGTAAGTATTTTATTGCAAGCGTAACAAAGCTATATGTTACGGCTACAGTAATGGCACTTGTAGATGAGCAAAAGTTAAGCCTAGATGATAAAATCGCTAATCATTTGCCAAGCCATTATGTAGAGGGGCTTCATATTCTAAAGGGCGTGGATTATTCCAACAAAATAACGGTTAAACACCTTATTTCCAATACATCGGGGTTGCGTGATTATTTCTTTTACAAAGAAAAGGGTAAACCCTCTGCCGCTTCTTTGTTGTTTGAAGGCAAGGACGATTCATGGGAATTTGAAAAAACGATTCAGTATGTAAAAAAAACAACACCTAAGTTTGCACCAGCCAAAAAGAACAAAGCAGTCTATTCTGATACAAACTATCAGCTATTAGGGAAAATTATTGAAACTATAACGGATAAAGATATAGGCGCGGTATTTAAGGAATATATTTTTGACAAGCTAGAGCTTTGCAACACTTATGTTTTCAAGGATATTTTAGACCGTGAGCCAGTTCCAAACTATTATAAAGATAAAAAGCTCTGGCTACCAAAGTATATGGCATCAGTTTCAATTGAGGGGGGCATTGTATCAACAGCCGAGGAAGTAATGATTTTTTTGAAAGCATTTTTTGCAGGTGAATTTTTCCCAAAAGAAAAGATAACCCATTTGAAAAAATGGAATTTCATTCCGCCGCCGCCAAGCACATTGTACTATGGTATAGGGCTGGAAAAACTTTTCATTCCCCGTATTATTTTTTCACCTTTTAAGCCAATTGGTGAGATTATAGGATTTTGGGGGCAAACAGGCTCTTTTGCGTGGTATAATCCAATTACAGATTTGTATTTCAGCGGAACTACAAACCAAAGCAGCGGCGTGGGACATCAAGCTGTGGTCATGAGTATGATTAAAATTATTAAATCCGTAATTTAAATGAGATACCCATGAACAAAATGATTTCGTATGCACTTTTATGGGTTTTGTAAATACAATCCCAATAGCGAAAGGGGAAAGATATATGAATAGCATGGTTAGTGCAATGAAAAAGAAGAAAAGCGGTATACCCGAAAATGTCC
Organism: Defluviitaleaceae bacterium; assembly: GCA_009780315.1. Classification (GTDB taxonomy): domain Bacteria; phylum Bacillota; class Clostridia; order Lachnospirales; family WQUN01; genus WRAH01. The sequence goes on from WRAH01000007.1 coordinate 97,016, forward strand.
TGCCAATTTTTGAAGGCATTTTGCAAAGACATAAAGATGAATTTGGGCCACATTTGGTAGGGTATACATCATTCCATCCTGAATGGAATGATGAGTTTTGCCAAGCCTTGAATAAACATCTTACACAAGCACAACGATTTAAACTGTATGAAACACAGGGGGCGTGTAATGGTGCAGGTGCAGACAAAGAACGTAAGGTTTTTGCTGTCGAACACGCCCATCTTGCCCTTGATGAAAGAATGGCTCTCTTTGCAGAAACTTTTGGAAGATGGAAGCCTGTGCTGAATGACGATAACACGCTAACGCTTACGTTTAAATGCTCCCATGGATATTATAAACGTGCCAGAGAGGGAAAATATACTTCACCACCGCCCAATGTTGAGGGCTATTTTGAAAGGTGTGCAGGCGGTCGGCTGTATGAGCTTCAAAAGGCCTTGGGTATAAAACTGAAGATAAAGTCCGTTGATATCTCTCCGCTGGTTGAAGATGTTAATAATCCTGTAGTGTTTATATTTGATATTTTGTCTTAACTTTTAGACCCCAGTATCGCAAACTAAAAAAGTAAGGCAGGGTGTGTAAAATGCCCTGCCTTTTGTCTTATACTAACGCTTTTCGTGGTGTCATTATCGGGAAATCAAGTGCGAAACGTGTAAACATGCTTTTGATATATTCCGCTGGTTCTGTTTTTCCTTTACTTTTATTTGTTACAGTCTTTATTGCATCAGTATCATGCTCGATAAATGCCTTGAAAAAATCAATTTTAGTGCCTTGTACTAAATATTCAGCTTCGTCTCTATGCCGCTTTACTTCATCTTTTGGCATAATGGAGTGATACAAAACAGAGTTGCGTTGCCAAACTAAAGCAGATTCTTTTTCGTCAAGAATTACGGCAAGTAATAAACTATTTATACCTTCTGCGGCAGACCTCTTAAAATTTAGCGTTATACTTAAATACTGTAATATCATGTCAAGCGTCATTGCATTTATTGTTTCCTCTGCAAAAGTTAAGTATTTATGGGTTTGCGGAAGCACAAGTGGCGTTTTAACTTCCTGTGCAGCTGTAAGGTACATATTGCGCCAAGTGGCAGCTTCCGAAGCATAACCGAGTTGCCGTAGACATTCAGCATAATTTTCTTTTGCTGTGTCTAATTTGCCTTTGTCTGCTGTTGCAGCATTAAAAATATGGTCGTAAAGCTCTGTTGCCCATGCGTAATCTTTTATTTTGAAAGCGTCATCAGCAGCTTGGTAAATATCGCCCTTTTCAAAAGCCTTGACGAATCTATCGGCCCTATCTGACGGCGAAAGCCTGTTCAAATGTGACGGATTGCCGTCATACCAACCGATATAGCGTTGATATACTGCCTTTGCATTGTGGTTGTAGGTGCCGTAAAAACCGCGACAGCACCAGTCGATGTCTATTATTTCGGGCACTTCTTTTTCAATCATTCTGCCTACTTCGTCAATGGTATAACCGAGGTTTATTAAGTGAAGGGTTGCGTTGTTAATAAAGCGGTACATATCCATTTGAAGCTCAATATAGCGTTTGTACTCATTGTTTCCGAAGCGCGGCCAGTTGTGCGAGGAGCATAATACTTTAACATCAGGAAACATTTTCAGTGTTTGGTCAAGATAGTTAGCCCATGCAAGAGGGTCACGTACCAATGCGCCACGGGGAGTAAGTATATTGTGTAATGTTCCGCAACAGTTTTCAGCGATAAAAAGCACGTTGGATTCGACAATGTAAGCATTCATTTCAGCAGGGGCTTCTGTGCCAGGTGTGTATTGGAATTGTAGAGTAACTCCACCGATTGTCACTTCGCATCCTCTTGAATTTTCCGCAATCCTATGAGAATCATCCACTATTTCAGTATGACTCACATAATAATGCGGTTTGATTATGCTGTTTATTCCTTTAGACAATAAAGTGCCAAGACCGCAATCAACATGACCTGTAACACCAACACTAAGATTTGTGCCGTACTGATACATACCCCTGCGGCTCATTGCTGTACCGACATAGATATTTTCGCTGACTGCGTGTTCGGTAAAGCCTTTTGGAGCGTAGATTTTACATTCGTCTGCAAAAAATTTATACAAACCACTCACTCCACCGTAATGGTCAACATGTGTATGAGAGTAGATAATGGCGTTGATTTTGGCTGTGTTCAAATACTCTTTAACAATGCCCTCCCACACAACAGTTGCAATTTCACTTGTAGTAAGTACGTCCATTACAATCCAGCCGCTTCCGTCAAATACCAGCGTCATATTTGCTAAATCGTGTCCTCTGATTTGGAAAATATCGCCTTGCTTTACAGCATAGCAAGAACCAGCAACAGGCTGTTCATCGTTAGTCGCCTCATTAACACGGAATAATCCGTAATTCATGTTGAGTTTGAAATGCTCCCAAAGATTTTCGTGTACGGTGTCAGGGTTAGACTGGTTTTCATTTAACATCTTTTCGTGTTTCTCCAATTCAAAACAGTCAGGTACATTTATACATATTTTTTTAAGACACCCTTTTGTTGCGTTACCCTGCTCTTGCTTTAGGCTCATTTGTAAATTTTCGTTGATTGCCATGTTATCCACCTCTTAATTAATTATTTATTAACCGCAAAAAAGCGGCTTTTCTCTGCGTAAAAGGTAAAGAACAGCCGTGCATAGAAAATCATTGTATACAGATGAACATACCATATGTCACACGCTTTTGCAAGAAAAAATTTTGGTGTTGGGATAATTGCTGAGTCCCTGTGGTATGTGGTACAGGGGCATTTGTTAGCCTTTTTTGTGTTATAATACAGTATATAAGTTTTTGGAAGGAAGTAGCAAGGTGAATACATCAAAAGTAAAAAGTTTCTTGGGGATTAACTTGGGTTGCCTTATGTTTGCCATTGGGGTTGTTATATTCCGCAATCCTAATAATTTTGCCACTGGGGGCATGGCAGGTATTTCTCTATTGTTTAGTTCATTTTTTGCCAACATACCTGTGGGTGCGATTATGATGATTTTAAACGTCCTCGTGCTTGGGCTGGGGTATTTATTTTTAGGCAAGGAAAGCGGTTCGCGGAGTGTTTATGGAACTTTTGCATTATCCGGGCTTATTTGGATAGTAGAAATTCTCATACCCTTGGATGCACCGCTGACAAACCAGCCTTTTTTGGAGCTTATTTATGCTGTACTCATTCCTGGTTTTGGAATGGCTTTAGTTTTTCATTTTGGTGCGACTACAGGCGGCACTGATATTGTTGCGCAGATTATTAGCAAATACACAAGGTTAAAAATTTCTACTTCTTTACTGCTGGTCGATTTTTTAATTGCCCTTGGTGCAGGGCTTTTGTTTAGTATGGAAGCCATGCTGTATTCTGTGCTGGGGGTGTTTTTGCGAACCTTTGCTATGGATGCGGTTATGGAGGCGTTAAGGATTCGTAAAATTGTAGTGGTGATTACTGAAAAAGAAGAAATCAGCGAGAAGATTCAGGGGTTTATCAAGGAAAACTTACACCGCGGGGCTACAGTTCACAAGGCGGTAGGTGTTTATACTCATCATGATAAAAATGTGATAACTACTGTGCTTACGCGGCGGCAGGCTTATGAATTACAGCAGTTTATCAAAGAACATGACACTGGAGCATTTATTACCGTGAGTAACTCCACTGAAATTATTGGGCAGGGGTTTGGCAAGTTTGATTAAACGAAATAAGGCGTGTTTTGGTAGCTGCGGCTGTTATCACAATCATTAAAAAATTGACATGTCCTCATATACAGATATACAATACGCTGCAAATATAAAAAGGAGTGATAATCCATGAACATAAGTTTATGCAAATTGTCACCTGATGACGGTAACGACATTTATACCATGCTGCAAGCGTTACCCAAGGATGAAAATGGGTTTATTAACAACTGTGCAGGCATGACATTTGATGAATATAAGGATTGGTTAATCAAATCTAATAGTATGTCCCAAGGTATTGGACTTGAAGATTGGCGAGTTCCACAAGATTGTTACTGGTTATATGTTGATGGCATACCTGTGGGTATGGGCAAATTGCGGCATCGTCTCACCGATGCCTTACGCAAAGACGGCGGGCATATTGGTTATACAATTCATCCAGCCCACCGTCAAAAAGGTTATGGTACATTATTATTGAAACTACTGGTAAAACAAGCATGTACCCTAGGCATTGGTAAAGTGCTTGTGACAATTAACAATAAAAACATGCCCTCAATTAAAGTTGCAATAGCAAATGGCGGTGATGTAGAAAAAGTAGATGACATACGCCATTTTATATGGATTTCAACTTGAGTTATTCTGCTTCCATTGTCAAAATAAAAAACTCACTGTTATGTGGGTTTAATCCGTCTTTATTTTAAATGAAAATACAGTAGCGACTGCGGAAATTACAACTGCAATGAAAATAACAATCCAAGGTGTAAGTTGTTCAAACAGCACACCAAAGGCAAATTGTCCTGTAGCTTGTGCTAAAAATGGAAGCATGGTTAAAAGTGATAGTACTTTTCCCAAAAGGTCGGGAGGGGTTTCCTTTTGCACAAAGGTTATTGCTGTAATAATAAACATAGTGTTCACAAACATGATAAGGGTGCAGACAATTGTAATTATTACAAACGCAGTCATTGTAGGCATGTTAAATAAAACAGCCAGCCCCATTGGTACAGGCAAGAAACTTAAAGTTGCCAGCATAATAGGGGATTTTTTAATAGATAACCGTGCGCCAACTGTACCTGAAACAATGCCGCCAAGTAATCCGCCAAGGGCAATGAAAATTTGACTAATACCTACTAAACTCAAATCCATACCCAAAGTATCTGTCACTAAAATGGGTACGCCAATTAAAAGCAATGAAATAACTGTAGCACTAAAGACAAATAGAATGACAGAAATCCCTGCAAGAAATGGTTTATCTTTAATAATAAACTTTAAAGCTTGAGACATATCTTTTTTTATCATTTTAACAATGTTTGTTTCACTTTTCTGTGGCTCATATGGCACGCGTATAAATAGGTCTAAAATTGCTATGGCAGCAAAAACTGCGGCAAAGATAATCAAAATAGGTGTAAGTCCAAAATGGTCATAAAGGACTGCGGCTAAAGCCATGCCCACCGCAGAAATAAGCGCGTTGACCATACCCATAATGGCATTGCCTGATTCCAGCTTTTCTGTGGGAACAATAAGCGGTATAGCAGAATTTACTGCTGACATATATACACCTTGTGCGGCGTTTATGGCAAGCATTTTTACAAAAATGATAAACAATGATGCATTAAGCATTCCGTCAATTGCTAAATACAGCACAATAATAATCAAGATAGACACATCAACCCAAAACAGAATCCGTTGTTTCCTTACTCTATCGGCTATAATACCGCCGATGGGCGACATAATTAGCAATGCAATATAAGGCGCAGATAATGCCAGTCCAAACATAGCCTCCGAGCCAGTAACGTCTCGAACATAATATGCAAGGGCGAAACTCAGGGTCATATTGCCAAGCAAAGCAATGGCATTACATATTGCCACCAGTGAAAAATTTTTATTCCAAAGTTTTGTAGTCATTTTGAAAATCTCCTTTATACATACGTATGTATGTTATTGTTTAAAATTAAACTGCCATTAAGGCAGTTATTTTTTATATAATTCAATCACTTTTTGTTGTAAATGGATGAGTAACGCTTTAAGTTCATCATCCATGACGGGGCAGCCGCAAATGTTTTCCCACATGTCTGCCATAAAATCAAGTTTATCAATAAATTCTTCATGGGGCACTTGAAATATCCCAGGGTTTAACCATGAACTCATAAGCATAACGCAAACCTGTGCAGCTTGCCGTGGTTGTTTGACCTTGAAAATGCTTTGAGCATTTCCTTCGTGAAGTAATTTTTCAACATGGGGGGCTGTTGTGTTAATGTTGAAAAAAAAGTCACTTTTAAATACATCTGGAAGTTCTACTACAATTTTGAGGGCATTCATAAGCTCTGGTTCGTTTAAGTTAAATTTTAGATTATGCTTTATGGCAAATCTAAGCTTTTCCAATGCATTAAGCCCCTCTTGTTGTTCTGCAACAACAAAGGGATTATTTGCAAGAAATATTTGGTCTGTAGCGGCGGCAATAATATGTTCACGGGAATTAAAATAGTGATAAAACGCGCCGCGGGTAACACCCACTTCTTTTACAATGTCTTCAATTTTTACCTTATCCCAGCCTTTTTCCTGAAAAAGCCTTACGGCAGTGTTTAGAATTTCGCTTTTTGTTTTTTCTTCATGTCTTGGCATTGGCTCACCTCTTGATAAAAGTATATCAAAACATACGTATGTATGTCAAGATGCAAAATTAAAAAAAATGTGATATAGTCTAAGAGATAGTTATGAAGGGAGAAATCTAATGGCAGATAAACAGATAAGAGTAGGTCTACTGACCAGCGGGGGCGATGCCCCAGGCATGAATGCAGTCATTCGCGCAGTCGTGCGTACAGCAGACCACTTTGGAATGCAAGTATATGGTATAAAAGCCGGTTATGAAGGGCTATTTAAAGGCGAGGTGCAACCCCTTGACCCAAAGGAAGTTACAGGAATTATCCACAAAGGTGGTACAATTTTGCGCACCGCCCGTTGTCTGGAAATGATGACAGAAGAAGGGCAAGAGCGCGCCGCAAATATCTTAAAAGTGTTAAAATTGGATGCAGTGGTTGTCATTGGCGGAGATGGTTCGTTTAAAGGGGCTCAAGCACTTTCTAAGTATGGCGTAGGTGTCATTGGTATTCCTGCTACAATCGACCTTGATATGGACTGTACAGAATACACCATTGGTTTTGACACAGCCGTTAACACGGCTACCGAGGCGATAATCCGTATACGTGATACATCTTCTAGCCATGAGCGTTGCTCTGTTGTAGAAGTTATGGGGCGTGACGCAGGGCATCTGGCAACATGGTGCGGACTTACGGGTGGTGCAGAAGAAGTACTCATTCCTGAGTACCCCATGGATGAAGATTCTGTTATTGCACAGATTTTAAGCAATCGTGCTGAAGGAAAACGCCATAATTTAATCGTTGTAGCCGAAGGGGTTGGCGGAAGTGACGCTTTGGCTAAAAAAATTGAAAAAACACTAGGTATAGAAGCCCGCGCAACAATTTTAGGGCATTTACAGCGTGGCGGAATCCCAACTGCTTTAGATAGAATGCACGCAACAGTGATGGGATATATGGCGGCAAAAGCCATTCAGGAAGGGGATGTAAACAAGGCAGTCGTCTATCGCAATGGTCGTCATGCACTCATCGACTTAGCAGAAGCGATTGATGCAAAAGAAATATATAACCCAGAACTTTACGAAATCACAAAAATTCTAGCCATATAACCATAGAAGGGATGTTTTGATAACATGCGCAAAACAAAAATTTTAGCCACACTAGGCCCGGCAAGTAACCGTCTTGACACAATTAAAGGAATGATTGACGCAGGGTTAGATGCCGCACGCATTAACTTTTCCCACGGAACATATGAATCCCATGGGAAACTTGTTGAAACTTTAAAAAAAGCACGTAAGCAAACAGGCAAGCCAATTCCCATTATTTTGGACACAAAAGGTCCAGAGATTCGTACAAAAATGTTAAGCGGCGATAAAATTTATTTAGAGCAAGGCGCAGAGTTTACGTTAACAACCCAAGATATCGTAGGCGACCAAACCCGTGTTGCTGTAACGTATGAAAATCTCCCTCGTGACCTTGAAGTGGGTAGCCGCGTACTCATTGATGACGGCTTGATTGAAATGAAAGTCATGTCTATCACGGATACAGACATTAAATGTGAATTGGTAAACTCAGGGTTCTTAGGCAACCGCAAGGGCATAAACGTACCTGATGTATATGTAGACCTTCCATCCCTTACAGAAAAAGATATTGAAGATATTAAATTTGGTATTGAAAATGAGTTTGATTATATTGCCGCATCATTTGTACGCACAGCAAATGACATCATAAACATCCGCAAAGTTTTAGAAGAAAACGGCGGCGGGCATATGCGTATCATTGCAAAAATAGAGTCCAGAGACGGTGTGGACAACCTTGACAGTATCCTTGAAGTGGTTGACGGTGTTATGGTTGCCCGTGGTGACTTAGGCGTAGAAATTCCGCCAGAAGAAGTCCCTGTTGTACAAAAAGATATGATTAGAAAATGTAATCTTGTAGGTAAGCCTGTTATCACTGCAACACAAATGCTTGAGTCTATGGTGAATAACCCTCGCCCAACCCGTGCAGAAGCCAATGACGTAGCAAACGCTATTTTTGACGGCACTGATGTTGTCATGCTTTCTGGTGAAACCGCAAATGGAAAATATCCTGTGGAAACCATCGACATGATGGCGCGTATTGCAATGGAAGCTGAAAAGTCCATTGACTATAAAACCAAGTACGCATCATATTATCGCAATATAAACAAGAATATTACCAATGCAATCAGCCACGCCGCAGTAACTACCGCAGCCGACATGGGCGCATCTTGTATTGTAGCCATCACCGACTCTGGTTTTGCGGCACGCATGGTTTCACGCTCCCGCCCAGATTGTCCAATTCTTGCAGTCACTTCAAGCCCTGTTGTATATCGTCAATGTAACTTGACATGGGGTTGTCTTCCCGTGCTTTCTCCAAGAACCATTGAAGGTGACAGTGAAGTCTTTGACATTGCAGAAGAAGTGGCAGTCAAATGCGGTGCAGCAAAAAATGGTGAAATTATTGTAGCCTTGGCAGGTGTACCCATTGGCAGTGCAGGTACAACAAACACCCTTCGTGTGCGTACTGTTGGTGATGTCTTGGCATCTGGCGAAGGAAATAAACGAGGCATTGTTAAAGGTATCACGCGCGTCTTTGATGGCAATATGGAAGAAACAGGACGCTTCTTCTTTGAACAAGGTGATATTATAATATGTACAAATACAGATGATTCCATGATGGATTATATCAAAAAAGCTGGTGCAATCGTTATTGGCTCATGGGATAAATTAGATTATAGTCACGCAGAAACAGTCGCAAAAGCACTAGACCTACCCATGCTTAAACTGAATGTAAAAGCAGTGGACTTCGTCAAATCTGGCTTAGATGTCACTGTTGACACCAATGAAGGACATCTGCTCAATGGATACAAGTAAATTTGAAGTCATCATTGCCCCATTAGGAACCCTAAAAGATTACACTTACACCGTAAATTTTTGCCGATACAATGGCAAATGGCTTTATTGCCGTGCCAAAAACCGTGATGTTTTTGAAACGGCAGGAGGTACAATTGAACGTGGTGAAGCAGTTTTAGATGCTGCAAAACGGGAACTATATGAAGAAACTGGAGCGATTCAATACAAAATCGCTCCAGCTTTTGATTATTCCGTCCGCAGGGGTGAAAGTACAGATTTTACACATGGGCAAGTTTTTGTAGTAGAAATTCATGAACTGGGCAACATGCCTGATTTTGAAATGGCAGAAGTCAAAGCCTTTGATACAATCCCAGACAAAATGCGTTTTCCAGAGATTTTGCCTGTGCTTTTTAGAAACGTACAAGGCTGGTTGACTGTGCAAAAATCTAAACAAGAAATATGGGATGTGTATGACGGAGACAGAAATTTAACAGGGCGTACACATCGGCGCGGCAAAAAACTGCCGACAGGAGACTATCATCTTATTGCAATTATTTTATTGCAAAACAGTAAAGGTGAGTTTTTAATTGTGAGACGTTCTCCCTTAATCACCGCACCCCTTGTGTGGAATTTCCCCGGCGGTTCAGCCGTGGCAGGTGATGATAGCCGTATAACTGCCGTAAAAGAACTGCAAGAGGAAACAGGGCTAATCGTTGCGCCAGAAGATGGAAAACTCATACTTTCTCACAAAAGCAGCAATGGTTTTTTTGATATATGGCACTTCAAACAAGACTTCAATATAAATGATGTAGTCCTGCAAGAAGGTGAAACCATTGACGCAAAATCTGCTACAGTTGAAGAAATCCGCCTTATGGTGAAATCAGGCGAAATGTACCCTTCAACTTATTTGGATGAAGTGTTTAGCAAACTTCCAAAATAAGATGACCAATGAACAAGAAAAGGGCATTCTACCTCGCTGAGTAATCTCTCTACAGAGACATACTCTTGGTGTAAAATGCCCTTTTCTTGTTTTACAAAGATTTGGTGAGATATTTCCTTGGAAATTCGACCCTAATCGTTTTCTTTGGGTCTACCACTTGACAAATCCGTACATCAGCAACCAAAGATGTGAGCATTACTGCGTCTTCTATTGTAAAGCCTTCGGAATCTTTCAGATAGCTGACCATATTTGCAACGGCCATGTCCACTGCGGTATCTAAATCTTCATCAGATGCCAATGTCATAACGTAGTTATCATTCACTATCATAGGAAGGGGTAGCTTTTTATCTTTGATTATATCCACTGTAACCGTGACACATCCAGACACTTCTACTCCAGTGACCCCAATTTCCCCATCAGCCATAACGGCATGTAAGTCTCCAAGTGCAAGCAATGCGCCGGGTACATTTACAGGCAAAAGTAATGTTGCACCTTCCCTTATTTCTTTACAATCCATATTACCGCCGTGCAAATCTGGTGCGCCGCAGGGTATTGCTTCATCTTTGGGCGCAACACCAATGACACCAATCATTTTATTTAATGGCAGTACTAAATCCTCAGAAAAATGCGCCATGTCATTTTTAATATCCACAACTTTAACAGTATTGTTTTGCAAAACAGAACCCATAGTTCCCATGCCCTTACCGCATAATACGACACCTGACGGCTCAATTTCAATCCTTTCAATTTTGACAGAAAGTATATCACCCCATGCTGCCCCATTGACATACACTGGGCCTGTTGCAGGGTTTATCTTTTCCCAGTCCAGTTCCACAAAATCTTCTGGTGATTTAATTTGACCTTGAAAGGCATCCCATGTTTCAAATTGAACTTGCTCCCCTGGATTGATGTGCAACACAGGTTTATTTTGCCCACTCATGGTGTACACGATTGAATCTTTAGATATGCTTTGCATGTTTATTCTCCTTTTAGACCTATATTGTACCTACAGCCGAAAATTTCTTAAATATTATATCACGCATTTATTCTCTTGGACATTATCTACTCACTTCATTTATACTAATGTAAAAGAAAGGTTTGATAATATGACATTTTTACCAACAACACCGCAAGAGGCAAATAAAACGGTTGACTTTGTGCTGGTTACAGGTGACGCATATGTAGACCATCCATCTTTTGGGGCAAGTATAATCGCCCGTGTATTGGAATCACACGGATATTTTGTAGCCATTCTTGCACAGCCAGACTGGAAAACTACCGCAGATTTTACCCAGTTCGGGCGACCAAAGCTGGGTTTCCTTGTGACAGGGGGAAGTGTAGATTCTATGGTGAATCATTATACAGTGGCACTGCATAAACGCAAGACAGATGTCTATTCCCCTGGTGGACAATTAGGCAAACGCCCCAACCGTGCTACGATTGTGTATTGCAATAAAATTAGAGAGGTTTACAAAGATGTTCCCATTATTATAGGCGGATTAGAGGCAAGCTTGCGCCGTCTTGCCCATTATGATTACTGGGATAATGCCGTGCGTCGGTCTATTTTGCTGGACTCTGCGGCAGATTTAATTGTATATGGCATGGGGGAGCATCAAATTGTAGAAATTGCAGAAGCCTTGGAAAGTGGACTTGTGGTGCAGGATATCACATTTATTGCAGGTACGGTTTTTAAAACGAAAGATATTTCATTTTTGGACGAGCCTTTAATTTTGCCGTCTTTCAAATCGATAAAAGAACCAACCACCAGTGCGAAAAAAGAATATGCTAAAAGCTTCATGCTACAATATCACAATACAGATTATCTGACCGCAAAGGTATTAGTTGAAACATATCCGAATGCCTATGTCGTGCAAAACAAACCTGCAAAGCCACTAACCACCGCAGAACTTGACCGTGTGTATTCATTGCCCTATGGGCGGGATTATCACCCAAGTTATAAAGAATCAGGTGGTATTCCTGCAATTGAAGAAGTAAAGTTTAGCATCACAAGCAATCGTGGATGTTTTGGCAGTTGTAATTTTTGCGCATTAAGTTTTCATCAAGGTAGATTAGTACAGTCCCGAAGCCACAAGTCAATCATTGCCGAAGCTACAAACTTTACTTATGATATAGGGTTTAAAGGATATATTCATGATGTAGGTGGGCCTACTGCCAATTTTCGCAAACCTTCTTGTGACAGGTGGTTTCGCGAAGAGGCAATACCCTGCAAACGGCAATGCCTAACCCCAAAACCCTGCCCAAACCTACAATACGACCATGCAGATTTTACAAAGCTTTTAAAATCATTGCGGGAAATTCCAAAGGTGAAAAAGGTCTTTGTACGTTCAGGTATACGATATGATTACATTTTGCATGACCCAAAGGGCGATGTGTTTTTGCAAGAATTATGCGCCCATCACATAAGCGGGCGGCTAAAAGTCGCACCAGAACATGTGTCGCCCAAAGTGTTAAATGCCATGGGTAAGCCCGATTTTGACGAGTATAAAAAATTTGCCCAAAAATTTCAGATGGTAAATGAAAAACTTGGAAAAACCCAATACCTTGTGCCATATCTTATGTCCAGTCACCCTGGTTGTAATCTTGATGATGCAATAGAGCTTGCCGAACATTTGCAAAGTGTAAACCAGCAGCCCGAGCAAGTGCAAGATTTCTACCCAACCCCGGGTACACTGTCTACATGTATGTACTACACAGGACTAGACCCGCGTACAATGAAGCGAATTTTTGTGCCAAAGACCCAGCGGGAGAAAACCACCCAGCGGGCGTTAATGCAATATCGTCTGTCCAATAATTACGAGATTGTAAAGGCCGCCCTTATTCGTGCTGGGCGTAAAGACTTAATTGGACATGACCCAAAGGCATTACTTCGTCCAAGAAAAATGCAAAATAAACGCAAGTAACTATTTAACTAGAGTTGAATAAAAGCCCTTGAAACCATTGGGATTACAGGGGCTTTTTTGTATGTTAGAAAACTGCTATAATTGGCATGGTACAAAATCTTTATTGAAAATGCTTTGCTGAACGCATATAATATTCCTATCAAGATACAACAGAAAATCAGCAAAGGAGAGATACACTCATGGATAAAAAAGCAGACACCGTGGCAAAAATAGA
>WRAH01000008.1 GCA_009780315.1 Defluviitaleaceae bacterium
GGTAAGAGGATTAAACCAATGTGAAAGCCATGTAGACTTTATGATTGGTTCACCCTGTTTACAAGTCACAGGCAAAACCCATGACGGGCAACACGTTCAAGTTTTTTCTAATGGTGAATGGGCTATTTAATGACATATCCTCCTTTTCCCACAAAAAAACAGTGTGAGTTTTTATGCTCACACTGTTTTTTTCATATTAGTTTGGAATGGGGGTATCATCTTTCTTTTCTTCGCCACCGCATGTACACGCTTCTTCACCACAGCATTCAGCTTTTTCCATGGATTCATTGATACTTGATGCCAAGTTATCCAATGCATGTGCCGCTTTTTCTAGTGCATTTTGGCTGGCTTTTTTTACTTTTGGCTCTACCTCACGATAGAACTCTTGCATTTTACAGCCTACTTCTTTAGCAAACTTGTTCACGTCTTTAGCAAACTGTTGCACTTTTTCTTCAACATTGTCGCGGTTTTCTTTGGACATAAAGCGTGGGCCTGCACCCAAAACTTCAAGTAATTTCGCAGCTTCGTCTGCACTAATTTTTCCAGACTCTAATAAATCGAGTACGCGCATTTTTTCATTGTTCATGTTAAAAACCTCCTACAAAATATAGTCTTTCCAATACATACGCCAATATTCTTAAATTGTTTACTGTACCATATCCAGTGAAAAAATATTAACTGTATCTTGATTGCGATGGTCAAGGGTATAAATATTGATTTCATGCATCCACACATAACTTGCCCAATGTGTGCTTGACAGTGTGTGAAACCGCCCTGTGTCCATGTTGTAAGCCCGCGGCACATGGCGGCCATCTTCTGTAAACACAATCCATTGAAAAAATACATCAAAGGTGCGCACGTTCGTGGGCGCGTGTACAGCAATGTGCCGCCCATCCTTTGTCATACTGCGAATATGCCCATCCATATCGAGATAATAAATAATATTGTTGAACACACGCAAGCCCTGTTGAACACCGCCCACAAGTCCTGTAACAGTAATATCTTCTAAGTTCAGCATATATATTCCAGAGTTTTGCGTTCCCTGCTCACCAGCCATGACAAAAAGTCGCTCTTCCATGATGGCTTCCATAAAATTATCATGAGTGTATGGAGAAATTGCAAAAACAGGCATTTCCCAAAGCAATTGATGTTCTCCTGTTTCAATGTCCATGCGGAATAAATAATTATTAAAATCGGGTCTTGTATAGAATAATCCGTTGCCAAGTACAGTTAAATTTAATGCAGGAAAATTAGTGACACGGGTTAAATCATTGCCAGTGACATTTGCACGGTAAATCGCGCCCTCTGCCTTTGCGTTTGTAAAATAAATATAAGTGCCGTGCCCTACAATAAATGATGGACGAACATCCTCAACAATCAGCATATCCTCTGCCGCACCCAATACGCCCGCCGCACCAGGAATCATCACAACATCTGAAACACGGCGACGCATAAGCCCATCAGGACTGCGGAAAAACACAAACCCGTAAAAATATGAAAATGTACCGTCCACAGGGTCGTCAACACTTCTTGGGTGGGTCATTGTAAATGCAGAAAAATCATTTTGGGGCGGCGGCAAAGGCTCTGAATTTGCAAAAACCGCTGGGTTCGCCCAAAAATAACTGGCGTGATAGGCTTGAATGCCACGATTCACCATCAACCCAACCGCCAGAATAACCACCACAATAAGGGCGGCGATAACGCTTTGTAAAATCTTTTTCAGTCTTTTCCCTGCATTAGGGTCAACATTCCCACTGATATCATCAATGGTTGATTTAAAACGCTTATAAAAATCGTCAATAGAACCAAATAAAACATCCCCATTGACGATTTCTATGATGATGTTTTCAATCCGCGTTGGAATGTCTAATCCATAAAAACTAAAACCAACAGCATTTTGTTCAGCCGCTTCAACACCTGTGACAAGGCGATAGTACAACCTTGCCAATTGCACAAGTGCCGCCTGAAAATTGGTTTCCCACACAGGCGGCGCACAAACCACCAACTGTCTAAATTTATTGACACGAAAATCTTGGGGGGATACATTAAAAGTCGTGCCTGTTTCAGCCGCTTGTGCCATTGACAAAATAGCAGGTTTAATAAAATGGAATGCCTCCATATAGTCCATTTGCTGGTTGCCCATGTATTGCTCAACTGTAATCATTCCACAGGCGCGCCGTACAATATACGCTGTGTTGTTGCTCTCAAAAACTTCTACAATCGGGTGCAGGCTTACATCATGAATCCCCTCAAGTGCCGTGGCACGCTGAATAAACGCTTCACAATCACGGGCGTACTCCTTTGCAAATTGCTCTGTAGCACTCAGCGTTCCATCGTCTTCCCTTTGTGACATGTATGTTGGATAAAATTCTGTAATAACAAAATCTTCGCCGCTTTCGCCTGTTGCTTTATAATGCGTAAAGTAATTATCACTTGTGATGATACCCCCAAGGGAATATGGCTGTACGTCTATAGGCAGTGGCATGACTACTTCACCCCTGATATTCTAAGATATAGTCATTCATAGTATATCATCTTTTGGGGCAAAATAAAAATCTATTTTATCCTAAGCAAAATCCGTTCGCCCGGATTCACCATTTCCCCTGGAATTGGAAACTGGTCGATAATAATATCCCCTTGACCAATAAAGTCGTGTCCAAGCCCTGATTCCCTTAGTAGTTCGAGGGCTTCATTTTTTGGCAATCCGCGTAAGTTTGGTATTGCCACTGGGGCAGATTCTAGCTCTGTCTCGGTTACATACAATGGGGTTACGCCCAAGTGGGGAAGCACGTTTTCCAATAAAATTTGCATAATTGGCCCTGTAACTTGCCCGCCGTAGTACGTGCCTTGGGGTTCGTCAACCAGCACCAGTGCCACCACAGCAGGCGCGTCCGCAGGGGCAAATGCCATAATGGATGAAATATACTTTCCACTGCCGCGGGGAAGCTTTTGACTTGTTGCCGTTTTAGCACCTACACGATAACCAGGGATATATGTGCGGTTGCCTGTGCCTATAGATACAACGGTTTCTAATACAAAGCGCATAGAATCGCTGACTTCGGTTGGCAAAATTTGTTCGCCCAGTTCAGGCATGAGTTCTTGGGTGATATTTCCGTCATTGTCGATTAAGCGCATTCCAATGTGGGGGGTTACACGGTATCCGCCATTGATAACCGTAGCCGCCGCACTAACCAATTGCAATGGCGTAATGGTTAAACTCTGTCCAAATGCCATGGTGGCAAGTTCTACAGGCCCCATGTTTTCAGGCTGGTACATAATCCCTGCCGCTTCTCCAGGCAAGTCTATTCCTGTTTTTTCATGAAAACCAAACCTGAGTAAATAGTCATGAAAAAGCTCTGCACCAAGCATTTCTCCAATTTGCATAAATACAGGGTTACAAGAATGTTGCACCCCTTGGATAAAAGTCATTCCCCCATGGCTTCGCGGCGCACGCCAGCATTTTATTTGCCGCCCACCCACAGTCATGTATCCTGTACAAGAAAATGGTGTGTCAAGGGTAATCAAACCCTCCGCCATTCCAGCGGCTGCTGTTACAATTTTAAAAGTCGAACCAGGTTCATATGTATCGTTGATTGCAAAGTTTCGCCACATTCTATTGAGTTCATTCATTTGCTGTTCTTGGTTAAATGTGTTCCAAATGGCGGCAAGTTCTGGGTCTTGTATGGTGAATGGGTCGTTCAGGTCAAAATCGGGCTTGTTTGCCAATGCATAAATTGCCCCTGTGTTTGGATTCATGAGAATAATTACGCCACGCTGGGCATCTTTTTGGTCTACCAACATTTCAATGGCTTGTTCTGCATAAGATTGCAAAATTGCATCAATGGTCAGCACTAAATTATACCCGTCTACAGGTGGGACACGATACTGCCGCGCACCGTCAAGTAAGCGTCCTGCCACATCTGTTTCTGTTAAAATCCGCCCAGGCGAACCCATTAAGTATGAATCGTATCGCGACTCCAGCCCAATAATGCCTTGGTTATCACTACCCACAAAACCTATCACTTGGGATGCCAATGACCCAAATGGATATATCCGCCGAATATCCTCGTCCACAACAACCCCAGGGAAATCACGTTCACGGATTCTATCTGCCACGTCCATATCTACTTGGTCTGCCACTCGCACCAGTGCCACCCGCCGCGAAATTTTTTCTAATAACTCGGCTTCATCAAGTTCCAACTCTTGTGCAAGCATTGCCGCGGTTCTGGGTAAATCTCTAATTTGTGCATAAATTACGCTGATGGTTGCTACGCCTTCTGTTGTGGCAAGCCCCACCATATTGCGGTCATAAATACTGCCGCGGTTTGGGCGGATGAGTCTGTCACGGGTCTGCTGTTCAAAGGCTTTTGCTTGCAAGTCCTCCCCTTGTGCCACTTGTAAAAAAAGTACACGTCCTGCCAAGAGTGCCAATATCACTTGAATCAATATCATGGTATAAAATGCCCGCTTACGAATATTTAACGGCGTTTTCATAAAATAAACCACCCCTTTATAGTTAATTTATGAAAAACAAGGGCATACTATGACTGGTGATAAATATGATGAATTTCAGAACAGACTTGGCCCTTGAATCAAGGGAATATTTACGCGATGCCAGCGGCGAAGAAATTAGCGGTGTAGAAATAACAGTAGAAGAAGACAACGCCCTTGGGATAACGGTAACATGGGTTAGTGTCACTGACCAACAAGGCGCAGATGTAATGGGAAAACCCATAGGCAATTACATTACATTAGAATCCAGCACAATGAAGGACGCAGACCCAGAAGCCCATGAGGAAATTGCAAAAATATTAGCCCAAAAACTAGGGCAACTGCACAAGCTGAATAAAGACGCAGTCATTCTCATTGTAGGGCTGGGCAATCGCCAAGTCACACCTGACGCGTTGGGACCAAAGGTATGCGAGGGTATACTTGTCACCCGTCACTTAGGTGAAAATGTACCAACAGACCTACAAGGCAGACTGCGTGCAGTATCTGCCCTATCCCCCGGGGTCATGGGCATCACAGGCATTGAAACCGCAGAAATCGTAAAAGGTGTGGCAGAAAAAATTAAACCAGATTTAATCATTGCTATTGATGCCCTAGCCGCACGAAAAACAAGCAGAATAAACGCCACCATACAAATTTCTGACGCAGGCGTAAACCCTGGTGCAGGTTTAGGGAACAGACGCACCCCAATAAACCGCGACAGCATGGGCGTGCCAGTCATTGCAGTAGGCGTGCCAACGGTTGTAGATGCCGCAACATTAGTCAATGACACAATGGATAAAATGCTTGACGCACTGGCGGCCTCTATGCCCGAAGGTGGCACTTTTTTTGATATGTTAAATTCTCTTGAAGAAGGCGAACGATACGCCCTGATTACAGAGATTCTTTCCAGCGGGAACATGTTTGTTACACCCAAAGAAGTGGACGCAGTCATTGGACGGCTTTCGCACATTATTGCCAACATGCTAAATATTGCACTACACCCAGGCATTACCCAAGAAGATGTCAATAGATATTTGTTGTAAAAGAATTAGAAGTGTTTTATAATAACTTATGTAACCGCGGGGCTGTAATGGTTTCGACGGGGATTCAGAAAATAGGGATAGCCATCCGCAGGCGGGAACTGCGTCATCAAGTCCAAACCTTAAAAAAGAAACGACAATAATAATTACGCATTCGCGGCTTAATTAAGCCGCCGTCGGCCCTGGGAGACTTGCATACCAGCCAGCTGGCGTCGATTATGCAAGGCACTTTTCCGCTAGTCGCTTTGTAACGGAAAAAGAACTAAAAGCTACCAAGGTCTACAGCGTGTTGGCTCGCGCAGTCCAAGGGAACGCGCTGGGTAACGCCCAGCATAAATAAACCAACTATGATGGTAGAAATCCTTATCGAAGGGTCTTCGGACAGGGGTTCGACTCCCCTCAGCTCCACTATACGAGTATTACACGAACTCACCTACTTTTTCAAAGGCGGCTTTGCCGTTACGGTGTGGTTGTGATACTAATAAAGCATACAGCTTTGGTTTATCCATCACTGTATGCTTTATTTTGCAGTAAAAGAAAAATGCCATCAGAAGAACCATTGCGCTACGGCGCAATAACCGCCCTGCGGCGTAGCTTCAAGTTTGTACACAGAAAGTCATAAAGTTTTCTTTTTTATTGCCGTTTTTTGTGGTTGCGGAGATTTTTGTACTCAAAACGTGCTCACATTTTTACAGTGCCTGCCAACGATACTCATAATGCAAGTTTGCTTTAGAGTTGACTTGTATTGAAGCATCGGATGTGTGGCTTTACAAGAGCAATTAATGATGAACTAATCTTATATGTAGCATCAATCTCTAATGAGTTTATGAATTTTTCGATTTCAAATGATTTCTTAATTTTTTCTTTCGCATCATTCTCACTGATGAAGTCTATTATCCCATTTACCGCATCTTCTTCTACACCCATCTCTTTAAGTAAAGAAGGGGTAAAGGAATCTATATCGAAAGTATCTCCTTTTAACATGCAGTATGCAAAAGGAATAATCGTATAATTTAAGGTAACTTCCCAAATCTCAGGCAAATTAACAACTAATTTTATATGAAAATGATTTAGTCGTACATATCTTTCGAATACGCTATTTAATGAGCCGTTTTTATATGAATTGCTCCCAAGTAAATAAATATCATTAGCTTGCAGACCTCTTTTAAGTAATGACATCAAATCTCCATTAACATACAGAAGCTCTGCATATGAATCGACATTTTCATCAATATAAGAACAGACGTAATCATCATCGGTAATAATCAAGTCATTTAATATTGTTTCCGAATTATACTTGTCACCAAGAGTTGTGTAGTCAAAGACGGAATTAATTTTATTTTTTTCCCAATTGAGAACGGCGTTTGCTGCAAATGAGTAACAGAAATTTGCATCTTCTTTTTCCCATGCTCGTTGTAAAACAGTATTGCCATTCCAATCTGCACAATACTCTTTAGGAAGATGTTGAATGTATCTATAGAAATGTTTGTAATGGGCTAAATTAATCCCTGATGTGCTTATATCCAAGTTTTTGTCAATTTCAGCTAAATAGTAGTATAAATCATTGTCTATATTTTTCAATTTCGAAAATAGCGGTGCTCTAGCAATCCGTTGACTCGATTCCCTGCTATTCAAGAAATAAGCATATTCAAATATATTCCTACAATTTGCTATTGCTTCGAGATAACTACCATTATCAATTTGCTTTTCAGCATCAACAAGCATTTGTTTCAAGACATCATTTTCTATAAGTGTCGAAAACTGTATCTCATTAACACTTATACCGAAAAACTTACTCAAGCATGTTTCAAAGAATTTTTCCCCGTAAACAAGGTATGTTTTCAACTCTGCCACTGGCAATATCATAGCATGTTGTACTAAATTTCGGAGTTCTCGAATCTTCTTAATTTCCATGACATATGACAGATTGGCATTAGTATTATCTTTGAGAAATTTTTGAATATCCCCAACCAAGACTGAGAGTTCACAAGAGTTAATTGTTTTTCCAGTAATATTTTCTATATCAAGATGCCTAATAAGTATTCGCAACATGTATTCTATAGCATTGTCTAAGTTATGAATTGAAATCATAACATCGAACTCCCCACCTAAAAGGTAGTGATGCCTTGAATGTTCCAAAAACCCTTTTGCTTTGATGAGCGTTTTCATTGTTTCTTCTGCGGGAAGCTGTGGCAGAATAATCATCGTAAGGTCACCTCACCTACTATCAATTTAGTTTTCTATCATCAGCTGTAGAGCACACAAACAACAATAAAAAGAAAATCTATGACTTTCTGTGTACAAAACTCAAAATCACACCGCAGGGCGGCTGTAGAAACACCCTTATGGCAGGTACTTTTTCCTTAAATATACATCTATATAATTTATTGATGGGCGAGGATTTACCTCTACACATTCTTTCACAGATGTGATGATTGTATCGGCTGACAAATCGTATCTGTGCAACCATCTATCTACGATAAGAACGTTATAATGCGATATGCTTTTTCCTGTGATTTTTGTTATCTCGTCAACGCATTCCAGCAGTAAATCTTTGTCACTTCTTATGCCAATATTTTTGTTATTAAATCTAATGAACCCTATGCCTGTAAAGTCGGTTTCTGGAATGTCGCTAAAATCAATATCCGAATCATCATCGCTTTTCCAAGCTATATCGTTATGGCTGACGGTTTCACCGTTGACATACTCTTGTTCGGCTAGAGTAATGTGATTTAGGTCGTTGTCTGACAGTTCATCATCATTCCAATTTTCACACTCATCTATCGCCCAGTGTTTCACGGCTTCTAACGCATCAAAAGCCGATTGTCTATCACCAAATCGCCCATCTTGCGCTTGACCTACCAATCTATTTATTTCATCAAGTAGCAGTCTTTGATTTACCGTTTTTCCCATCATTACTCCTTAAAATTTGTCGCTTCAATGAAATTGTCAATTATTTCAAAATCAATATTTTTTGTTCATCACTCAAATATTGCGCTTTTTCTTCTACTTGCGAAATAAAGTCCTTATCGGTCATAATCAATCCCCCTCGGAGTGTATTACTGTTTGGGTTTTCTGTGCTTTTCTTTTATCGCCCATTCTCTTTGCATACTCTTCTCTCATTTGGCGTTGCCGCTCTCTGCTTTCTTCGGTCGTGATGGTGTAGCCGCCGATGGGGAATAGCTTTTGTTTCTCGTCCTCTGAAACAAGCCCCTGTTTTTCTCTTTCGGCAAAGTCTAAAAATTCTGCTGAATACTTGACACCATCTATCCGAATATCGCCAATCAGATATTTCTTGTCGTTCATGTCTACACCCTCTCCAATACATTGCTATAATAAAGGTTTCTGCTTGCGTATTCAGAGGGTGCGTTATCCCTCAAAAATTCTTGGTATTCTGGATTTTTTGTATTGTGCGCATATACAGGATAAGGCATAGTGTATATAGAGTTATATACCCAATCAGGAACATCAAGCCCATAGTCATTTGATAACTTATGAGCCGCCGCCGCCAAAATGCAGACATTTAACATATCAGAATTGTTTTCTGCTTGCGGTGGACTGCTAATCATTTCATGCCTCACTGCATCAGTCGCTCGATAAAATACGTCCAAAAAAGTGCCTAAAGCAATTTCAAAGTCATGGTAATTTATAACGTCCGTCAGATTGTAGTTTGCCACGTTGCTCCCCCTTAAAACAAATCGGAGTGTGTGCCTGTTCGGGTTAGATACAGATACAGTGTATCGTCCTTTTTCCTGTAAACGAGCAACCAATCTGGCGTGATGTGGCACTCTCTACAGCCGATATAATCACCTTTCAATGCGTGGTCTTTATACTTCTCTGGCAACTGCTCACCTTTCTTCAAGATTGCAAGCACTTCTGTAAGCAACGACAAGTCGTAACCACGCTTTTCAACTCGCTTCAAGTCTTTTTGAAATTTTGTTGTTGGCTTGACCGTGTACATTAAGCAAGCAACTCCTTCATCATCTCGTCAATGTCGGTGTAACTCTTGCCAAGTGTCGGGTCTTTTATCATAGCTTCAACTTCCTCAATTGCGGCTATGGTTTCAGCATTGGGAATGTTTTTGGACACTCTAAAAGGTATTCCTTGCTGTCTTACAACAGTTCTTGCAAATACAGTAAACGCCGCTGTCATTGACAATCCTAAATCATTGCAAGTGTCGTCAAAGTCACGCTTCAAATCTTCGTCCATTCGGATATTGATACTTGTTTGAGCCATAAAAAGCACTTCCTTTCTGCTCTTAGTATAACCATTATATCATAAACGTATTTACATTGTCATCAAATTTGTGTGCAATTTTTGAATGAGGTCACAAAGAAGTTTGCGTTTCCGCTGTTTTGCGGTGTAACTTGATTTTCTTTTTTACTGCTTACACAGGGGCTTAACGGTATTGTGTTGCCGATACAATACTGCTAACTTTGCCAAGTCAAGCTGTATCGGCAATCATTTCTTTTTTATTGCTGTTCACCATCAGCATCTTCTCTCACTCGGCACATAACATCTTGCACCTCGCAATCCAAGTAATCGCAAGTAATCGCAAAGCATAGATATAGTGTTCGTAGAAACAGGCAAGCCCTCTTTGAGCCTGTTATATGTACCGCCGCCGATTTTCAGTTTGTGTTTAAGTGCGTATGTGGAAACGCCTTTGGCTTCCATTGTTTTCCATAACGGAGAATATGAGATTGACAAGGAAAAGCACCGCCTTTGCTACTTTTCCTCTAATTATGCGCCAATATTGGTCAAGAGTGTGATTGGCCAATATTGGTCTATATGTTATAATGGGCTAATGTGTGCTTCGTATTGTATTGTGTTAGCAACACAATACGGGTCAAATCCTCACCGTGAGGAAATAAAATCCACTGGCAAGCAATTAGCGATTTTCGCTGTAAATATATTAAAAAAGGGGAGTTTTTATGGCACTAATGAAATGTTCGGAATGCTCAAAGGAAATGAGCGACAAAGCCGAATCTTGCCCGAATTGTGGCAATCCGAATGAAATTCAGCAACTTGTCGCAAAAGAAGCTGACCGACAATCAAAGTTATCTAGTCTTATAGTAGACAAAATGTCAAATATCATAGCGGCTATGGTGATAAAATCCGTCATCGCTGTTATAGCAATAGTGCTTCTGTCTGGCGAATCATGGGGCATAGGTACATACTTGATGACTTTTCTTCTGATTTATTGGGCGACTTCATTTTTCCCATTTGCGTTAAGAATAACAGGCAACTGGATTTTAGCGATAATCGCATGGGCTCTTATTCTTCTCGGCTTGGCGTGGGTTTTTGATTCGATAGTAGACCCAAGCATGGACGGTAGCTTGATTTATGATATTCTGATATATCTGTTTTTCGCTCTGGCTATAGCTTTTGATGCTTTTCGGGTCGTGCGATTGGCTAAAAAACAAAGGTGAGTTAATAAATCGCCATCATACTAAACAAGGAGCGTTATGACAATCCAACGCTCCTTGCTCTTTTCATTTTACATATCCTCTGTTTTGCCCTGCTATACCCTCTGATAGCCCCTCATTCATTGCGTTCTTGATAGCACTCTTACTGTAATCTCTTTGGTTGTCACTCATGCTCTCGCCCCATTGTGCGCCCTCTAATGCGGCTCTGGCGGCGTGGCGGTCGGCAGGGTCTATATTTCTCATAGCATGGATAAACTCTGCTCGAAGCTCCCTGTTGCCACGATTCACGGCATATCTTCTTTGCAAATCCAAAAGATGTGCGAAGTCGGGCGGTGACGGCTGCTGCTTTGGTGTTTCTATTTTGGGCTGTGGTGCTTTTCTCTCCGCTACACGTTGTTTTGACACTTCAACCGCCATTTCCATTTGCTCTCTGGTGGATAAAAACGAACTCGATATATCGGCGTACATAGCCCTATCGTCCGTAGCCATTTTGGAAATTACCCCTATGCAATTTTCGTAGTCGATAAGCCTTTCTTTAGTCTTGAATAGCTGTTCTTTCAGCATTTCGATTTTTATTTCAGCGTTTGCGATTCTTTCTCTCATTTCAGAAACGCCGCTTGCTGTAGTTAAGCCGTATTTCGCCAAGACCGCTTTTGACTTATCAAGCCTATCCTTATCAGCCGTATACTCAAATTGCATATAATCGGCACTGCCCTTGTTGCGTGTTATTCTGTCCTCAATCTGCTCAACCTTTGGAATCGTATCAAGCATTGTGTTGATTTGCCCCACAGTGGTTTCCAAACGTTCCATTTCATGTATAGAAGCTGTGTAATTCCTTGAAAGGTTAGAATACATATCATTGATTTGCTCAAAGCTATAAATGCCGTTACGCTCCATAAATTCAAGACCACGAAAACTATCCTGAATCTCTTTCACCAAGACGGCTTCACGCCGCTTTGCCGCTCCCTGTCTGCCCGACATATCTTCACGCCGTTTTTGCTCTATGAGAGCGTTTATTGTAGTGAGGTCAAGGGCATCTTTAATTTCAACGTCCAACTGTTTAATAACCTTAACAGTGTCTTTTTCAATCTGCGCTCTCGGTACAACCTCAAAATCCCCTGCATCGGTTTTTACCGCCCTGTAATTATCATCAAGCTCTTGCGGGTCAACACTGGCGTAATCGTAAGTTTCAAAATAGCGCACACCATCTTTGCCGACAAACATATCCTTTGGCACAGCGTATTTTTCGGCTTCGATTTCAGCCTGTTTATCCTTGATGTACTCTGTTAGGTTCTCACGCTTGTAAAAATCTCGCTCCTTATCTGTGTTGCCGATATAACCATCACGGACAGGCTTATCGGCAATCGGCGGCTTAAAGGAAACGTGCTTTAGCCAATCACCGTTCTTTTTCTTGGCATTTATGATGTAGCCTAAATCTCTAAGGCGGTCAAGCAAATCATCATAAGACACAACCACAGGCAAAAGAGCGTCTATATCGCATTTGACTACATCACGATTACGCATTTTTTCCTGAACCACGTTCAAGTGTGCAGGGGTGTTCCTGTAATCATTTATGTTCCCTGCAATCTCGCCACGCTCCCTAGCTTTGATTAAATCATTCTTCCTATCGGTTGGCTCATAGTAACGCACAACATTATCTTTGTCCGTATATTTGTACAGCTTCATATCCTGTGTATGCTCTAAGACTTTTAAGCCGTATTCTCGGCACAATTTATCGGAAGTGCGGCGTATTTCTTTGTATGTATCAAGGCAATTATTATACTTTCTTCCATCGTTACCAAAAGCGGAAAAAACAATATGATTATGAATGTCCTCTGTGTTGGTATGAGTGCCGATAACGCACGGATATTTACTGAACAATTCTTCCGCAAGCCGCCGCCCAATTTCATTTGCAGTTATAGGGTCAACCTCGTACCCCTCGAAGCTCTGAATCAAGTGCCACGCAACATTTTCTTCGCCATCATTTCTTAGTGGCGTTGCCTTAGAAGTCGTAGCCTTATAATTGGCTTCTGCTCTCGCAAAATCTTGCTGAACATAACTATAATCGGTATTTACAAAACTCTTAATCGTTTCGTAAGTAACCTCGCCAGTTTTATCATCTATGGCATAGTTTACACCCGCAATAATATCATCACGGTACTCGTCAACTTTATCGCCAATAGCGTAATCAATCGTCCTGTTCGGAGTGCTTGTAATAGCATGAATATGTGTAATCGCCATGTCATCACTCCTAAGCGTTTATATGTTCATTGTACAAGAGCAATAACGCCTTGAAGCTATCGTCAATTTCTTGCACAACAGTTTCAAAATCAAGCCCTAATCCCTGTGCGTTTACCATCGTGTTAAGCCTGTAAGTTATCTGATTTATGTTGTTCCCGATATGGTTAATTTCCTTTCGCAAAACCGCCACTTGCTCATCGGTATAATTTTTTCGGTTGTCACCTAATACGCCACCAAGAACTATACATGACCGTAAATAGTCAGAACGATTTATCTTGTACAATTTTGCTTTATCGTTCAAAATGTCAAGTTCTTCATCAAGCAAAGTTAGCTCAACTCTATTCGGTCTAAATCTATCTTCCCTCGCCGTAACATCACTCCTTAAATTGTTCTCACCGTGAGTAGATTTTGAAGTTGTGCGCCGTCACACTTCGGCGGCAAAGTACATCGTGGTGCGATGCACCTTCGGGGGTATTAGGGGGATTTATCACCCTAACAAGCGGCGTGTGCGGAAACGAAGTGTACGGACACAGCCAATGCTTGCTAGTAAATTTCATGCACAGAATCTTACTGCCCTGCGTGGTCTTTTATTTTCAACTCCATACTTTTGTGACTTCGCTAATCGCATGAGCAGTAAAAGAAAAAATATCAATGCCAAGTGCAAATATTTTGCCGCCTACTTCACGCAACGGTACGCCGTTGCTTAGACGATTCCACCGAAATTATTTTTCTTTTATTGCAAAGAAGTTCTAATCTTCTCCGACCTCTTTTATCTCGTTATGCTTGCGGTAAACGATTACTCCAACCAAGCCGCCAAAGACAACAATAAGCAAAAGTATGGTAAACCAATTTGCGCTTAATCGGGCAATCGTTCTATCCCAAATATTAGCTTCATATTCGACATCATCAGCACCTAACGGTACTGGCAATTCGTCTAAAAATTCTTGTATCTCGCTCTGTATAATCCTATCCTCGTCTGCGGCTCTTTCTTCACTTATTTCTATCGGGTCAAACGAAAATGGCTCACCTGTTTCGCCCCTCATGCTGTCACGATGATTTACGCCTGTGATGAAGTTAAAAACGGTTGAGTTGGCACGGATATAATCGTACTGCCACATCATCAATTCTTCGTAAGCCGCCGCCGTTTCTTGACACGTTCTGCCGATGTTTATAGCAATCTGCCCGATTGCTCTTGACCGATAATTTTCTGCCGAACCAAAGAATGTATCAAACTCTCCCATGTGCAACATATCTACAATTCGGACGTAGGTGGAATCCCACAAAAAACGCTCGAACAAACTCATTGCGATAAAGTCATCAGCCGTGCGGTGAGTAAAGCGTTCAAAGTTCTGGCTCATGGTAACGTGGTGCATATGATAAGCGTTAAATATAAGGCGGTTATCGTTATCATTTGCCATTGTAATTGCAAGCGTTAAAAAGCGATTCCAAAGCCTGTGTGCTTCGATATAAACATCTTCAAGGTCTGTAGGTATATCTGCTTCCACTTGTCCAATATCAGCCCCAGTGTCGCCGCTAATAACGGCGTTTACATCTCGCAACACCCACACGGCTTCATAGCCACTTGCAGTGATGTGTAGCCTGTTCACAGGCAAGTTTCGTTTGTCTAGGATTACATATCCTGCCCTATCAAATCTGAAAGCTACGGTGTATGTTGTGTTAGCTGTTATGGTGCGCTCGTAGGGGATTTCCAAAAGCACATTTGATAATCCCAAGTCAAATGAAAACTGTCGCTCACTGGCAATGCAAGTTAATGATACATTGATATTCCCTGTGTATTCGCCGTCTGTTTTGTTAATGATAACGATGCTCAAATCACCCTCTATGGCAACATCGCCAGTCGGCGGCGTGTCGGGGTCGGCATAAGCAGTAAAAGGAAAAGATACTGCCAAGATGACGGTTAAAACCCCTACAAATAGACCTTTGCTAAACTTTTTCATAGTGAACCCCTTTCTAATTTGCCTAATTTGCGTCCAAGATGGATTTCACCCAACTACCACTTTTGACAACGGACATTACAAGCACTATTGAGCCTAAAAGCATTGTGTACATCAGTTCGTTTACTTGCACCGATGCTTCAAGCCCTGCGGAAGCTATAATGGCATCGTTCATAACGTCAACCATAATAACGCCAAAGACACGAATACAAATCAACATCAACACACCTTGCAAGCAAATTGCCGCAAATGCTCGTAAAAATTTAGCCGTAATTCTGCTAAATCCACCGCCTGTACCATCACCTAAAGGGAAGAAAGCCATAGGTAAGGGCGCAACAGCAAGGTATACATACAGTTCAAACATTCGTGCAAATGCGATAACAGCAATTATCAATCCGCATAACTGCACAGCAATCAGTAATATCACTGTAGTCATAAACAAGCCTAGTGTAGCCCATATTCCAGAGACCCCAGTGACAAGAGGCTCTACGATAGTTGCAATATCACCACCAAAGGCACTGCCACCACCAAGAGCACCTGCCGAGATAATCCAAGCCGCCGCCTGTGCGTACATAGCTTCTAAAAACACAGGCGCAATATCTATCGCTACAACGGAAAGCACCATTTTGACGCATAGCTTCAAACCATGCTCCCACTTAACGAGGTCAACCTTAGCCGCCACTTGTCCTATCTCTATCAGCAAACAAATGCCTATAATCATCAGTGCAAATGGGCGAATAACCATTGTCGCAAAATTAACTATCTCGCTCCATGCAGATAAACCGCCGCCCAAAACATTAACTGCATTAGCCATCATGTTATCAAAGCTATTTAACGCTCTCACTATCAGCGAAGCCAATAAATCTCTTAATGCACCCATAAAATCACCCCTAACTTGTCAATAATAAATGTGCGATGGAAAATGCAACGAACAGCACAACTGGTATCAGTAGCCGCCCAATTATCTGACGCTTCAATAGCGGCAAATCATCTTTAGCCCATATAAGCCCTGCGCTCTCGGCATAAAGCAAGACAACAGAACTATTAACTTCTATATTTGCTTTCTTTACCTTGCTGATGTAGTCAAGCGTTGTTTCGCCGTAATCGGCAATATATCTTGGGAACGATATAGTAACCATTTTTCCGTTGACATTCCGCACCTTTTTTTCTAAGAGTTCTGCGACAGTGCCGCTACACTCTATGTAGTTCCCTTGAAGTTCGGCTTGCTTACATCGTCTATAAAATTGATACAGCTTGAAGCTGTAGATGAAAACATAGGCTGATGAAACACCTAATAGAATAAATAACAAATCACTCATGTTCTTGCTCCTTTTTTATTTATTCCTCACGGTGAGGAATAACAGTCTCATAGCTTGTGATACCGATGGGTCTCATAGCTTGTGATACTCTGAAACTCTATGGAAATGTCCAGAAAACCCCATAAATTCGGCATTTGCACCTACTAAATAGCGGCTTGCCCTCTTACATCTTCAAATTCTGTCGTGTGGACTATGATAGACAAAGAAAAAACGCCTAGTTGTCGAGTGCTAATCATCTTGAACAAGTGTTATTTCCTTGTGCTTGACTGACTTTGTTTTTGCGAGTTTTTCCTGTTCTGTTTCGCTGATTAGAACTTTTGCGTCAAACTTTGCATACTTATAATTTGTTCCCCAGCTGCGCCATGCAACGGTTTTGTTCACTGTATAAAGGCTCGTTGTGCCACTCTTATAGACGGCAATAAAGTTTGTGTCCTTTAATGCCTTTATAGCCCTAGCTACTGTAGCTCGGCTCATTCCAAGTGCTTCTTGCAACACCTTATATGAGCAGACAACGGCATTATACATATCCATTTCGTCAAGCAAGAATAAAAGGACAATGTGAGCATTTGGATAGTTACGTGCTAATATGCGTAAGTTCTCTAACTGCTCACAGTTGAATTGAATAAAGCGGCTGTAAGGGCTATTTCTCTCCCTTTTTCGGGCTTGCGCTTCTCGCTTTTCAATTTCCGCAAGCTCTCTTTCACGCTCATCGAATGTTCTGTCATTAGGGTTCATGATGTTTCTCTCATGACCCACTGTAATAGTTGGCATATCACACCCCCTGCTCTCGCTTAACGACAGCGTTAGTAAGGTTAGGACATTTGCTTTCGGCATCTAAAGCAATGCTATATTCAGCCCTATACCATGCTTCATATTTCGCCCTATTCTGCTCGATGTATGCCTTTATCTGAGGTCTAACGGCGGTGGCAATTATTCGGGCAGAATCAGCACTAATAACGATTGTACTATTCATTTTTTATACCCTCGATGTGTTGTTGCTCAAGCAACTGCTCAACAGGAACTTGCAGTGTCATGGCTATTTTTTCTATTGTGCCTTTAGCAACAGATTTTCCACCACGTATTGCCGAGATAGTGGAGCGTGACACCCCAGACAGCTCCGCAAGGCGAATATCTCGCATTTCTCGCCGTGTCATTTCGGCGGCAAATGTTATTCTGTCGATTCTCATTTTCTAACACCTTCCTTTTGGCAGAGCCAACGCTCCTGTATTTTGCATAGCAATAAGAGCTTATGCTCTATTGTAATATGGAGCATAAGCTCTTGTCAAGATGAAAATAAAGAATAAAATTTGAACAATAGCTTTTATTTTTGTTTGAGATATGATATAATGCTCGTAAGGTAGGTGAAATGGTATTATGAACACAGGGGAACTCATACGCAGAGCTAGAAAATCTGCCAAAATTACACAACAAGCTCTGGCTGATAGACTTTCTGTGAATTACACGTTAATCAGCCAGTATGAGCGTGGAATTAGAAAGCCCAAAATTGATACACTTCTCCGAATCGCAACTGCGCTTGACGTTGGAGTAACCGCACTTCTAGGCGATGATATACCGATTGTTGCAGGGGATATACCTGAAGGAGCAACTATAACAGTAGAGCATAAAGTAATTGATTTAGAGGGCAACGCTTTGCATACTGTAATTAACGATAAGGGGCTTTATGAGATAATTGAGGATTATTTGAATGATGACGGAAAACAAAGAGTGGTTGACTTTGTTAGAGATTTAATAAGAATAGAGGACTATTGTAAAAAAACAGTGCC
Organism: Defluviitaleaceae bacterium; assembly: GCA_009780315.1. GTDB lineage: Bacteria > Bacillota > Clostridia > Lachnospirales > WQUN01 > WRAH01. The sequence goes on from WRAH01000008.1 coordinate 18,257, forward strand.
GTGTACCTCCGAAGTGTATGGTGATAAAAAACGAGGATGACGTATGACAAATCAACTTTCATGCAAACCTATACCTGCTGTCATATATGCCCGATTTAGTAGTCACAGCCAAAACGAGCAATCCATTGAGGGGCAATTAAAAGCCTGTTACGAGTACGCAGAGCGGCAAGGATATAAAGTAATAGGGGAATATATAGACCGAGCTTTATCAGGAACGACTGATAACCGCCCAGAGTTCCTACGTATGATAGAGGATAGTTCCAAACGTCGTTTTGAGGTCATTATCGTGTATCAGCTTGACCGCTTTGCACGAAACAGGTACGATTCCGCAACTTACAAGGCTAGGCTTAAAAAGAACGGTGTCAAGGTTGTATCAGCAAGGGAAAACATCAGCGATGATGCAAGCGGCGTGTTAATGGAAGCCCTCTTAGAGGGAATGGCAGAATATTATTCAGTCGAACTCGGACAAAAAATACGGCGAGGAATGGATATAAATGCTTCCAAGTGCCTTGCTACAGGCAGCAATCCTGGTCTTGGCTTCAAAGTAGACAGCGACAGACGTTATTATATAGACGAACAGGAAGCCGTTGTTGTACGCCGCATTTTTGAAATGTACGCCGCAGGGCAGACCGTGAAAGAGATAACCGATTATCTTAATCGACAGCAGATAAAAACTTCAAAGGGTGGCGAATTTAATAAAAACAGTTTGCGCTCGATGTTGAGAAACAAGCGATATATCGGCACATATATGTATAGGGGCATAGAAACTCCAAATGGAATGCCACGAATAATAAGCGATGAACTTTTTGAAAAGGTGCAGGATATTATGAATAAAAACAAAAAAGCTCCTGCAAGAGCAAGAGCGAAAGAAGAATATTTGCTTACAACCAAGCTGTTCTGTGGTCATTGCCGAGAAATGATGACTGGTATTTCTGGCACATCAAAAACAGGGGCAATCCATAATTACTATACTTGCAACGGGCGCAAAAAGAAGCAATGCGACAAAAAGAACGTCCAAAAGGATTATATTGAGGATATGGTTGTCAATTTGGCAAGGAATCAACTTACAGACGAGAATATTAACGCTATCGCCAGTGCCGTTGCTACACTTTGCGAGAAAGAAAAGGACAGCCCCAACATGATGCGGCTTACGGGCTTGATTCGTGAGAACGACAAGGCTGTAAATAATCTCCTTAACGCATTAGAGCAAGGGCAAGCCGCAGACTTGATAACACAGAGATTAGAGAAAAAGCGTGTCGAAAAGGAAATGCTTGAAGAAGAAGTATATCGTGAATCAGCCAACTTTGTAGATTTAACCGCACCCGAAATACGCTTTTTCCTTACACAAATGCGTGATGGTGACGTAAACGATGAAACCAACAGACGATTGCTGATAACGGTACTAATAAATGCAGTTTATTTGTACGATAATAAATATACCGTGATATTCAATGCGGCTGACAAGCCAGTAGAGGTGACGCACTCGCTGATAGACGAGATTGAAGCGGCTACAGAAAAGTTCGTTTATGAGCAAGACTGCTCCATAAAAAAGCCTTGAAAACGTAAAGTTTTCAAGGCTTTTTTGTTATATTTCTTATTAAAACGTTGCTGTTTTGGTCTTTAACCATGTTTTTTCTTCATCATTTAGATGTGGGGCTAGGGTTTCATAGGTGCGGCTGTGGTAATTATTAAGCCAGTCCCGTTCTATTTCTGTTAGCATGGCTACATCTATTGCGCGGGTATCAATTGGGCAATGGGTTAGGGTTTCAAAGGATAAAAATGTGCCAGCGGAGGTTTTTTGGTTTTCAACTACAAGAATGACGTTTTCTGTGCGAATGCCATAATGTCCTTCTTTGTATATGCCGGGTTCATTGGACAGCAACATGCCTGCTTCCAGTCCAACTGTAGTTGAACGGGAAGAAATACCCTGGGGCCCTTCGTGGACACTTAAACAATAACCAATGCCATGCCCTGTGCCATGTTTATAGTCTAAACCATTTTCCCACATGCTTTGGCGTGCTATTGCGTCAAGGGCGATGCCTAATGTTTTATTTGGAAAAATGGTACGTGAAAGGGCGATAACGCCTTTTAGCACCAGTGTATAATCCCGTTTCATTTCTTCGGTTGGTTCGCATAAGGCAAAGGTACGGGATGTGTCTGTTGTGCCGTCAAGATAATTTCCGCCTGTATCAAGCAAGTAGAAGTTATCGGGCTTGATAGATGAGCCTTCTGCGCCAGAGTTATAATGGGCTTGGGCGGCATTTGCGCCGTGGGCAGAAATTGTTGAAAAACTGTCAGAAATATAATGTGCTTGTTCTGCTCGGAATTTTTGTAAAGTGCGCACAACATCACCCTCAATAAGGGGCTTTCCTGTTGCAATTGTTTCTTCCAGCCATTTTATCGTTTTGACCAGTACAACGCCTTCCTTTACAAAGGCGTTTCTTATATTAGCGATTTCAACTTCAGTTTTGATACACTTGAGGTTGCGCACAATATCTTGGGTTGCATTATTTGATATTTGTATATCTTGAGGAATTGCTTCTGTCAAGAGGACATTTGTATTTGTTGGATTATAATAAAGCTGTGTTGTTTTTAGCTCATTTAAAAATGCGGGTAAAGTATCATATCCGTGCATTGTGAAGCCTTGGAATGTTAGTTTTGCATAAAGGTCTGGAATTTTTGTAGGGTCGATAAACACGTGAGCCTCTGTGTCTGTGATGAGTACATAGGAATAAACAACAGGCAACCCAAAAGTATCACGCCCGCGAATATTTAACAACCACGCAATATCATCTAGTGCAGGAAGAAGGTATGCAGTAATGTTTTTTTCCTTCATCTTTGCGCGGACAGTTGCCAGCTTTTCTGTTGCAGATTTTCCTGCAAAGTTTGGTGCATGTTCAAATGCTGGTGCTGTCGGCAAGGCAGGACGGTCTTGCCATATTTTTTCGATAAGGTCTTCTTTGTAAAAATAGGTGACAGATTTTTTATTTAAGGCAGTTTTTATTTTTTCAAAATTTTCTGCCGTTACAATACGTCCGTCAAAACCTACTGTTCCGCCTTGGGGAAGATTGTCTGCCAAAAATTCTGTGAATGAAGGAACATTTGGCTCACCTTCCTTATACAAGTCAAAACCTGTACCTTTCAGCTCTTTTTCAGCTTGAATGAAATATCGTCCATCTGTCCATACCCCTGCTTTTTCTGTGGTAATTACAGCTGTGCCTGACGAACCATTAAAACCTGAAATCCACGGGCGCGTCCGCCAATAATCTGCGGTGTACTCACTGGCGTGAGCATCTCCGCTGGGTACTACATATGCATCAATATTGTTGTCGCGCATGAGTTTGCGCAAACTTTCTAACTTATCCAGCATTATTTCGTCTCCCTCTGCGTTGTTTTGGTGTAAGCATGGATAATACATTATCGTGTTCGTAACTATCTTCTTCATCCTCTTCAACAGGCGGGTTTTTCAATGCTTCAATTTCTTTTTTTAGCCGCTCATTTTCTTCTTTTGTATGACGTGATTCTAATACATATCTTGTATGAAGGTCGTCCAGCTGACGGTATGCGTCTGCGGTTTTGATATAGTCATCTGCAATGTTAAACGCGATGATTAGTGTGCGCATTTTCTCGTCTAGTGTGGCAGTTATGCTTTTGTTTAATACATCCTTCATTTTGTCATCTACATACCGCGCCAAGCGTTGCAAGTATTCAGGATTTTCAGCGGAGTTTAGGGTAATTACCTCGCCGTTAATGATTACATTTACCTTTTGTTTTTCCATCAGATTATCCTCCTTATATCATCTACTAAAAAATCTACTAATGGCATGGATGATGCTGTTTTTCCTACTTTGCGCATGTGTGAAAGCAGGGATGCTAATGTTTCATTGTGCATGGCTAATCCTTTTTTTTCATCTGGCAGCAGTGATTCACTTTGACTAATGATTCGCTCGTAATCATCGCGGCTATATCGCCATGGGATAAAGTTTTTGCCTAGCTCTAAATAAAGTTTATCGGCTGTAATAAGTCCCTTGTAATCCATATTGCCTGCATAGTAAAACTTTGTGCTGCTTTTTTTTAAAAGCCTTAACAGATACAAAAATGTAGACATTCCATCACACATTGGGCATATCAATGTGCATTTTTTACCACGCAAACGTTCATATACCCCAGCATATACTTGCGGATTTTCTACGATAAAAACACTGTCACTGTAAGCTTTCACTTGAGATATATGACATAAATTTTCTAGCGTAAGTACATAGGCTTGACTTATATCATGGCAATAGGGTTCGTCTACGCACAAGCCATATACTGTCACATGACTGAGAACACCCTCTGCCAACAAGCCTGCGCGAAGATATAAGCATAAGCTTTCTTCAACATTTGGTGGAATCCCTACACCAAAATGATAGGCAAGTGCCCGTAAAAAAAGCTGTCCATACTCTGCATTGGAATAGTTAAATACATAGGGAGAGCCTGTGTATTGTTGTGAAAAATCTATAAGGCGTATTAAGGTATCAGAGTTTTTGGGTAAATTGTTCAAAGCTTCGGCAACGGACGTTATCATGGTCATAACGGTTGCGGGTTTTTCTTGATACATGTCCACCCAAAAACGGTATGTACGGCGCATGTGCGCAATAATTTCTGTAATCCAATCATAAGCAGGGGTGTTCTCATAAAGCGGTGCAAGCCCTGACAATAGCCCCGATGTAAACTCATCGGAGTTTTTTCCAGTGCGCCCGTCTGTTTTGATATGGAGTGAGCGGCCTACATATGCTTCTAAAAGTGTGACGAGTTGTGTATCTATTTCAAACATTTTTTGCATTTGACGTTCAAAGTCTGCAAGACCAATACGAATCAATGCTTGATTATAATAATCACGCTTAAAAAATATAGAAATGGCTGTTTCTTCTTCAGAAGATGGGCGCGCTAACCGAACCGCACCAAAAGACCGCCCATGACGGGAATATATTTCAAACATTGATTTTAATAATCTGTCAAAGCCTTTATCATTTGTGAAATAATGCAGTGCTTTTTTAAGACCCAGCTTAGATTCAGCGTCACCCACGACTACACCCTCTTCCAAACCTTAGAATATGTCAATCATAGCGAAAAAGCGTGGCTTCGTCAATGTGATGGATTTCCAAAAACTAGCTTTGCATTGATGGCTTGGGAAAGCAAAAGTTCATGTTCAAGGGCGCAGATTCTTTCTGCAAAGGAGTTTTTTGGCTTGGCGGCCGAAGACCCCCACAGCATAAGCGGAATATCTACACCGCGTAAGTTGTCACTATTGCCATAGATACCCTCTATAATAAGTACTTTTACGGCACGGCAGCTTTTTGCTTCATACCATGTGGAGCTTTCATCATGCCCAATACGTTTTAGATAAACTTCATCTGCACCATTTTTGAAGCGCATGATAATGTCGGAAAGCTCTTGAAAATCAACTTCCCGCTGTGTGCCTAAATAACTACGTAAGCCGCCGTCACCGCCCTTGTGATAGGCAACAAGCCAGGGATGTGTTTTAACCAAACTAGCGTCTGCGTCAGTCATTGTTCTTTTCAGCTTTGCTAAATCGTCACGCAAAGCCTCGGTATATATTCCGCGCACCAGCAATTCCCGCATACCTTCTGTACGGAAAACATTGCGCCGCTCTACATCATTGTACATGGGAATCCTGTGAAAATAGTCCATCTCGGATAGTATAAAGCTATCTATGCCTGCCTTGCGAAGTTCAAGCATAAGCCCAGCTGTTATTTCTGCATTGTTCGAGCCACTCTCACCGCTGAGGGATACCACCGCACGACGATATCTGTTTTCTTCCAATGCATCCGTTAAAATCGGCTCTAGTGCAGTGAATATACTTTCTGAAATTCCCATAGGAACACCTCCATTGATGAGTTCTACTTAGTATATCACTTTTACAGAAACAACGTAAGTGCAATCGTGAGATATTTGACACGTATCCTTAATATTAGGCTTTCTTTTTTGTAGAAATTTGCTTACAATACAATCATGGAAAACTTTGAAAATGTCCATGCTCAAAACGGTGAAGTGTTTGAGGGCATGATGGAAAGCATTATTTATCATAATGAAGAAAACGGTTATACCGTATTTACTTTGCGCAGGGCAAGCGACGAGCCTTTGACAGAAGCGATGACCTGTACAGGGCATTTGTCTGACCCTTATGAAGGGGAGTCTTTGCGTGTTGAAGGTAAATATGTAGAAAATCCGCGGTATGGGCGACAGCTTGCTGTAACCAAGGCAGAGCGAATACAGCCAAGCACCTTGGCAGGCATTGAAAAATATCTTGCATCAGGTGTGATAAAAGGCATTGGCGCAAAAACCGCAAAGCAAATCGTTGCACGTTTTGGCGAAGATACCTTTGAAGTGATTGAAAATCATCCGGAAAGACTTGCGCGTATTCGCGGCATTAGTGAAAAGCGGGCAATGCAGCTTTCAGAGAGTTTTCACGCCCAGCGCGACCAACGCAGGGCGATGTTGTTCTTGCATGAATATGGAATTTCTCCCGGCGCAGCAATGAAAATCTACAAACGATATAAAGATGAAACTGTAGAACTCGTGCGGATGAACCCATATCGCCTTGCGGATGACATTGATGGCATTGGTTTTAAAACAGCAGATGCCATAGCCCACCGTCTTGGTGTATCTCGTGATGCACAAGAGCGAATTGGCGCAGGGGTGCGCTTTTGTCTATGGGAAGCCACCAATGAAGGACATACTTTCATGCCGGCAAGTGTGCTGGTTAGCCAAGTGGCAGAGCTTTTATTTGCAGACAAAGCCTTGATTGAAAATGAAATCGTGCGTATGCAAATGGAGCGCGCAATTATTCGGGAAAAAATTGAAGGGGAAGAAGAACCTCTTGTCTTTGTAAGCCCGCTATATTATGCAGAGCTTTCTGTTGCAAGAAAGTTAATTGCCCTTGCTATACGCGGGAAAAAAGCCCAAGAAAAAGACGATAAACACCGCAATAAGATAGCGGACCTTGAGCGCGAAAATAAGATACAGCTTTCAGATGGACAAAAGGAAGCTGTATTGGCAGCCATGACCCAAGGTGTTTTAATCGTCACAGGTGGACCTGGTACAGGAAAAACCACTGCCATCAATACAATCATTGGTCTATTGGAATCTATGCATTTAGATATTACTTTGTGTGCCCCTACAGGGCGTGCCGCAAAGCGTATGTCTGAAGCCACAGGGCGCGAAGCAAAAACCATTCACCGCCTGTTGGAAGTGACATTTATATCCGAAGATGCAAGACGGCAAGTTTTCAACCGCAACGAGGATAATCCCATTGAAACCGATGTGCTTATTGTAGATGAATCATCCATGATGGATATTTTACTGACACGCAGTTTACTGGAAGCCGTTGCCGAAGGGACACGGCTCATTTTAGTGGGTGATGTTGACCAGCTTCCGTCTGTTGGTGCAGGCAATGTGTTAAAGGATTTAATCAGTTCAGAATGCTTGCCTGTGGCACGTCTGACAGAAATTTTCCGCCAAGCTGCTGAAAGCGCAATCATTATGAACGCCCACCGCATAAACAAAGGTGAATATCCAGAGTTAAACCACAAAGAAAAAGATTTCTTTTTTGTACGGCGTGGCAACCCTGATGAAGTGGTGCATACGGTTTTAGACCTTGTTTCGTCACGACTTCCTTCATATAAAGGACTAGACAGTGTCAACGATATTCAAGTCCTAACACCCATGAGAAAATCCACCCTTGGTGTGACCCATTTAAACACATTGCTTCAAGCCCGTTTAAATCCCCCTACAGCGCAAAAAAATGAACGCGAATATGGCGCAACAGTTTTTCGTGTAGGGGATAAAGTGATGCAAATTCGCAATAACTATGACGCAACTTGGGAACTATACAATAAACAGGGGATGCGGGTGGACTTTGGCGAAGGTGTTTTTAATGGTGATATGGGTATTGTCTACTCTATTGATGATAATAAAGGCATGTGCGTACAATTCGATGACGGACGGCGCGTGATGTATGATTTTTCTCAACTAGAGGAACTGGAATTAGCTTATGCCGTCACTGTCCACAAATCCCAAGGCAGTGAGTACCGTGTTGTGGTGATTCCTGTATACAATGGCCCACCCATGCTGCTTACCCGCAATCTCCTTTACACTGCCGTCACCCGTGCGCGGGAACTTGCCGTACTGGTTGGCGACCCTTCAACCCTCCACAGAATGATAGATAACAACCGTGTCACCCGCAGATACACCGCATTAGCCCGCCGCTTGCAGGATATATATGATGTGTCAAATAATGCGTAATTTCTTGACAAAGGGAATTTCAACAGCTTTGGACTGGATATATCCGCCAACATGTATTGCCTGCCGAAGCTTATTGCCGCTTAATTTTCCTGAGCGGTTTATTTGTGAAGCCTGCATGAGGCTTTTTGAAACGGTTGTACCGCCTATATGTAAGCAATGCGGTGTAACTGTTTCAGGGGATACACCCCTTTGCGCCTCATGTTATGGCAAAAATTTTCATTTTACATATAATCGTGCTACTTTTCCTTATGATGAGGTGATTCGCGATATGATGCATGAAATAAAATTCCGCAAGAAAAAACGTGTGGCGCAGGGACTTGGAGAACTGTGGGCGGCTTCTGTAGTAAAAAAATCCTTTCCCCAAGATGGGATACTTGTGCCTGTGCCTATGCATCCTGCCAAGAAACGCGAACGCGGGTTTAATCAAGCAGAAGTGCTATGCCGCGCACTTTCCCAAAAATTTAACATTCCCATGGATGAATTGCTTATACGCACAGCGGACACCCCTCCGCAAGCGGGCTTACATCCCAAACTTCGTGTGGAAAACGTACAAGGCGTTTTTTCTGTTCGTCCCCATGCGGATATAAAAGGAAGCACTTACATCATCATTGATGATATTTATACTACAGGTGCAAGTTTAAATGAATGTGCTAAAACCATCAAAAATTCAGGTGCGAAACAAATTTTATGCATGACTTTTGCGATTACGGTAAAAAATAACGACAAAGTCTAAGGGAAACAGCAAGTCATGACGATAAGTTAATTACAAGAGAAAATCTTAGACGAAATATTATAGGTGAAAGGGGTCGAAACGATTATGGACATGAGAGTGACTAGCGCGTATAGTGCTTATGCTTTACAGCCAGTACGTAGCACTGCACCAGCCCAAAAAACGGAGCGAGTAAAAGCCAACATGGACAAAGTGTCCATATCGGCCGAAGCGGGGGGGTATCAGGCAGCACTAGCCGCAGCACGCAGCGCACCTGATGTAAGGGCTGATTTGGTAGGTAACATACGTTCTATGCTGGATGCAGGAACGTATAACGTATCAGCAACAGATGTAGCATCTCGTATTTTCCAAGGACTGGCATAAACGAGAAGTGAAAAACACACGGATGTTATAAGGAGAGACTCTTCCAAGACCAAGGCAGATTTGCAAGGTAGGGAGAGTCTTTACTACGCCAAGGAGAGAAAACATAATGGCAGGCATGATAACCCAACTTATTGATGTGATGAAAGAACAGGTAGCGCGTCATACTGAACTTTACGGACTTTCTGTAGAGGAAAAAGACGCAATTGTTAAAAACGACATTGACGAATTACAGAAGCTTGTTAATTTGAAAAACATGGTGATTTCACAAAACAATCGGCTGGAAAAACAGCGCATGTCGTTAACGGGGGATATTGCCGAAGTAATGGGGCTACCCGATAAGGATTTAACATTTTCTCAATTGATTGAAATGATGGAAGGCAAACCCGAAGAAGCCGAGCTTCGCAAGGTGGGTACAAGCCTTCGTGAAATAGTAGAAAAATTAAAAGAAGCAAACGACCTGAATAAAGAGCTTTTAGACAGCGCGGTAGAATTTGTAGAATATTCCTTAAACGCACTGCGTTCAACAATAGACCCCGAACCACCAGAATATCCAATGGTAAAAAAGGCAGACGGCAGTGGGGGCACAGGTTCATTTAATGCGACAAGATAAAATTCCATCCATCGCGCAAAGTACGATGTAGCAGGGTTTATTCCCATGGAACAAGGGATTTAGGGGCGTAACCCCCACTGAAATGAAAAGGGGATATGTAATATGGGTTTTGGAGGACTTAATATAGCCACAAGCGGTATTCGTGCCGCACAAACAAATTTGGCAGTGACAGGTCATAATATTTCCAATTCGGAAATACCGGGCTTTTCCCGTCAGCGGATTGTACAAACGACTGCATTTGCACGCAATATAGGCATGAGCAATGCCAATGTACCCATGTCTTTCAACATGGGTACAGACTGGACTGCTGTACATCAAATCCGTAATGAATTTTTGGATGTTTCTTATCGTCAAAATATTGGAAGACTTACATTTTACTCCACTGTGGTTCAAGCGGGTATGGTGGTTGAAAATCTGCTTGGTGAACTTCATGGCTCATATAACTTCCAATCTGTACTTAATGATATGTGGAGCAGTATTCAAGAGCTTTCCGCAAATCCTGGGGGCATTGATACGCGGCATTTGTTTCTTGCCACGACAAATTCCCTACTTAACAAGGCACAGGATGTCATGGATGGGCTTATAGATTATCAGCATAATCTTGACCAGCAAATTCGTGCAATGGTTGATGAAATCAATCGTACTGCCAGTGAAATTAACCGTTTAAACAACCATATTCGTGCAGAAGAAGCAGTTGGAGACAACGCCAATGATGCTCGCGATGAGCGTAACCGTTTGATTGACCGTATGGCAGAAATGATACCTATTGATGTTTTCACCGCGCCGGATGGTGATGTGATTATTATTTCTCAAGGGCATACGATTGTAAGCCAAGGTTTTGTCAATCAATTGGGCTTGCGCTTCCTTTCTAACGAATCTTCTTTTGTAGAGCCTGTATTCACACGCTCCAGAGATATTCTCTCCGCAGGAACACCGCCTCATGAGTTTATTCCTTTTACAAACTACAGGCGACCAATTAACAATGAAAATGCCAATGATTTAGGGCAACTCAATGGGTTACTGATGGCAAGGGGTACTGCACCTGCAAATCATATGACTGGGGACACACCTTCACCGACAGCAGAACTTGCGGCACTCATGACCGAATTAGGCGGTTTAACCCTTGCTGGCGCGGTCACTGCCCGCGATACAGCACAATCGAATTTAACTGCCGCAGAAACCGCGCTAGCAGCAACAACTCCTGGTACACCTGCCCATGATGCTGCCTTAATTGTACGGGACAACGCACGTGCAGACCTTACCACTGCCATCCGCGAATTAAATGACGTGCTGCGCCGTGATGCACTTTTAGACCCGGACACAATGGCGGCGGACACCCACAACTGGAACGCCCTCATGTGGTCTATCCAAAACGCAAAAATTCCTGGTGTGCAAATGAATCTTGACCGCATTGTCAATAGCGTTGTCACAATGATAAACGATGCACTCACAGGCAACTTGCGTACCGTAGACGCAAATGGAGTGGAGCATTACGTCTTTAGAGATGCTTCCGGTAACCCAATCATTCCTCGTGATATGAACGGTGACCCTGGCATTCCCTTATTCATCCGCAAAACAGATGATGAAAATGCAACATGGCCGTTTACGGATGTAAACCCAAACCAATTTAATACGATTTTTACAATCAATAATATTCAAATAAATCCTGCGTTTCTTGAAGCCAATGGACATAACTTCTTGGCATTGTCCAACTCTGGCGCACCAGATGACAATACACTTTTACTGGCACTGCAAACCGTTTGGCTTGCAAACTCAGGGCCTTATGCCGTAAACATTGGCGGACGGTACTTTGGTGTACAAGATGCCTACATTCGCTTTACAGGAGACATTGCGACCCGCATTAGCGAAGCAAACAGCTTTGTTTCAGCACAAACGATTCAAGTTCAGCAAGCCGATGCTTTACGGCAATCTGTCAAGGGTGTTTCCATGGATGAAGAGCTTAACAACATGCTCCGTTTCCAATTTGCTTTCCAAGCCGCATCCCGTGTGTTTAATATGGTTGACAGTATGATAGACCAAGTGGTTAACCGCACAGGGCGGGTCGGACTTTAATTAGGAGGTAACTTACACATGCGTTCAGCATTTTTCGGTTTTCACGTAGCATCAACAGGGTTGCATACAGCCCGCGCTATGATAAATGTTACATCTCATAACATTGCCAATTCAGAAATTCCGGGATTTTCTCGCCAAGTGGCAACAGCACGGGCAAATACTCCACTTAATTTACTTGACGGACGCGGTATGTATGGCACAGGTTCGCAAGTGACGGGTATCAACCAAATCCGTGACCGTTTTTTAGATAGTAAATTTTGGGGACAGCGTGCCGTTCATGGACGGCATACTGTCACCAACTCTCATTTGAATTTTGTAGAAACTGTATTTAATCAATTGCCTGACGCAGGTGTACTTAGGATTTTCGGCGACTTTTTTGGGCGTATGAGCTATTTAACCACCCGCGCCCAAGATGCCACATTCCGCACAAATGTTATTTCTGGTGCAGACGCACTGGCCAATGAAATCAGACACAATGCCGCGGCACTACAACGTCAGCAAATGGATGTTAACCGTGAAGTGGCTGATGTTGTGCATATTATGAATAGCCTTGGCTCACAAATTGCCACATTAAATGAACAAATCAGCATTTTTGAGCGAGACGGCTCAAGGGCCAATGACCTTCGTGACCAGCGTAATCTTTTGATTGATAATCTCTCTCAATTTGTCAATGTACAGGTGGAAGAACGCGACCATTCAAACCCGCCTATGAATCCCCATGACATGCGTTTGACCGTTATGATTAACGGGTATGACTTTGTCAACCACAGTGTTTTTAATCGTTTGGAACTGGTTGCCCGCAATAATCCTCATGACCCAACATCAGGGTCAAGCCGCAATGAAATGGATGTTCCTGGGCTTTATGATATTCGTTTTGCAGGAACAGGCTCGCCTTTTAATATATACAGTCCATCTTTAAGCGGACAGCTTCGCGGGCTCATTGATATTCGTGACGGCAATGGGGGCTTTGCAACTGTGGATACCCCTGTTATGGGTGGCACTTTTGACCTATCCAATCCAAATACATGGCCGCCCAATTTTGAACCTGGTTTATCTGGCACTTGGCCTCCCGGCTTTGACATTCGCAACCCACATACATGGACGAATGTATTGTTTCCCAGTGGTGGTGTGTTTGACCCTACCAATGCAGCAACCTGGCCAACGGGTGCAAGCATACACTGGCCCCACCCTGGTCTTGACATCACCAATCCTACAACATGGCCATCCAGCGGCGTACAGCTTGATGCCAGTGGTAATCCTGTCACCCGTCCAGCAACCACCAACCGTTTCAAAGGTATTCCCTTCTACATGAATCAACTGAACGAACTGGTTAGAACTTTTGCAAGGGCAATGAATGAAGGACGCAATGCCAACGGTGAAAAAATGGATGGCGTAACAGGACATATCTTTGGCTATGATGCTAATGGTGACAATTTAAACACAATGTTTTTCACGTTTACACATCCAAACACTGGTGTTGCTGCCAGTGTAGAGTGTGACATCATGGCGGCTCATGGTTTGCGCCGCTGGATATTTGAGCCTATTCCACCGGCAACAGGCCCAAATGTTGTGCAAGACCACTTTCTACCCGGTGTACCCGGTGAAGGTGGTATGCCTGCACCGCCTGCGGGATTCCGTGTAGCCCGTGACGCAACAGGAAATCCGATGTTTACACTAGACTATAGCCAAATGAACGCTTTTAACTTCAAAATAAACCCTGCGCTAACAGAAGCAGGAGGGCAGAACCTTCTTGCCGCATCATCAAATCCCAATACTGGTGAAGCAAATAACGATGTTGTTTTTGGTTTCCTTGCAGTAGGCAATGACCGTACGCTTTTCAGCGAAGGCCGCTTATTGGATTTTATCATTGCCACAAGCAATCACCTTGCCGTTGACAATCAACAAGCAAACCGTTTCCGTTTAAGTTATGAAGAAATAACAATGCAAACCCATAATCACCGTTTATCAATCAAAGGCGTTGACACCAACGAAGAAATGATGAACCTTGTTCGTTTCCAGACATTGTTCACCGCATCATCACGGCTTGTCAACGTACTGGATTCAATTTATGACACGCTAATCAACCGTCTAGGTAATTTCTAGGCATCCAATTGGAGGTAATATTACTATGCGCGTTACAAATGCAATGGTTTTTAACTCTTCACTCAATAATATATGGCGCAATGCGCGGCATTTGAATAACTTGGTTACACAAATTGAAACCACACAGCGGATTCAACGCCCATCGGAAGACCCTATGATGGCTAACCGTGCCCTGCGTTACCGCACAATTTTGTCTGAAGCAGAGCAGTTTAAAAGTAACAACGACCGCGGACTTGCATGGATGGAAGTGACAGAGTCTTCATTCCTAAACCTTCTTGTAGGCACACCAAGCAATCCAAGTATCTTCCAACGCTTGCATGACCGCTTGCTTCAATCCTCATCAACAGGTATAAACCACCCTGACAATCAACGGGGCATGATTGATGAAATGCGGCAGTTTCTATATCAAATGACCCGCATTGAAATGAATCAATCGTATATGGGGCGGTATGTCTTTTCAGGTTTCCATACAGATGAACCGCCTGTACTTCACCAAGCACGTCCAAACGCAAGTTATGTGGTACAGCAAACATTTAACCGTCGTGATATGGCTTCGGCACTTGCTTTTCACAGACCTGCACCTCCTGAACGTCCTGTAGTTTTTGAAGATACACACATTCTAAAACTGCCTTTTACCCATGTACAATTCCCTGGCGGCCCGCCAATTGGCGGTGGTGTACCGCCCTTTGGTATTGACTGTCCAATAGGTACAAACTTCACCATTGTTTCAATGACTTCCACAGATGCGGCGGCATTTAACCCGCCGAATGGAGGCCCTCCTTATGTGATTCACCATATTATTGACACAGGTGAGCTGGTTTTAAGTAACGATGCAGCTGAAGCATTCCGTGACGGCACAACGATTACATTCCAAACCCCGTCAGAAGGATTACAAGCAGGCGACCTTAACCCACGCATATACTTTCCATCATGGGATTTGAACGATGGTAATCGTCATTTCAATGCGGCACAGCAAAATATTCAATTGGAAGTTTCAGCAAATTCCCATGTAACAGTTAACTCACACGCCAGCAATGTAGTGACAGATAAATTGGTGGCAGAACTTAGACGGCTGATTGACTTTGCAGATAGCTTAGAACTTACAGACCCTCTGGTCTTGCGTGAGCATTATAGCCAAATTTACACAGGAGACGACTTAGAACGTGCTATTTCAGACTTTCAAGCCTTTGAAGTGTCTTTATTTGCAGACGCATTGCACAACCGTATTGATAATTTGATAAGGACACTTTCAGAACATCATATGCCAGATGCTCAAGCACAGCATACAAATCTTGGCTCACGTATGAGCCGTATGGACATGATTCAAATTAGACTGGAAGAAGATGAAGTTGCATACACCCAGCTTCTTTCGGACACGATAGATACAGATATTGCAGGTACAATTGCACGTAGAGACGGCGCGCAAGCTGCCTTTTCAAACGCACTGCTTGCCGTATCTCGTGCAACACAGCTTTCTTTGGCTGATTTCATCAATAGATAGGGGGCTTTCACTTGAGACTAACCAATGCAATGATGACCAATACAACACTTATGCATATCCAACGCAACATGCGTCAGCTTGACAGTATTATCAGGCAAATTGAAACAGGGCAAAGGGCAAGCCGTCCTTCTGACAATCCTTTGGTTGCAAGCCGCGCACTGCAATTTCGTACAAGTGTGCGTGAAAATGAGCAGTTCCGCAATAATGTTGACCAAGGCATGGCATGGATGAATATTACAGAAGCAACATTTACCAATATCAATTCACAGCTTATGTCACAACTTCGTGACCTTGCTGTGAATGGTGCAAGCGGGCAAAACAATCTGTCAAATAAGCAAACGATTGTAGAACAAATGCGTTCAATTTTTCAGCAAATGGGTAATGCCGTCAATAATACTTTTGCAGGGCAATACCTTTTCAGCGGTTTCCGTACCAATGAACCGCCGACATTTAAAACAGATAATAACCGCTCCTTTGTTATCACCCAGCATTTCCAATTGCGCGATATTTCACGTGAGCAAAGTTTCCAGCGGCTTGCAGACCCTTCCAATAATAATCTTGTGTCACCTAGGCTTACAGATGTTAACGTGCTTAGACTTGCTTTTGGACAACTTGACACTACACCTCTTCGTCCCCCAGCAGGTTCAACGCCCCTAGACAATTTTCCACGACATATTGACAATCCCGCAGGTATTAACATTGCAGGTTTTCATGTGCGTAAAGTAAGCATTCACGACCCGCAAGCTTATGCCCCGCCTCATATGACCAGTGACGCAGCCTTTGGTGCAGGTGAATATCCAGCGGGTGCATTGCCAAGTCCCGCCCTTCCTGTGCTTCATCTTATTGCAGAAACAGGAGAGCTTGTCATGCACGCTGACACAGCCGAAAATTTCCCGCGGGAAGGTCTTAGCGTAACATATCAACGCACAGGCTTTAGAAAAGGCGACATCAATCCAGCGGTGTATTTTACCTCCCGTGAAATTCTTAACACTGCAAACCCTGGGGGTATGATTACCCCCGGCTTCCCATTAGGGGGAACGATTCCCAACGTAAACACCGTCTACAGTATCACACAGTATCTTTCAAGGGCATCAGGTGTACAGTTTCCACCTTTACCGGCAACGGCAACGCATTTTGATTTTCCATTGGTGCATACTGTGTATATGCCTACAAATGCAGAAGCGTTACTTCCTCAATTTCCACCAGGTTCAACCTTTGACCCAGCCACAAATACTGTGCGTATACCCGCTCAAATTTTTGACCTAAATAATCATGTATCCGTCACGTACAGCACTGCAAATCCTCACACGAATCTGGGCGGCTTTGCTGGTGGTACACCGCCTTGGTCACACATTAAGGAAGACACGCGGATTCAAGGTGTATCCCTTGTACGGGCAATAGACCCTGCAACAGGGTTGCCTGTTCGTCTTGAAACGGTGGATTTAAACAATTCATTTGACATGAACGACCAAGCCATCACCTACGAAGTGTCCACCAGAACACAAGTGCAAGTAAACTCACTGGCAAAGAATATTTTGACAGACAAAATGTTTGCAGATTTTCGTAGGTTTTTCCAGTTTGCAGATTCATTGCATGTGACCTCAGAAGCGGAACTGACACAGTTCTTCAGTGCTTTAGGTTATGAGGGTGAAGGCTTAACCCGTGTAGTAGGGGAAACCCTCGTCAGTCAAGAGTCCCAAGCTGTGGCAGCATTGCAAACGCAATTTGACAATATGTTATTACTCATTGACCGTCATGCACAGCAGTCTAACCGTGAGCAAACCCAATTGGGTGCGCGTATGGTACGTATGGAGCTAATCCAAGACCGTTTGGAGCAAGACGAGGTGGCGTACAATCGCTTAATGAGCGAAAACGAAAATACAGACCTTGTGCGTGCAACCATTTTACGCATGTCTGCGGAAGCCGCATTTATGGCATCCCTTCAAGCCAATAGTGGAATCGTACAGATGTCACTAGCTAATTTCATGAGATAGCGTCAACGCAAAGCCATATACTTTCAAGGAGGTTTTGAACCTTGCAAAAATTAGTAACCCGTCATTTTGGAGAAATAGAATATGACCCCGCACGGGTGATTACATTCCCCCACGGCATTCCTGGTTTTCCAAATAACCACCGCTATTTGTTAATGTCTGAAAACGATGATGAAGACACTTATTTTTGGTTGCAATCTTTGGATGATGGAAATATAGCATTTACTTTAATGAATGTGTACAAGTTTCTACCAGACTATGACCCTAAAGTAGACAAAGAGGAACTAGAAGAACTAGGGGATGTAACCGAAAGCCCCCTTGAGGTTTTCAATATTGCAGTAATCCCTGAATATGTAAGGCAAATGAGAGTAAATTTGCGCGCCCCAATAGTCATCAACAACAAAACAGGCTTGGGAAAACAAGTCATCTGCACCAATGATGATTACCCAATTCGTTGTATGATTTTTGAGGAGTTGGAGCGTAAAAAGAAAGGGTCTTCCAATGCTGGCACTAACACGTAAAAAAGGTGAATCCATTGTGGTGGGTGACAATATTGAAGTTGTGGTGCTTGGTATCACAGGCGAGCAAGTGCGCCTTGGCGTTATTGCCCCAAAGACTGTATCCGTCCACCGTAAGGAAGTTTATGAGCAAATTCAACTAGAAAACCAACAGGCACAACAAAGCATCAATGTTTCTGCATTAAGGGATTTTAACAAGAAAGCATAGTAAACATATAAAGAAACCCCCTGATATCCCATTTGCTTTTGAGGATAATCAGGGGGTTTTTGTGGTTTTATGGCAGAATCTTATCAATAATCACATCCAAGGCGGCTTGCAATTGTATATCTTCTTCCAACATCAGGTTGCCTATTCTTCTGCTTAGGCTTTCTTCCATTTCTACTATGATGTGAGGGGTAATGCCTGTGCCATGGATGGATTCCCCTGCGGGGGTAAAGTATTTGGCAATGGTCATTTTTATCGCCGTGCCGTCAGAAAGGGGGAATAGACTTTGCACGATGCCTTTTCCAAAGGTGGTGGTGCCAACCAAAGTGCCTACTTGGGTGTCTCGCACTGCACCGCTTAACACTTCGGACGCACTTGCACTGCGTTCGTTTACCAGTACGACAAGGGGCAGACCCAGATATGTTGCATTTGAATAGTGGTTAATACGGTTGCCTTGTGCGTCTTCTGTATAAAGGACTATGCCTTCTGGAATCAGCATGTTGGTGATATGGTGTACTGTGTCCAGTGAACCGCCAGGATTGTTACGTACATCCACGATTAAGCCGTCTATTTCCGCGGCGTAAAGTTCACTTAGGGCGGTGGTAAATTGCTCTAGCGTTACACGGTCAAAGCCTTCTATGCGAATATAACCTATGGTTTCCCCATAGTGGTAAATTGTGTTGTGAAACACTGTAGGTATTTCCACACGTTGGCGATTGATACTTACATCAAAGCGGGTATTTTCATATGGGCGGAAGATTGTAAGGGTGGTGACAGAGTTTTCTGGGCCGCGCACCAGCCCTACAACTTCTTCAAGGGTGCGCCCGCTTACATCAATGCCATCAACACCCACAATTTGGTCACCCGGTAAAATGCCTGCAAGGGAAGCTGGTGAGCCACTAAATGCCACGCCTACGGTCACTGCCCTAGTGTCTGGGTCTAGGGAAACCAATACGCCAATGCCTACATATGCACCATCCATCCGCTCACGGAAGGATTCAAGAGCAGAGGTGTCAAAGTATTGGGTATATGGGTCGCCCACCCCAATAAGTAAGCCGCGGTACATGGTTTCCAGCATTTCTTCACGGTCGAAGGGCAAAATTGAATGCCGTTCCAGCAAGGTGAATATTTCAATTATCTTGCTATTAGGGTCTGCTCCGCCCCACCGTACACGGCTTTCATATTCACGAAAGCCCACGATACCTGCTGCCATGATTAAGATACCTATTGCAATTCCTGTAAGGAATATGCCTAATTGGCGTGGTTTTCTATTATCTGTCATTTTTAAAGTATTCCTTTCGCGGCTATAAATGATTTTATTTTAAAGCCTGTAAATTGTGGTTGTTCATATATATATGTCCGTGGATTGTAATTTATTTGCGGTTTAGCTTATTTTACCTTAAAATATGTATGGAGGGAATGATAATGTCTTTAAAGCGGAAATTGCTTCTTATATTTAACCCCAAATCGGGGGTGCAAAGATTCACGCCCTATCTCTTTGAAATTATTGACAAACTTACGGCGGCGGGCTTTCTTGTGACAGCCTATCCAACCCAAGCGGCAGGAGAAGTGCGCCAAATGATTGCCCAATATGCAGAAGGGTTTGATTATCTTGTTTGCTCTGGCGGGGACGGCACAATCAGTGAAGCCATTGACGCGCTGATGAGACTTAAAAAGCGTCCTGCTTTTGGCATTATTCCATCAGGCACGGTCAATGATTTTGCTGTGTCACTGGATATTCCTAAGGATGTTTTAACGGCGGCAGATGTCATTACAGGTGCTGTACCGCGGCCTGTAGATGTTGGGCGATTTGGGGATAAACATTTTTCTTATGTGGCTGCTTTTGGTATGTTTACAGATGTCTCCTATTCTACACCGCAAAATACAAAAAATATGATTGGTAAGCTGGCGTATTTTGTTGAGGGTATCAAGCGTATTGGGGCAGTAAGCCCCACCTATTGCGAAGTTATGCTGGATGATGAGATGGTGCGGGGCGAATTTTCCCTAGGTGTTGTGGGCAATGCACATTCTATTGCAGGCTTTAAGATTCCAGAGGAAATAGGTGTACACATGGATGACGGTTTATTTGAAGTGTTGCTGGTTCGTGAACTTCACACCATTAAAGACCGTCAAGAACTGATTTCATACTTACTTAACCAAGATACCAAAACAAACTCGGCAATTCTTCGCAAGGTGCGCAAGGCAAGTTTTCATTTTGCAACGCCTACAGCGTGGACACTGGATGGTGATTTTGGCGGGCAAGTTGAAAAAATTTATATTGAAAATCAGCATCATGCCATAGAGGTTTTGATGCCATTCATAGGAGGTAATACATGATGTGTACCCATTGCGGCAAGATGATTACACCCACCGGCTTGTGCCTAGATTGCGGAACCATGCACAGAAAATTTGATTGGCTTATAACCTGTATAGGCATGGGCGCAATATTGTTATATCCCTTGTTGGGGTTTGTGGCAAACATCATCATATCATTGTTGAATATGGGCGCAACCGCGGTCTTTTTCATTTCATGGGCGGCCATTATTATACCCATTTCCACTGGGGCTGATGTTGTTTTTATGGCACGCAAACGGGCAAAAACGCACAAAACAACGGTTGGACTTATACTGGGTATTGTTGGCATTGGTATTGGTCTTATATTTGCAGTGGTACGGCTATTCTTTTGATTGGCATAAATCTCCCTCTATAGCATAGTATATTGTATCCATACAATTTCAGAAGGGAGATTTAACAATGGATTATCACAATCTTTACAAGGACATATCAGAACGCACAGGGGGCGATATTTATATTGGTGTAGTAGGCCCAGTGCGTACAGGAAAATCTACATTTATTAAGCGTTTCATGGACTTACTTGTCATTCCCAACATTGAAAATAACTATAGTAAAGAACGGGCAAAGGATGAATTGCCACAAAGTGCGGCGGGCAAAACCAACATGACTACCGAGCCTAAATTTGTACCCAATGAAGCCATTGAAATTCATATGGATGATGTGGCTTCATTTAAAGTGCGCATGATTGACTGTGTAGGCTATCTTGTGCCAGGTGCATCAGGTCACTTGGATGGTGATATGCCGCGCATGGTATCCACCCCATGGGCAGAAGACAAAATGCCATTTGCCGAAGCCGCAGAAATGGGAACACGCAAAGTCATTACCGACCACTCTACCATTGGCATAGTCATTACAACCGACGGCAGTATTGCGGAGATTCCAAGGGAAGATTACATAGAAGCAGAAGAGCGGGTTGTCAGAGAGCTTAAAGCAATCAATAAGCCTTTTGTCATGTTGCTAAACACCCAAACCCCATTTTCCCCAGACACTGACCGCTTGCGGGAAGAACTTGCCGAACGACACAGTGCGCCAGTCATTGCAATCAACTGTGCGCAACTAAAAATTGAGGACATTCATGCTGTCATTGAAAAGGTACTTTATGAGTTCCCTGTTCAGGAAATCCGCCTAAATTATCCAAAATGGATTGAGACTTTGCCTATTGACCACTGGCTAAAACAAAGCTTCATTGGTGCAGTCAAGCAAATGGTATCTGGTGTAGGCAAACTTAGGGAAATGCGTAACCACATGAATATACTTGAAGAAAATGAATATGTAAAAAAGGCTTTCCTAGAGAAAATTGCCCTTGGTGAAGGCACAGCCCACATAGAACTCAGTGTAGATGAAACACTGTTCTACCAAATTTTAAGTGAAACCACAGGCATGGACATTGCTGGAGAATATCAACTTATCTCTACAATAAAAATCCTAGCCGAAGCTAAAAAAGAATATGATAAAATTAAATATGCGCTGGAAGAAGTCCACCGCAAGGGCTACGGCATCGTAACCCCTGCCACAGACGAAATGAAACTAGACCCTCCTGTACTCGTAAAACATGGCGCGAAATATGGCGTGAAAATTCGCGCCAGTGCGCCAAGTATTCACTTGATACGTGCGGATATAGAAACCGAGGTAAGCCCATTAGTGGGCAGTGAAAAACAAAGTGAGGATTTAATAACATACATTAACCAAGAGATGAGCGAAGACCCAAGCAAAATATGGGATTTAAACATGTTTGGAAAATCTATGCATGAGATGGTGCGGGATGGGTTGCAAAACAAACTCTTCCGTATGCCGGAAGATGCGCAGATGAAATTTCAGGATACATTACAGCGCATTATCAATGAAGGCTCTGGTGGGTTAATTTGTATTATATTGTAGATATGCATAATTTACCTCCCTTAGAATCGTTCATACTATCTTGACATCTGTTCGTATATTTGTTTAAATGAATGAAGTTAAAAATGGGAGGGATTTTCCATGGCATCAAAAGCCGATATGTATCTTATGTCGTACAATGAGTATTTTCCAGCAGAACGTATGTTAGAAATCCAAGACAGACTAGGGAAACTTACAGATGAGCAGTTCAACTACTTGCACACTGCAAAATTGCATAACCCTACCACCATCCTAATTATGTCTATTATACTTGGGGAGCTTGGTGTTGACCGCTTCATGCTTGGTGATATTGGTCTTGGTATTGGTAAGTTATTGACACTGGGTGGCTGTGGTATCTGGTGGATTATCGACATGTTTCTTGTAAGAGACAGAGCAAGAACTAAAAACTATGAAACCCTTATAGGTATGCTAAATTACTTGGACGCACAAGGTGGCGGCATGGGTGGCTATGGTCAGCAGCACCAGTAGTAGAGTTTTAATTGCCTTTGGTATAGGCGTAGCGGTGATTATTGTTTTCGCCACTACGCCTATTTCTATACCCTGCATTTTTAAGCTGATTTTTGGCATACCCTGCCCTGCTTGTGGGTTAACAAGGGCTTTTATTTATCTGCTTCAATTCAATTTATCTGCGGCTTTGCGCATGAATATTTTGTTAATTCCTTTGCTTATTGGCGGAACAGCCTTCTTTGTATGCGCATTCGTAGAGCAAGTCACAAAAAGACCTGCATTAAATCGCTTCAATGCCTTTTTGGCTAAAAAATGGATTATTGCCATTGCAATTGCTTTGATGTTGGCATCTTGGTATTATAATATAACCGTAGCATGTATAACATGCTAACTCAATTGAAAAAGGATGATTGTCAATGAACACAACAGACATGATGAATGTGGCACTTAAACTAGCAAACCTTGATAAAATGCCCAATGACTGCGGCATTGTTGTGCCAGGTGAGGGTATTAAAAATGTACTTATGGGCGTAGATATGGATACGGCAGAGCTATTGCTGGCAAAAGAATTGGGTTTTGACTGTGTTGTATCACACCACCCCCGCAATACCTGCCCTGATATGCTAGATGTGTTAAATGAGCATATTATTAAACTGGAAAAATTGGGTGTGCCGCGAAATAAGACACAAAAAGCCTTAGCCGCACAAAAGGATACATTAAGCTTTAACCGACATGTATCAAACTCACGTCGCAGTGAGTCTGCCGCAAAACTTTTAAACATGCCTTACATCTCTTTGCACACCCCCGCGGACCTTATTGGTGAAGCCATTGTTCAAAAATTCTTGGATGAAAAATTTGGAAATAAGCCTGAAACCACACTGGAAGAAGTTACAGCCGCTTTAGAGGAAATTCCAGAATATAAAAACTCAAGCCGCAAACCTGTCATTCGTGTAGGCAATAAAGATAGTTATGCAGGCAAAATTTATGTACTCATGTCTGGATTAACAGGGCCAGGAGCTGATGTATTAAAGGCTTATTTTGATGGGGGCGTTGGTACTTTGATTAAGATGCATATTCCAGAAAAAGACGCAAAAGAATTAAAAGAGCAAAACATCGGTAACGTCATTGTTGCAGGGCATATGTCAAGTGATTCAATAGGCATGAATGTCATTGCAGACAAGTGGCGCGAAAGTGGAGTAAAAGTGACAATGATGTCTGGTGTTATAGATAGCAAATAAAGGCGATTGATTAAAAAACCGACACAGAACCAAGTGATTATTGGTTTTGTGTCGGTTTTTTTGTTTATATCCAAAAAAGGCATTGTAGAACAAGCAAAGCAAACCCCACCTTGATATAATCATTTCAGAATTATTCAAGGAGTAACAAATTGAAAAAAATATTGAAATATGGTCAAAAGGATTTGATATTAGGGAAGACTATAAAAATATATGGAGGTTGACATGCACGCATGGGAATCAATACAAAAGGTTGTAGATTATATCGAAGAAAATTTAACTAATCATCATTCACCTGAGGAGTTATCAAAAATTGCCGTCCTTTCGCCATTTTACTTTCAGCGTTTATTTGCTCGCCTTGTGAAGCGGCCTGTTAATGAATATGTAAAAATGCGTAAACTGGCAAGGGCTTGTAAAACCCTAGAAGACAAAAGCAAGCGTATACTGGATATTGCTCTTGAACATGGCTTTAACAGTCATGAGCATTTTACAAAAACATTCAAAAGTGCGTTTAAAATGACACCAGAAGCATACCGCAATAATCCTGTTCGGTTAAATCAAGTCATGAAGCCTGATTTATTACTTGGTTACACAATAATTGATGAAGATGTACCCCTTATTACTGACAGTATCGTTTTGGAAATATCACGCAAAACAATAAATGTACCCGAGTATTACATTGGATTTTCTGCAACCGTTTCAGTGTCGGAACAGACCCCACTTGGAAAAACCACAGGAATAGATGTACCTGGTCTATTGTGGGATAAATTTCATAAGCAAAAGGATGAACTAAAAGGGATTATACCTAATGGTATAGCCTTTGGAGTTTCAACCTTTGGAGATGATGAAGATGGCACTTTTAACTATTTTGCAGGGGCTTCTGCCACACCCCACGCAACGGTATATGATGATGTCACAACTTGGGCACTTCCTGCCGCCGAATATATTGTATGTTCTTTTGAGGCTGAAAATATGACTGAATTAACAACTTCTGCATTGGGCAAAAGCATGAACTATCTGTTTGGCACTTGGCTTCCTAAACATAATTTATCAACACAGCCATTTTCAGCAGAAAAGTATGTGACGGTAAGCCCTGAAATATGTAAGATGGAATTATGGGTAATACCAGTACCAATCAATGACAAAGACATAAATAGTCACCGCTTACAATGGAGCGAATGCTTTGACAGTGTCAATGAACCGTCAAAAAGCCAAATAAGCACATTTGTTGACACACCTTTATGGGATGATTTTTCTGGTTATTTGCAAGAGACATATGATGTAAAGCCTAAATTGTTCTATAGTCATTGTTCCATGCATGAGGGCATTTGGAAGGGATGGAACATCAAATATAAAAAAAGCAACAAAGCATTATGTACACTTTACCCCAAATCGGGATACTTTGTCGCATTGATAGCCATAGGAATACGCGAGATGAACGAAGCCGAATTACTAATGCCTTCATGTACTGAATACACACGAAAACTATTTGAACAGACTGTTTTGGGGCATAGTGGTAAATCCTTGGCGTTTGATGTGAAAAATGCAAAAATTCTTGATGATGTGAAAAAATTAGTCTCATTGCGTGTGGTTAAGCCATAGTCTTATTGTTAAAAAATATGAAGGATATCGTAATATTCAAAAAATATTACACTTGACATCAGAATATAATCAGAATAAAATAACAATGTTAAATTATATAGCATTGTTATTAAATATGTTTTAGTTTAAGTCCATTAAAAGGGATAAAAAATACTCTAAACACTCACTGGGAGGAATAGGGATATGAAAACATTAGTTGTCTATGCAAGCAAATATGGGTGTACAGCAGACTGTGCAAGTTACTTAAAAACCAAAATATCGGGAGATGTAACACTGGTTGATATCAACAAAGCCCCTAAGCAAATTGAACTTCATTCATTTGATACAATTGTCATTGGAGGGTCTGTGTATATTGGCAAAATTTCAAAAAAACTTCGTACATTCTGCGAAAATAACCTTGATGTGCTTACAAAAAAGAGCATTGGTATTTTCCTTTGTGCCGCACTTTCTGAACAATTTAATGAAACGTTGAAAACCAACTTTCCAGCCCTATTATTAAAATCCGCAAAAATCACAGCGTTATTCGGAAGTGAGGCGCGGTTAGAAAAGTTGACATTTCTTGATAAGACTATAATAAAAGCCGTTACCAAAGGGGATTATAGTCAGTTTAAGATTAAAAAAGAGACGATGGATACATTCGCCAACGCAATTTAAAATACCAACCTCGAGGCAAATGAACCTGAGGTGGTAAAAGATGTGTTTTAAACTGTCTAAACAACCAAAACATTCACTCGTGGAGTAATGTCTAGGCTTTCAAAGATTTTCTGCCAATTATCTGTATGGGCTTTGTATAAGGGATAGTTTGTTTTTCGCAAATGGTCTTGAAGATTGAGTGCGTCTATTTTGTATTCTCGTTGAAGCTTGGTGAGTACATGGGTTATTTCTGACGCTATTTCGGCGGATAGGGCGTGTTCTTGATTGGTTTTGGTAGATTCTTTTGTGTTGCCTGTTGCGGTTACTTTGATGACAACATGGAGGTTTTCATCAAAGATGATTTCTACCTCATGAGATTCTACTTTCATGGGGACTTGATTTGCAGTTACTACCGCCCCATCATTTCCTTGTGGAATGCACCATAGAAAGCCCCGCAGTTCTTCAGGGGTTAGTTTTCCAACCAAATTGCTATCTTTTACAACAACTGCGCCAATGAGTTCCAGCTCATCATCATTTGTACATATTTGAGGGATTATTGCGCTATTTATTTCAGTGCTGAATCCCTCGAAATCTAAAGCAAAAGCTGTACCGCCTAATTTGTTTTTATGGCTAAAAAGTTCTGATACATACAACCCTGGTAAAGTTTCACCTGGAGGTTTGGCTTCTAATATTTCTGTTGGGTCATCTGCCGCAAGCATGTATATACTGGCACAAATTTGCGGCATTTTGCTTACAACATTGATTACACCGTTGATATGGCGGGGACTTTCTAATAAGTCTGTACCCAGAATCAGCAGTTTTGCTTGCCCATAGTAAAGTTGTTTATCTGTTTTTGCATCCAGCTTTTTTAGGGCTTCGGTAATAGTTTCGCCTTCGGCAGTTTTAATATTTTGCTCTGCTTCTTCATCGCTTTTGCCTAAAATGGGAACACTAAGGGACACAATATAGTTATCATCTTCACATTTATCAATGCCCATAGCAACAACAAAAGCACGGTCTTCCATCTCTACCCTATCCCAGCAGGCTGTGAAAGTGAAGGATACAATGGCTAAAATGAAAGTAAAAGCTGCGGTTTTAAGTTTACCCTTACCCCATGTGCTTATTTTTGCCGCAATAATGAGTAAAATTGGCAGTACAATGAGAAAGAATACCCCTGTAGTTAAATACAAGTAGTCTAAATATTGATAAATTTCCCTTTGGGAAAAGGGAATATTGCTTATAGCAAAAACCCCAACAGCAGTCAATAAAACACCTTTAAGCAAGCGATTTTTTTTAAATTGTAAAATGTCCCTTGCCAATATACCGCCAAAGAATAACATTGCATTACCCAGTACAAATGCAGTAATTATCCAAAAACTAAACATGAGTGCTTCTTGACGCTCAATAAAAGAGCCAGGAATATTTATCATATCCATCATTCGCAAAACGGGCCAAGCTTCGTTTGCCACACCACGCCCAAAAGCTACAATGGTTGCCATTGTAATCAGCGTAATGATACCACCTGCCACAGCAACTGCACCTACAACAGGGCGAACCAGCGGTTTTTTTCGCGGCAAAAATGGCGACACAAGTAACAGCATTTCCATCCCTGTAAAAATAAAGCCAAGACGTAGTATACTGGTTATCAATGTTTGGGGCGGTGTAACCAATACAGGTTGCAAATTTGAAAAGTTAGCATCCACAGCCGCACATATAAATAAGAAAATACTTGGCAAAATCATCACTAAAATCAAAACTTCTGCAACTCTTGCACGGGTTTCAATACCTTTGGCAGCGGCATAGGCACACACAGCCAGCATGATGGCACTAACGACAGGCATGGGTGTATTTGGAAGTAATATTTCTCGTACAATTTCCATAAACACACGCATTTCAAGCCCTGCCGCTAGTACCAATTTTGCCCACAATGCCACACCAATAAAATACGCCAAGGGCTTAGTCAATAAAATGCCTGTAGACTCAATGAAGGTTTTTGGCGGTGTGTCTTCACCTTCTGCTGTTGCTTTTGCCACAGCTTTTATTGCAAAGCATATTAGCGCACCAATAATCATTGCAACCACTGTAAGCCCCAGTGCAATCAGCCACCCATCCTGCCATGTACTGCCAAGAAGATTAGCCGCGCGGCGGGGCAGTACAATAACCCCTGTACCCATCGCACCTAGGATGATTAGAATTTGAAGTTGTCGCATTGTAATTTTTTCATTAGATGCCATGGTTTTACCTCTTTGGAATTAAGATTTTTTTGAAGGGTTGGACTGCATTCTAATATCTTGGTCTTTTCGTGCAAAAAAAGGTCTACGTCTCAAGCTAAATAAGGGAAAGCGGAACAAACTGTCTTTCAGGTCTTCCCATTTATTCATTTCAGAAGCGGCAAAAGGCATAAGATAGGGGAAGCCAAAGCTTTTCATGGACGCAAGATGCACTAAAGTAATCAGCAAGCCTAACCACAGCCCTAGGAAGCCAAACGTTGCAGCTAAAAATAAGATACCGTACTTTACTAATCTAAAACTGTATACCAGCGAGATACTTGGGATTGCAAAAGTTGCAATGCCTGTCATGGCAACGATGATGACAACAATGGGACTGACCAATCCTGCTTCTACAGCGGCTTGCCCTATGATTAACCCCCCCACAATGCCAATTGTTCCGCCAGAAGCATTTTTAAGACGAATGCCCGCTTCCCGTAGAAGTTCAAAAGCAGAGTCCAGTAATATGATTTCCATAACCACTGGGAAAGGAACCGCTTGACTTGCTTCGGCGAGTTTAGAAGCCATTAGTAAGGGAATCATTGACGGGTGGTAAAGGGCTATTGCAATATAAATGCCCGGCAGGGCAACGGCAATGAATGCGCCAATAAAGCGCAAAAAACGTGTGGCACTCATGACTTGCCAACGGCTGTAATAGTCCTCTGACGCTTGGAAAAAGGCATTTAAGGTCACGGGAACGATGATGACAAAGGGGGAGTTGTCTACAATGATAGCAATGCGCCCTTCCAATAAAGCTGACGCGGCTTTGTCAGGGCGTTCTGTTAGCTGGGCTTGGGGGAAAGGGCTTAACCAGCTTTCTTCGATAAGCTGTTCTACACTGCCGCTATCCATGATTGCGTCAATTTCTATGGATTGCAGACGTTTTTCTACTTCTGCCAACACTTCTGGGCGAACAATACCTTCCACATACATGAGTGCAATGTCGGTTAGACTACGTGTACCTAGTTTGGATTGTTTTACTTTGAGTCCTGTGTCGCGGATTCTTCGGCGGATTAGGGCAGTATTAAAGCGCATGACTTCGCTAAAGGCTTCTCGTGAGCCTTGCACAACCACTTCTGTCTCGGCAGATTGTACTCCGCGGTTGGGAAAGCCTCGTGTGGCAATGATGATAACTTTTGTAGAATTTTCTACAAAAACGGCTGTGTCCCCTGCCATGATAAAATAAAGTACATCTTCCATCTTTTCTGCTTCGGAAAGGTCGGACGTGGCTATGCCTCGGTCGCGCAAGGCTTCGTACAGTCCTGCGGATTTTTCATCTGGAGTTAAGGCTGACCAGTCCATGTCAAAAATCCGTCTTATAACGGTTAAATCCATAAGGTCGCGTTGGGTCATTGCGTCAATATATGCCATATAAAGGGATGGCGCACCTTCACCGCCAGGGGTTAGTTTTCTCCCGATATAGTCTGTGCTGTCGGAAAAAAGTTCAGTTAACAGTTCGATATTGTCGTCCAAATTTATGCTTGGGTTTTCTGGAATTGTGGATTGCGTCATAAATTTCACCTCAATAGCCACATTTTGCTTCAATAGTTCTAAAATTATGCATATGACATTTGTGTGATATCACATAAGCAGGGTATAAAATTTGGTATATTAGCTAATGACAATGTTTGTATAAATATTGTAATATGTCAATTAGATTACACGCGGGTGTGAAACCTTTATTCACCGCATATCTTAGGAGGTAATTTTATGGCTGGATTAAAGCTTAAAAACATTGTGAAAAAGTACCCTAACGGATTTGTTGCCGTTAATGACTTCAATATGGACATTGCAGACAAGGAGTTTATCATTTTTGTAGGGCCTTCTGGCTGTGGAAAAACCACGACTTTACGTATGATTGCAGGACTTGAAGAAATTACCGAAGGTGAATTACACATTGGCGACAAAATTATGAACGATGTTGCGCCAAAAGACCGTGACATTGCTATGGTTTTCCAAAACTACGCCCTTTATCCCCACATGAGTGTCTATGATAATATGGCGTTTGGTTTGAAACTTCGCAAAACACCCAAAGCTGAAATTGAAAAAAGAGTGCATGAAGCTGCCAGAATCCTTGACATAGAACATTTGCTAGACCGTAAGCCAAAGGCACTTTCCGGTGGACAACGCCAACGTGTTGCGATGGGGCGCGCTATTGTTCGTGAGCCAAAAGTTTTCCTTATGGACGAACCTTTATCAAACCTAGACGCAAAACTTCGTGTACAAATGCGTACAGAAATTACAAAACTCCACCAAAAATTACAAACCACTTTTATATATGTAACCCATGACCAAACAGAAGCGATGACACTAGGTACACGCATTGTTGTTATGAAAGACGGCGTTGCCCAACAAGTTGACTCACCTGCAAACCTATACAATAAACCTGTTAATTTATTTGTGGCTGGCTTTATCGGTTCGCCTCAAATGAACCTTGTAGAGGTTAGTGTAGAGAAAAAAGGCAGTGACATTTGCCTTATGTTTGGAGAGTTTTCAATCAAATTACCCGCAACCAAAGCAAAGGTAGTTGAAGAAGGCGGCTATGTAGGCAAAACTGTCATTATGGGCATTCGTCCTGAAGACCTTAAAGATGAAGAAATGTTTATCAGCCAATCTCCAGACTCCATCATTAAAACAGAAGTTGAAGTTACCGAACTTTTGGGTGCAGAAGTTTACCTTTACCTCATGTGTGCAGGGCAACAAATGGTTGCCCGTGTAAACCCAAGAAGCACAGCCAAAAGCGGAGACACCATAACCATGGCACTTGATGTACAACGTATTCATGTTTTTGATAAAGAAACCGAGCAAGTGATTACAAACTAAGATAAATTTTAATAATAAAAAAAGAAAGTTAATAGAAATGCACCTATCATCTGATTTTCAAGATGATAGGTGCATTTTGTTAATGCGTTAGAGAGAATAATGGTTAAATACTTTCTATCACACAGGCGTAGCTGCTTGTTTAGTAGATGGCTGAAATGCAATAGGTTTAATTTGATTTCTAGCTTCACCAGATAATGCTTTAAGCAATCCAGCTGGCGATAAAACGCCTTGCTTAAATATTTTATTTTTCTTGTAAAATCGAATATATTGCTCTGTTTTGACAAGGGTTTTGCTTCGATAAGCTTCAGTAATATCAAAGTCTGTTTTCACTACCAAAGACTCTGTGCTATTGCTTCTTGCATAATCATAAAAAGCTTTTTCATAACTAAAAACCATAGCCAGCAAACCATTATAATCGGTACCAATCTCACGCCTGCATAAGTCAATAAAAAACTGAGCTGCCCGGTCATCATCTTCATAATTTATAAAAGTGCTGTCAATTACGAAATTTTCAGACGCGTTTCTTTCATTATGAATATCCGTTATGATATCTTCCATCATCGTGTATAGCGTCAACAAACCATACTTGCCTATCACATGCTTTACAGAAAGTTTAAAACAAGAAAAGAGTGCTGAAAAACATATAACAAGTGTATCAAAAAATGGGTATTGAAGCCTCACTTCTGTATCAAAGACGTAGCAGTGAGAAAACATGTCGGGATATGCTTTAACAAGAGAAACAGAGATTTCATCCATTTTGTTATGATATAGTGTAGGCTTTGACTTCTCAGGTGAGTAGTACATAATATCCTTTACTTTCTCATATTCAAATGTCATAGGGTATAATTGAAAACAATGCATCTGTATCACAATAGGTCTTGTCAGTTCCTTGAAAAGGGATTCAATAAACATCACAGTTTCCTTAAAATCATCTATTGTTTCATCTGGAAAACCATAAATAAATGAAGCCGTAATGTTAATCTTAACGAGCATACATTCTCTTATTACATTAAGAGCGGTCTCTAGATTTAAGTTTTTCTTGATAATTTTTTGCATTCTAGGCGATGCAGTTTCTATCCCTAGGTAGATATTCCTACACCCTGCTTTTTTTAAGTGCTTCAGCATTTCTATCTTTAAAACATCAGTTCTTGATGAACAACCCCACGTAAAGGGCCGATTACTTTCAATGAGCTTATTACAAAATTCCATCAAACGCTCATGGTCAGCTGTAAACAAATCATGCATTATAGAAAAATGGCTGATTTTGAACTTGTCGTAGTAATATATAAACTCATTAAATAGGTCATCTATGTTTTTTAGCCTAAAATTTCGCTCCCAAAAAATACTTGTTGCGCAGAATGTGCAATTGAAAGGACAACCACGTCCCCCCTCTAGTGGAATTGACAACGCTTCATCAGCAGCAATTGTAGGAAAGGTATATGGAGAATAGTCTTGAATGCTATACTTTACTAATTCCGTTCCTGCTAACCGCTTAGGTGATTCATTTCTTATGATAGAAGCATCGCCCGCCCTATATGCTATCCCTGGAACATCTTTTATATCCTTATATCCTATAAGCGACTGCATCAAATCCACTGCCGTAAATTCTGATTCGCCTAAAGCAATTGCGTCAACAAAATCGAAAGCAGTCAAACAACTTTTGTACGTATGTGTGGCCTGTGGACCTCCAAACACGATTTTTATACTACTATCATTATTTTTTACATGTTGGGCAACTCTTACAGACACATCAAAAGAGCAGGACATTGTGTAGAACCCAACTATTTTCGGCTTCTTTAATGTAATATATTGAGCAATGTTTTTAACATTTACCTCATAATCATTTTCGTAACTAAATTTATCTGTAGAATAAAGATAATCAAAGTCAATAATATCAACACTAAAATGTGGCTTTAGCACTTCACGCAAAGTTAGCAATCCTAAATGTATGTGATTTTGCCAGTGAGTGCGCTTCGTAAACTCAACACTTCCCACAAGGATAATATCCATAGTATATAACAACTCTCTTTCTTAGTCGAATACACATATCTAAAGTCATTTATTAAAAGATGGGGTGAAAAATAAGGTGCGGTATACTACAGTTTTTTACTTAGGCTTTCAGTGGATAGACTAGATGACAAATAACTACATTGTTATTTGGTATTTTTGACCAGCATGGTCTGTCTGTGTAATTGCGCCACCAGCTACCATTTCGAGATCATTGTCTTCTAAATCAATTTCGATTTCTGACATTCCATTAAAAGCTTCTGCAAACTCATCTTCAGTCACACCTTTGAGATGGTCTTTGCAGACTTCATAAAATGGTGAAAGATTACCTTTTGAAACTTGAGCCTCAATAGACTTTATATGCTCTATTATTTCTGGTTTTTTGAATAAATCTGTTATTTTTTCTCTCAGATTACTCATTAAGTCACCTCCTATTTTATTTATTTTTCACCCCATAAACTGTAGTACTCATTAGAGTTTTTTAACATAATCATATACAAATGGTAATAATAAGTAATAATTTTCTTTTGAAAATAGTATGGAACACAACTCACAAGAAATGACTAGTTTCTCAGGAATAGTGATATCTAATGAATTGTTTTCTACTATATCCAAAAAACAATCAAATCCATAATTACGTAAAAGGTATAAGAAGGGATTATTTTTTAACTTAATCAGGCTTTGTGGCACATCAAGTTCACACATGTTTCCAACTATAAGTTCAGTTTCATATATATATGGATTGCAGCAAGGTCTTATGGTTCCGTCATAGTCCACTGGAAACGAACCTTTTTTTCCGCAAAATAAACCTCTAGGTAAAGTTTCCCGAATAAATCTATCTGGGTTGATATTTTTTGCAGCATTGCCAACGTTGGAACATGGTACAAATTGAATGTCGATACATGATAAGTCAGCACCTATTTTATTTATTATATCGCCAACGTTTGAATCATTTAATATAACAGCTTGAATAGTTGCCCTAATATCTAATTTTTTAGCAGCACGAATTAGATTCTTTATATTGTGAGCAGGAACAAACTTAGCATGGAACTCATCATAACTCATACCCAGCACAGTTAAACCAGCTTTTTTGAGTTCCACGACACGTTTTTCAACCTTTTCATAATCATCAGCCCAAAAGCCATTTGTGATGACTGATGTAGATTTTCCCAAAGAACTAGATATAGAGATTAATTCTTTAAGTAAATCAAAATGCAAAAAAGCTTCGCCGCCAGAAAATCCTATCCATTCTATGGGCGTATCTTTAGAGCTTACAATGTATCTTTTTGAATTTTCATAATTCATTGTAATTGATGGACAAGATTCCGAATAATCACAGCACATAGAGCAGGATAAATCGCAATCATTTGTAATTCTTAAACCTAAAGTTTTGTACCTCACATTGAATCCCCCTCACGCATCGACTGCTATGTAAATAAGTTATATGATGAAACTATACGTAAAGTAATACATTTATCAATGAGTTTTTGTACCTCATATAGCTTAATAATATAATATTGTCATATTACGTCTTAAAAACGCGATTCGTAATAACTAACCTATATCATTGCAGTAACTTAAATATAGATTTATGTTTAAGTGCCGTTTAATTATAACCCTATACATTATTGGATTCGTCTTTATAAATAAGGATAGTCAACAGAATCCTTGTTTTTATGTACATATTTTATCCTTTCCCTGCATAGATATTTAGATGTGAAAGGGGTGGGCATATTGGAGAGAGTACCCTATAGGCGCGTTGCGCCATCGCGGAATGTCCATGGGCGGCAACGATATGAAAGATATGAGCAACGGGAAAACCGAGAGATAACTGCCAGTGAGTCAGTGATTGTGCAGTGTATCATCTGCGGGATTTTGATTGTAGCTGTTTTGATAATTACCATGGTAGATATTGCACCGACCCAGCAGTTGCGTGAAGGATTGCGTCAAGCCCTTGCAGGGGCTCATACAGTGGAAGAACTCGTAACTGATGTGCGAAATTTCAGCGAAATATGGCTTGGAACAGCAGAACATTTACCCGAGCCAATGCCTGAACAAACCATGCCGCCATCAGAACTTCCGCTTAGTTATGGCATTCCACCAATCGTCATACCGCCCCAAGCAACATCACCTGAATATTATTATCCCATGACGTCCGCCCCAGAAGCGTCAAACCCACAGAACCCGGGGACGTCATTAGCTCCGGGACTGTGGGAATAACCGAAGGGCTTTCGGTCATTGACTATCCTGAATATTTTTATAATGATGAATTGCCCCTGTGGATAAACCCTGTCACAGGGCGTATTTCATCCCCTGCGGGAATGCGAGATAATCCAATTACAGGACTTCGTGAATTTCATGATGGGGTAGACATTGCTATTCCAACAGGCACACCCATTGTTGCCCCTAAGGATGGCACTGTTGTTGCAGCAGGGTTTTCTCCAAGCTTCGGATACTTTATGAGAATTGCTCATGATAACAGCTTATATACTACTTTTTATGCCCATTTGAGCAGACCTTGGGCTGTCATTGGCGATATTGTGACCCAGGGTACACTTATTGCCTATTCGGGTAATACAGGCATGTCCACTGGCCCACATCTGCATTTTAGCATTTTTTATGATGGTCAGTTTATAGACCCAATGACAAGATTGGATTTTGTGTCATGATTTTTGTGAGGATTTTATTTGCACTAGCGTCCATTTTTATACATGAATGGGCGCATGTGCTGGTTATACGTTTCTTAGGCGGGCGTGTAGATAAGGTCGGTTTTTTTCCGCTGGGTATGTTGGCAAAAGCAAGAAGGCTGGAATACCTTAACACATGGGAAAGATATATCATTTATGCCGCAGGCCCCTTGGCCAATCTATTGATTGCAATGTGGGCATTTTTGACTTCTCATATGTCATACATTGGCGTGGTATGGCTGGACGAGTTGGCTTTTGTAAATTTGACATTGGCATTATTTAATTTACTGCCTGCATTGCCGCTGGACGGGGGACGGTTGGCTTTACAATTTTTAGGTAACTCAATGGGTATTTTACGGGCTGGACGTATTGTACTGCGTATAGGGTGGGGGATGAGTATTGGGTTAATATTGTTAGGCATTGTGCAGGTTGTACTTTTTCCGCCCAATATTACATTATTATGTGCAGGAGAATTTTTACGGCGCAAGACCCGCAATTTTCAACCAGAGTTGCAAGCAGAGTTTCACCGTGCAATAGAGGGCAAACATACTCCCCAAAGGGCAAGGCTTCTACCGACAAAAAAAAGAAATTTACTGTCAAATATCACAGTGAAACAGGCAATGGAATACTTACAGTTTGACAGCTTCATGATATTTTATGTCAATGCAAAAAAAGAGTATCCTCTGACAGAGAAGACACTCTTAAAATATGCTTTTGAAGGTGGTATGCATATATCCGTTGGAGATATATTGTCTAATACCTGCGATACAAACCTATAACCTTACCAAGAATATCACATTCTCGTGTTCTAATGGGTTCAAATGCATTGTTTGCAGGGTCTAGGCGAACAAACTCACCATCACGATAAAAAGTTTTTACTGTAGCTGAATCATCAAGTAAGGCAATGACAATGTCACCATCAGCGGCATCTTGTTGTTGACGCACAAGCACTAAGTCGCCGTCAAAAATACCCTCGTCAATCATACTTTCCCCTTTAACATGCAACATAAAGCAAGTATCATTTTTTACATAGTCTATGGGAATTGGGAAAGTATCTTCAATATTTTCTTCTGCAAGAATTGGCACACCAGCCGCTACGCGCCCTACAATGGGCACATTCACAAGCTCTCGTGTGTTGGCGTAAAAATCTTCTTCTAAAATTTCCGTAGAACGATTTTTCGCAGGGGAACGCCGAATAAAACCTTTGCGCTCCAAAGTTTCTAAATGGGCATGAACTGTGGATGTTGAACTTAATCCAACAGCATCACAAATTTCACGCACGGTAGGTGGGTATCCGTTTTGCCGTATTTCAGCCTTTAAAAAATCAAGAATCAATTGTTGCTTTGCAGTTAAAGCTGCTTTTGCCATGCTAAAAACTCCTCACGTCAAAATCTTAGATTGAATCATAACACAAGATGAAAATATTTGCAAACATATGTGCGTGGTTGTCATGAGATTACATCATGCGATGGTCTATATTTACGAATTTTGTTTGTGACCCAAGGTACATAAGCTCTACTGTGCCTGTTGGGCCATTTCTTTGTTTTGCAATAATGACTTCGGCATGTCCCTTTTTTAAAGTGTCAGGATTATAGTATTCATCACGGTAGAGGAATGCCACCACATCGGCATCCTGCTCTATTGCGCCTGATTCGCGCAGGTCACTAAGCATTGGGCGATGGTCTTTGCGGGCTTCCACGGCGCGGGAAAGCTGTGCTGCAACCAACATAGGAATATTAAGCTCCTTGCCAATGCCTTTAAGCGAGCGGGAAATTTCAGAAATTTCAAGCTGGCGCGATTCGGAACTGCCGCTAGTGGTCATCAGCTGCAAATAATCAATAACAACCAACCCAAGATTTTTTTCGGTTTTAAGCCGACGGCATTTTGCCCGCATTTCTTGTATAGAAAGACCGGGGGTATCGTCAATGTAAATGGGTGCATTAGAAAGCCGTCCCATTGAGCCAGAAATTTGGTCCCAATCTGTATCGGACAAACTGCCTGTGCGTAATTTTTGTGCGTCTACACCAGATTCCATCGCCAGCATACGGTTGCCCAAGAGTTCCTTGGACATCTCTAAACTAAAAATAGCCGTAGGTACCCCTTTTTTAACTGCCGCATGTTGTGCAATGTTTAGCAAAAAAGCGGTTTTTCCCATGGAAGGACGTGCGCCCACTAAAATCAAGTCTGCCGGTTGCAATCCTGCGGTTTTCTTATCAAAGTCAATGAAGCCTGTTTCAACGCCTATGATACTGCCTTGATTTTCGTATAGTTCTTCCAGCTTGTTCATTGCAGAAACAAGGACACTTTCAATATGGGCAAAGTCTCGGGTGCTTCCCCCTTGTGAAATTTCAAAAATACTTTTTTCTGCCCGCTCTAGTATTGCGGCGGCTTCCTCCTTGCCTTCATACCCTGCATTGGTGATATTGGTTGAGGCTTTAATTAGCTTACGCATGAGGGATTTTTCCCATACGATTTTGGCATGGTGGCGGATATTTGCCGATGTGTAATAGGCTGACGCAATGTCTGCCATCCGCTCCCGTCCGCCAATTTGCTCTAAGATACCTTTTTCCAAAAGTTTATCCCCAAGGGTAACAATATCTACAGGCACACTTTTTGAAAAAAGTTCTATCATAGTTTCGTAAATGGCTTGATTGCCAGGGTTGTAAAAATCCTCGCCGATTAAGGTTTCATAGGCAGATGCAATGGCTTCCCTGTCAAAAAGCATTCCAGAAAGCACCGCAAGTTCCGCCTCTTGGTCGTTGGGCGGGATTCGCGGTGCAAATTGTTGAT
The DNA here is from genome assembly GCA_009780315.1 of Defluviitaleaceae bacterium. Lineage (GTDB taxonomy): Bacteria > Bacillota > Clostridia > Lachnospirales > WQUN01 > WRAH01. Next base: position 57,400 of record WRAH01000008.1, read on the forward strand.
GATTTGGTGGTTCTAACATTTAGTCTGCTACCAATTCAAATTTTAGTGAAACACTTACTTTAGGGTGGAGTTTAAGGGTGGCGGTATGTTCCCCCGTGGTTTTGATGGGTTGTAGGGAGATTTTTTTCTTGTCTATGGCAATACCTGACGCAGACCCTATGGCTTCTGCAACTTCTTTGTTGGAAATTGAACCAAACATTTTACCCCCTGCGCCTACCTTGACTGGGATTTTCACATGGATATCTTTGAGCTTATCAGCAATAGCACGTGCGGCTTCAAGTTCTTCTTTCTGCTGTAACTCAACCTTTTTCTTTTGGGCTTCAAGATGTGCCATATTTTCCTTCGTTGCTTCTGCTGCCAGTTTACGGGGAAACAAAAAATTGCGTGCGTGTCCGTCAGACGCATTAACAACTTGCCCTTTTTTTCCTATGCCTTTTACATCCTCAAGTAAGATTACTTGCATATAATCAACTCCTCATTTGAGATATTTTTTCAAACTTTCTATTAAAGCATCAAGGTCTATTGGTTTGCCTAAGTGTCCGTTCATTCCTACGGCAAGACAGTTTTCAATGTCCTCTTTAAACACATTGGCAGTCATTGCTAAAATGGGTATATCTATAGCACGCACATGGTTGACACCACGTATGGCTTTTGTCGCTTGATACCCGTCCATTTCTGGCATTTGGATATCCATGAGAATCAGGTCGTACTTTGTGATATCGTTTATAAATGCTTCAACGGCGTAAATACCGTTTTGTGCAATGTCTATTTGAACGCCAGTGTTTTCAAGCAATGTGATTACAATTTCCCGATTGATATCTACATCTTCTACTAAAAGAATTTTTTTGCCTGCAAAAACCCCATTGATTCCAGCTTCGTATGAGATATTTTCGTCTGCTGTATCTATATCATCATCTATAGATTCCATCAAAATGGTGAAAGAAAATGTAGTCCCTTTACCAATGGCAGATTTTACTTCTATTGTACCACCCATCAGCTTGATAATTTGCTGTGATATGCTTAATCCAAGCCCTGTGCCGCCAAAGCGGCGGGTGGTACTGGATTCAGCTTGGGCAAAATCATCAAAAATTCTACTTTGCTGTTCAGGTGAAATGCCAATACCTGTATCTTTGACTTGAAAATAAATGGTGTGCTTCCCATCTTTATTCTTGTCAAAATATCCTATGGATAAGCTTACTTTTCCGTTTTCGGGGGTAAATTTTATGGCATTCATCAATAAGTTGGTTAAAACTTGGGTGAGGCGAAGCTCGTCAAACAGTACTTTACTTGGCACTTTAGGGTCAATACTTAACTTAAACTCCTGTTGCTTTTCTTCAGCCCTAAATTTGCATATATTTGCAACCTGATGAATCACTTTTTTAAGATTTGATTCAAAAATAAAGAGTTCTAGTTTATTTGCTTCAATTTTTGAAATGTCAAGAATATCGTTGATTAAGCCTAAAAGATGACGGCTTGCGGTTTCTATCTTGGTCAGACAGTAATTTTTGCGGTCTGTATCTTCCGTGCCTTTTCCTATCATTGTCATGCCGATGATTGCGTTAATGGGTGTACGAATTTCATGGCTCATATTTGCCAAAAACACGGTCTTGTGATGGCTTCTTTTGTCGGCACGGGTTCTTTGTTCATCTATATAAATGAAGCTTACAATCAGTATGAGCCACAATATAGTTGCCAAAGCAATGATGGCGTACATCATGTCGCGTAAAGGCCCAAAATAATCGTCGCTAGGGACAAGTATCCCCCATACCCAGCCATTATAAAGGACGCGTGAAAACAAAAGATATTCTATGCCCTCATAAATCAGCTCATGCCCAAATATCTGTTGCTCACCATGCTCTAAAAGTGCGACTAATCCTTGAAATTCATTCTCATGCTGCCACACTAAAGTGCCTAAAAGTTGGGTATCATGAAAGGCGATGATATACATGTTATTGTCAAGGACAATGCCTATAGAGTTTTCACTGCCCCCAAGACCATCGGTTGCAATGAGTTCAGATAAGCCGCTGGGCTTTATATCCAGTGCAACCGCACCAATCCGTTCACCATTGGGTGCATGAATGTTTCTTATGAGTGATAGCATTGAGTTTTCAGTCACAATGTCGATGTAAGACGGCCCCACCATTACACCAGTGTAATAGGGGTTTTGAAGGGCATGTAAATACCAAGGACGTTCTGATGGCACAAAACACGCTGGAAGGGGAACTTCAACCCCTGTGGTAAAAAAGACAGATTCATCATCAAAATGCAAATAACCAAAAAATCCACTGCCGCTACTTACAAGTGAGTAATTTCTGGGGAATGCATAATAATAAACTTGTCTAATGCCGTGCAAAATCTCATCTTGTGTGTGTCCTGATTCAAACATTAAACTTATGGTATCTGCAAACACTTCCACTGCTTGCCAGGATTCTTCCAGCCCAGCTTCTAACTGTGTTTGACCAAAATCAAGAAGCACACTGGTGGTGCTAGACATGTAATCTTCTACAATATTAAAAACATAGTTGTAGCTGAGTATAACCAAGAGTGAAAAGGCGATGGCTGTAAAAAATATTTGAAACACTAAAGTACGTTTATTATTAACTATCTGTAGTATTTTCCTCATAATTCACCCTCTTTAGACAAACCTGTAGGACACTTTTCCAAGATACTATAAATTACCACACGCCTAAATGCAATGGGAACATTCATTTGTGGAAAATATTTTCGTAAATAATTGCACTTTTGTGCAGAATGTAGTAAGCTTGTGACAGAAGGTGAGGGCATTATCTAATGGATAAAATTATTATAATAGTGAGGACAGGCACTCATGGATAAAATCATTATAAAGGGCGCACGGGGAAACAATTTGAAAAATGTCAATTTAGAAATTCCGCGTAATAAAATGGTTGTTTTCACAGGACTTAGCGGGTCAGGTAAAACTTCGCTTGCTTTTGACACCATATATGCGGAAGGACAACGAAGATATGTAGAATCCCTTTCTGCCTATGCGCGGCAGTTTTTGGGACAGATGGAAAAGCCCGATGTTGACTTTATTGAAGGGTTAAGCCCTGCAATTTCTATTGACCAGAAGACAACAAATCAAAACCCCCGTTCGACAGTGGGTACAGTTACAGAAATTTATGACTATTTACGTCTGCTTTACGCCCGCATAGGCATACCCCATTGCCCAAAATGTGGGAAAGTTGTAGAAAAGCAAACGATTGACCAAATTGTTGACCAAATTTTAATGTTGCCAGAAGGCACACGTTTGCAAGTTTTAGCCCCTGTGGTGCGTGCGCGCAAAGGTGAACACACAAAACTTATTGAAGATGCAAGGCGCAATGGCTATGTACGAGCAAGAATTGACGGTGAAGTCATCGAACTTAGTGAAGAAATTAGCCTTGATAAAAAGAAGAAACACACCATAGAAATTGTAATTGATAGACTCATGGTGCGAGAGGGCATACAAAAACGCTTGTCAGAATCAATAGAAGCTGCCATGACATTAACAGGTGGATTGCTTGTGATGAATACTTCTGGGGCTGGTCGGTCGCCTGACGACGAACTGCGCACCCATACATCAGAAGCGGATGACATCACATTTAGTCAGCACTTTGCTTGCGCAGAATGTGGCATATCCTTGCCAGAAATTGAACCCCGTATGTTTTCCTTCAACAATCCATCAGGGGCTTGCCCAGATTGTGCAGGACTAGGGCGCAAGCTGATTTTTGACCCTGAACTTGTTGTGCCAAATCCCGCCTTATCACTTAATGGCGGTGCAATTGCCGCGCCAGGCTGGAATGCTGTTCGTTCGGAAAGCAGTATGGGACATGCCATATTTGAAGCCTTGTGCGAAAAACATAAGTTTAGTTTGGATACGCCGTATTCCGCGCTACCTGCCAGTATTCATGAGTTGCTCATGAATGGCACTGGAGAAAAGTTGAATATCACTTATATAGGGCAAGACAACCGCAAACGTACGTATCCTTACACATTTGAAGGTATCGTAAACAACTTGTGGCGGCGATATAATGAAACGTCGTCTGTTTCATCAAGGCAAGAGTATGAAAGTTTTATGACAAGTATCACCTGTCCAGCGTGTAAGGGTAAACGATTAAAACCTGAAATCCTAGCGGTTACGGTAGGGGAAAAATCCATTGCGGCTGTTACAGAAATGACCATTGCCCAAGTACAGGTATTTTTTGGTAAATTAGAACTTTCTCCAACACAACTTATCATCGCCAGTGCGATTTTAAAAGAAATTCATGCCCGTACAGGTTTTTTAATTGATGTAGGCTTAAATTATTTAACGTTAGCCCGCAATGCAGGTTCACTTTCTGGCGGAGAAGCCCAAAGAATCCGCCTTGCCACGCAAATTGGCTCTGGGCTTGTGGGTGTTGTTTATATTTTAGACGAGCCAAGCATAGGTCTACACCAGCGTGATAATGACCGCTTGCTAAAAACCTTGCGTCACTTGACGGATATTGGAAATACTTTAATTGTTGTTGAACATGATACTGACACCATGATGGCATCTGACCATATTGTAGACATTGGCCCAAGGGCGGGCATAGGCGGCGGTGAAGTGATTTTTTCAGGGCATGTGGAGGATTTGCTCAATTGCCCAGATAGTATTACAGGACAATATTTAAGCGGAAAGATAAAAATAGAAACCCCAACCACTCGCCGCCCCATTGGTGATAAAATTTTAAAAATCACTGGTGCAACAGAAAATAACTTGAGAGATGTCAGTGTGGAATTTCCGCTAGGTACACTCACATGTGTTACCGGGGTGAGCGGCTCGGGCAAAAGTTCACTGGTGAATCAAATTTTATATAAACGCTTGGCACGTGACCTTAACCGCGCCCGTGTAAAACCAGGGGCACACAAGGATATACAAGGGTTGGAGCATTTGGACAAGATTATAAACATTGACCAAAGCCCAATTGGACGTACGCCCCGTTCAAACCCAGCCACATATACAGGGCTTTTTGACCTAGTGCGTGATGTTTTTTCTCAAACACCAGAGGCAAAAATCCGCGGATACCAAAAGGGGCGGTTTAGTTTTAATGTAAAAGGCGGGCGTTGTGAGGCGTGTTCAGGGGATGGTATTCTTAAAATAGAAATGCACTTTTTACCAGATGTATATGTTCCCTGTGAAGTATGCGGAGGCAAACGCTATAATCGTGAAACACTGGAGGTTAAATATAAAGGCAAGTCTATTTCTGAAGTATTGGATATGACTGTAGAAACTGCCCTTGAATTTTTTGACAACTTACCGCGTTTACGAGATAAACTTCAAACCCTTTATGATGTAGGCTTGACTTATGTAAAACTTGGACAATCATCAACGACTCTTTCAGGTGGTGAAGCCCAACGGGTAAAACTTGCCACAGAACTTTCCCGCCGCTCTACTGGTAAAACAGTGTATGTGCTGGACGAACCCACAACAGGTTTACACGCTGCGGATGTTCACAAGTTGATAGGCATTTTACAACAGTTGACTGATGGTGGAAATACTGTAATTGTTATCGAACACAACCTAGATGTAATAAAAACCGCTGACTACATCATAGACCTAGGCCCAGAAGGCGGAAGCGGTGGCGGTGAAATTGTAGTGTGCGGCACACCAGAAAAAGTTGCAAAACACAAAGGTTCATTTACTGGGTTGTTTTTGAAAGATGTGCTTTAGGGTATATATCCTAGTACTTTCGCTTATTGACCTTAAACTATAAAATAACCACCTACGTTTTGTGAAAGTTTGAATCTCACAAAGTATAGGTGGTTATTTCTATTTTTTACGTAAATCAGGATAACGGTTGTTAAGGTACATATTTGCAAAATCTAGTATCATTTTTTTATCTTCTTCTGAAGAAGTCGCCATCAGTGCTTTCATTTGAAGTATATAAGGGTCTTGTTTTTCTGGCATTTCTGTGATTTCGCCATATAAATATCCAAGTGTAACACCAAGGATTCGAGCAATTTTAAAAGTATCTTTCAGTACCTCAACTGGCACATCAGAATCAATGAATTTAGCGCGAAGGATTCTCATAATGAGATTATTGTGCATGGTCGCACGTATTATTTGTGCGTCAGGATAGTTTGGGCTATCTTCATCATCCAACGTATCTAAAGCTTTGTCGAACAGTACTAATGTTTTACTAAAGCTATGGTGATATCCAATTGCCATTATAAATATTTGTGTAGTAACTCATGTCTAATTCATGAAGCGGGAAGTCAAAATAAAGATGTAGAAAGTTCAAGAAATTTCTAAGATTTATTTCATGGTTTACAGTAATATGATATCCTAAGACAATATGTTGGAAGAGGAGCGGTTTTATGCTTTTATATGAAACCCATATGCATACATCTACAGTCAGTGCATGTGCAATCAGTACGCCAGAAGTACAAGTACGTGCTTATAAAAAAAAGGGCTATACGGGTATCATCATCACCGACCACTTTGTCAATGGATACACACACACCATTACACATTTGCCATGGATAGAAAAAATGCAATTCTTTGTATCGGGATATGAAAAAGCCGCACTAGAAGGGAAAAAGTGCGGCTTAGACGTATTTTTTGGTATAGAGTATTCGATTAACGGGCTGGATTTTCTCATATATGGGTTAACATTAGAGTTTTTAATAGCCCATTCTAACATTGCAGGGCTAACCATAGAAAACATCAGTGCGCTGGTGCGGGATAACAATGGATATATTGCCCAAGCACATCCATATAGAGCAGGGTATTGGATAGATAATCCGCGCCCTGTCAATGCAAAACTCCTTGATGGCATAGAAGTCTACAATGTGACCGACCCAGACCACAACAATCAAAAAGCGTTTCAATTTGCACAGCAACATAACCTATCTATGCAAGCTGGCAGTGACTGCCATGACGCAAAACAGAAAAGACTAAGTGGAATAGAACTAACCAAAAAAGCTGAAAACATCCACGATATTATCCATGCACTAAAATCAAAAGAAGCAAAAATACTCGTCCCAGGGGGGCTTTTTGATAATGATATTAGTTAAGGGTGGTTTCCATTTCATCCTTTAATTTTTGTACAAAGCTTACGACTTGGCTAATTTCAATCTTTTCACTGACAACTTTATCACGGGTAACAACCTCACAGCAATTTTCTTTTAAATTTCTTGGGCTTACAATGACGCGAATAGGAACGCCCAAAAGGTCAGCGTCGGAAAACATTACGCCTGCGCTTACAGAACGGTCGTCGTATATGACTTCTTTACCACTGGCTTGAAGCTGGGCATATAACTTATCTGCAAGTGCTTTTGTCTCTGGGTCAGCGGCGCGAACACAGCAAAGATGGACATGCCAAGGTGCAACAGAAATTGGCCATATTGGCCCATATTCATCATGGCTTTCCTCCACAATAGATGCGGCTAGACGACCAATACCAATACCATAGCAACCCATGATAGGATGGTGTTGGACACCGCTTTCATCGGTATACTTCATGTCCATGGATTTTGTATACTTATCACCCAATTGGAAGATGTTTCCCACTTCTATTCCTCTGGACAAGGTTAATGTGGGCTTATGGCAAGTGGGGCAAATACCGCCCTCTACTGCTTTTGCAAAATCGTGATATTCTGCATTTTCAACATCCCGTGCAATATTAAAACCTGTGTAATGATGGTCAGCTTCATTTGCACCACAACATAAATTGCCAGTGTCTTTCAGTGAATTGTCAAAATAGATAGTCGCATTTTTAAGTCCAACAGGCCCAAGATATCCTGCGACTAAACCACTTTCTTCAGTAACGACCGCAGGAATTAACTCATCTTGTATGAGACGGGTGAGTTTGGCTTCATTAACTTCCAAATCTCCGCGTATGAAAATGATTACATATTCACCTGTTTTGGCTTTTTGATAAATGACTGCTTTGCAGGACTGGGCTAAAGGAAGGTTAAGAAATGTACACACATCTTCAATAGATTTTGTATTGGGTGTGTGTACTTTCGTTAATACATCAGCAGAAGAAACTGCCTCATTTTTTACTACACTTTCTGCATTTTCCATATTGGCGCGGAAATCGCAGTGACTGCATATGACGAGGGAATCTTCACCAATGGGGGTAAGCAACATAAATTCATGAGAGACACTTCCACCCATCATACCTGAATCTGACGCAACAGAAATGACATCTTTAAGTCCTGCACGGGTAAAAATACGCTCATAGGCTTTGTGTCCCTTTGCATAATAGGCTTCAAGGTCTTCTTGTGAAGTATGATAAGAATATGCATCTTTCATCGTAAATTCACGGGTGCGGATTAAACCACCCCGTGGACGGGCTTCATCCCGAAACTTGGTTTGAATTTGGTAAATCATAAATGGATATTTTGCATAGGTTTGCCCATATTCCCGTACGAGATGGACTGCTGCTTCCTCATGGGTCATGCCAAGTAACATTTGTGTATCATTTCTGTCTGTAAGGCGTAGAAGTTCTTTGCCAACGCTTTCAAAACGCCCAGATTCTTCCCACAAGCTGGCAGGCATAACCACAGGAAAAAGCACTTCTTGACCATCAATCCCGTCCATTTCTTGGCGGATTATTTCTTCAATTTTGCGTGTCACACGCCGCAACACGCCATAGGACGAAAAAATGCCATTGCCTACATGTTTAATATATCCGCCGCGCATCATCAGTGCGTGGCTGTCAATGACACAATCCGCAGGACGTTCTTTAAACCTATCACCTACAAGTTTGTCTAATTTCATCTGTTATTCCTCCAACATAGCTTTTAATGTATTCATACTTGTTAACGCCGCTTTAAAATTAAAATTTTCTAACTGCTTTACCAAAATGCCTGCCTCAGGAATTGTACGGAAGGCTTCCAGCAAATTTAATGACTCTGCCTTGCGGGATTCAAGTAAGGGACGCAGTTCATCTAAAAGGGCGATGGCTTTAAACTTATCAAACTCCATATATTTTCCTTTTGAGTCCACACGCCCAATACTTTCAATAACACGGTTTAGTTCATTTTCAATGGGAGATAATTTGTCTTCAATCGGTAAATTTTCTGACAGTAAATTTTCAATATCTTCTGCAAGCTTTGATAATACAGGTTCGTGAATTAACGCTGCCAAGCCCTTTAATGTATGTGCGTTAATATGAGCCGTTTCTATATCCCCTGTATCTAAAGCAGTCATAAGGTCACGCATAAAGTATTGGTGATTTTTTACGAAGTCAGACCGAAGCTTGCCAAGTACATACGCGCTATCGCGATAATCTTCGATATATTCAATTTCTACTGCGTTTTTTGCAGCTTCAATTGTTTCCGGCGTTTGTTTGTCTTTAATATGCTTCATCAGCAAGAAATTTAACTTATCTGTCATGATTGGCTTTGATAAAAAGCCGTCAAAACCACGTTTAATATACATATTCTCTTGTCCTGCAAGGGCATTTGCCGTAAGAATGATGATGGGTGCAGAATAACCCATTCTGCGTAACTGCTTCATGGTTTCAATGCCGTCTATGCCTGGCATCATATGGTCCATAAATACAATATCATAGCTATTGCCGTGTTGGATTTTGTCAATGGCTTCATAGCCACTCTTACATGTTTCCACATGGATACTGTAAACTGCCAGTAGACCCTTGGCAACATATAGGTTTGTTTCAATGTCATCAACAACAAGTACCTTACCATATGGCATAGGTTCAAAGGTACGTCGTTTTATGATTTTGTCTGTTGGCACTTCAAATGATTGAAGTTTTTTAACTATTTCTGCGCCCAAAACTTTAGAAGAACCTATTTTTTGTGGAATGCTGATGGTGACAGTTGTTCCCACACCAACTTTGCTTTGTATATCAATAGTGGCATTCATGATTTCTAAAAGATTTGCCACAATGGGCATACCAAGTCCTGTGCCGCTGATAGTGCTTTTTTCTTGCTCATGGAACCGTGTATAATCATTAAATATGACGGCAATTTGTTCCTTTGTCATGCCAAGCCCTGTGTCCTCAATTATAATCACAAGCATGATTTCATCAGCATTTATAGGTTTTGAACACAATGTTAAGCCAACCGACCCTTCATTGGTGTATTTAAAAGCGTTTGATAAAATATTGATGATAATTTGCTCGATACGAAGGGCATCACCAATGAGTGCTGTAGGTAAATTTTCATCTATATTCATATTAAATTTGATATTGCTTCCGCTGGAAAATTGCAAGTTTACAGCATTGCTGATGAGACTTGGTGTATTGTATTTATCCTCAGCAACAGTCATCTTGCCCCCTTCAAGTTTAGAAAAGTCTAAAATATCATTGACAAGTCCCAAAAGCAATTTACCTGAGCTGTAAATTTTAGAGAAAGATTCTTCAGCATTTTTGGTAATACCAGGCGTTTGCAATCCAATTTCTGAAATACCCAAAACTGCTGAAATAGGTGTGCGGATTTCATGGCTTATGCGTGCCAAAAATTCATTTTTTGCTTTGGCTTTTTCTTCTGCAATGTGCAAATCTTTTAATTCTTCCTGTGCTTGGTGAATCGTCCGTGCAAGGTCACCAATTTCATCTTGTCTATCCATTCCAAAAAGATTTAATTCCCCTGTGTTGCCTATGGTTGCTGCACTTTGGGTTAACCGAAGCAGTGGCTGAATGACGATTTGCTGAATCATAATGCTTCCTGCTATTATTGACAAAATCAGCACCGCGATGATACCCCACACCAATGAAAGATAATCGAAATTAAAAATATCTTGCTGATAGGACAGCACGATAATAGACCAATCTGTGCCTGTAATTGGTGCGATACTTGCAAAGCTATACGCGCCCTGTGAAAGGGGGACAGCCTCAAAAGTATATGCACTTAATTGGTAGATTCCGTCAATACGCTGAAGCAAATGCATTTCAACATGGGTTGCTAAGTTGGGGTTATTCAATGCTTCCGGAATATCTGGGAAAGTTGGCAGTCCATCCGCAAAGGTATCTAAAAGTTCTGCACTGTCTACCCGAACACCACCATATTGGTCAATAATATAGCCGCGCATTTCACCAATGTCAAAAGAACCAAAAGTAGGCTCAAAAATATATGAAAAGGGAAAACCGATGGCAATAACACCTACAAATCGCCCTTGATAATAAACCCGTTGATTGGCCCACATTTGTAAAGTGCCTGGGTCTAAATCTTGTACAGCCATTTCTCTTTGTATGTTCAAGTTAAAAACCAAGTCTCCATCTCGGGTATCAAAAAACCACTGGGCCTCTTCACCCCCTGGAATTTGCCCTAATGATACAAAGGAATCAACAGTAAGCCACTCTGCTGAACCGGGAAGAAAGTCATAAATCTGTAAAGTATCATAAGCCGCAAGTATAAAGCGAGATGTTGGCACTTGTGATGCAAACCCAATCACTTCTTCAAAAGCAAGCTGACGCAACACTTCATTATTATCATCTGCCATCCAGCGGGCAATGGTTGTAGAGTGGGCAAGCTGTGTCATAAGCGTCAAATGGGGATTTATATGGGCTTGAAAATTTCCGGCGGCTTCAATAGAATACTGCCGTGCTATTCTGCGCGATGCATCATTGGCTATTCCGTCCGCTATAAATCCAACAATGATAAGGAGAATGGTGACTGTACATATAGAAATACCCATATACATCCAGCGTGTACGGGTTGCTAATCGTGAGTTGCTTTGCTTGTGTTTTTTCATATATTATCATCCCTGTTGTCTGACGCTTAGAATGTGTCATTTAATTATAACACAAAACCCGCCTTAAATGTTCAAAGACGGGTTTTTAATAAATCTTTTATAGGAAAAATTAACGGTTTATAAATAGTCCAAAAGGTATTGCAACTTCATTGCCGTCAACCATGATGGTCAGCACTAAGTCATAAATGCCATCAAGTACATGGATACGTCTGTAAGCTGCTTCATGGTTTTCGTTGGGACTGGCATCAACGAAGATGGGTGTTGTGTTATTGTCAACAATAATTTCAATCGTTCCTACCCCATTTGCAATGGTGATTGTACCTGTACCGCCATTGCCAGTGGTTGGGCTTTCTGCTCCCCAGTTATCGAAGTTGCCGTTATTATTTCTTGTGCCTGCGCCAAATGGGATACTATCCCCATCTACACCATTTAACCTTATTGCCCGGGTCATATTGTCTGGCGTTGGCCAAGGCATAGTGTCACGAGCTAGGCTACGTGGGACGCTTAGTGAAATTTCATATTCGCCGTCAAAAATATTCAATGTGCGCACTTCAAATCTTACGACTTCTTGGGCGTATTCTGCTACAGAGCCAATGGTATTGACTTGAGAAATGCTTTCAATGCCTTGTAAACGCGATGGCACGGTTTCAGAGGCGATAGCCCAATTGCTTGTGCCTGCGCTATTGATTGCTCTTACACCGAAGTAGTAAGTTTCCCCAAGTTCACCAACAACCCATGCAGAAGTACGTGCTAAGTCTGTATAAGCAGGGACAGTTTCTGTTGTATAGCCATATGCGCCAGCTCTTGGGAATAGCACACTGCGTCCTTCTGCACCAATGTGAACCAGTGCGCGGTCAAATTGCTCACCGTCGTAAGCATATACTAAGTTTCCAAGGTCTGTGATATCTTGGGTAATGAAGATGTTTGGTCTTGCGTCTGCAAGCACAATGCCCAAGGTTCTTACATATTCGCCATTTTCAAATAATGCAACCTCATATGCCTCTGTGGAAATGTCAGATATATCACTCCAGTTGATTGTAAAAGTGTTTGCGTAAGTGATATGACGCAATGAGGGCATGGGGGAATGTTGACGATGCATAAAGTATTCAAAACGGTTGAGACTTACCTCAACACCTATTGGCATAGCTGGTGCATTTGTTGGTACTGGGGGAGGCATAGTGCCCGCATTTGCTATGATATAACTTCTTAGGTCATTTGCTTGTGCTGGTGTACTTGTTCCCCATACACCATTGCCTAGCCCTGCTGAAGGTCTAAATTCACCGTCAAAACCTACATTTTCATTGGTTGGCCCCCATGCGGCATTGGGTGATGGGAAACCAGCATTTGCACCGTATAGTTCGTCACCATAAGGTGCTTCAACGAGGGTTGCGTCTAAGTCTATTGTAATACCCAAATCATATGCGGGATTGAACATGGTTTGTGTAGTAGTATCCAATACGTTTGGCTGTAAAGCGTTAATATCTGCAAGTAATGCATCTAAGTCTGCTTGGGTTACAATACCTTGCACGAAGTTACGCCCTTCGCTTATTTCTGTTAGTGAAGGTACGGGCATTGTGCCGATACTGTCTCCTGTTTCCAAGCTGATATTATCGCCTGTGACCATGAAACCAGCAGCATCACCGAATAGATGATTATGTCCTTGATGGGGTGCATAACCTCTCGCATGTCCGTGACGGCTTCTTACAAATGGGAAGTTTACATTTTCAAAAATATTGCCTTCTGCCCAAATGGTTGCATTGTGTCCTGCAGCAATCGCATAACCTGTATGTCTGTCCATGAGACGATAGTGGAATTGATGTCCTTCAATGTCTTGGTACAGGTTATTAAACACATGGATGTTATGATTCCGCACACGTGGATTTCTTTCTCTGACACCTTGATACCAGTTGTGGTGAAAAGTTCCGTAGTGTCTGTGTACGTTATTTTCCAACGGATGGTTTTGTACACCGCCTACAATAAGATTTGTTTTATCTACTTCAAAGAAGTGATTATATGCAACTGTATATCCTGTGACATTTGGCTCAACGTCAACAACACCTCGTGCCATGCTTCTATCCGTTTCATCATCTGCATGTAAGAATAGATTTTGTCCTGCACGAAGGAAATTGTGATGAACCCATGCATGGCTGACGGTTGGGCCATTGACATTGTTATTGCCTTGCCCGCCAATACGAATACCAAATGCTTGATATTGGTCAACGGTTAAGTTTCGGAACACTAAATTACTGGAACGGATGGTTCTAATGCCCCAGCCATAAATAACCGCATCTGGCCCAATCCCTTCAAATGTAATGTCATGACTAAATTCTTCAACAACCAACATACGGCTATTGTCGCCGCCTGTGGCTTGTTCTCTTACACCTGGAGGCATTTCCACAATAGCTTCTTCGTCAATGAAAGATATATTTTCAAAGCTGCCAACTGTACCTAAAAAGCGAATGATTAACGGATTTCCATTTCTAAATTCGCTGTCAAGGACTAAGTTTTCAGTGGTTAAGTCATCCCAGTTTCCATGGGATACATACATAATGATTGCACTGGGATTAACACGTCCGTCTGGCAAATATCCGCCCATTGTGCCATGGACAAGCATTTCTGGATGATTGTGTGCCCAATAGTCATAACTGCGCAAAAGGTCTTCTGGTGAAGTAAACGCTGCACCATAACGTGGGAATGATTGTGTTTGAAGATTTCCAACTTCAAACAACACATCGCCATCTGTATCAGTGACACGAATGGCATAAGTACCCATTGGCAAACCAGGAATATCGACACGCCAAGTATTGGTATCAATCAAGCGTACAAGAGGCGCATTGTCTTGGTCATTTACCAATGTCCAGTTTCTTAACCAAGTGTTGTCGTTTATTGCGTTGCCTGTACGCCAGTCAATTGCATTTCCACCTGTATTTTCTACATACACGCGAAAAGCATCATTTGCACTACCTGTCCAAGTAGCCCACGCTGCTTCATACCATGTGCCATAAGCCAAAGGTGCATTTTGTCCTGTTTCTGCATGTACATGCATTGGCGCAATTGCAAAAGATGCAACTGCCATAACCATGGCAACTACAAAAGCGATAGTTCTTGTGAAAATTTTGTTCATGTGTGTATTGCTCCTCTCATTATTGTGAGAAAATTTTACCATATATGTGGCACAAATGCAATAAAGTTAGTGCATTATTCATTTTTTGCCTTATCCTTTGTTTTTTGGTCAAGGTCATTTTGGATATTTGCCAAGCGTTCTTGCTTGTAGGTTTCCAAGTAAAGTTCGATTTCGGAAAGTTTTGCAAGCTTTAATTTTGACAATTCGTCAAGTGCCTTGATTGTGTCTTCTTGAGTCTTAGCCAACTGTTCATCTTTTTGCCGCCCTAGGTCAGACTCTAATGTGGAAATTTGGCGGCGCACTTCAGATAGATACTTTTCGGCTTCGGATTTTTCTTTGGCAATACGTACTTCAGTTTCATTGGCTTCATTATTCATGCGCTTCATTAACGTTTCGGCATGTTGAAGTCGGCTGGCACAAATTTGCTCAACTTCGGCAAGTTTATCATTTGTGAGTTTTTCCAGCTTAATCTGGCGTTCTAATAGCAAATCTTTTTCTAATGCTTTATTTTCTTCCCGTAATTTATTGCCCTCTGTGCGAAGGATTGATATTTCTTGCTCCATGGAGAATCGTTGCTGTTTTACATCATCAAGGACTTTTTCTGCCTCGATGATTGCTTGACGGCAGGCTTCTAGCTTTTCAGCCCGTATCGTTTCTAAGGCAGAAGATTTTTCTAAAAAGTTTTGCTCTAAAGCAGCAATTCTTTCTTGGCGGATATCTTCTACTTCTGTCAACTTTGCAAGCCGTTGTGTATCAATTTCTTTTAATTTTTCACTGCGAAACGTCTCTAGTTCCACTTCATTTTTTGCACGTACTTGTTCAAATGTAACGGATAGTTGGTCTATATCTCTAAGCAGTGCGGCTTTTTTACTTTCCTGTGCGGATAGCTCTTTTTCTATGATACTCATTTCTTCCCGATGTCTGTTGCGGAGTTCAGCCGTTTGTTTTCTCCAATCGGTTGCCAATGCAGATTGCTCATCTTCTATCTTGGCAAGGGCTTCTGCCCGTTCAACTTCCAATGTTTTATGGTCATCAATGCGGGCTTTTTCAATTTTGACGATATTTTCAGACCTTGCTCTTTCATATTCATACTCTAGTAGTTTTATTTCGTCTTGTATATTTTGCTTCTGTGTGTGGAGCTTTAGCATTTCTTGGTCAAATTCACGTTTTTGACGTGAAATTTCGCCTAATTGGCGACGCTCCTCTGTTCTTAAAGCACCTAATACAGAAGATTTTTCCTTCTCTGCTTCTGCTAAAAATTGTTCACGCTGAGCATCCAATTCTGCAAGTTGGGCAGTTTTGTAACGAGATATTTCTGCTTGAATTTTATTCCACTCAATGGTTTTTGTTTGTTCCATGGCATCAATTTCATCTTGGATGGCTTTTTTCTCCTTATCCAAATCTGCCATGGCAACAGAATGCTGTAAATTTATTTCCTTTAGACTGGCTTCACGTTCGGCACGCGTCCGTGCAAGAAATACATCCTTTTCTTCTATAATGCGATGTTGGTCACGGCTAAGTTTTTCCTCTAGTTCAACCTTTTCTTGGCCCATGAGGGTTAATGCTTCTTCCATCTCAACTTTGCCTTTCATGAGAAAGGCGATTTCATTTTGTAACTGCCGCGTCTGTGCGTGACTGTCTGCCGTTTTTTCTGCGTGCAGTTCGTCCATTGCTTCACCAAAATTTTCGATGGAAGCATACTTTTCTGTTCTTAGGCGTTCTAATTCTGCTTCTGCCGCTTCAATCTCTTGTAGAAGGATGGCTTTTCGGTCTGTAAGTGGCTCTAAGTCGTTTTGATGTTCTTGGGCTTTTGAAAACAACTCGGCTTCTTTTCTTTCCAAAGAAGCGCGTAGCTCATCAAGCTCCGCGCGTTCTTTTCGTATTTGTTCTATTCGGCTGTCTACCAACTGCGATATGCCTGACATAAACTTTTTACCCCTTATCTTGTGAACATACCTGTGCCCTTGCTCTTATTTTGACTTGCTGCCTTCATGCCATTGACTTGAAGATTGGTTTCTACAATGCAAGACTCACACATACGTCCGATGAAAATAGGCTTACCGCATTTACTGCATACGATTTCACCATTCATACCTTGACCAGCTTCAAGCCGTCCATCACGAATATACTGTAAAATACGCTTTGGTTGAACATTACATGCCTCTGATACTTCTTTAATTGTTTTGTTTTGATTCTCCCTTACATATGCCCGTACATTTTCAAAAATTTTCTCTTCCTCTTTTACGCAAGGGTCACAAATAGGTTCCCGAATTTTTACAAATACTTTACCGCAACGGGGGCAGTTTTTAGTTTCCATAGTATTCCTCCTCTAATTTGGTGACTAGATATTTAAGTTTGTCCCGGGTTAACTGAATGGCTTTACTGGGGCTTGTGTGTTTTGTTTTTCCATTGTTCGCCAAAGATGACTTGTATATAGCGATATACTCTGTGGCTTTTCCATCTGCAAAGCAAAGTGAAACAGTTGAAAAATCAGCAGAAGTCGCAAAGGGCTTATTTAGAATGACGTGGATGTCACCATTGGCAATACGTGCCCTTTCTTCGCTAGTAAACCGTGAAAATGAATAGGGAAGATGGCGGGGAACAGCCCATTGGTTATAACCATATAGGTATACACCATCAAACATAAATGCGGTAATGAGGGGTGCAGTGAAGATGACCAGCATCTCCAAAAACCAAAATATACTTATCAATACGCTTTCATAAATATCTTCTCCAATTATTCCAGAATCAATAATCGCCGCAAAAGATTCTTCTGCACTAAAGCTAGGAACGCCAATGAGGCGATGCCATGTGAGGTAATAAATGATAATAAGAGAGACAAGCGTTATTGCAAAGACAATGGGATTGCTTGCAATCCTTGCAAATTTGCGCAAAAAATGCAGTCCAACAGCCCATGTCACTGCGAAAATCAATGCACTTACAAGATGCACAACAACATTGTCAATAGGCCGAACCAGCACGATGTATAGCAGGGATAATAAAATCCCTCCAATTGTAAAGGATGCAAATACAATGGCTATGCCTATGGTGTTCGTTTTCAGCTCTATGGGATTCAATGACAGCACCCCCTGTAGTTTCTATTGAAATCCTACTGCGTTTTTGACTATAGCTAGGGTGGTAGCGGCTAGTTCCCGGGCTTTGGCTGCGCCCTCTTCGGCCACCTTAGTTAAGTATGATGTGTCGGCAATGATTCGCGCTTGTTCTTTTTGATAGGGCAGAAGTAAATCTGCTACAGCTTCGCCTACTGTTGTTTTAAAATGACCATACCCTTGACCTTCAAATTCTTTTTCGCAATCGGCTAATGTTGTGCCTGTAATGACAGAGTAAATTGAAAGTAAGTTGCTTACGCCTGGTTTTTCTGGCAAGACACAAATTTGATTATCTGAATCTGTTACCGCTTTTTTAAACTTCTTAATAATAACATTTGGCGGGTCAGAAAGAAAGATAGTATCGTTGATATTCTCTTCAGATTTTGACATTTTACTTGTAGGATTTTGCAAGCCCATAATGCGCGCGCCCACTGTGGCTATATAGGGTTCTGGAATTTTAAAAATGTCACCATAGACTTTATTGAAACGTCCAGCAACATCTCGGCTGAGTTCAAGATGTTGCTTTTGGTCATCACCAACAGGGACTAGATTTGTTTGGTACAGTAAGATATCTGCTGCCATAAGCACAGGATATGTGAAGAGTCCTGCATTTGTGTTTTCAGCCTTTTTTATAGATTTTTCCTTAAATTGAGTCATGCGGGAAAGTTCACCCATGTACGTGAAGCAATTAAGAATCCATGATAATTCTGCATGGGCAGGAACTTGTGACTGTATATATAAAATATTTTGTGATGGGTCTATGTCAAGGGCAATAAGCCATGCCAGCATTTGGCGCGTATTTGCACGGAGTTCTTCTGGGTTTTGACGCACGGTGATTGAATGCATATCTACTACGCAATACAAGCATGTGTACTCTGTAGAAAGACGTTCCCAATGCTTGATTGCGCCAAGGAGACTGCCAAGGGTTGGAATGCCTGTAGGTTGAATACCGCTGAAAATTGTTTGTTTACTCATAAAAAAACCTCCGTAGTTTCGTTTTCACGACGCTACGGAGTATTATGCCATATTTTTAGGAATTTGTCATCAAGCCATAAACCCGCGGCTTGCATTGTCGTCAACATGTTCATTGGCCTGCCCATCGCGTCCATAGGTTAAACCAGTGTATACCTTGGGTACTTCACCTGCCCATGGAGCTTCATCGGAGTGCTTAGAGGCGGTTTCGCGCCAGCCTTTGAGCAAAGCCTCCATGATTTCTAATATTTCTGTAGTGCAGGATATGGCTTTTTCAGCATCCAATGTGTAATGGATATCACTTAGCCGTTTGAATGCATAGTCGTATATGCCATAAAAATCATTAGCCAGCGGCGTTGAAAGGTCAAGTGCTTCAATAAGCTGGTCTATTCCATTTTTAGCTTTTTGAATAGCGGTTCTAAACTCATCCATGTCTTCTGACGTTTTTGCATTTGAAGCAAGGTCTTTTGCCACGGTAAGAAATTCTACAATAAGTTCAAAATTTATTACTACAAGCTGAATTGGACCCGCTTGTGAAATGCGTAACATGTATGCAGACTTATCTATCATAATATCACCTAGTTAAGCAATGATACCAACTGTTGGGGACGTTGGTTTGCTTGCGTTAGGATTGCCATGGCGGCTTGGAACATGACATTGTACTGTGCCAAACGGGTAGACTCTCGGGCTATATCTGCATCTTGAATACGGCTGCGTGATGTTTCTGTGTTTTCAGCTGCCACATCAAGACTTTGCACAGTGGATTCTAAGCGGTTTTGGTATGCACCTAAACGTGCGCGTGAGGAGGATACCGTATTGACTGCCATGTCAACAATGCTGAGTGCGCGGCTTGCACCCTGTTGATTCATGTAATTTAACTTATTGCGTTGAATGCCGCCGACAAACTCAACAAGTCCTAAAGTTTCGGAGTTTAATCTTGGAATTTGCACAGGCATTGCATTGCTATGACTTGGGCCGATTTGCAACATGATAGGGCCGAAGTTGCGGATTTGAAGATTCATTGGAAATGGCGTTCCTGGTATTGGCGGCATACCTGATGGAAAACCACCGACGATTGTACCCGGTACGCCAGGTGAGCCAGTGTACCAAGGTGCTTGCGTACCTGGGGCTGGTGACCCATTGGGGTTACCGTTTCCAAAATCAAAGCGAATACCTGTCCCAAAAGTAACAGGACTTACTTGAATGTTAAGTCTGATATCTTCACCCTGTGCGCCGCGAACAAAGATTTTATTACCTTGTGCAACAAATGATAGCGCATCAGAACCTGGAACAACAGCACCATTGACATCTAGTAGGCTCATGTTGCCTATTACTGCATTTGTGCCTACAGCTTCAATACTGGTTTCAGTTACAGGAAGCATACCTACTGCAGAACCGCCTCCTGGACCAACACCAGTGCCGAATATCATATTTAACAATGGAATGTCTGAAGCTGTATCAACATCAAGTCTAATGCCTTGGTCGCTTCCAGCAAGATTAGAAACGATATATCTGCTTGGTGGGGCAGGACCTAATGACGCGTTGTTCGGAATATGCATACCTTCTTGAGACATTGCTGTATTTAGACGGGCATTAAAACCAGCCCAGTCTGTTTCACCTTCTTCACGCACTACTACTCTTGTGCCATTGATGAGTATGGATGACCCTACCTCAATATAAGTTTGAACAACCGGCGGCGGCCCTGGAGAAACAATAGATTCCATTGGTGGGGCATTGGTCATGTCATTGTTTAGTATATGATGATTTATTTGCATGTGCGCATGGCGACCTACGGAAATAATATCGTATTCAAAACTTCCTGGTTGAACTGCCGGAGATATAAATAGTGTTGTGACATGTGAACGGGTGATGTTACCTGTATTTCTTAATGCAGTTTCAGTTATTCTATCGGCTTCGCCATTTAAAATTCTCATACGATTGTATTCTGTGCGGCTGGAGATTAGCTGAATTTCAGATGTTAGCTGGTCTATTTCAATTTGGATAAGTTCGCGGTTTGCGTTTGTTAAAGTGTCTGTGGCAGCATAAACAGCAAGTTCACGCATACGTTGCAGCATGTTGTGGACTTCATTGAGCGCACCTTCGGCTGTTTGAATTAAAGCCACACCATGAGATGCATTTTCGCTGGCACGGTTTAGCCCGCCAACTTGGTAATTTAGCTTGTTGGCAATGGCAAGCCCTGCGGCATCTTCCCGTGCGGAGTTGATGCGCAAGCCTGTTGAAAGGCGTTGCATGGCATTGCCAAGACTGCGGTCTGCACGACGCATACTTAAATGGGTAAATAATGCGGGGATATTGTGGTTAATGACCATGTTTTTTGTCTCCCTTTCCGATAGCCCCATTTTTGGGGGTTGATTTTTCTGTGTGTTCTATAAATTTTGCAATGGCGGATACTACTGCATAGAAATCAGGTTTTTTTTCATTTTTCATTTTGCACCTACACCCTATAATCGTGGTCTGTTTCTGGTTGGGGTTTGTAGTCTGGAATAGCGGCGGCACTGTTTGGTGCAGGTTCTTTGGCGATTTTAAATGTGAGTTCACCAATGCTTGCGCCTGCTTCTGTCATAAATGTTTCCAAATATGCTTGTTGTAATGCCAGTGTATCTGCGGCTTCACGGGTTTCTGCCGAAATGGTTACGTCAACAGAATGTCCGTTTATCGTAAAGTATGTGTTGACTACACCAAGGCTTTCTGTATCCAGTGACATGAGTACTTTTGCGCCATTGCTTGCAAGCGCGCCTTCATTGAGTACATATAACGAAAGATTAGCGACTTTGTCCCCAAGTTTTATTGGAATTTGGAAACCGTTTTCACCATTGCTATTAAGCCCATGTGTGACGGCTAACATGCTGGAAATACCTGACCTGTGTGTGTCGCCAAGTGCGAATAAGATTTTTGAAATAATTTGCTCTGGGCTTTTTCCTTCACGAAGTTCCGCTAAGGATGAATCGGGAAGGGCATGGGTTACATCTTCTGATGAATCCCTTGTGGATATATCCTCTAGCTCGTCAGCCAATGCACGGCGGGAAGTTGACAGCTTTTCAAATGCTCGGATATTTCCTGGGGTGGCAATGATGTTGTGTTTTTGCAGTTGATTTATAATTTCTGGATTTGCAGAAACAAAGGTTTGAATCTGTGCTTGTGCCGTTGCTGACTGGGGTGTTTTTTCAGGCACTTCATAGACACTCATGGCTAGGTCTTCTATGGCTTCCCCTAGAGAAGATGTAAGCATATTTTCTAGGTTTGATGGTGTAGCGGCTTCAATGAAGTTTTCTGTTATGATTTCGCCATAAGTTGGTGGTACGGTGTTTGACAGTACAGCGCGAATGCTGTCTTTTGGACGGGTTAAGTTTTCTAAGTGTCCATAATCATCTGTCATGTTGACATTTGTTTTAGGCTTTTGTGCCAGATTAAGCAAATCGCCTAAAGTCATTGGAGAAGATTTTAAATCCTCCATTTGCATGGCTAGTCCAAGCGCAGCTGCGCCATCTCGTCTTATCACATTGAGCATACGATAAATGGCAATCATAGACTTGCGCACTTCTGGGTCTAGTATGCCCTCATTATCCATATCCATAATGTGACGAGAAATTTTGTCTTCTCCGCTTTCGCCTATGTCGATATTAAACTGTTTGATATACGCCAGCACTTGGTCAGCGTGCATATCTAGGGGACTTAGCCCATCCTTTATCATGTGGGCGGCAATCATAGGGTGAAGCTTATTGGCAATTTCAGAAATTTTTGCATCAATTGCCTTGACTTGCGCTAGATTTTCTGGTGTAACGTCAATATTGTTTTTGCTTAGGATAAATGCCGCCTTTGTGTTTTCAGACGTTGCGGTGATACCCATGTTCTCCAAAAGCGGTGCGAACTGTCCTTTGATGGTGTTTAAACTATCGCCGTAACGTGCCATGGGTACGGTTGCGTTTTGCTCGTATCCAGACATTGCTTTGGCATATTGCACTGCTTCGCCAACGGCTTTTACAGTAAAGTCAATATCACCGTGCATAATTCCTGCATGGGCATTGACTGTTGGTGGTTTAAGTGCGGCGATTAAATCGAAAAGTGTTGTCATTTGCGCCGCTGTTTCCGGTTCAGCTTTTGCGCCAGCCATTTTTAAGAAGCGCAAGGCTTCTTCTTCGTTTATTTGCAGTTCACGCACATGTTCACGCATTGCATTAACGTCTATATTTAAACCTTGGTGAAGATTGGCGGCCTTCAATGCGGCTTTTAACTGGGTTTCTGCAAACCTTGTCACTTCCATGAGGCGAATTGTGCCTATGGGGGTATCTGCCCCAAGGTGTTCCGCTGCTTGGTCAAAAAATAACCCACTTGCAATGGCATGTGCTTCTGCTACAGGGTGGCGTGTCAGTCCTTGTAAGAATTGTACTTTTTCAATGTTTTCCCGATTTAAGGGAATGTCTCGGTCTATTAAAAATTGCGCCGTTTGCAGATTGCGCGGCGTTATTTCTATGCCTTCCCTTGTAAAAAAGTTTTTAATCACATCTTGAGGCAGTTCGACTGTTTTATAAATAGTCTTTGAAGCCATCGTATCGTAGGCATAGCCACTTTTATATACATTGTCAAGGGTGAGGTCTTGTTCTTTTGCAACAAGTTCCTCAATGGCTGTAGGGGAAACAGATTCTGGCAGACGTTCGTAAGCAGTTTCCATTGCATTCACGTTTTTGTCGTTGACTTCAAGCCCATGATTAAAAAGGCTTGTGACAATGTGGCGTGCATTTTCAGGGCGGCTCCAGTTTCGGCTATTGATACCGTCGATTAACGCTTCTTTGGAAATTTCGCACCCAGGGGTTCTGTCCATGCTATGCATGACACGGTTCAGGTCTGCAAAGCTAATTTTTGTAAGGTCAATTCCGCCATCTATGATTGCAGATATTACAGATTGACTTCCGCCGCCAATGAAATTTTGCGCACGGCGAATAGAAGCTAAAACACGCAAGACCTTTGCTTCCCGTTCTTGACGGTATTCTTCCCTTAGTGTTTCTGCTTCCCGCATAGACTCTACATTGTTTACCAGTTCTTTATGTTCTTCATATCCATCAACGGGTGTGGCACTTCCGCGTTCTGCTTGCAGGGTTTCTTGAAAAGTGCGCCCTTGTAGCATTTGCGTCAAGGAAAAACCTTCCTGTGTGCGGTTTATCTGAAATGTAAGCGTATCGCCTACATTGCCTTGAATATCACTTGCATTAGCGGTGAAGGTAAAGCCATCTTCTGTGCGGAGGGTTGCTTTTCCGCCGTTTACGTCAGAAAGTATGGCTTGCAGCATGTCGCCTGTGTTCCATTGCGCTCCGCCAGCGTTTCTGCCAAAGCGTCCGACTAGCCCGCTGGGTGAATTTTGATTTGAAACAAATATGTTCATTAACATGCTCCTTAGAAGATGTCACATGGATTTTTTCCTATGTTGTATACTTCGGACTTTTTCCATGATATATTTAGGGGGAATGTTTAGGGGATAGTTGGGTAAGGGGTATTTTTAGACGTAAACTACCTGTAAGGGTTAAATATAGGAGGGTATCATGAAAGAAGAAAAATCAATAAAGTCTGCAAATGAAAAATTGCAAGAAAAATTAGCGTTTGAAAGCAAGCAAGCGAAACTTGGCAAGTCCGAGTTAAAAGCGGCGTTTAAGTTTTGCGAAGGGTATAAGACCTTTTTAGACAACTCAAAAACAGAAGGCTTGTGTGTGGAAACTGTGATTAAGCTGGCAAAAGAGCGTGGCTATGTATCATTTAAAGAGGGCAAAAAATATGCTGCTGGTGCGAAAGTATATGTAAGAAATCGTGGTGCGGCAATTATGCTTGCCACGATTGGCAAAAAGCCGCTGGATGAGGGCTTACGTGTCATTGCTTCTCACATAGACTCCCCCCGTTTAGATTTAAAGCCCAATCCCCTTTTTGAAGATTCGGAAATTGCCTATTTTAAAACACATTATTACGGTGGTGTTCGCAAATATCAATGGCCTACAATCCCTTTAGCGTTACATGGGGTGATTTATAAAGCGGATGGTGAAATGGTTAGAATCAATATTGGGGAAGATGAAAATGACCCGATATTTTATATCACGGACTTATTGCCCCATCTTGGGCGTGAACAAGGTCAGAAGAAATTAAGCGAAGCCTTCCATGGTGAAAGCCTAAATATCATCATAGGAAGCATTCCAGAACAAGATGATAAAATTGAAAACAAGACAAAATTTGCTGTACTAAAGCTTCTTAATGAAAAATACGGGATTACAGAAGCAGATTTTCATACAGCAGATATTAAGGCTGTGCCAGCGTATAAAGCCCGTGATATTGGACTTGACAGAGGACTTATTGCATCCTATGGACATGATGATAGAATTTGTGCCTATACTTCAATGATGGCAGACTTTGCTGTAGAAAAACCAGAATACACCACGGTGACTATTTTGGCAGACAAAGAAGAAGTAGGAAGCTTAGGCAATACAGGCTTGGATTCATATTATTTCCAATACTTTGTGGAAGAACTTGCGGAAGCCGCTGGTGTGAAACCGCGCAGAGTTTTTGCCGCATCAAAAGCCCTTTCGGCTGATGTAAATGCCGCATTTGACCCTAATTTTCCAGAAGCTTTTGAAAAACGCAACGCTTTCCGTGTAAACCATGGTGTTGGTGTGGCAAAATACGTTGGGTCTGGTGGAAAAGGCGGGACGATTGATACATCGGCAGCATACATGTCATTTATACGCACAATGCTTGACAAAGCAAAAGTAGCGTGGCAAGTTGGTGAAATGGGCAAAATAGACCAAGGCGGCGGCGGAACTGTTGCATCCTTCCTCGCCAGATATGACATTGATACTGTAGATATTGGCGTGCCTTTGCTATCCATGCACGCCCCCCTAGAAATCGTTTCAAAAATAGATGTATATATGGCATTTAAGGCATTTGAAGCATTTTATAAAAATTAAAGCAATAAAAAAAATCAGCCCATTTGCTTAATAGCCATGAGGCTGATTTTTGTATTCACGATATTATTTGAAGCCTTTTTCAAGTTCATCAACAAGGGACTCAAAGACCTTTAAGGCTTCTCTTATTGGGGCAGGGGTACTCATGTCTACACCCGCTTTTTTGAGTAACTCAATGGGGTAATCGCTTGAGCCTGCTTTTAGGAAGTTTAGATAGTGCGCACGTTTTTGTGGGTCGCCTGATTGTAAATGCTTTGTAAATGCAATGGCGGCAGCAAAGCTTGTGGCATATTGATATACATAAAATGCATCATAAAAATGCTCAATCCATGCCCATTCAATATCAGCGGCTTTATCAATTATCATCTCTGGGCCATGATATTTTTCATTAAGTTGGCGGTACACTTTATTTATCGTTTCAAGTACCAGCGGCTCGCCTTCTTCTGCCATGCGATGGGTTATCATTTCAAACTCGGCAAACATGACTTGGCGAAACATTGTGCCGCGGAACTGCTCAATATATTTATCAATAAGATATAAGCGCGTTTTAGGGTCGTTTGTATACTTTATTAAATGATTCATCATCATTGTTTCGTGTACAGTAGCCGCCACTTCTGCCGTAAAGTAGGTGTGGTCAGCATAGACATGGGGCTGGTTGGCATTGGTATAAAAATCATGCATGGCATGTCCCATTTCATGGGCAAGGTGCCCAAGCAAACCATCAAGATTGTCTTCATAGTTTAATAAGACATAAGGTTGTGTACCAAGTCCTGCCCATTCAAATGCACCATTTGTTTTGCCTTCGCTTTCATAAACGTCTATCCAGCCAGATTCCATACCATGAGCCATATCATTAAGGTATTCCTCACCAAGGGGGGCAAGGCCTTCAATCAGCATTTTTTTTGCTTCATCATAGGTGATTTTCATTTCAACCTCATCTGTAAGGGGAACAGACTTGTCGTACATATGCAATGCATCAAGCCCCAGAATCTTTTTACGAAGGGCAATATAACGGTACATTACAGGCAAATATTCATGAACGGTTGAGATAAGGTTCTCGTATACTGCCCGTGGAATATTGTTTTCATGAAGGGAGGCATCAAGGGTCGTTTCATATTTGCGGGCTTTAGCGAAAAATATATCCTTTTTTATGCTTGCGCTAAACAAGGTGGCAAAGGTGTTTTTTAGTTTATTATACCCACCCCAAAAGGTATCAAAAGTGTCTTTACGTACGCGACGGTCGTGTGAATCTAACAATGCAGAACGTCTGCCATCGGTCACTTCAACTGTATCGCCGTTTTCGTTGACTATGTTGCCGAATTTTAATTCGGTGCTTATAAGCACTTGATATGCATTTTCAGGCGTACCTGCCATTTCACCTGCACTTGCCAATAATGCTTCCATTTCTGTGGTAAGCACATGGGCTTTTTTGCGCATAAGGCTGTTTAGATGATGGGCGTACATTTTCAAACTAGGGGTGGTGTTGATAAAACCATAAATATCTTCTGCTGTGTGGGAAAGAATTTCTGGGGTGATAAACGCTGTTGCTTCTTCAAACACTGTGTTAATACGTTCAGCCATGTCACTCATAGATTGTGCTTCTGCAACATTGGCATTTTCGTGCCGTTTTAGGTTTGCATAGATATATACACGGCTTTCTGTTTCACATGCGGCATAATATTTTTCTAGACAAGCAAAAATGGCGTCACCTGTGTGAAGTGTGCCTTCAAATTTTTTTAAAGCTTCAATGTTTGCCTTCACTGTTTCAATGGCTTTGTACCAATCTGTATCTGTAGGATATAGAGGGCAAAGATTCCATTTGTATTCAGACGGAATTTCACTGCGCTTTTTTTGTTTAATTTCCATAGGGAGCCTCCTAGATATTATTTACAAAAGTCTAACAAATTTTAAGATAGTAGGATAGATAAAGTTTGATTATAAGCAAAGTATATATAAAAAGCATTTTCAGATATGGTACACTATATTTTAGAAAAGGAGTGTAAATTTTATGCAAAATTACACAGAAATAAATGCAAAAGTAGTAGACAGTTGGGTAGAAGATGGCTGGATATGGGGAATACCTGTGAGTGCAGAAGTATGCGCAAATGCCCGTAAAGGCGATTGGAAAGTAGTGCTAACGCCTACAATACCTGTGCCGTCAGAGTGGTTTCCGTCTTTAAAAGGTGTAAAAGTGCTTGGTTTAGCCAGTGGCGGCGGGCAACAAATGCCGCTTTTTGCCTTACAGGGTGCGATATGTACTGTTATGGATTACGCTGAAAAGCAATTAGAAAGTGAAAAAATTATCTCCCAGCGGGAAGGCTATGATATTGAAATTATAAAAGGTGATATGACAAAGCCTTTCCCATTTGAAGATGGTGCATTTGATTTAATTTTCCACCCGGTTTCAAATTGTTATATTGAGGATGTCCACCATGTTTGGCGAGAGTGCGCACGGGTGTTAAAGTCAGGTGGAATACTTCTAGCAGGGCTGGATAATGGTATCAATTATTTATTTGACAATGATGAAGCAGGGAAACCGCTAACCGTTGACAATACCTTGCCATACAACCCACTAAAAAACCCTGCCCTGATGAAAAAATTACAAAAAGATAATGACGGTGTACAATTTAGTCATACCTTTGATGAGCAAATAGGCGGGCAGTTGAAAGCAGGATTTGTGCTAACAGGCGCATACGAAGATTTTAATGACCATGTAGGTGGTGAAAGTGAACTTGCAAACCGCAGAATCCCATCATTTTGGGCAACTAGGGCAGTAAAAACCCATTATGAATAAAAATTTACCCCATAATCCAAGGTGTTTTCACGCCTTAGCCTATGGGGTTTTTCCTAAATTGATTATGCTTCAATTCTCCACCGCAAAAACCAGTGTGTGTTATCGCTTAGTGTCTGGTAGGATACTCGCACAAAATCTCCAAAGCTGGCTCTATTGGCTGTGATGATAGAAATGGGTTGACACCCGCCTGATGTTAGTCCTATTTCATCAATATAAAATTGCATGTTGCATTGCTGGCAAATAAGTACATTGCCCTGCTGTACATAATAGCCGCGTCCTGACGCGTGGCAGTTTTCGCAAGTGTTAAACGCAACGTGAATAGCGTCACCAGAGCCTTGTACCGCAATGACTTCCATAAGAATATCATCAACGATAACAGGAAAAAATGCCGCGGTTTCAGATATTTCACTTGTAGGGATTTCTAAATGCCCACCAGCAGTAACAACAGGTGGTTCATCAGCGGAACTTCCGCACCCTGACATGATAAATAGGGCGATTGCCAATAAAGCAGATACCAGAAGAATTTTTTTCACTTTGCTTCACGTCCTTTTTGTTTTAGTGTAGCATTTTATCGAAAAAAATACAAATCGCACGTGAATCCACCTATTAAACGAATTAGGCACGGCTCATTACACTCATCGTACAGAATATGCTGTTCATGAAGCAGTCCGTCATTGCGCAGTAGAGAGATGGCAAAAGGCGCAAGCACTTCTGCATTGGCAAGTATATCGTCAGGTGTTTCTTGTGGAGTTTCTTCCAGCACAGGTATTTCAGGCAAAGCCAGCCCTTTAAGATGTTGAATAACGTCACGTATATGGGATATGTATGCAGTCAGTTTTTGTTGTTGTGCAAATAGTTTTGTTTGTATCCCTTGCAGATAATTTAATTGGTATCGCATGGCATAACATTCCCCTATGACATCCTTTATATGGTCTACTCCATCCAGCATTTTTAACCCCATGGTCAATGGGGTTTTTTGTTGTGCTTCCGTTGCTTCTATGGTATCAGAAAGCTGGGTAATTTCTAATGTTATATCAGATATCATTTGACCCATGTGTTTTTCTTGGGCAACGGCTTCGCATAAGGTCATGGATATAGATTCTTCATCTGTCTCAAGGATTTCTATTGTGTAGTTGTCTTCAAAAAATCTTATGGCTTCTTTGCCGTATAGCATTATCTCAGCTTCTTTTATCGTGCGTCCAAGTAAATCCCACAGTTTAAGGGGGCGCGCAGGGACACTAATGACACTGGATGCAACGTCTGCAAATTTTTCTGGAATGGTTGGCGTGGAGGATGGATGTATTCGTGTGCCGTCAGCTATGTGCTTATCTAACACTTTAGCAAAGTGATGAAGGGTTTTTATTGCCGAAGGGCTGAATATATCATTGTGAGTTTCTTTTGGCGGCTCTGGCTTTTTACGTTTCCAAAATCCTGCTGATACAAATAATGTCCGCCCTTGTTCACGGGCTTTGGCGGTCATTATTTCATCAAAGCTGGATTGGACATTATGTAATAGTGGTAAGTTGGCAATGAGTTTA
Source organism: Defluviitaleaceae bacterium (assembly GCA_009780315.1). Taxonomy (GTDB): domain Bacteria; phylum Bacillota; class Clostridia; order Lachnospirales; family WQUN01; genus WRAH01. The sequence continues at coordinate 87,586 of WRAH01000008.1, forward strand.
TAAATATTTTGACGATTTTCCAGGTTGACAATATCATTTTCATTCTTGTCGCTTAATAAAAATATACGGTCGAAAGGGGTTTCACTTTCGGATAACTGTTGCAAAAATTCATGGGTAGTACGATTATCTGTGCCGCTGGCTTCATTGAGTATCACCACAAGGGTTAACACCACTGTGGCAAAATTTCTGCGGAATATCAAAGCCGTATCAATCGCCGATATATCCACCGCACCAGCTTCAACAATGACATATACATGGACACGCTTGATATTCAACCCGCTTTCCCCTGATTGAATCCGTGTTTTTATAATATCTACCTCTTCAATGTCCCTTATGCTAAAAAAGCCATGCTTAGGGTGGGTTTGTTCTGCCCCACTCAAAATTTCTTCCTCACCTACATTACCTAAAAATACAAAAACAGTCGGGTGCTTTATCAATGTTATCACGCTCCTACATACAATATATATACAAGTCTTCGGGTAAAAATACAAAAATTCATGTGAAATTTGCACAATGATATTTTCCTATGATATAATACCTGTACCAAACGAAGGAGGAATGAATTATGCGTTTTGTATTTACAGGCAAAGGAATGACAGTAACAGAAGGTATCAAAGAGCGCACCACAAAAAAACTTGGGCGTTTGGAAAAGTTTTTACCTGATGACGTTGAAGTGTTTGTTACTTTAAGTGAAAACAAACATCTTACAAAGATGGAAGTTTCCGTACCGCTGCATAAACGGATGCTTCGCGCAGAAGTGACAAACGGAGATGTTTCTGCATGTATGGACCAAGCTGTGGATATTTTAGAAAGGCAAGTTGTGAAATATAAAACGCGCCTGCGTGACCGCCGTCGCCGCAGTGTGGCAACCAATGACGAGCTTACATTCTTAGGCACATCAATAGAACCTGAAACACCTGAAAACACGCCGGAAATCAAACTCACCCGCACAAAGCGTTTTGCCTTAAAGCCAATGGACGCACAAGAAGCAGTTATGGGCATGGAACTGCTCGACCATGATTTCTATGTTTTCCGCAATGCTTGGACAGATGAAATTAACGTAGTATATAAGCGCAAAGACGGTGAATACGGCTTAATTGAGCCTCAATAAGTATGTATGTTTTTGCGACCAACAATAAGGGAAAATCGGCAGAAATAAAAGCCATATTTGCAAACGCAGGGCTTGAACTAACCACCTTGCAAGACCTAGGTTTAACCCTTCCCCCGCCTGATGAAACAGGCACTACATTTGAAGAAAATTCAAAAATCAAGGCAACAGAAACTGCCGCCTTTTTGCAACACCACGGGCATACCAATGCAATTGTACTTGCAGATGATTCAGGGCTTGCCATTGATGCAATGGACGGCGCGCCAGGGGTAGATTCCGCACTCTTTTTAGGTGAAGATACACCCTATGACCAGCGGAATGCACACATTTTATCCACCTTGGGCAATCGCCCTTATTACGAACGCGGCGCACAATTTATATGTGTCATCACTTGCGTTCTGCCTAGCGGCGAAATTTTAACCACCCGCGGTGAACTAAAAGGGCTGATTGCCCGTGAAGCCAAGGGCGAAAGTGGATTTGGCTACGACCCAATTTTTTATTCCCCAAAACGTGGAAAGCACCTAGCCGAAATGACGAAGGAAGAAAAAAATAAAATCAGCCACCGTGGTATTGCATTAAAAAATATGTTGAAACTGCTTACACAATAAAAAACAACAAAAAAGTATAACAAAAACCTCCCTTGTTTTAATGACTAAAACAAGGGGGTTTTTACATATTTTCGTTGAATGTACTGTGTGATGATAGTATAATTAGAATAAGTCAATGAATTCCATGTTGTGGCGAAAGCGAATGAAAATATTGGAGGTTTAAATTAAGAATGAACAGATGTCCGCAAAAACAATGCATTTTGATTATTGATGATACCCCTATGCAGCTTGTAACCACTGGACACATGCTTTCTCCCCAGTATGATGTGAAAATGGCGAAAACAGGGGCAGAAGGTATTGCGTTAGCCAAAAAGCATAACATAGATTTAATTCTGTTAGATTTAATGATACCTGATGTTTCAGGCTTTAATGTACTTAAACAGTTGAAACAAACGGAAGATACAAAAAATATACCTGTCATTTTTATTACAGGGGATGCTTCAATTGAAGCTGAAGAACAAGGACTTGCAATTGGTGCAGTGGACTATATACGCAAGCCATTTAGCGAGGTTATTGTGAAATTGCGCGTTGAAATACATTTGAGAATTGTGGCGCAAATGAAAGTGATTGAAAATATTAGTTTAACGGACGGTTTAACTGGCATTGGCAATCGCCGCAGTTTCGACCAAATGATTAGACACACATGGAATACTGCAAGACGTTTGCAAAATTGCTTTGGTATGCTCATGCTTGATATCGACAAATTTAAAAATTTTAATGAAACGTATGGACACTTAAATGGTGATATTTGTCTAAAGACGGTTGCATCCATCATGAGCGATGCGCTTGTAAGAGAGTGCGATAATGTTTATCGTTGGGGCGGTGAAGAATTTGTGATTCTTTTGCCAAGTACAGATATTGACGGTGCAATGATTGTTGCTGAAAATATAAGAGACACCATAGCACAAACGCCAATAGACTTAGGCGACAAAAATGTTTTTGTAACGGTTAGCACAGGCGTGGGTTCTATTGTTCCAAATAATATGGATTTTGATGAAGCTTTCCTAGGCTTTTTAACAAAAGTGAATCAAGCCTTGTTTCAGGCAAAAAACAATGGACGCAATCGGGTAGAGAAAATATTTTCATGATAAAAGGAGAAAAGATGATGAAAACAAAAATTTTAGCCCATAGGGGCGCATCCGCCTATAGACCAGAAAATACACTGGAGGCCTTTAGTCTAGCCATAGAGCAAAAAGCAGACGGTCTGGAGTTGGATGTACACATGACGAAGGATGGCGAAGTGGTGGTTGCCCATGATTTAAGGCTGGAAAGGGTTTCAGATGGGGTAGGGCGCATTTGTGATTATAACCTAGCGGCTTTGAAAACCTTGAACTTTAACAAGTGTTTTCCAGATTATGAACGATGCACTGTGCCTACTTTAGCTGAGGTATATGAACTTGTAGCCAATACGAATCTTATAGTGAATGTAGAACTTAAAACCACTGAAGAACTCTATCCAAGCCTACCAGAAAAGTTGATACGCCTTGAGCAGGAATATGCCATGAAAGGTCGTGTACTATACTCGTCATTTAATCACTATTCTTTAAAAGCATTACAACAGTTTGATAGTGATGCTGATATTGGTCTTTTATATGATTTAGGTATGGTAGACCCTTGGGTTTATGCCCGCTATTTATCTGCCGATGCAATACACCCTCATCATTATGTGATTTTGGCTTTGCCAGAGACGGTGGCACATTGTCATGAAAACGGTATCAAAGTCAACGTATGGACAGTGGATGACCCAAAAGTCATGGCTTTTATGCTGTCTCAAGGGGTAGATATGTTAATCACCAATAAACCAGATGTTGCAGTAGCTTTGCAGACATCCATAGGTTAAAGAAGAGGTATAACCATGAAGGACAAGCTCAATATAAAAGCAACCATTTTGTTGTCATTTGGATTCTTTGGCTCTAGTCTCATATGGCAGATATACTCAAATTTTGTCCCGCCATTGTTAGAATCAAGATTTGGTTTCTCTACATTTGTCATCGGTTTAATCATGGCAGTGGATAGTTTTTTAGGTGTTATTGTTCAGCCAATATTCGGGCGGTTAAGTGATAAAACCCGCACCCGTTTTGGACGACGGTTGCCCTATTTATTTATATGTATGCCCTTATGTGCCATATTGTTTATACTTATTCCACATATGCCAACTGTGCCTATTATGATGGGTGTCATTATTCTTTTTACTTTCTTGATGGGCGTTTGGCGAACGCCGGCTGTTTCTCTTATGCCTGATATGACACCAGGCGCGTTGCAAAGTCAAGCCAATGGTATTGTTAATTTGATGGGTGCTGTTGGTGCAATTATTGCCCTTGGCGGTGGCGGCTTGATGTACGGAATTGGCGGCGAACCGTTGCCGTTTTTGGTTGGTGGTTTGCTGTTGCTTGCTTCCATGGGTGTGCTTATGCTTTTTGTACGTGAACCTGAAAGCCCTTACGCCAATGTGAAAGCCAAGGATAAAAGTGTGTCTCTAAAAAATATGGAATCTAAGGAAAGAAAAAGTTTTATCTTTTTGCTTTGTGCCATCTTTTTCTGGTTTGCAGGATATAACGCCATTGATACATTCTTTTCCCTTTATGTTATCCATACTTTGGGGCGGGATGCTGGTCTTGCGGGCATGATGCTTTCATTATTTGCTGTTACTCTTGTAGGATTTTCCATTCCAGCAGGTATAATCGGGGCGAAATTCGGGCGGCGGAAAACAATTATCGTTGGGTTATGTGGGATTACTGCTTTGTTTGTCCCAATGCTATTTTTTCAAAATATAGGACTTATTATTGGATTATTGATGGCGGCGGGCATGTTTTGGGCTTGTGTTAATATCAATTCACTGCCAATGATTACGCGCATTTCTGGCCCAATGCGCATAGGCGCGTTTATTGGGTACTATTATTTATTTTCCTTTGGCGCGCAGATTATAACCCCTCCATTGCTTGGTTTTATCAGGGATGTTGTGGGATACTATGAAGTGTTGTTTATATATGCCATTATAGGTTTTGTTATAGCCATTGTTTTCATGCGCCTTGTGAAGCATGGGGAGATAGATAGCGAACATAGTGAACCAGTTGTAGTAGAAGATATAAGTCACGAATGATGAATTGTTTGTGTCATAGATGAATATAAAAACTCAGATTTAAAGATAGGAGCAATAACACTGCCCCTATCTTTTTTATTGATATATTCACTGGAAAGTTTAGTATTTTTCAAGTCTAAAAAACCCTCTGAAATGATACATCTAAAATACATTATCAAAATCTTTGTTTAGCCCGTTGCAAGATTGCACATAAAAAGTTAATTCTAATACTACTTTTTTAATCATAACTACAATCACTTGTAATATATTATTCTATACTATTAAAAAAAAGCCGCTTTCGCGGCTTTTAAAATACATATTTATATGGATTATGCTTGTGCTGCAACAGGATAAACACTGCATTGTTTTTTGTCGCGGCCTTTGCGCTCAAAGCGAACAGTGCCATCTACCAATGCGAATAGGCAGTCGTTAGACCCGCGCCCAACATTGTTGCCTGGGTGAATTTTTGTTCCCCGTTGGGTATATAGGATATTGCCAGCGAGAACAAATTGACCATCAGCACGTTTTGCGCCTAGGCTTTTGGCGTTAGAGTCACGACCGTTTTTGGTTGAACCTACACCTTTTTTATGGGCGAAAAACGCCAAGTTTAGTTTTATCATAGTTTTTCACATCACTTTCAATTCATCTGGATACGCGTCTTGTGTACTATAAAGCCCCAAAACTAAAGCATCCAACAATATTTTTACACCTTCGGTTTGAACATTTGGATTAGATAGTGTGAATTTTAAAAATCCACCATCGCCCTTATAGTCACAATGAAAATCCTCTTCGGTGAGTGCTTCAATACTATTGACTGTGTTCAGTACTAACATAGACACCGCCGCACACACAATACTGTCACCGTGATTTTCAACTGTAAAACCCACAACGTTTCCATTTTCATTGCGAGTGATTGCCGCACTAATCATGCTAAAAATTAGCCGTTAACCGCTTCAATTTTTACACGCGTAAATGGTTGGCGATGACCTTTTTTCTTGTGGAAGCCCTTTTTGGCTTTGTACTTGTAGATGATGACTTTTTTGGCTTTTCCGTCACCTATAATTTGTGCAGATACAGATGCGCCTGATACAAGGGGCGCGCCAAATTTACTGCTTTCACCATCAAAAACCCCAAGAACGCGGTCAAATGTGAAAGATGTGCCAGCTTCTGCATTCAGTTTTTCAACAGTAATAACATCACCAGCTTGCACTTTGTATTGTTTTCCACCAGTTTCAATGATTGCGTACATACGAATTACACCTCCTAAAATATAATTGGAAGTACACGCCAGATAAGGCAGACCATCTAATGTCTTTTAAACAAGCCTTATATCCGTGCGGTTACTCATAAAATGACAACGTCTAAGATACCACAATTTTAAGATGTTGACAAGTGGTATAAAGCAACTTGCGCTTTCATATATATTTTCATAGCTTGTCTTTAAGGAGTGGGGATATGTTGCTTCGGATAGTTGGCGTTATTGCAGTGATGATAGGTTCTATAGGGCTAGGCTTTTATTATGCTGCCAAAGAGGGCTTTCGTGTACAAGATTTGTTGGAATTTAAAAAAGCATTGCTGATTCTTTCTTCAGAAATTGAATACATGCGCTCACCCCTTGCAGTCGCATGTTCTAATATTGCAAAGCGGACAAGCCTTGGCACATCATTTATGTTTGAGCATTTTGCAGGTACGCTGACAGGTGGTGATGGTGAAACGGCTTATCAGCTGTGGATGGGAGCCATGGACGCTACAAAGAAAAAAAGCTTTTTAGTAGATGAAGATTGGTCAGTTGTTGAGGGATTTGGAAAAACCCTTGGTTATTTGGACAAGCAGATGCAGCAAAATGCAATCACTTATGCAGTGTCTTATATTGATGAAAAAGCCGCTGCATTGCAAGTGCAATCAGATAAAAATAAGCGAATGTATCGCAGCTTAGGTATCATTGGCGGACTTTTAATAACCGTAGTTTTATGGTAGTTACAGCACAAAGGAGGGTATTTTAACATGGAGATAAGTGTATTGTTTCAAATTGCGGCAGTGGGGATTCTTGTGACTGTATTAAACCAAGTCTTGCAACGGGGCGGGCGTGATGAGCAGGCGACAATTGTTACCATTGCAGGCATTGTGCTTGTGCTTTTCTGGATTGTTGGTTATATCGGCGACTTGTTCACCCAGTTGCGTGAGATTTTTAATTTATGATATTCCAGATAATCGCCGTAGGAATCCTTGGTGCAGTATTGGCATTGCTTGTCAAAAAAGAGCGTCCCGAATTTTCGATGATTATTGCTATCGTGTCAGGGGCGATTATTGTTGTAATGATTTTGCCAATGTTAACCGAGGCAATGGGGTTTTTGCGCCATATTGGCGGTATGGCAGATGGAATAGGGGAATATGCAGGTTTGGCATTGCGTGTCATTGGCGTGGCATACATGGCAGAACTTGGCGCAAGTGTATGCAATGACGCAAATGAAACGGCAATTGCCGCAAAAATAGACTTGGCAGGCAGGGTCATTATTTTGGTCATGGCAATGCCTGTTATTGCAGATATTGTGCGGATAGTCACGGGGCTTTTGTAATGGGTACCGTGGATTATTCTGCAACAGATATTCTGGGCATAATGCAGCTTGAGCAGTATGAGCTGGGTATCTTAGATATTCCGGGAATGCCAAGCTTTATGGACTTGGTGCGTAACGCCCTTGCAGGGCAACTGGATTTGTCCTTTACAGGATTACTTTCTGTCTTTGGTCATATTGTTTTTGGGGAATTTGCCGCAAATGGGCAATTGATTAGACAGCTTGTTATCATTGCAATTTTGGGGGCATTGCTGAGTTGTTTAACAGAGGCTTTTCGCCACAAATCCGCAGGTGAAACAGGATTTTATGTAACCTATTTGATGGCAGTACTGCTTGCAATTTCTTCATTCTATTTAACTGTAGGCATACTCACAGGGCTTGTCTCTTTAGTTGAAAATATAATGATTGCATCTGTTCCTATGATGATTGGTTTAATGTCTATGGGGGGAAATTTTGTAGGCGCGGCGGCTTTTCATCCCCTTTTGTTTTTTGCACTTCAACTCATGGTTAATTTTATTACGATTGTATTTATCCCCCTAGTGATGGCGGCGGCGGCTTTGGATATTGTCGGGCAACTTTCCTTTGAAGGTCATAAGCTGGAAAAACTGGCGGATTTGATACGAAAAATTGCAGATTGGACTTTAAAAGGGCTTGTGGGACTTTTCACTTTCTTGTTAACACTACAAAGATTTACTGCACCCATTATCTCCAATGTGGCACTGCGTACATCACGTAATGTTGTAGGGGCTGTACCCGTTGTGGGGAATGCATTTTCTTCTGCTGTAGATACCATTGTGTATTTTAGCCAAGCGGCTAGAAGCGGCGTGTTGGTTGCCTTAGTGCTTGTGCTGTGCGGCGTGCTTGCCGCGCCCCTTATAAAAATTTTTGTGATGTCAATGGTGTATCGTGTCAGTGCCGCGTTTTTGCAACCTATTGCCGATAAACGGTTAGTCTCTTTGATGGACGGTGTTGGTAAGCACATGGGAATGCTCTTTTCTGCGGCCGCGCTCATGGGTGTTATGTGCATTTATACGGTAATTATTTTGCTATCATTCTAGGGGTTGATGTTTTTATGCTGGCATTTTTTGAATATTTACGGAATATAACATACTATCTGATGTTTGCCACAGTGGCAGGTATGATTGCACCAGCAGGGAAATATCGCAAGTTTGTGTCGCTGATATTAGGATTTGTAATGTTACTGTTAATGTTGCGTCCACTGGCAGGATTTGTTGGGGGTGAAATGGACATATCTGAATGGTTTACTGGTGTGATTCCCTCACAGCCCACTTGGGAAACCTATAGCACTGACTGGGAAAATACGCACCTTAGAGAGGTGTTTGAATCCCAACTAGAATCTCAACTCATGACCTTTCTGGGCAATGAAGGTTTTACAGTATATTCCGCCACATTTGAATATACAGATGATTTCACTCAAATAACCCAAGTGCGTACAACACTCAGCCGTATTGAAGCACCCCAGCGCGTTCCATTTATAAGGATTGAGCCTGTGCGCATTGGTGAACCTGAATTGGAAGAATGCCCAATTTCCACAGCGGCAAAAAATTTAATTTCCCAATTCTATAATCTTCCAACCACACATATACATGTTAATGTCAGGATGCAATAGCACGATTTAAACCAAAGTGAGGTGAATATTACAATGAACTACCTGCGAAAATTGGCAGTAGAGAACAAGAAGTTGGCATTTTACCTGGTGGCATTTATTGCCCTTGGAGCGTTTGCGTTAATGCTTGGGCGGTTTATTTACACCCCAAGTGATGACTCAACGCAAAGTGAACGCCCACTCCATGAAGGTGTTTTCTACCTTCCAATTTACGGGTACGAAGAACCACAAGGAACGCCGCGAACATTTTTATACGAGCGAGCCTTAGAAGAGCGGTTGGAGGAATTTCTTTCTCTGGTGGAAGGCGCGGGTCAAGTCCGCGTGATGGTAAGCCCCATGAGTGGACGAGAGATGGTTTTTGCAACGGATACCGACCAAACACTCTCCTACACAACAGAGCAGGACTCAGAAGGGGGAAGCCGTGAAACACGCCATCAGCAAAGCCGCGAAAATACGGTAATGATAAGCGACCGACAAGGCACAGATAGGCCGCTGGTTTTACGGGAGATAGAACCGCGTATAGAGGGCATTGTCATCATCGCCGAAGGAGGGGATAGCCCATTCGTTAGGGATGCACTGACAAGAGCCGCACGAGCCGTACTAGGCTTAGATGCGCACATGATTCAAGTATTAACCATGACAATGGAGGGGTAAAAATGTTTGTATTAAAGAGAAACCAAATCATTATCACCGCGCTAGTTATTATGATTGCAGTAGCGGGCTACCTAAGCTGGTCAGACAGCCGTACAGAAGCCACGATTGGTTATCTTCTAACCGACCAAGGGGAAATAGCCGCCTTAATTCCTGACAGCGGAACATTAGTTGGTCTGTTTCCGGAAGACTATGCAGGTCTGGCTTATGCACCATGGGCGACGACCCATGACACAGCCATTGCTGTTTCAGGAGACGATTATAACTGGTCTAGCCTTACCGCACTTGAATTAGAAGATATTATTCCCTTGCCTGCAAACCAATTAACCGAAGCGGGCGAAGCAATCTTTGTAAACCAAAGCAATGAATCATCATTCTTCGTTCAAGCCCGTCTAAACCGTGAGCAATCACGCAGCAGTGAGCGTTCAATTTTAACTGAGTTAATCAACAATAATAATGTAGAGCAAGAGCAACGTGCCCAAGCGGCTGACGCAATGCTTGAAATCCAACGCCGCATAGAGCGCGAAACGGCTGCCGAAGCTCTTATCGAATCCAAAGGCTTTGCCGAGGTTTATGTAAGAATTTCTGATAATGCAGTAGATGTTATTGTAAGCCAAGACACCCTCACTGATGCAGAACTTGCTCAAATTATGGATATTATAAAACGCAAAACAGGCGTAAATGAAACCCAAATTCATATTTCTCCAATGAGAAGATAAGTATTGACTGATAGCCCGTGATTTGATATTATACTTGCTGCGGGCCTTTAGCTCAGTCGGTCAGAGCAACCGGCTCATAACCGGTGGGTCCCGGGTTCAAGTCCCTGAAGGCCCATACCGCACGTAATACAAAAAGCCCCTGTAATCATTGCGATTACAGGGGCTTTTTTGTATGCTAAATCTTATTTAAAGGGGTACTATTGAACCTGATGGATTATGGGTGTTGCGCGATGCCCTATAGGTCTGATGACCCGTTACAGCATATTGCATGGCTTGTGTTATGAATCAACAAGAGCCATGTTACACAGCTTTCAAATTTTGAGAACGCAAGAATTATTATTGTAAATTCACTTGTGGTATATTATAATGAATCATAGAAGAAGTCTTGCCCATGAATGAGTTATAAACGAAATGAGGAAGATTGATTGAAAAAAATTAGCTATAAAAAACTTTGGAAAATTCTTATAGATAAGGATTTGAACAAGCAAACCTTGTCGCAAGTAGCCAATATAAGCGCATCAACGCTAACAAAGATGTCGAAAAACGAAAGCGTGAATATTGAGATGCTTGTAAAAATATGCAATGCGTTAGATTGCGAATTTCACGATATTATTGAACTGGTGGCAGATGATGCCGAAGAAGTTAATAACACGGAGGTATAACTATGACCCACGAAATACAAATTGAAAATACGTTTATTGGCATCTTGACCGAGCGAGAGAACCAGTGGTCTTATCGTAGCGATATAAAAACAGAAGCCGCTCTTTGGGAAAATCTAAGAGGGCATATTAACCGTATCAATATAGCGCAGCTTGACGGCATATCACTAACTGACAGCGAATTTGCCCAATTGAAAAATGAATTTAGGCTTTTGACCCAAACTCCGTTTTTGGCTTCACAATGGTTGCGTGGTGAAAATGGAATTGCACAAATCACCATAGAGCGCGGGGATAATTCCAAAGGCAATGTTACGCTTACCTTATTCAGCAACAGAGATATAGCGGGTGGTATTTCCAGCTATGAAGTTGTCAACCAAATTGTCCCCGAGACTTTTGGACGTGCCAAGCGTGGCGACGTTACCCTGCTGATAAACGGCTTGCCTGTCATACATATCGAGCTGAAAAGCGAGTATGCGAAAGACGGCTACTACCAAGCATTTGACCAAATGAAGCGATATGCACAGACAGGATTTTTTGACGGCATTTTTGCCACCGTACAAATCATGGTTATAAGCAATAAAGTCGCCACAAAATATTTTGCCCGCCCAAGTTCTAACCATGATTTTAAGCTCGCAAAAAAATTCTTGTTTAACTGGCGTGAGGAAAATAACACGCCTGTTGAAGATTTGTTTGACTTCACTCGTGTCGTGTTGAGCATACCAATGGCACATGAATTGATAAGCCGCTATACCATTTTGGTAGACGACAAGAAAGCCTTGAAATTTATGATGGTGCTTCGTCCTTATCAAATACACGCCATAAAGAAAATCGGAAAGCAAGCATCAGCGCGCGAAGGCGGGTTTATTTGGCACGCAACAGGCTCGGGCAAAACCATAACCAGTTTTGTTGCAACGAAGTTGCTTGCACAATCAGCCGTGGGGGTTGCTCGCACGGTTATGATTGTTGACCGCAAAGACTTAGACAGCCAAACCAAAAATGAATTTAGCAAGTTCGCTTCTGAATATAATACAGGGTTGACATCGGGTGATGTAACCGACAATACCCTCATCGTTGGAATAGATAACAAGCGAGAGCTTGTTGACAACCTGCTCAGCAAGAAAAACAATAACACGATAATCGTTACCACAATCCAAAAACTAAGCCGTGCCATTCGTGATTTTTATACCGATGAACGCAAAACCATAGACGAGGATAAAAATA